>JABJCP010000033.1 GCA_018668595.1 Candidatus Woesearchaeota archaeon
AATAAATAAAAAATAAATAATAACTATTCAAAATAATAGAATATAAACTAATCAAAGTACAAAATAATAGAATACCAAATAAAACATAAATAGAATATAATACAAAATAAGAGATAATACACTACAATATAAATACACGATAATATAATAAAGGTATTTGATTAATGAATGAAACTCTAAAAGAAAAAAAAACAGGAGAACCAGAGCAAAAACCTGATTGGTATTTATTATCTCCTAAAGATATTTTTTCTAAATTGACTAGTTCTCCTAAAGGATTAAGCAGTGCAGATGCAACAAAACGTCTTGAAGAATTTGGACATAACGAACTTGCACAAGGAAAACAGGAAACTTGGTTTGACCTTATTTTAGCTCAATTCAAATCACCTATTGTTTGGATTCTTATTGGTGCTATCATTATTTCATTAATTGTACGAGAGTATGTTGATGCAACAGTTATAATTATTATTTTAATTCTTAATGCAGTTTTGGGTTTTATTCAGGAATTTAAGGCTGAAAAATCAATTCAAGCTCTAAAAAAGATGACAAGTCTTAAGGCAACGGTTCTTAGAGATGGTAGACATATAAAAATCGATGCCAAAGATTTGGTTCCTGGAGATATTTTAATTCTTGAAACTGGTGAAAAAGTTCCTGCAGATTGTCGTTTGATAGAAGTTGTTGGTCTTCAAATTCAAGAATCTGCTTTGACTGGAGAATCTGTTCCTGTAAATAAACGTCTTGATGAACTTACAAAAAAAGTTACTATTGGCGATCGTAAAAATATGATTTATTCGGGAACAATTATTACAGGCGGAAGAGGTATAGCAATTGTTTGTGAAACCGCAATGAATACTGAAATTGGAAAAATTGCTCATATGATTCAAACTGCTGAAAAAAAATTAACTCCTCTTCAAAAAAAGCTTGAAAAATTAGGTAGGTTTTTAGGAATTTTAGTTGTTATAATCGCAATCATTACATTTATTGCGGGTATGATGAAAGGCGGTAGTACTATTGAAATGCTATTGGCAGCAATTTCTTTAGCAGTTGCTGCAATTCCTGAAGGGTTACCTGCAGTTGTTACTATTTCTTTAGCATTAGGTGTTCAAAGAATGATTAAACGTAATGCTCTAATGCGTCATCTCCCTAGCGTCGAGACTCTTGGTGCAACTACTGTTATTTGTAGTGATAAAACAGGAACCTTAACTCATAATCAAATGACTGTAAAAAGAATTTTTTATGAAAACAAAGATATTTCTGTTTCTGGAGAGGGTTACAAATCAGATGGTGAATTTTCTGTTAAAAAAGAAAATCTTAAACTAATTCTTACTATTGGCGCACTTACTAATGATGCTAAACTTGATCGTCAAAAGTGGGAAGTAATGGGTGATCCAACAGAAGGTTGTTTGCTAACAAGTGCACTTAAAGGTAATCTTGATTATGAAGAACTTAATAAAAAATATCCTCGTGTTGATGAAATTCAATTTACTAGTGAAAGAAAGTGCATGACTACTGTTCACAAAACAGACAAAGCAAACAAAAGAGTTGTGTATACTAAAGGTGCTGTTGATGTTATTCTTAACAAATGTGAATTTGTTTGGTTAAATGGTCAACGCCAAAGAATGAATAGAGATATGAAAAAAATGCTTTTAGAAAAAAATGATGAATACTCTTCTCAAGCATTAAGAGTTCTTGGTTTTGCATTTAAAGAAATATCAAATAAAACTAAAAAAGAAGATTATGAAAAACAATTAATTTTTGTTGGAATGCAGTGTATGATTGATCCTCCAAGAAGAGAAGTTAAGGATGCTATTGTAAAATGTAAAACTGCAGGTATTAAAGTTGTTATGATTACAGGAGATTACCTTAAGACTGCTGTAGCTATTGGCCGTGACCTGGGTATTGAAGGCAGGGCGATGATGGGCTCTGAATTAGATGATATGAGTGATAAAGAAATTGAAGCAATAGTAAGAGACATTGGAATTTATGCACGAGTAAATCCTGAACATAAATTAAAAATTGTTACTGCATTAAAAAACAATGGTCATGTTGTTGCTATGACTGGTGATGGAGTTAATGATGCACCTGCTCTAAAAAAAGCAGATATTGGTATTGCCATGGGTATTGCAGGAACTGATGTTGCAAAAGAAGCTAGTGAAATGATCCTTACTGACGACAATTTCGCATCTATTGTTAGTGCTATTGAAGAAGGAAGAAATATTTTTGATAATATAAGAAAATTTGTTGAATATCTTCTTTCATGTAATCTTGGAGAAGTTCTTACTATTTTTGTAGCAATTATTCTGGGATTTCCACTCCCATTAATTGCTCTTCAAATTTTATGGGTTAATCTCACAACAGATGGACTTCCCGCTCTCGCATTAGGAGTCGATCCACCAAGTCCTAATATCATGAAGAGAAAACCTAAAAAAGTTGAGTCTGGTATTCTTGATCGCCACAGAATTGTGTTTATGTTTTTTGTAGGAATTATTATGATGCTTGGAACACTTGCACTGTTTTACAAATATGATCCTATCAATAATCTTATGTATGCTCAGACTGTTGCATTTTGTACGCTTATGATGTTTCAAATGTTCAATGTATTTAATGCAAAAGCAGAGTCTAATTCACTTTTCAAAGAAGGAATATTTTCAAATCCAAAACTATGGTATGCAGTAGGATCATCAATCATATTTCAACTCATTGTAATTTATACTCCCCTCAGCGTGTTCTTTAAAACAGTTCCACTAACATTAATTGATTGGGGCTGGATAATAGCAGTTAGCTCATCAGTATTAATTCTTGGAGAACTAGTTAAGTTCATGTGGAAAGTCACAGGACATGATGATTAAACATGAATTAAACAGTCTCAGCTCAAAGAAACAATCAAATCAGTAAAAACAACAGTAAACCTTTATATACAAAACCCTATTTTTCTAAGTTATTATGTCGCTAGGTACACAAGATAAAATAAATAAAGAAGATCACTTAAAACCTTTTTTCCAAGAGTTAGTAGATATAATCAAGTTAGAAAAACCTTCAAAAGAAAAACTTGCAAATCTAAAAATCAAACTTTGCGCAAAACACAAAGTAAAAAAAATTCCTACAGATATTGAAATTCTTCTCAATGCTCCTAATTCTGATTTTTCAAAAATAAAAAAATTAATTCAAACAAAACCGACTAGAACAATTAGTGGTGTTGCAATTGTTGCAGTTATGACAAAACCTCATAAGTGTCCTCATGGTAAGTGTACAATTTGCCCAGGAGGAATTAAATCTACATTCGGAACTGTTCCTCAAAGCTATACAGGACACGAACCTGCAACAATGAGAGGTATTAGAAACAAATTTGAACCATACACTCAAGTGTTTAATCGTCTTGAACAATATATTGTATTAGGTCATGTCCCTGATAAAGTTGAATTAATTATAATGGGCGGAACTTTTATTTCAACAAATCAAAACTACAAATTAAACTACGTTACTGGTTGTTTTCAGGCAATGAATGATTTCTCAAAATTATTTTTTTCTAAAGGAAAACTTAATATTAAAAAGTTCAAAGAATTTTTTGAATTACCTGGGCGAGTAGGTGATGAGAAAAGAACTAAATTAATTCATGCTAAAATTAACAAATTAATTGAAAAAACAAAACAAAAAAAGACAAAAAACAAAAAACAATTAAACAAAACAGAATTAAAAAAAGAACTCATTCATGCTCAGAAAAATAATGAAAAAACAAAAATTCGTTGTGTAGGATTAACTATTGAAACTCGTCCAGATCAAGGTCGCGCTTCACACGGAAATGAAATGTTAGACCTTGGAACCACACGTGTTGAATTAGGCATCCAATCAGTATTTGATCATGTTCTTCAAAAAATTAATAGAGGTCATGATGTTAATGAGTCAATAAAATCTATCCAAGAACTAAAGGATCTTGGTTTTAAACTTAACTTTCATTACATGCTTGGACTTCCAGGATCTAATCCAAAAAAAGATTTAGAGGGGTTAAATGAACTCTTCAAAAATCAAAACTTTCGTCCAGACATGCTTAAAATTTATCCTTGCATGGTAATGCCTGGAACAAAACTTGAAAAAGAATTGGAAAATAATGAATACAAACCAATCTCTACAAAAACAGCTGCAGAAATTATTGCTAAATTTAAAAAATTTATTCCAACTTATTGCAGAATTATGCGTGTTCAAAGAGATATTCCTCCTCAGCTTGCAGTTGCAGGAGTTGATAGATCAAACTTACGTCAAATTGTAGATCAAGTTTGCAAAAAACAAAATATACGCTGTAGATGCATTCGTTGCAGAGAGATTGGAAGAGCAAAAAAAGTAGAAAAAATAGAACTAATTGATCAAAAGTATAAAGCAAGCAATGGAACTGAATTTTTCATTTCTGCAGAAGATAAAAAAAATGATGTTATTGCAGGTTTTTGTCGTCTAAGATTTCCTTCAAAACAAGCATTTCACCCAAAACAAATTAGATCTGAAATTACAAAAGATTCTGCATTAATCAGAGAGCTTCATGTTTATGGAGAAGCAGAATCAATAAAACAAAACAAAGAAAAAAACAAAAAAATAAATAAATCAACACAAATAAACGCAAAAACAGCAACACAACATAAAGGTCTTGGTAAAAAACTTTTAAATCACGCAGAGCAAATTGCAAAACAAAACAAAAAAAACAAAATAATAGTAATTTCAGGCATTGGTGCACGAGAGTACTACAGAAAACTAGGATACAAAAAACAAGGACCTTACATGGTTAAAAATATATAAACAAAACAATTAAAAGAAAAATAGTTGCCATAACTGTAAATTACTAAATCAGCACTACCTTGGCACAATAGTTAAAATGAGCTTGCGAATTTTAATGTTGTCAAAGTTTACTTTGATTAAATCAACGACGAGTAAAACGAGGAGTTAATGTAAATCAGAAAACAAGCTGATCCATGCAAGCTTATTTTCGATATGTGAAATTCATACTTCAGCTTTGCAAAGCAAAGATGAAGGCTTGCGAATCTCGAAGAGATTTGAAAGAGAATTTCATAAATTGCCGTAGTGCTACAAAAAAAATAAAACAAACCAACAAAAAAATGCAATCAATAATCCAAACCCTAATCCAAGAAATTAAAAAAAAGAAAACTCTATCCAAACTAGATGACAAAATAGTAGAAACTAAATTAAATACATTACTAAATCAAAATCCTAAAACAAAAAAACTAATATCATCTGAAGAAAATTATGAAAAAATTAAAAAATCTAAACTCGTCAAAGAAATTATAAAACAAACAAGAAATGATTTTAATATTATTTATGGTCAATTTCAATCAAAAGAACCAAAACATACAAATAAACTACTAGAACAATTAAAAAAAGAATTAAACTCTACAAATTTAACTGAACAAAATATTTTAGAGCTTCACAATAATCTTTTAAAAACTCATCTCTCGACGAAAGAAAGAATTAAAGATCAAGAAAAAATCATTAAAGAAATTATAGTTGAACTAAACAAAAATAAAACTCGTGAAACAGATTCTTTAAACATTCTTGATCTTGCTTGCGGGTTTAATCCTTTTTCAATTCCCTTCTGGTTAAATATTACAAAAATAAAAAAGATTTCCTACACTTGCAGTGATTTTACTAAACAAGATCAAGAAATAATAGAAAATTACTTTAAAATATTATCAAACAAATATAATGAGTTAAAAGGTGAATCGATTCAATTGGATATTTCTAAACCAGACTCAGAAAATCATAAAATATTTTCCAAAAAATATGATTTTGCATTAATTTGGAAAACATTAGACCTCATCGACCACAAACAAGCGGAAAATTTTATAAACAAAATTGATTCTGACTTAATCATAATCAGTTTTTCGACAGTTACTGTCAAAAACAGACGTATGAATGTTAAAAAACGTAGTTGGCTACATAAATTACTAAGAAGATTAAATTTAAAATATGAAATAAAAGAATACAGTAATGAATTATTTTATTTTATTGAAAAAAAATAAAAAAATAATAGCTCCATTAAAAAAAATAAACCAACAAAATTAAAATAATAAAATGACAAATCTAACCAAAAATCCAAATATAGAAAAACTCGAGTGGAAGCCAAAAATGGTAGAACGCTACTCTAAACTAACAGATTTTGATAAGTTCAAAGAATACAGCGAATATTATCTTACCAAATCTATCAGAATTAATACTTTAAAAAAATCTATTGAAGAAGTAAAAAAAAGAATTGAAAAACAAGGTTTCAAACTTACTCAAGTTCCTTGGTGCAAAGAAGGTTTTTGGATTCAAGGTGAACGAACAGATATTGGCAATCTTTTAGAACATACTTTAGGTTATATTTATGTGCAAGAAGCAGCTTCAATGATTCCACCAGTAGTACTAGATCCACAACCAGGAGATATTGTTCTTGATATGTGCGCGGCACCCGGTTCTAAAACAACCCAAATCGCAGCAATGATACAAAACAAAGGTTTTATTATTGCAAATGAGATTGAATGGAAAAGAGGGATTTCTCTAGGTATTAATGTTCAGCGTTGTGGAATCCAAAATTATGTATTAACAAACATGAGAGGTCAAGACATCAAAGGGAGTTTTGATAAAATACTTATTGATGCTCCTTGTACAGCCACAGGAACTATACGAAAAAGTGCAACTTCTCTTCTTGAATGGAATCCTACCCGAGTAAAAAGGGTTGCAAAAATCCAAAGAGAATTACTAGAACATGGATTTAACCTACTAAAACCAGGAGGGATTTTGGTATATAGTACATGCACATTAGAACCTGAAGAAAATGAAGGAGTAGTAGATTTCTTAATAAATAAATTCGAAAATGCAAAAGTAGAACCTATAGATCTAACAATAAACAGAACACCCGCAGTAACTGAATTTGAAGGAGCAACTTACAGCGACGAGGTAAAAAAAACTTTAAGAATCTGGCCGCAAGATAATGATAGTGAAGGTTTTTTTGTTGCAAGAATAAAGAAAGAAGAATAAATATTACTGCCTTGGCATAGATATTTGAACACAGATTGTTCAATTGTTTCAAAGCTTGCTTTGATTTTGTCAACAATGAGTCAAGCGAATTGTTGATGTATTGCAAGAGCAAGTCCGATTTATGCAGGACTTGCGACGTGATGTCATACGCCATAGGCGATGATAAACTGCAGCAGTAATACAAGAAAAAATAAAAAAAATATAAAAAGAAAAAAAAATGCAACCAAACATAACTCCTCTAAAAACCTCTGACGATTCAATTACTTTTCACAATTCTGACGTCGATGAAACGTACCATTCTAAATCCGGAGCAATAGAAGAATCTTTAAAAAAATTCATCCAACCTTCAAATTTAAACAAACTACGACGCGCAGTTATTCTAGATTTTTGTTTTGGCATAGGTTACAATTCTGCATGTGCAATAGATAATTTCCAAGGTGATGAAATTGAAATTATTGCATTAGAAAATGATGAAAATATTCTCAATAAAATACCTGATCTAAATCCTGATTTCAAAAACTTCAAAATAATTAAAGAATTGATAAAAAATAATGAAAACCGACAAATAAAAATTTTAAATACTCCTATAAATCAAGACAATCGACCTGACATTCCTCTAAAAATTACATTAATTGTTGATGATGCAAAAAATACACTAAAAGATCTCCCTGATAATTTCTTCGACATAATTTATTTCGATCCTTTTTCTCCAAAAAAATGTCCTGATCTTTGGACAGAAGATGTATTCAAAGAAATAGCAAGAGTTATGAAAAAAGGAGCAAATCTAACAACTTACAGCTGTGCATCCCAAGTTAGAAAAAACATGATTGCAGCAAACCTACTTCCAAAAGATGGTCCAATAGTTGGAAGACGTGCGCCCAGCACAATTGCGATAAAAGAATAAAAAAATAAACAAACTCATTCAATAATTCTCTAAACTTAATATATCTTTAAAGATTTATAAGATCTAAGTTATAACCCTCCAAGTCATATCTAATAGTATGAACGCAGGAATTGATTTCGGAACTACATTCACAAAAGCTGTGTGGAAAGCAAAAGATAAAGATGAATACAGATTCTATTCTACAGCAGAAAATCAATTAGAAGAAATTATAAATCAAATGAAAGCAGATGATATTACACAAATCTACGCTGCAGGAATTAATTATAAATGTGCAAAAAAACTAAAAAAAGAATTTAAAATTATTAAGAATGGCGAAGATAAAATTCAAAATGAGATTTGTCTTCAAGTAGATGGCGTAAGAAAACTACTTAATCTCAAAAATAAAAATAAAACCCTAGATGAATTTCTCATTGTATCAATTGGTTCTGGAACATCATACACTCTTGTAAGGGAAAATAAAAAATTAAAATTCCCTTTTGGAAGCTGTATCGGAGGAGATTTTATTAAAGGGCTCAGCACCACATATGGATCAAATGATTATAATAAAATGCTAAAATTAGCAAATAAAGGAAAATCATTAGATATAAAAATCAAAGACTTGTTACCTAATAAAAAATTTACATTTGAAGGAAATCTAATAATATCTTGCTTTGGAAAAGCAACAAATGAATCAAAACTGGAAGATATTTATCATAGCATTATAAACTGCGTAGCTGTTTCAACTATAAAAGATATTTTAGTTATGAATATGATTCCAAAATATGTTATTCCCAAGAATATTGTCTATATTGGATCGACAATTCCAAATAGTCCTCTAAAAAAATTGCTATCAAAATATACCCTATTTATAGGTAAAAAAGCTCATTTCCCAAAAAAGCCAGAATATGCATTGGCAATGGGCGCATATCAACAAGCCCTTAAATATGAGTGAAAATCATATTAAAATCACAATAAACTTTTTAAACAACCACTTAATTCTACTAACCAATCAACTAAACAAACAACAATAAACAGCATCCTATTAACAATGCCCCTGTAGTTTAGCCTGGTTGTCAAATAAGACTCTGACAAGGCAAATATGACGTAAGATTGCGGATCTTATAACCCGGGTTCGAAACAAAATTTAAAAAAAACAAAAAAATTTTGAATTTTGCGTATTTCCCGGCAGGGGCGTTTCTTTTATTCTATATAAATTTTATAACTAAACTTTCTGGAATATTACGACCTATATTATTTTGGTTTTGCCAATTTCCAAAAAGCATTAAAATAAGATTTAAATCCCTTACTTACTTCTTTGTCTTCTATTGCCAATGCGATCGAATCTTTACTTAGAAAAAAAATAAATGATTTATTTTTGTAAAATAGAATAATCATATTGTTCATTAAATATTCTGGCAGGAATCTGATTTTAGATTTAGAATAAATGTTTTTAACCAGTAACTCTTTAGCGTCTTGATTTACCAACATTTTTACTTTAATTCCTTTCTTTGCCCTTTGTCTATGATAATTTTCAAAGAACTCTCTAACTCCTGGAAGATTTAGGCCATAATTAACTCCAATAACATAATATTCTTCTCCTTTTTTTAGTTCTTCTAAAATTGCTTTGTAAATATTTTTTATGGCAATTAATCCTCTGTACAAAACAGCTTTACTATCTTCTTTTTGTAAATAATTTTCTAATAGAGGAATTGTTTTTTCAAGCTCTTTTTTTTGTTGTTCTACTTTTGCTGTTTTTTCATTAAAGAAATCCATTAATCTTTTTGGTTCCATTGCTTGAAAATGTTTTTTCTTTTCTTTTATTATAGATCCAACAATTCCTTTTTTCTGCAGCCTTGCACAAATTTCATATACTTTCGACGATGAAACTCCTGCTTCATTTGCAAGTTTTGTTTTTCTTGCTTCTCCAAGTTTAAGCAAAGCTAAGTAAACTTTAATTTCTCCTTCTGTCAATCCAATCTCTCTAAGTATTTGTTTATTCACATTACTGATATTCTTTTCAATCTTTAAATACTTTACTATTTTTAGCCCCCTTATGGGGCGCTAAGTATTAAATAGAATGCAGTTACAACTAAACAATAGTCAAACAAACAAGAGGTAATAAAATGACAGAACAACAACCAAAAACAAAAACAGATGTAAAACCAGAATTCAAAATAAGAAAAACTAAATGCCTAGGATATCCTATTAGTGAAAGACATAACCTATTAACCCCTCAACTCACAGAAGAACAAATTTTATCACTTGCACAAAAAGTTCCACAAGAAAACTGGAAAATAAGTTCAGACATTCTAGATAGATGTGTAAACCTAGAGGGATACTTATCTAACGCAGGAAGAATTAATATCGGAATTCCACAGAACAAATATTTAGGTTTTGGTCCACAAGTACAAAAAGTAGATGTGTATTCTGCTAGATTTACTTTTTTATATGAACCTGGAAATATTACTGATTTTGATTATTTTTTTAAGGGAATTACTTATGGAAAAAATCTTCGTGATTTTTATGAATCAATTGTCCCCCTAGCCTTAAGAAGAAAAAAAGCAAAAGAAAAAGCAGAAGAGGAAGCTAAAAATAAAGCAGATAAGAAAACAAAAATTAGCACATTAAAAAAACTTGAAAATATTATAGGTAAAAAGGAGGAACTATCTGAAAAAGATATATTGCATTTAGCTCAAGCAGTAAAACCAGATAACTGGAATACATTTTGGAATCATATTGAAGGCAGAATTGAAAGAACAGATATCCACATTAGAGTAGAAGATCCGAGAAAAAAATACATTTTGTTCGGTCCAATTACACAAAAAGTTGAAGTTGGTCTTTTATATAGCGGGATGATGTGGCCTACTTTATTTAAAGAAAATATAGCAGATACTAAACTGCAAGATTTTTATCATCAAACACACCAATCAACCGAAAAATCAAAAAAAAATTATCAAGCTGAAATGTTATCAGACAGTTTTGAAAAAATTCAAAAAGCAACAAACGATAATTGAATATTATGATGCTCAGAAAAAAAAATATAAAAAAAGGTTAGAAAAATGGACACAAAAATTAAACAGTTAATGCCTGGTGAATTAACTTTATTAGAAACACCAAAATTATACAAAAGAGCAACAAAAGTACTAAACAGGATTAAAGAAAATAAAACTACATACAGAGAATTAAATAGAACCAACTTAAGAGGAATTAGCTTAGATATACAAAATCCTCACTTAAGAGATATTGATTTCGCCAAGGGAATAACAATTTTAGCAAGAAAATCAGAAGCATACGGTTTTGCATTAGACCCCCTAATATTAAATGCATATAAAGGAGAAAGTCTTGGTTTAGATCTAGAAAAAGAAAAAAAATGTGATTTGCTAAGTTTTTATAGAAAATTTTGGATAGGCAAATTGGAAGAAGATTTCGAAATAACTAAGAGAAGATTGTTCAAAGAAAATTCTATTACTAAAACATACTTGGGAACAATACATATGGATAGCCCTTTACCAGATCCAATCGAAGATGAAAAAAATAAAGGTTACATACTTACAGTCGGAGGAACAATGTACATTAAACGAAAGCAAGTACAGTTTGATCAACCCAAAACAGAATTAATATTTCCACAGACCGCAGTATATCCTCTTTATCAAGAAGATCTAGACGAACTAGTAGAACTTTATTCTAAAACAAAAAGGTTTCGCAAGTAAAATAATTAGTGTTGACTTCTCCATTCACCATTCTAAAACAACAAAAAACACACTAAAAATTCCAAAAATTTCGCACAAAAACCAAACTTCTTTCAACTCATTTATTAACATTTTAAAAATTCATACAACCAAACCACAAAACCCTCTAACTTTTCTAAAAATCTTTCTGAAATTTCCACTGAAAGTTTATAAACCCAAACAAACACAATTATCGTCGAGAAAAAAAGGGATGAAAAAAAACAAAACTAAAAAACAAGAAAAATAGGTGATTTGATGAAACAAAAAAAAATAAAAAACAAAAAAACAAAAAATAAAACAATTAAAAATAAATCAATAAACAAAATAAATTTAATTCTAATAACTCTGATATTATTCTCTTTTCTCACCCCTTTCGCCTTTGCCGCCCCTAATGATATCGTTATCAGCGAAGTATATCCAAATCCGATTTCATCAGAGACTGGCGGCGAGGCCATTATTCTATTTAATCCAACTGAAAACAAAATAAATTTAAGTCAATACGTAATTAAAACAGAATCATCCAACACAGACGTTATTTTTCCAGATAATAAAACAATTGAATCATATCATTACTTTCTAATTACTGATTCTGGATGGGGTGAAGCAAAAGATGATCCAACTTGGCCAAACGCAGACCTCCAAGATGCATTCACCCTATCCAATTCTAATGCAGGAGTTGCACTTGTAAAACAAGATCAAATTATCGACGCAGTTGGTTGGGGATCTTCTGAAAACATAGATGAAGGATTATTTGAAAATACACCTGTAAAAAATCCTAATGAAGGTAAAAGTATAACCCGATCAAATCTATTCACAGATTCAAACAACAACAGTGCAGATTTTGAATTAACAAACCCTACTCCAAAAAACTCAGAGTATTCAGAATTACCTCCAGAAAATCCAGATGAAGAAGAAGGCGAGGATATAGACATTGATGTTAATATAGATAATATTGCTCCAACCATAAATAAAATAACAATCTTAACTGACGATGATGAGCTAGCAGACGATATTCAAATTGCTCCAAATCCCGGTTCAGAAAAAGAAATAGAAATTCAAACAACAATCACAGATCTTAATGGAATAGATGAAATAACACAAATAATAGCAAGTATAGACTCCATTAACTCGACAACAAATTTTACATTAATTCAAGAAATTAATGAAACAACAGCGCTATTCAATGGAACTATTTCAATTCCATTCTACATAACACCAGGAGAAACAAATCTTAAAATAACTGCCAATGATTCAGAATTAGATTCAGAATTAACAACAAAATTCACAGTCCTTAGCGTTACTGCATTATCTGTAGATAGTAATTCGATTAAATTTTTAGATCCAATACCTAATGCGTTCACCAATCTACTAGGAGACTTAAATTCACAAACCAACAACCCAACTATCAAAAATATAGGGAATACTAATTTAAATATTGGAATTTATGGCATGGATTTGACTAGTTCAACAAATACTCTTGATGTAAATAATATTGAATACTCATTTACTGATGAAATTAATGAGCAAAATAGCATTTCACTTTCAAACGATTTAGTAATTAATAATCTAAACCTTATTTATGGTAAACTTTCTGTTGCTCCATTGAGTTTTAGATTGTTTATTCCAGCGTCGACAAAAAGTGGAAATTATTCAGGAAGTGCTACTCTTGTTGCATTAAGTGATTAAAATGCAAAAAAAAAAGAAGTTAAAAAAAATAAATTTTATTTTTTTGTTATTATTAATAGGATTACTTATTTATTCGAGTCAAGCTTCTGCGTTAGGAATAGGCGTTTCGCCAAACAAAATAGAATTTAAAGGTTTATTCCAAAATAGAACATATGGTGCTGAATTTACTATTTATAATCCAAATAATCAAGCCATAAATATAAAGTTTGAAGTTGCTGGTTTTGATTGTTTTGAATTTACTCCAAAAAAAATAAAAATAGAATCAAAAGACAACGCAAAAATTCTTTTAACTTGCACAATAAAAGAGATGACAAACTCTGGAAGCTATGATTCTACAATAATTATCAAACCAGAATCAGATCAAAAAAACATAGGTATAATTCCTAGCGCAGGAATAATAGTAATAACCCAAGTTATAGGAACCAATTCAGAAAATCAAATAACAATTGCAAATCAAAGTAAAAAAATATTAAAAATAAACTCGCAAGAAAATAATAAATCAAAAATAAATTTATCAAAACTAAAATCTAAAGAACAAAACACCCTCAATAATAGCACCCATAATAATCAAGAAGAACAAGAAACTAAAGAAAACGAAAACGAAAAAAATATACAAAAAAATAAAAATATATTTACTCAAATAAAGTCAACTAATTATTTGATCTACGCAGGAATATTAATACTAATAACCTTAATTACTTACTCATTGCTCGAATACAAAATAAAGAATAAACCAAATATACTAATAAATAAAAAACTAAGAATAGACTCTAAATTAAAAATTAAATCTAAAAAATCTATCGAACCAATCAAAAAAACAAAAACCAACATACAATTATCAAAAAAATGAAAGAAACAAAAAAAGATTTTACTAAAAAATGGGAAGTATCTATCCTTAGATTAACCAACAATGGAGAACGATTTAAAGTAACTCGAAAGCATCCAGATCTTGCAATCTCAGAAACTAGAATTTACAGTTCTAAAGAAGATGCGAAACATCAATTTGATGAGTGGTTAAAATAAATCTAACATACTTTTTTTTAAAAGCTCTACTAACTCAGGTTGATCTCGTCTAAAAATATCAGGAACTTCCATATTCAAAATACGTTTTTGTAAATAAATGCAAGGAAATCTTTTAGAAATTTCTATGCGTTGGTGTTCTTCCATAACAAAAACAATATCTGCCCAAGAAATATCTGATTTACAAACGGGTTTTTCATTAAAAAGTCCTGCAGATTTAGTCTCGAATAAATCTTTAAACAAATATTCTGCAGTTTTGCTTCTATGTTGATTTTGATTACAAATAAATAATGCTTTTTTCAATATGCTAACCTCTTCCCCTTTGAGAATGAAATAAATCTTCAATCAACTCAATATCACTTACTTCATCTGCTCGTCGATCTTCCCTTAATCTAATCAATCTAGGAAAACGAAGAGCAAATCCTGATGAATAATTTGGACTATGTTGAATTTCTTCGTAATTAACTTCGATAACAACAACAGGCTTTATTTTTACTTCTCGACCTTTTTCTTTAATAATGTGAGGTTTTAATAATTCAGTCATTTCTCCAAAACTTGTTCCTTCTTCTTTTAATTCTTTAATTCCAGTTCCTACTTTTCCAATTTCTAAAAATTCACCAGTATCTGGATCAACGCAAGCAAGAGTATAACTAGTTAACCAGCCTCCTCTTTTTCCAGTTCCCCATTCTGCAGCTACAATTACTAAATCCAAAGATTCCATAACTGGTTTTACTTTAACCCCATAGCCAACTCTACTTCCAGGTTTGTAAATTCCATCTAAATTTTTCATCATAATTCCTTCTTCACCTGCTGCTAATGCTTCTTCATAGAAATTTTGTGCTTCTTGTTCATCAGAAGTTATTATTTGTTTGGCATAAATTATTTTATAAGGTACGGGTTTAATTATTTTTTCAAGTATTTCTCGTCGAAATTTAAACGGTTTTTTGATAATATTTTCCCCATTAAAATTCATTATATCAAAAACATTGAGTTCCACAGGAAATTGATTTGCCAACTCACCAATATTATATTTTCTCTTAATTCGTTGAGATATTTTTTGAAAAGGAAGATACTTTTTAGTTTTTTGATCATAACCAACTGCTTCTGAATCTAGAATAAATGAATCTGCATCAATATTTTCTTTAACATATTCAACAACTTCAGGAAATTGAGTTGTTACATCTTCAAGTCTTCGAGTATAAAGAATTATTTTTCCATCAAACTTATGAATTTGCATTCTAAATCCATCATATTTAAATTCTAATGCTGCAGGCTTACCAACTTTTTCAAATGCATCTGCAATAACAGTTACTTTTTGGTATAACATAACTTTAATTGGATTTCCAACAGACAATTCTAACTTTTTTAAACCTTCTACGCCTTCTTCTTTTGCAATACGTGCAACTTTTGCAAAGTCATTAACCACATCAAATGCTTCTTGAACAATATTAACAAATTTATTATATTGTTCACGATCATCAGGAGTTATTGCTTTTGTTTCAGAATCATAATTTACTTTAATTTCTTCTTCAAAGTTTGCCCACACAATTGCATCACGAATTATTCCTTCACCAATTCCTACCCTCAAGTCTTCAAGAACATTTCTAACAATATATCTTGCTTCTGTAGGACTAGCACTAGTCAATAATTCAGAAATTAACCCAACTTTATGATCAACAGATCCTGTGCCTTCAAGAGTTGTTAGTTTTCGCATATTATCAAAAACTTTTTTAACATTTAGCTCTGTTTGAAATAAAGTAACTTGTCTTTTAGTTTTGACTAATTCTTCTGCCACTCGACCCAAATCACCCATTTTTTTCCAGGTTTCTTCAATAGTATCCACGCTTCGGCCAGTACTTTTAGAAATTGCTTTTATTACCATCTTTGTAGCAACACCTATTTTTCGCTCATCCCAACTAGGAAAAATTCGACCCTGCAACAATAAAATAATCATCGACAAATCAGAAACAATTGTTTTTTTAAGAAATTTTGAAACTAAGTAAGTCTTTTCTAGTCGTTTGGATGTCGACTCGATTTTTTCATATAGTTCTACTAGTTCTTTATAATGCATTTTATATTCTAAAAGAATTAATTCTGGTTTATATATATTATTGTTAATAAATGCTAAAACAAGGTAAAATACAGCAAGTATGCAGTAAGTTTAAATACTAAAAATCCAATACACTTATTTAAGTCATGCAATTCAAATAAAAAGAGGTTTAAAAATGGGCTTTCCAGCAGAGAAAATAATCACTGACTTCAATCCCCACACATTAACAGATCCAATTAAAAAAAAAATAGACTTTGTTCTAAAAAATTTCTCAGGTCTTAAAAGAAACAATGATAAATCTCACAAACCAGTAACTTTTAACTATTTAATTGATAAAAAATATCCTAAAAAAGAATTATTTGATAAATTAAATTCATTTTATTATGAATTAAAACATGAATTAGAACAAATATATTTACCCTGGGAAAATTTCATAAAAGCAATTAATTATTTTAGAAATTCAAAAGAAAAAAAAACAATTTATTCTATTTATGTATCTGTAGATCAAGAAATAAATACTCAAAAATTAATTGAAAATTTATTAAGAAAAGTTAATTTAAAAAAAGATGTTCCAAGAATAACTGATGAAAAAAGAAGTAAAAAACGAGTAGAAGATATATCTCCTAAAGTATTTAAACTAATAAATAAATATTTTGGAAATAGAGACTTAATTGCAAAAACAAACGCATCAGGACAATTTCTTATTCTTAATGCTTCTGCTAAAAAAAATATAGGAGAATTTAGACTTTATCTAGACGTAAAACAAAATTATTGCATTGAATTTATGGAAAATATAAGTTTAAAAATTATAAAAAAAGTAGATTCGTTTACAGAAGTTAAAGCAACAACCATAGGTGGAAAAAACAGAGAAGATTCAATAGTTATTTATTTCACAGACAGATTAACAAAAAACGAATTAAAAATTGTTCTTGAATCAATTAACGAAATATATGACGAATATTTGAAAAAAGGATTAAAAGACTTGTTTGAAACCTATGATTTATTTATTCCTTGGGGTAGCAGGATATTTATTAAAGGACAACGCAGACCAATAGGTTTAATATCTCATCACCCTCTAAGATCTTCTCGAGAAGATTTAATGATCTACTACAACAAAACTAGCAAAAAGGGTTCGACAACTCATGATGTTTTAAATACAATAATAGAAATTGCTAAAGAATTACAAATAGAAACAAAAAGCAAGAAAAAAATTGCAGAGATTATCACAAACTCGAAATTAGGAATAACATGGGGACATGTATCTGAAGCAACAGAGTTTAGAAAAAAACTCCTAGCAGATAAACTTAAATTCTCAGATTATATGCTTGAGTGTATGGAACAAATAAAAAAAGTAATTCCTGATAAATATAAACGTCGACCAGGTTTTTTAGAAAAATTAGATCAAAAATTCAACATTCTTAGTACAAAATTTAATTAGATATAATAAGGTAAATAACAAAACATACAACAACATTTATAAATAAAGAAATCTCCTTCTAATATAATGGAAACCTTTGAAGCCATTGAAAAGAGACGCACTTGTAGAAAGTATCTTAATTCCCCTATTGAATGGGAAAAAGTCGGCAATATTCTATTAGCTGGATCTATGGCACCATCTGCAGGAAATCTACAAGATTGGAAGTTTATCGTCGTGACAAATAAAGAAAAAAGAAGAGCAGTTTCTAAAGCATGTCTTAAACAATTCTGGATGGAAGAAGCACCAGTACACATCGTTGTTTGTTCTGAACCTAAAAAATGCGAAAGATTTTATGGTCTTAGAGGAGACAAATTATATTCTATTCAAAATGCAGCAGCAGCAATACAAAATATGCTTATTGCGGCAACAGATCAAGGATTAAGTAGTGCATGGATAGGTGCTTTTGATGAAGATGAACTAGTAAAAGTTCTTAACATTCCAAAATATGCTAGACCTCAAGCAATTATTCCTATTGGTTATCCTGCAGGAGAACCAAATAAACCTGCTAAATTCAGTTTAGTAGATCTTGTTTTCTTAGACAACTGGGGAGGAAAAATTGTTAATGTTGATTTAGTTATGGATTACTGGAGCGAAGTTATACGTAACAAAATTATTGAAGCAAAAGAAACTCTTGAAAATGAAGGAAAATCATTTGGTTCTGAATTCTTGAAAAAAAGTAAAGAAAAACTGAATAAATTAACAAAAAAACCTAAGAAATAAAAAAAATAATCCATATTTTAATTCTAATTTTTCTAAAACATATACAAACTAATTCAAACAAAAATAGTTAGTTCAATTTCAATAGAAATAATAATTCAAAAAAAAAGAAAAAAAGCTCCATTGCCAAACGGCAATGAAGACAGATAATTGCCTTCATCAATTAAGTTGTTGGGGGTGGTTAAAAAATGAAGGCCAGAAAGGAGCGTAATATACTTTATGATCTAAGTAAATATGATATAATCCTGACCCCTATAATAAAAAATTTGGCAGCCCTCAAAATATTTACTGAGCTGCCTTATCACCTCTTCTGGTTTTATCTTACGATATCTATCCCCAGCTCATTGCTAATATGTACTGCGTTATAACTTGGTTGTTTGTTATCATTTTTACCAAGTATCCATGGAGAGTTTACTCCTGTAATAATTGACATCACAGTTAACTTACCTTTCATATCTTCTGAAACTCTTGCTCCCCATATTACATTTGCGTCTTGATCCATAGCTTCTGTAATCAAATCTCCAACTCTAGAGATTTCATCCAATGTTAGATCTGGACCACCACTTACATGGATTATTGCTCCTGTTGCTCCTTCATAATTTATATCTAGTAGAGGGTTTGATAAAGCTCCTCTTACTGCTTCGTCTACTCTATTTGCAGTATCAGATGCTCCTACTCCAATTGCAGCAACTCCACCGTCTGTCATAATTGCTTTTACATCTGCATAATCCAGGTTTACTAAACTTGGAATTGCAATTGTCTCAACTATTCCTTTAATCATTGTCGAGATTAATTCATTTGCTACAGCGAATGCTTGCTGCACTGGCAAATTTCCTGCAATAGCTACTAATCGATTATTATCAATTACAATTACAGTATCAGAAACTTGCCTTAGTCGTTGAAGTCCAAATTCGGCTTTGTCAACTCTTGCTCGCTCTATTTTGAATGGCATTGTCACAGTTCCAATAACAATCGCACCTTGGTCTTTTGCTGCTTGAGCAATTACTGCTGCAGCACCTGTACCAGTTCCTCCACCCATTCCTGCACACACAAAAACCATGTCTGAGTCTTTTAGTGTTTCTTTTATTTTTTGCATACTCTCTTTTGCTGCTTCTGCTCCTTTTTCTGGGAAGCCTCCACAACCAAGTCCACGAGTAAGTTCTTTTCCAATCAAGAACTTTTTATCAGCATCTGTTATTTGAATATGTTGTTGGTCAGTATTACAAGCTAAAATTTCTGCGCCTTGTATGCCCTTTTTATAGAGCCAATTAACCATATTATTTCCTGCGCCTCCAACACCCATAACTTTAATGTTTGCCTGATTTATTTCTATTTCCGTATTACAACATTGGTCAGCAGTCTTCAATGCGTTTTGTACTAAAAAATCCATTTTAAAAAACCCCCTTTATTCGCCTTCGTTTTTTTATTTTCAATTATAGAGTTAACTAACTAAACAGAAACATTTAAATAGTAGTTTAAACTCTATTCTACTTAAGAATTCGCCAAAATTCGATAACAACATCCGGTTGAGTGCCAGCTCAACTTTTTCTTTTTTAACTTTATGAATATGAGTTATTAATTCTCCATTGAAAAGTATAATTTATTTCCTATTTAAAGATTTCTCAAATGCGAACTATATTTTACAAAACAATAATCCATTATACGAATTTGTATATTGGTAAGAGCATAAGCTATACTGCCACATTTACAAAATCAATGAACATAAAAAATAGTCCAGTATACTAAAAACACAACCAGATTAAACAAACAAACCACTAATTAATGAGAACACACAACAAAAACATAAAATAGCTTATTTTGATTCAATTCAAAAACTTTTAATACTACCTCCACGATCCAAAACACATGACACTATTTTTTATAGGAATTGGACTTGACAATGAACAAGATATAACTGTCAAAGGACTAAACATTGTAAAAAACTGTAAAAAAGTTTTCCTTGAAGCTTACACCTCAAAACTAAATTGCGATCTAAAAAAATTAGAAGAACTCTATGGAAAAAAAATAATAATCGCAAATAGAGATCTTGTTGAAAAAAATCCAGATCAAATTCTTGATCCTACTTGCGATGTTGCCTTTTTAGTAATTGGTGATCCACTTGGAGCAACAACTCATGTTGATCTTATGCTTCGAGCAAAAGAACTCAACATCCAAATCAAAGTAATTCATAATGCTTCAATCATGAATGCTATCGGATCGATAGGATTAGAATTATACAAGTTTGGTAAAACCACATCAATGCCATTTTTTGAGCCTAATTTCAAAGCAGAAACTCCTTATTTGATTATTGAACAAAATAATTCTATTAAAGCTCACACATTAGTTCTTTTAGATATTAAGATGGATCAAAATAGATTCATGACAGTAAATCAAGCTATTGAGCAACTTCTCGAATTAGAAGAAAAACATCAAAAAGGAATATTTACAGAAAAAACATTATGTATTGGCTGCGCAAGGATTGGAGCAGATGATCAAATCATAAAAGCAGGTACTGCAAAAGAACTGCAAGAATTTGATTTCGGACCAGAACTTCATTCTTTAATTGTTCCTTCGCAGCTTCATTTCATGGAAGAAGATGCATTAAAAATATGGAGTAAGTGAGTTTAAGACGTTTTATCTCATAAGTTTAGTTAAGTTTATAAACAACTGATTTTTCCAAAAGCTTACAAAAACACTAAAACAGTCCCGTAGTGTAGCGGCCAATCATCTCGGACTTTGGAGATTAGGCCCAAAAAACATCAGGGTTCGAAGACATCCGAGGACCGCGGTTCAAATCCGCGCGGGACTATTATTTTCAATTTCTATTCTAAAACAAAATAATCAAAATATTTCCGAATTATTATAACATAGCCTATTAAATAATAAACCACACTATAAACTACAAACAAGTTCAATTTAAACAATCACTACTACGAAGAGACAAAAAACGAAACATTTATATACTTGCTAAAACTCCATATATCTATAATCAATAAAAATCATTCTATAAAGTTCACGTAAGTAAATAATGTAAATTAAATACAAAACGAGACTAAAATGTTTATACATGTAACGCCCGGACAAGAAATAATGATGCATGTACTTCGCGATTGCGGCCACATGATCATGGACGATATGTATGGATTTAATCAGTCTAATCCTTCTTATAGCGGAAGAGATAATTTATATCAAGATCAAAGCAGAGGAGGATATTATTGGGGTAGAGCAGAAGCCGAACTAAGAACTGCTTTAATGTTAGCAGAAACCTCGAAGCCCGAACTTACTTTGCCAGAGTCAACACCAGTTATAGATTTTATGAGAATAACTCAACCCGATGAACCTCTTGTCAAAACAGGAGATAACTCATTATGGCTAGACAACACTCCACCTTATGATGCATGTAAAAATAGTGTTTTTTGTAATCCTCAAACCACGCCAATAGAAGAAACAGTTGATCCATTTATTTATTCTGCAGTTCCAATTGCTGATTATTTAACAGCAGACTTAATTCCAGATAGTGAAGGACTCGACTTAATGCAAGATTGTTTAGATATAATGCATAAATTTGCAAAGCCCGAAGATTTTTATAAACCCCCTGTAGGCATTCCTACTCCAACCATTTTAATTCCTGACGTCACATTTGGTTTAGATATTGAAAAACTCGACAGTAGACTTAAATTTGAATATCATAAAGTAATGGACGCAGTTAGAGAACAAGGATTAAAACAACCTCCAGTTACAGATACTTCCGCAATTTCAATGTTACCAAAAGGCATTTTTTTTGGAAAAAGACAGTCAGCGTTGTATACTCCAGATACAAAAATAATATCTGGTAAAATTAAATATGATGTGTTAGCTGAACAAATGAGACTTAATGCGCATAGAATTAGATCTCGATTAATAAAAGATAAAAAACCAACTGTATTTAGTAATCCATTTAACGAGTATCAACCAAGACATAAAACACGCACCACTTATGAACCCCCCGTACCAACTACAAACTTATTTTCTGAAAAAAAATCAAGAGTACCAAATGTTAATTTAGTTGAACCTCTAAATCAAAAACATAGACCAACAGGCATTAAGTTTCCAGAACCACTCATCCAAGATACTAATTTAGATGATAAAGTAGGTAGTGGATTGTTCGAAGTTAAACCTAAAGATTGGACAACAGACTCAATTGATACTAAAACAACAATAGCAACACCCTTTGTACCACGCATGCCTTCATTAGATAGTCCAAATGTAGAAGAACCTTCAATAGGATTAGTAAATTCTAATCACACATTTCCCGGGTTTAGAGAAACTACAGACCCAATTAGTCCTGAAGAAATTGCAAGAATTAGAACTGCCTTAAGTCCCGCACAAGATCATCAAAGATATTCCCGAGATACTCCTAACGTTCGTAAAATAAGAACAATTTCTGATCTTAAAGCTTCAAACAAAAAAGTAAAAAGATCTACAGAGCAAACTAAAAATACTCATTTAAGAAAACCAAGAACTAGCGGGTTCCGTGATTTAGACGGAAAACCAATTGATTTTAGCAAATATCAAAAACAAGATCCAGAACCTGAATCATATTCAGAAAAAATTAATAGACAACTCAAAGAAGCTTTAGCAGGAGATCCCAAATATCTTAGAGGTTTAGAATTAGATGATGAACCTTCTCCCAAACCAAAAACTGCCCCCCCTAGAGATAGTTACCAAGAAATGGGAAAGAACTTACACGAAGGGTTAAAAAAAGCAATTCCATTCTTCAAATCATTACTTGATCCAAAAAAGAAATAAAAAAAAAGTCAACTAAAAGCACCAACTTATTTAAATAACCAATCAATTTAATTTTTTATGTTCTCAACAACTAAATCATCAGACAAAACAATCAAACTAGATTTCTCAGAAGGATACAGCAGTGTAATAATCCCTTCAAAAAATAATAAATTCACACTCTGCATTTCTTCTCAGATTGGTTGCCCCATAGGATGCAAGTTCTGCAGATCTGGAAATCAAAAATTCATAAGAAACCTAACAACAAAGGAAATTATAGAACAAGTGAGGATTAGCAATGACTTGCTCAAAAAAGAAAACAAAGATCACTCAATAACCTCTGTCGTATTTATGGGAATGGGCGAGCCAATGCTCAATATAAACAATGTATTAAATTCTATCAATATAATAAATAAAGAATTCCATATTCCATTCAGAAGAATAACTCTATCAACAATAGGAATAGATCTTGACAAATTATTAAGTGCAAAATTCAATATTGCAATTTCTCTTCACAGTCCTAATGAAGAAATTAGACAAGAAATAACAAACTCTTTAACTTCTATTAATAATATACTAGATTTCTGTAAAGAATTCTCAAAAAATAGAAAAAATCAAAACGGAGTTATGATTGAATATGCACTAATAAAAGATATTAATGATTCAGATGAAGATTTAAACCCACTCCTTAACCTAGACTGGCCAAGCAACACTAATTTCAATCTTATCGAGTTTAATGACTACAAAGAGTTTCAAGCTTCAGACAAATCAAAACTAAATTATTTCAAAAAAAAAATAATCAATGCAGGTTTCAAATGTTTTATCCGAGAATCTCGAGGTAAAGATATTGATGCTGCGTGCGGAATGTTAAATGTAAACCTTTAAAAACAATAAAATTATTCACATGAATATGCCATACAAACTTGGTAAATGGGATCTTTCTCATTTGTTAAAAAAAGGAGATAAAAAAGAAATTCTTGCTAAAGTTAATACTGTAGAAAAGAAAGTTAATTTTGTTGCTAGTTACAAAACTAAATTAAAAACATTAAAACCAATCGAATTTAAAAAATTAATCAAAACCATGGAAAAAATTGATCATGACATGGGTGTTGTTTCTGTTTATCTCAGTTTAAGATTTTATGCAAATACTAATGATCAAGAAGCTGCTGCTTTAATGTCTCAACTTGATTTAAAATCTGCAGAATTCAGTAATAAATTATTATTTTTCTCATTATGGTTCAAAAAATTACCAACAAATAAAGCTAATAAATATATTGCTGCAGCTAAAGAATATGATTATTATCTCGAGGAGATTAGACGCAGTAAGCCACACACTTTATCTGAAAAAGAAGAACGAGTTGTTAACTTTTTGTCTCAACATGGAAGTTCGGCTTTAAAATCAGTTTATGATATGTTTACTAACAATTTTTTATTTGTATTTAATGGTAAAAAAGTTACACAAGAAGAACTCACAACTCATGTTAGATCTAATAAATCTCAAATTCGTAAAAAAGCATATGCCACATTACTAAATAAGTATGAAGAAAATAAATTAGTTCTTAATGAAATTTACAAAAATGTTGTTTTGGACTGGAAAGCTAGAGGTATTGATCTTCGAAAACATAAATCACCTATTGGAATTAGATCTTTTTATCAAAACATTGACGAGAAAACAGTTAATTTAATGATGGAAGTTTGCAGAGAAAATGCTCATCTTTTTCAAAGATATTTTAAGCTTAAAGCAAAATTGTTAAAAGTAAAAAAACTTAGAAGATATGATATTTATGCTCCTCTTAAAAGCGTTGATAAATCATTTTCATATGATAAAGCAGTTAATATGGTTGTTGATACTTATTCTAAGTTTGATAAAGAAATGGGTTTGCTTGCAAAATCTATGTTTGATAAAAATATGATCGATTCAGAAATTCGTAAAGGTAAACGCTCAGGTGCTTTTTGTATGTCTTACATGACTGATCTCAAACCATATGTTCTTTTGAATTATGTAAACAAGTGGAAGGACGTATCTACTCTAGCTCACGAAATAGGTCATGCAATTCATCACATGTTAGCATCTAAGAAAAATACTGAATTTACAGCTCATGCCGAGCTTCCTGTTTGTGAAACCGCATCTATTTTTGGAGAAAAACTTTTAGCAGAGGTTGCATTAAAAAATGCGAGTAAAAAACTTAAGATAGATATTTTAGCTCAACAATTAGATTCTGTTTATGCAACTATTATGAGGCAGATTTATTTTGTTATTTTTGAAACTCTTGCTCATGAAGCTTACAAAAATGGAGCTACCCTTGACGAGATTGCGAAAATTTATTATGGTACATTAAAAGAACAATTTGGAGATTCTATTGATATTTCTAAAGATTTTATGTGGGAATGGTTATACATCCCTCATATTTTCCATACTCCTTTTTATTGTTATGCTTATACTTTTGGAAATCTTTTAACATTTGCACTTTACAAAAAATACCAAGTAGATGGTAAAAAGTTTGTTCCTAAAATCAAAAAAATCCTAGAACTAGGAGGTTCTATGAATCCAAGAGATATTGTGTTAAGTGCAGGTTTTGACATTGACAAAAAAGAATTCTGGCAAGGCGGTTTTGAAGTTGTTAAAGAAATGGTTGATGAGATCGAATTACTTTTAAAATAGGACTCTATACCCCTTATAACTATCAAAGATCAAGTTCTATAACTTCAACATTCATTGAAATTATAATAATCTATTTATATTTGCTATACTTATTATCAAATAGATCAATTAAAAGCTACTTAGTGAGGTGCTTAATATGAAAAAATCAGAAAATAAAAATAATTTTATGAATTGTTGTCATGGAATAAGTTTCGTTGTAATTATTGGATTAATTATTGCAGTTCTTGTTTTGTCGTTTAGTAATGCGAGTTCTAGCAATATAGATCTTGGCAAGATAACTTTAGATCAAGAAACTAATGTAATTTCAGTTTTAGGAAATGGTGAAGTTACTGTTGATCCTGATGAAGCTACAATATATGTTGAAATTGAAGTTTTAAAAGATACTGCTAGTGAAGCTCAGGAAAGTGCTGCAAAAATTGCATCTGATGTTATTGCTGCTCTAAAAAAGGCAGGCATTAAGGAAGATAATATTGAAACTGATTATTATAATTTATATCCTAAAACAGAATGGAATCAAGATACAAGAAAATCTGAATTTGTAGGTTATGAAGTTAGTAACAGTCTTAAAGTAAAAACAACTGATGTTGATAATGTTGGCAAGTATTTAGATGTTGCAGTAAACGCTGGAGCTAATAGAGTTAATAGAATTAGTTTTGGTTTGAGTAAATCTCTTGAACTTGAAATTAATGATCTTGCTTTAAACAAAGCTGCACAATCTGCTACTGAAAAAGCAGAGTCTATCTCGTCTGCATTAGGTGTATCTTTAGGTAAAATAAGCAAAGTTTCAGAGAGTAATGTGAATTATATTGCGTATGATTATTATCCTAAATCTGCAGGTATTGAAATGGCAATGGATGAAAGTTTTGAATCTACACCTATTAATGCTGAAAAACTCGAGATTACTGCTAGAATCAGTGTTGAATATGAAATAGTTCAATAATAAATTAATAAAATATTAAATTATAATTTTTTCTTTTTTATTTATCTTTTTAATTATTATTTGAATGATCCTTTCCACAACATCTTAAAAAAACTGTTATAAGAATCTGCCGCTACCTTATTATAAATTAAAACACCCAGTGGTTTTTTTGTCCAAATGATTATTCCTATTTTATTATTTCTAATTATTGTTTCAGTCAAAGGTTCAAAACCTATTGACGTATATCTAATTGTTGACTTAGGATATTTTGTTTCTGCTTTCCAAAATTGTAAAGATTCATTAAAAATAAGTTTAGCAACAATTCCTTTTTTTGCTCTTTTCTTATGATAATTTACCCACCATGCATCTCCCAACATCAATGATTCTTTTGTTGAACCAAATGTATTGTGTTCAGTTCCACCCGCATCTAATAACTCCAAAAGTAACTCTTTAATTCCCCTTATTCCTCTAAAAGATATTATTTCAGGTTTTTCTTTAGCAGTTTTTTGTTTTATGAGTAATTCTGGAAGAATTTCTTGGAATCTTTCCTTTTTATCATTAATAAATTCTATAATATGATTTGGATCTGCTGCTTGATAATGATTTATTTTCCCTTCTTTAACAAATGTTACAAAACCTTTGTCAACCAACTTTTTAATGGTCATATGTACAACCGAATTTTGTAAGCCTGATTTTTCTAAGATAGGTCCTGCTGTTGATGTTCCTAATTCTAATAGAGCAAGATATATTTTTATCTCAGCATTTGTTAGTCCTATATCTTCTAATATTTTTGTGTCCATAATTCTTAACAGTTCTTTGTATTATTTAAACTTTTCTTTAGTTCTCCATTTTTGGAGGATAAATATTTATATGCTCTTCTTTAACTACTAATAAATAACAAACAAAAGAATTTATTATATTTTTAAAAAAAAAGAGGAGATAAAAAATGAAAAAAAAATATGAAATTAATGTAAACGAACAAAATATTGAAAAATACATAAAAAAAAGAACCATAACAGGAGTAGAAGAAGTAGTGTATACAGAACCTATTGACAACCCCTTAACAAGTAGAAAATATATTGTTTACTTGGATGGAGATTATTTTGATAAAATTGGATTCTGTTTAGCTAAAGAAAAAGATGAATTTGATGCACACATATGTATTGCACAAGAATATTTGGATCTAAAGAAAAGAACAAGACCCCAATATCGTGACGAATGGTCAGAATACTTTAAACCCGAATTTGTAGAAACATTAAAATCAGAATTTGAAGAACCAAGACAAGGATTTAGAACTTTTCCAGGCCATAGAAAACTTCAAGCAGAAGATGCTAATATTAAAACAGTAGATGAATATGTACAATTTCATATAAACCAGTATGAAAAAGAAATAAACGAGAGAAAACAAAAATGCAAAATAATTACATTTAGAGATACTGTAGCATATTTAACATTAAAACACAAAGATATCTTAGAAGCAAATCCTACAATCCAAGAGGGATTAAACGGACTTCATGAAATGATTGCTAAACATGAAGAACGATTTTCTTTAAACAAAGATAACTCTGAAAACAGAGTATACATTGTCATTGGAGGAGGAATGTTCACATACTGCGAAGAAGATAATGGAATAAATCTGTATGAACAATCAGGTAGTTTTAATCAAGAACCCCGAGAAATAAGACGCCAAGTTGCGAATGCAGTTGTTGATGAGTTCAATGCAAGAGGATTAACAAATAACGCTACAGCATATTCAGGAAGAAACTCCTGTTGGTTAGATTGGACAAAAGAACAACCTGAAAAAATAAAATGGATTAATGCTTGGATGGACTTTGTTGAATTAGTAAAAGAAAAGGAGGTATAATAAAAATGAAAACTGAAAAAAAATTAGAAGAAAAAATTATTAAAGCAGAAGAACTTTTGCCAGGAGTTGGAGATCAACTGAAACCAAAATTTATTAAGACTATTGGCGGTGGTTACCAAATAGATGTTACAGACGTGGAATATTTGGAAGTGGGAGAACATAAAGTTGTAGCAGCAAAATGGCAAAGGGAATGTTTGGCTTATGGAAGATCTGAAATTATGGAATTCGTTACAGTATATTTTCCTAGTGAAGAAGGAAAATTAAAAAAAGTAGTTCCTGAAAATATATTTGTAAGAAACTTCTATAAATCTTGTTATGATAGAGATGATCTTTTTGATAAATTTCCCTATGTTAGTTTAGAAAATTTAGCAAAAGATCAAATAAAAGTTGCTTGGCTTGATAAAGATAAAAAGAAATGACCTACCTATGTTGTTGAGTTGAAATAATTTTTTTTTCTTAAATATTAATTTTTTAAGTTCGTGTTTAGTTTACTTTTTTCTACATTATCGACACAATATATTTATAGTTGCTCGTCTATAATGCATATAAATGGTTGCTAAACCTAAAAAACCAAAAACAAGTCCATCATCTACAAGTCAAGATATGTTATGGATTTTAGGACTTTTTCTTCGTGAATCTGATAGGCGTTTTGCTAAATTTCCTTTAGGTGTTTCAATTTCTAAAGTTGAATTTATTGAATCTATTGTTAAACTTAAAGTTACAAACAAACAAGAACGTGCTATTTACAAAAATTTAGAAGAGCTTGAAAAAAGAAAATTTATAATTTACAAAAACAGGGAACTTTGTCTTTCTAAAAAAGGTTTTACCAAATTTAGTAAACAGCTTGGAGAATTTAATGCTAAAAAAACTATGGAAAAAATTCTTTCTCCTTCTAACATTGCAAAAACTTCCAGGGGCAAACAAACTAAATTAAGAAATTAGAGAACTTATTTACTCTTTTAATTCAATTTGTATAATTCGCGCGATATAATTCACTTTGTATACTGGCAATTCTTAATACAACTAACTTCTGCTGTTGCACCATCTATTTGTAGTGTTGTTTCATAAGGCGCGTCAGGTTCTTGAACTACTAAATTTACAATATAGTCTCCTCCTGTTTCATTCAAATCTATATCTTTAGAAGTTATATATGAATTTATTAGTCGAGCTTTTATTCCAGATAATGATGTATATGCATTAACATAAATATCTGCCATTTTTTCTGCATCTCTATGATCAATAGTTAATTCTTTATTGAATTTACAATATTGTTCTGATGATCTAATTAAACCATCAGGACATACAAGTTGTTTTTTACAGGTAGATTCATCTTTTGTTTGTTTTCCATTCGGACAAACATATATTGTTCTACAACCAGTTATTAAAATTAGAATGATTAATAATGAAATTAAGATGCAGCTTTTATGAACATTAAGTTTATAATTTTTTTTCATTTTATTTTTCGTAATTTTATTTTTATAATATTAACCTTTAGTATACTGGCAATTTTTTGTACAAGTCACATCTCCCGTTACTGAATCAATTTCGACAATTGTTTCATAAGGATTATCTTTCTCTTGAACAATTAATGTAACTATAAATCTTTTATTCCCTATTTTATTTTCTTTATCATCTGTATTAGACTCTGGTTCTGTCTCATATGAACTAATTAATTTTGCAGTTATTTTATCTACCCAAGTATATGCATTAACATATGTTGAAGCTATTTTTTCTGCATCTTGTTTTTCTATTTTTGGAATATCTACAATATTGCATCTTTTGCTATCAGTCACTTTAGTTCCATCAAAACAAATATATTGTTTACGACATTTTTTAGGATTTACATCTTCAGATCCATCTGCACATTTGTAAGTAACACTGCATCCTGAAAGTAATATAGAACTAATAAATATAAGAATAATACACATTACTAAAAATATTCGCCTCTTTTGCATTAAATCACCTATACTAAATCATTTAAAAAGTCTTTTTTATATAAATTTTGTGAAAACAAGCTGTAAAACTCCGCATTATTCAGTTAATTTTATAAATAAACACCCTTTTCTTAATAACTATTGTTTATCAATGGGTAAATCGGTCTAAATAAAAGTAATATTAAGTTTAGGCTTGTTTATGCTGGAGGTTAGCGAATAAATCACTTATTCTCCTTAATTTGAAAACAAGATTAACAAAAAAGTATGATATACAAACAAGAACAACTTAGCATAGTTAGTTGTATCTACCAGTATATACAAAATTGAACAGGTGAAAAACCATGGCTAGAATGTATTCAAGAAAAAAAGGTAACTCTAGTTCAAAGAGACCTATTAAAAAAACTGTCCCATCATGGATGGGCTACAAACCAAAAGAAGTCGAATTATTAATTGCAAAACTTGCAAAAGAAGGTAAAACTGTTGCTCAGATTGGCCTTCATTTAAGAGACAATTATGGAATTCCTGATGTAAAAGCAGTAACCAAGAAAAAAATAAGTAAAATTTTAGGAGAGAAAAAATTATTACATCCAATTCCTGAAGATTTAAGAGACCTTATTAAAAGAAGTCTTGCGATTAGAAGACATTTAGAAGAAAATCACAAGGATCAACCTGCTAAGAGAGGTTTAACTTTGACAGAAAGTAAAGTTAGAAGACTTGTTAAATATTACAAACAAGTTGGAAAGCTTTCTGTAGATTGGAAATATGATTTTAGAAAAGCAATTACATATTTAGAGTGATTCCGCAATGAAATCCTCTCAATTTTTTTCTTTTTTAGAAAAGTCTGCAAATAAATTCAATGATCTGTTTAAAGATGTTTCCAAGTTTAATAGTGTTAAGCTTATTTCTCATCTCGACACAGATGGAATTACTGCAGCATCTATTTTTATTAAATCATTAGAACGCGCAAACATTATACACTCAGTTTCAATTGTTCCAACTCTTGATTCTGAAACTATTGAATCTCTTTGTAAAGATGATGCAGATGTTTTTGTATTTACAGATCTTGGCTCAGGTCAAATTTCATTAATTCAAGAACGAATTACAGATAAACCTGTTTTTATTTTAGATCATCATACTCTCGAAGAAACTAAAATTAATAAAAACATAACTCATGTAAATCCTCATTTATTTGATATTGATGGGGGAACGCAAATTAGTGGAAGTGGAGTTGTATACTTTTTTTGTAAAGCGTTAAATCCAATTAATAAAGATCTTGCGCATTTAGCAATTATTGGTGCAATCGGAGATGTTCAAGAATCAAGAGGTTTTAAACCGTTAAATAAATTAATTCTCGACGAAGCAATAACAAATAAAAAAATTAAAGTGACTAATAGCTTAAGATTATTTGGCATAGAAACTAGACCACTTCATAAAGTATTAGAATTTAGTTCTGATCCATTCATCCCCGGAGTTAGTGGAAGTGAAAGCGGATCTATTCAGTTTTTACAAGAAATTGGTATTGAACCAAAGAAAAATGATACTGGACACGAATATAATTATAATAATTGGAAAAAAATGTCTGATTTGAATAAAGAAGAAATCAAAAAATTACATTCTGCAATAATTATGAAACGTATGGAAGAAAAAAATCCTGAAGATATTTTTGGACCAGTTTATAGTTTAATTGATGAAAAACCTGAAACTCCATTTAGAGATATTAGAGAATTTTCAACTTTATTAAATTCTTGTGGTCGAATGGGGAATTCATCTTTAGGTATTGGTGTATGTCTTGATAATCCTAAGATTAAGAAAAAAGCACTTCGAAACTTAACACAATATCGTAAGCAAATAATAAACGCGCTTGAATGGTTCCATGCAAATAGAGGTACAAGTAGAATTATTGAAGGAGATGGTTATGTTATAATTAATGCCAAGGAAAATATTTTACATACAATTATTGGCACATTAGCATCTATTCTTTCTAAAGGTAAATTTTTTCCAGAAGGTACTTTAATTTTATCACTTGCAAGAAATTCTAATGAATTAACTAAAGTAAGTTTGAGAGTAACTTCATTAAAGCCAATGTTTGATATTGATTTAAGAAAAGTTATTAATAAAATAACAGTCAGTGTTGGTGGAGAATCTGGAGGACACCAATACGCGTCAGGCGCAGTTATTGAAACAATTAAAGAAAATGTTTTTATTGATGCTGCCAAAAAAGTTCTTAGTAATGGTTTTGAAAACTAAAATCAAATTAAAATATTATATAAATTGTAAAATAAACTAGAAATTGATTTAATTAGACATAGTTTAATATTAAACAAATTCAAAAAAATAAAATTAATAAACAAAAAATAATAAAAAAAGAAAAATAGAAAAACACTAAAAAAAAATAAAATTATTAAAGTAATGTTCTTATTTTATCTATATGCTCTGCAACTTCACGACCTTTCTTTGTTAATGTTAACAATTTAAGTCTACCTTGTTTATCAAACTCAATTAATCCTGCATCTTCCATTTGCTGCAATATTTTAACAACATGAGAATATGTACAGTCTATTTGCTTTGCTAGATTTGAAGCGTATATGTCAGATTTAGCATTATTAAGTGTAATTAAAAGTGTTGCTGGTTTTTCACGAAAAAACACGTTAAAAATTTGTTCTTTTTTAGTTTTTCCAGTACCGCCTGGTCTCTCCATTTTATGTACCCCCGCCTATTGTTTTAATTAAAATAGTCAACCCTTTTTGAGTAAAAACATAAAAAATTTAATATAGATATTTGGTTATATGTTTTCAAATATGTGGTATTGAACCTTATTTATATATCTTTCTATAAAGTTTTCAACTATTTTTCAAACAAATTTCCAATAAAAAAAATAATTACAAAAATAGTAATTCTGCACACAAGGTTACACAAAAAATTTATAAAACAAACCTTAATTCGTATTCAAATATGGACGAAAACAAACTAAAAAAATTATTAATGCATCACAATAACATTGAAATTAAAGATATTAATAATCTAAATGAAAAAATATTAAAGTTCAAATCAGACAGACCAGAATCAATTCACATCATTTCAGATTTTGATAAAACACTTACTAAAGTTTGTGTTAATGGTGTTAAACATAAAAGTACATACGCATATCTTAGAGATGAAAATTATTTTGATTCTGCTTATAGCAAAAAATCACACGAGCTACACGATAAATATTATCCGTTAGAAATTTCAATGAATATTTCGCAAGAAGAAAAAATTAAAGCAATGGAAGAATGGTGGACTCTTCATTGGAAACTTATGCAAGAAAGTGGAATAAATAAAAATGCAATTCTGGACGTAATTAAAAAAAAGTTAGTTTATGAAAGAGAAGGTATGTTTGATTTTTTAGAACAATTAAACAAAAAAAGTATTCCTTTATTGATTTTCTCAGCAGGTATTGGAAACATTATTGAAGAATTTCTTAAATCTAAAAATAAGTATCATAAAAATATCCACATCATTGCAAATTTTTTTAAATTTGATATCCAAGGAAATTCAATAGGTTACACTCACCCTATGATTCATGTCTTTAATAAAAATGAAGTATCTATTAAGAACTCTTCGCATTTCAAAAACATTAACAATCGAAAAAATGTTATTTTGCTAGGAGACTCTCTAGGTGATTTGGGAATGTCTAAAGGAATAGACCATGAAAAAATAATCAAGATTGGTTTTCTTAATGACCAAATTGAAGAAAGTTTAAAAGAATATAAATCTAAATTTGACATTGTAATCAAAAATGATGGTTCTATGATTTTTGTTAATGAGCTATTAAACCTACTCCTTAATTAAAAATCTTTAATTAAATTTGTTCTATGTTAAAATTAAATAAAACTGAATATTTTTCGATAATTTTAAAAAATTTTTTAACCACCCGCGTATAATTCTAAAGTTATTTAAAACACCTATAATTTATCTCTTAGATGCCTGATAAACCAACTAATAAGCATGTTGAAGAATCAATTAATCCGCATAATTCAGAAACAGAAATTCATTCTAGCGAAAATGTTAATGAGTTCAAAAGAGATTTTTGGTTTCCATTTGATACTGTCAGAGACATTCAAGTAGATCTTCTAAAAAAAATACATCAAACAATAAAAACAAAATCTCATCTTATAGCACATGCCCCCACAGGTCTTGGTAAAAGTGCTGCAGCTTTGGCTCCTGCTCTCAAGTATGCATTTGATCACGGGAAAAAAGTTTTTTTTTTAACTTCCAGACATACTCAGCACAATATTGCAATAGATACTTTAAAAAAAATCAAAGAAGAGTTTAATCTTAATTTTCAAGTTGTTGATATGATTGGAAAAAAACACATGTGTTCTGTTGAAGGTATTGAAAATTTATACTCTAATGAATTCTCTGATTTTTGTAAAAAACAAAAAGAAGAACAAAAATGCGAATTTTACACAAATACTAAAAAAAATAACAAACTAACTACTGAAGCTCAAATTGTTTTGAAAAAACTTAAAGATGCTTCGCCAGCACACATAGAGGAATTCAAAGAACAATGTAAAAATTCAGATCTTTGTGCTTATGAAATGGCTTCTTCTCTCGCAAAAGATGCGCAAGTTATTGTTGCTGATTATTATTACATATTTAATCCTCTGATTCGAGATCTGTTCTTTGCAAAATCTCAAATTACTTTAAACGATTGCATAGTTATTGTCGATGAAGGTCATAATCTTCCTGATAGGATTAGAAATTTAATGACCTCTCAAATTTCAAGCAACACATTAAAAAGAGCAATTAAAGAAGCTAAGAAATTTAGTTATGCAGATACATTAAAAAAATTAGTTAAGCTTCAAGATGTTTTGCTCAAGCTTTCTGGAACTATTGAAAAAAAAGAAAAATTGGTTTCTAAACAAGAATTTATGGAACCTCTTGGAACTAAGGATGATTATGAATCAGTTATTGAAGATTTTGATTTTGTTGGAGGAATTGTCAGGGATAAAGATAAAAGAAGTTCTATTGGAGCAATTGGTTCATTTCTTGACTCATGGCGAGGAAATGATGAAGGTTATGTTAGAATAGTTTCTCATAAATATTACAAAGGAGAATCTAATCTTATGATTTCATATCGTTGTCTTGATCCTAGTCTTGTTTCTTCAGAAATTATTGATGGTTGTCATTCAGTAATTTTAATGTCCGGGACACTTACTCCCACGTCAATGTTTAGAGATATTTTAGGTTTTCCAAAAAATACAGAAGAAGAAACTTATCCATCTCCTTTTCCAGAAGATAATAAACTTAGCATGATTGTAACTCAAACGACTACAAAATTTAGTATGCGAAGTGATCAACAATATAAAAGAATGGGTGCTATTTGTGCAAACATTACAAATCATGTTCCTGGTAATTGTGCAGTTTTTTTTCCAAGTTATTTTTTACGAGATCAAGTGTATAAAACATTTATGCAAGTCTCTAAAAAAACAGCATTTATGGAACAACCTAATATGACCAAAGAAGAAAAAGGAGATTTTCTTGAGAGATTTAAAAGTTACAAAAATAGCGGTGCTGTTCTTTTAGGGGTTATGAGTGGAAGTTATAGTGAAGGTATTGATCTTCCAGGTGATCTTCTCAAGTGTGTTGTCGTCGTCGGTCTTCCATTAGGTCAACCAGATATTGAAACAAAAAAATTAATTGATTATTATGATGTGAAATTCGGTAAAGGGTGGGATTATGGTTATGTTGCTCCTGCGTTTTCTAAATGTCTTCAAAGTGCTGGACGATGTATCCGATCTGAAACAGATAGAGGACTCGTTGTGTTCTTAGATGAACGTTATACTTGGTCTACTTACAAAAAACATTTTCCCAGGGATTGGAATATTAAAGTTGCAATGGATTATCCTGCAATTATTGATGAATTCTTTTCTGAGTATTAAATAGCTCCAAATCAGTTAAAACCTACAAATTCTAACCGCTCAATCAAAAAACTCATTTTGTAACCAATATACACATTTCCCAACTAGTTACCTGAATAACAACATTTATATATCAGTTGTGTTTTATAAGACAAGAGGTGTCGAAATGGTGTTATTGTTTGATCAATTCCACCTACCAGAAGACGTATTTGAAATAGTTTTTGCTACAGAACAACAGAAAATAGTTGCGAGAATGCTATTCGAGGAATTCAAAGAGAATGGGTGGGTGATGGGAAAAACTGAAATGTCGCTTTTTGCTAATCGTATCCACGACGGTACTTCCGTTGAAATTGAAGAACCCATAGGCCCTGTAAGTAGAAAAAAGAAAATCAGAATATCATATAATAAAAGACAATTTTATGATCGAATCCTTACCCCTATGAAAGCAATGGGCATGGTTGATTACGATCTATACAAAAAAAAATATTTGATATCAGAAAAATTTGTTGACGCATTAAAAAAAATTAGCCTTATGTGGCGAAAAGAACTCGAACAAGCAAAATTAGGATGATAAATCAGAAATAATCAAACACAACCCCCTTACTCAATTCGTAAACACAGCATAAATCAATACAATATAATAATAAATTAAAAAAAAGAGGAAAAATCCAAAAATTAAGAGGTGACACTAAAAAAAAGGGAACTTCTCATAAACCCTAAATTCTTAAACCCACCCCCAACAACCCTGAGAAGTTCCTTTTTTTCTTTTTTCATTACATATTTTCTTTATTTAATCAATTCAATCCCTTACTTAATTTTCTATTGTTCATACGCGATAAATTTTTATACTAGAAACATCTATATTCTATTATTATGGCTCCAGCAAATACAAGAAAAAAAGCGACACGAAAAAAGAAGTTTTCTGGCAAAGCAAAAGCACACGAAGATCTTGATTTAGAAATTCGACGTGTTGAGCGAAGAATCAAAGAAGGTAATTCACTCATTGATTTTAGTAATGGTTATGCCCATTTTATCATATACCTTTTGGCAAATAATAAACCAATGGAAATTGAAAAAAGAATCAGATTAGACAAACCCGAAAAAATGTTGCGCAAATTTTTATCAAAAATTGAAGTTTATGCAGAAACTAGACATAAAGAACGAAAATATTTCATTTCTCAAAAACCTGCGCCAGACAAAATCACAACAACAATCACAAATAAAGATACTGTTGCTGATGGAATGATAACAATATTTGAAGAAATTAATCAATTTTTGAAAACTAAAAAAGCATCACAAGTAAAAACAACGGTTTTAGTGTTTAAATGAAAAAAAAACATAAAGAAAACACAAAAAAATATGAACAATCACAAAAAACCATAACACAAATTTTTATTCTATTTTATTTATTTTTTAAAATTTAAAATGACTAAAAACTACAATCTAAAAACCAGAACAGATAAAGTTCAAGAACTTCTAACCTATATTGAACAAAATCAAAATGATATTTGGAATATAAGCCCTGATGCAGGGATGTTTCTATCAATAATAGTTAAACTAAAAAAACCAAAAAATATTTTAGAAATCGGAACTGCTCAGGGTTACTCAACGATTTGGTTAGCAAATTCATTAAAAGAAACAAATCCCTTAGGAAAATTAACAACTATTGAAACAAGTCCTAGATCAATAAAACTTGCAAAAGAGAATTTTAAAAAATCAAATCTAAACAATATCAATCTACTCGAAGGTAATGCTATTGAAATAATTGACAAATTAAACCAAAAAGAAGACGTTAATAATTTTAATAAAATACCCCTACAATTTGATTTAGTTTTTATCGACGCTAGAAAAGATGAATATTTACAATATTTAAAAAAATTAGAATCAAATAATCTTCTCTCAAAAAACCACATAATTATTGCAGATGATGTAATATCGCACAAAGAACGATTGCAAAATTATTTAGACTATGTTCAAAACAATTCTAATTACAAATCAACAACAATAAACATAGATACTGGAATGGAAATTAGCATAAAACAAAATTAACTACATTAAATACACCCAACAACTAAAATTGAATATATCAAAAATGTATTCAAAAAATAAAAAGATTAATATAAACAATAAATAACATAACCAATAATTGAACAAATAGTCCAAAAAAATGAAAAAACAACAACTAAGTAACCGAGATGTTAAAAATATAATAAAAGTTCTCAAAGAAGATTTTAATATAGAAGGACTTATATCAAAAAAAGACAAATCTGAATTAATAGACGATAAAACTATAATGATAAATGATAAACCTTATTTTTTCTATTACAATAAACGATTAATTCCCACACTAAGATTGCTTTTAACAAATAATTTTCTTCCAAAAGTTGTTATTGACATGCCTGCTATAAAATTTATTACAGGTGGAGCAGATGTTATGCGCCCAGGTATTAAAGAAGTTGATGAGTTTCAAAAGGAAAAAATAGTATCAATCGTCGACGAAAATCACAAAAAACCCTTGGCAATAGGTATTGCTTCATTTTCATCTGAAGAAATTAAATTTATGAAATCAGGAAATGTTATTCAAAACATTCACCAAGTAGGTGATGAAATTTGGAATTCTATATAAAATAAAATAACTACAATTTTATATAGTTAATAATCCTAACCAACCACAATAATAATAATTCAAAAATTATTCAACACCCACATCACTCATAATCTCCCCAAGACATTGCACCCTAACAAAAACAATATCTCAAACTATCCGCGCTGCTGCGTTTTTCTGCTTATTCTATTTTATTTTTTCTCCATTTACAAGTTAGCTTATTTGAATTACAAAATAATTCTATAACTGCGCAACCTTGCCTTAATCACCCCCTCATGCATTAACTCAGGCACAGGTATGCCCCCTATAGTAACATTAATTGCTACCGCATCTTCTATCGTTTGTATATTCATTTGTTCATACATTTGAATTGCTTTATTTCCAAAATCAATTGCATTTTGGACATCAAATTTTTCTGCTGCAACAATTGCTTTCACATATAATCTCTCAGCAGAATCTTTAAGTTCTTCTTTTGTCATTTTATTTTTCCTCCCTAATCTAGTTTTGCTTCATTGCGCCGTGCTCAATTTATAAAAATTATCCAAACCTTGCCATAACCTTAACTAAATCTCCACCATCTTTTTGCGAAAAACATTTTTTATATTCCAATCCTTCAAACTCTCCGTCTAAAACTTTAATAAAATATTCATCAGTTTTTCTTTCATAGTTTCTGAATACTGGCTCCATACACTCAATTGAAAACTCAAATTCTCCAGTCATTTCAGATCCAGACTCTTCTATTTCATAATGAACATATCTAATTTTTGCGCCCTCTAATGCTTTTGAATGAACTCTAAAAGGAACTACTATTTCGTCTAAACCTTCATTGGTTTTTACATGAAAAATCGATTTTTCTAAACCCTCTTCTTCGAATTTAACAACTGTTGCTTCTCCAATAAACGAAGTATAATTTGTTTTTCTAATCCCATTCAAATAAGATTCGTGTTTTTTTTCTCGTTTCATTAGTTTACCTCACAATCATTTTAGTTCAACCACCAAATAGTTGCTCATCCATCTAGTTTAGTTTATTTGACACGTCTAATATTCATAACTGTTTTTCTAACAAATCTTTGCAGTGGTTCGTATATGTTATCACAACCCATTTTACTAAGAACAATTATCAATCTGGCAAGTTCTTCTTTCTTATTTTCATCTCTTAATTTGAAAACTTGTTCTCCAAATTTTTCCATTATTTTTTTCTCATCACCATAAATTGCCGCAGCAAATTCGTATTGACCTAATTCCCTGAACTTATCGCCACAATTATTTAAAATATTTACTGGTGCGAATGATAATAATCCCTTATTTTTAAAAACAAGTTCAAAAGCATCCACATATTTTCCAGTAGTCAAAAGCTCACTAAAATTAGTCTGAATCATCTGCAATTTATCTTGACGCTGCATTAATACAAGCTCTCCTAAATCCTCAGATAATTCTAATCCTTCTTGCCTCGCAATATCTTCTAATTTGTATTTAGGTAATTCAACAGGTAAAACATACATTTTTTATCTCCTCCATTTTACATTTTTTCATAAGCTTCTTGCAAAGCTTCTGCTATTTTACTTGCAATATATCTTGGTTCATTTCTTAGCGACTCACAAATTTCTATTTGCATCGCATGATGATCTGTTCCTGCATGATATTGTATTCCTCTTTCTTGTTTCCACGCTGCAAAATATTTTCCAATCCATGCTCTTTTTCCTTTTTCTGTTTTCAATTCGCCATCTATTTTTCTTCTCATTTTTGCAGTCATTTCTATGTTGGCTCTGACCTTTCCACCACATCTTTTTCCAGTTTCAAAATCCACTGCTTCAGGATGATATTTTGCTCCTTGGTATTTTTTCTTTTTCTTATTCCATTTTGCACCAATTCCTATATCTATTCCGTGATCTCCCCTGTTTTTCATTCCGTGTATGTGCACTATTACTGCGTGTTCGCATCCATCATGTTCTTTTGCAGAATATTGTTTTGCATCCTCTGCTATTTCATCTATATCTCTGTAAAACCTATTTTTTCTAGAATTTAGTTCTATGTCTTTTATATTGTTCAAGTCACACTCAATTCTCTTGTATCTAGTATTGACTACAAACCCAGCACTCATTATTTTTGCAATCTCTTCTGCAATTTCTGCAGTCATTAAGTCGTCTTTTGCGCCATGAGTCGCTACAATCACAAACTTACTTTTACTTTGTTTTTTTGCGCCATACTCTGTTTGTACCCTATTATCTAATGTCATTTTTCACCTCTTACTAACTATCGAATAATGACTACTAAGAAGTACTTAATTATTTGTTGTAGAAATATAAACAACAATACACAATAATAGAAATAATAAGATAATGTAAAATAAAACAAAATAAAACTATTACAATTTACAATTAATCAATCATACAATTCTTGTTTTACCAAATCATACAATTTCAATTCTTCTAAAAACTCGCTTTTATCCTTAATTAAATATTCTGCATTCAATACTCCAAATTCTAAATCTTTTTTCCTCGCCTCAACCAAATCACACAAATATTTTTTCACTGTTTCATTCATTTTATCCCTCCCAAGTCTAGCTTAAACAATTTCGAATTTAAAAAATCAGAAAATTAATTTAACTCAAATGATCTAAAACCCTATTTGCTCTTTCTTCTATTGTTCCAAAACCTATTTTAACAAGATCATAACCAAAATCAACATAAATTTGTTTTATTTTATTTCCTATCTTTAAAGCTTCATCTTCATTTTCTCGTCTGACTTCTGTTTTTTTTGTATGCCCTAACTGATCAATTAAGAAAACTCCCGCATAATGAATTTTTTCGGATTCAGCTTTAATCTCCTTGTACTGCCAAGTTCCCATTTTTACATATGCAAGACCATCAAGTAGTCCTCTGTCTATGAATACTCTACTAACTCCTAAAGGAATTTTTCGTTCATAATCAATTTGTATTTTTAGAATTTGTATTTGAAAATCATCTTCAAGCCAAGGTTCATTTACTCCTTGTGCTTGTTTAAGTTTAATGTATTCTTCTGCTGCTTCAGGAATGACACATTCTCCTCTTTTTTTTAATTCCTCAATTATTGAACTTTTTCCAGTTCCAGGTCCGCCTGTTAAAACATATTTTTTTATTTCAAACACCCATCAATTTAGTTTAAATATTCTTATAACTCAATTTATTAAATTTAATCAATTTAATCAATTTAATCAATTTATTCTATTAATTTGATGAATTTGATTTATTATTTATTAAAGCAAAGATTATTTATTTTTTATTGCACAAGCCCTATTAGTTTTAGTGCCACAAATCTTACTTTCTCTTGCGTCCACTCAGGGTGTACTTGTCTTACTCTAATCTGTGCTTCTTTCATTTCTTGAATTATTTTTTGGTCCATCTTAATTATTAGATAAGACCTAAATTATATCAATACTTGTTGTAGAACAATCAACAACAAACAAAGGATCATCAAATAATCAATTCAATCTATTAATCGCTTCAACTAAAGATGCTACTTTCTCATCATCAATTTCATTTTTCCAAAAACCATCTTTCTTAAAAAATGATCCAACAATAAAAAGATCTGCATCTTGAAACAAGTGAATATTTTTATCAGTTATTCCAGATCCTACTAACACAGAAACCTTAACCTTTAACTTAACAGAACTAACCTCTTCAGGCGATGCTTCTTTTCCAGTACTAGTTCCTGTAATTATCAAACCATCTGATAAAAAGAATTCTGCAGTGTGTGCAGTTTCTAAAAGATCTACATCAGAAGTTATTGCATGTGATGAATGTTTCTTTTTTATATCTGTGAAAACAAGAACATTTTCTGCACCTATTTGTTTTCTATACCTCAGTAAGTCTCCTGCACAGGATTCAATGTAGCCTTCATCTGCAACATGCGCGTAAACAAATCCTTCGACGCGAATAAAATCAAGATCTGCTGCTTTTGCTACAGCCAGTGCTTCTTTATTTGCAGCAGCAAGTATTTGTATCCCACAATAAAGTCCTAGATTTTTTATTTCTTTACCAATTACTGCCATCAAAGCAGTTACTTCAGGACCAATATTTTTAGTGTAAGGAATATCATGCATGTTTTCAATAGCAACAATGTTTATTCCACATTTCAAATATAATTTTGCTTCCTCAATTGCTTTGTCAATAATTTCCTGAGAACTCAATTTATTACAAGGTGTTCCTGGTAAAGCCTGGACGTGAATCATTCCAATAATTGATTTATTTCCATTAATATATTCTTTAAATTTCATTATAACCACCCTTACACCCTCCCCTAATTTCAAATCATCTATTTATTCCAAGCACCATATTCAAAAATATCTATGCCAAACTTATTTAACATTTGAACTAATTTATGAAGCGGAAGTCCGATAACATTCGAGTTACAACCTTCAAGTTTCTCGACGAATACTGCACCCCTTCCCTGTATTGCAAATGCTCCTGCTTTATCAAGAGGCTCACCTGTTGCAACATATTGTTCAATATCTTTTTTTGACATTTTGCGCATTTTTACTTTAGTTAATTCATAGTCGACTAATTCTTTTCCAGTTGATGCATCAATGATAGCAACACCTGAATAAATTTTTAAAACCTTACCTGATATTTTTCTCAGAGTTTTTTTGGCAACATCTGCAGTATGTGGTTTTCCAATTCTGTGTTTTCCCAAAACAATAAATGTATCAACTCCAATTACAATTCCTGATTTTAATCGATCTGCAACATCTACTGCTTTTCCACGAGCAAGCACCATCGCAAGTTTATGCGGTAACAAATCTAGAGTCATATCTTCTTCATAATTACTTGGAACTATTTTAAATTCTAATCCTATTTGCTGTAATAATCCTTTTCGTCGAGGACTTGTTGATGCTAGAATTATTTCTTTCATTTTATTACCTCCTAAGTTATTGTTTTTATATTTATCTATTTAATTTTTATGTAAGTATGTATTGCAAAGGCACATTACCTCCTTTTTACCATTTTTATTAAATTTGACATTAAATGCAATTGGATTTTTTGCAACTTTATCAATGCTTGAGTCAAACATTCCAATTCTTTGATTATTAGGACGCATTAGTTCAAGCATATCTCTTACTTGTTGAACTAATTCATAATCTGTTAATGGTCTATTTTTCCCTCTGTCAATCTCCCCTTGCATTCTTCTTGCATAGAGGGTTTTTGGAGTTGGATTAACTGCCATCAGCGTGATAAATTTAGCATTTGTTTCATTTAGTAATAATGCTGTTTCAGCCACATGGGGTTCATAATGTTTAATCCCTCCTAATCCAGGCATAATCATTACTGATAATTCCATATCACTGTCATGTGCAATCTCTACAGCATTTAACATTTGATTTTTTGTAGTTCCTTTATTGACATAATTTAACACATCATCAGATCCTGATTCAATTCCCCAATATACTAAGTTTAATCCCTCTCTTCTAAGATTACTTATTTTTGTTCTGCCCTTCTCCACAATTGCATCTGCCCTACCATATGTTGCGATTCCTTTTAGATCAAAATCATTTGTTATTCTTTCAATTGCATTTAGTAATGTGCTCTGCTGAGCTTGCAAGGCATTGCCCCCACCAATGAACACTTTTCTAATATTGTGTCCATAGTCATTGAGCGTTTCAAGCACTCCCCTATAATGATTCATGAATTCATCAAATGATTTTTCGGTAAAGCGCACTAAATTATATCTATTACAATATGTGCATCTTTGAAAATCACAACCAGTAGTTAATTCCAGCATCAACGCATGTGGTTGGCGTTCAGAGGGTGGAAATAACATATCAGGAGAACTATACAAATCTGGATTAGAGTATACCTCTGCTAATTCATGTGATAAATTTATTGTTTTTTTATTCATTTTTCTTCTCAATTTCTAATATCAAATCTAAATTCTCCCACAACATCTTTAATTTCCATCCATCATTTTCACCATCAAAAATATCTGCATTATCACGACTTAATCGAGCAAATATCGCATTTTCAATACCTAATTTATTCTGGTTTCTCTGACGAGAATCCATAGCACCATACATTTCTAATTTTTCTTCTCTACCAAGTAATTTTTCTCCCTTTTTTTCAAAATAATTTTTTATTAATTTTTTTTCATGTTCAGCATATCCAACTAATTTGTCCCCTTCGTTTAGTTCATTTTCTACAATTTTTCTAAGAGTGTCTCTTCCTCCGCAATCAGACCAAATAATAGACAATTCATTTTCTTTAGCAAATTCTTGTTTTTTATTTTTACTGCAGTCACACGCTACCAACACAACATTTGTTTTCATTCCTTGTTCAACCATATTTTTAATATATTCAAATGCTGGACCTGCACCATTAGCACCTAAATAAAAATAACATCTATCAATCCTATTGGCAAAAGATTTTCTTTCGTTTTCTGCAGATTCATAAGCAAATTTTACTTGTTCACTAGTTGCAGTTAATTGCCCACCAAATGTTTCTCCAGTACGCCAACTTTCTTCTAAGCCAGATACTTCAGCACCAGTTATAATCACATTTCTTTCAAAACCTTCATGATATCCCTTACTAAAACCATCAACTCCACGATATGTTACAACATAAGTTATTGGTTTCTCTTCAATTTCCATTTCAATCCCTCCTAAAAAACCTAACTAATTCACAAAATCAAAAACTAAAAAAATTAAAAACTCAATTGTTTTCTATAAAAACCTCTTGCTGCAAAATAGCAATTTCTTGCTTGATCTCTATACTCTGCTTTTTTCCGCATATTTATCTCGCCAAGATATTGTTCTCGTCTAAGATCTCCTGCTTCTAGCATCAGCTGTTCTTTTGTTTTCAAATCTTTTGTTGCTTTTACAACACTAAAAATATTGTTTATGGTTTGTTCTATGCTTGTTTGTTCCATTTTCCCACCCTCCAAAAAGTTAATTTGCTTCTATCTAAGAAAACCTTGCTCAAATATAACATCTTGTTGTAGAAACTCAAACAACAGAAACTTATTTATACCATAACAACATTCAAACCCGTTGGAGGAAGATATTATGCAAAAAATCGAAACTGTTCTTGAAAACGTAGGATTTAGTCCTAATGAAATTAAAATTTATCTCACACTTAATGATCATGGATCATGTAAAGCAGGAAAAATTGCAAAGATTGCAAAAATAGATCGTAGTAGCTGTTATAATTCAATAAAAAAATTAATAGAAAAAGGACTTGTAAGTTATGTTTGTATAGGAAAAGTTAAATGGTTTCAAGCAACAGGTCCAAAAAGAATTCTTGATTTCCTAAAAGAACAAGAAGAAGATGTTAAAGAAATTATGCCTGAGCTCGACGCAAGACATAAAATGAGCAAACTCCAGGGCCAAGTCCGAATGTTCAAAGGTTTTAAAGGAGTACGAACAATTTTCCAAGATATTATTGCAACAGAAAAAGAAAATATTGTTTTTGGTAATGAAGGACAATTAGAAGAACGAATGCCAGCTTATCAAAAACAATTTGTAAGACAACTAAAAGAAAAAAATCTAAAAGTAAGAACTATTGTTCGAGAAGATAGAGATACAAAAACTTCAAATCCTAAATTAACTAGATTTGTTCCAAAAACAGTTGAGTCTCCTGTTGTTACAAATATTTATGGAGATAAAATCGCATTAATAATTTGGACTGATGATCCTGAAGGGATAATAATTGAAAATGAAGCTGCTGCAAAAGCATATAGAAGTTACTTTGAATTTATGTGGAAACATGCTAAAAAGAAAAAATGATTTGTACAAACAAGGGCTAATATAAAATCCTCTATGTTCCTGAGCAAAAGCCTTGGAGTGATTGCGTAAGAACGCCCGATTCATGCAGGGCGTTCGTCGTTTTTGTTTTGGCCATAGGCCAAAATAATACTCCGCCTTTGCTCAGATTTTTAAGGAGTTCATATTAGCCACAGACAAGCGTATAAATAAATATTAGAATTCTGTTTAATTTTATCTTTTTATTTTTTTCAACCTTTAAGCCTATTCGCTTCCTTTTATTTCTGTTATCACTCTATTAACTACCAGTCCAACTTTTACTCCATAATTATTTGCCACTTCTATTTGTCCACCGTATTTTATTTGATCTATTGCTCCTACTAGGCTGCAGGCACTCATTCCAAGGTCATTTATTGTTTGTTTCATCTTATTATATACAGAATATTCTAACTATATAACAATTTGTTGTAGAAAATAAAACAACAAATTAGAAAAACAAAATGATATCAATAATGACTCAGACCTTATCAAATATTTAGTTTATTCATAAGTTTAGAAACATGTTTAGATGTTTGCATTACATAAAAGTGGATCGCAGGAACATCTCTATTAAGAAGTTCTTCTACTTGCCTTGCAGCCCAATCAACACCTATATCTTTCACATGTTTAGCTTTTGCAAGTCTAACTTCCTCAGACAGCTCATAAGGAATATCAATATTAAACACTTTTGGAAGCGTAGATAATTGATTTTTAGAAGAAAGAATTTTTATACCCGGAATAATCGGAACTAAAATACCTTCCGATCGACACAAATCAACAAAATTAAAATAATCATTATTATCATAAAACATTTGAGTTACAATATAATCTGCACCTGATAAAACCTTTTTCTTTAAATAATCAATATCTGTTTTTATATTAGGAGATTCATAATGTTTTTCAGGATATCCTGCAACACCTATACAAAAATTTGTTTTCTCAGCATCCAATAAATTACTCAAATACTTTCCTTGGTTCATACTACTAATTTGATCGACGAGATCACCTGCATAATCATTAATAGTTCTATCAATTCTAGGAGGTTTTTTATAACTTACATCATCTCCCCTCAAAGCAAGAACATTCTCAATCCCACTATAATGAAACTCGATTAAAATATCTTCTGTTTCTTCACGAGTAAAACCTCTACAAAGAATATGCGGAACTGCATCAATTCCATATTTATGTTTAATCAACACACACAATCCTAACGTACCAGGTCTTTTTCTTTTAACTTGTCGTTTAATTCCAGAATCTGTTTCTTCATAGATTGCTTCAGCAGCATGACTAGTTATATCAATATAAGGAGGATCAAATTTTTTTAAATCTTCAACAACCGAAATTAAATCAGACAAATTTCCCCCTCGTTTAGGAGGAATAATTTCATAACTAAATATAGGGTTATTTCTTTTTTCAATATGTTCTATCACTTTCATATACAACAACAAAAAAACAAGATATAAATAGATTCTTAAAGAACATAATATAGGTTATAAGTATTAAATTCAAAAAAATGATAAGAAAGCCCTTATAATATTAAAAGAGAGCAAATTATTTAAATAAAGGCACCAACCATACAATAAAATGCTTAAAAAAAGAGAGCTTAAAAAAGAACAAGAAAAATTTGCTAAAAAAGTCATCACTACTGATAATTTTGATGATATTAAGCTAATTGCAGGTGTTGATCAAGCATTTATAGATGATAAAATTATTTCGGGAATTGTTGTATTAGACATCAAAACAATGGAAATTGTTGATAAAAAATATGCAGTTGTTGAAACTGAAATACCTTATATTCCAGGCTATATGGCTTACCGTGAAGCACCCGCAGTGGTTGAAGCATTCCATAAGCTAACTAAAAAACCAGATTTATTAGTTATTGATGGAAATGGAATACTCCACCCAAGAAGAATAGGTATGGCAACACACATAGGTATTCTTTTGGATACTCCTACAATTGGCGTAACTAAAAGTCAATCAATCGGAGAGTTAAAAGAAGATACTGTTTATGTTGAAAAAGAAGCAAGAGCAAAAAAAATAGCAACTAAAGAACATGCAAACCCTATTTTTATAAGTCCAGGTCACAAAATATCTCTTAAAACATCTATTGAAATAATTAAAGACATGATGAAAGGCCATAAACTTCCAGAACCGTTACACATAGCTCACAGTTATTCAAATAAAATTAAAAAAAAATTGCAAAAAAAAGAAAAATAAAAAAGGTGATCATATGACAGAACCTGAATTAACAGAAGATGAAAAAAAATTAGAAATGGATGAAGGCAAAAAAGATGAAGATGTATATGATAAAGAAGGTCTTGAACAATTAAGAGAAGATGATGAAATTGAAACATGGGAAGAAGGATTTGCAGAAGGTGCTAATGAAGATGGGCAACTTGGAAAATGTGCTAATTGTGGACAACCTTTAATGGGAACTGAAGATGTTATTGAAACAAAAATAAATGATGAAATTAAAAGATTTTGTTCGCGCTTTTGTGTTGATGAATATAAAGAAAAAAATGGAATTGAAGAAGAAACTGCTTAAGTCTTTTTTTATAGTAAACTAATAATTAAATAATAACTAAAACGAGTAGGGAAGATATAGAGAAAATTGAAAATGTTAAAGACAGACAAAGAACTAAAAAAAGAATTTAAAATAGTTGCTAGTGAAAAGCCAGAGGATTATTATGCAACCGATGTACTAAAAGAAGAAGGATTCATGAGAAAAAGTTGCGAAAAGTGCAACACTTTTTTTTGGACAATAAATAAAGATCAAATAATTTGTGGCGATCCTGCGTGTCAAGGAGGAGTTAAAATTGTCGACGGTACGCCTGCAAAAAATAAACTTACATTTACAGAAACATGGAAATTGTTTGAAGATATGTTTACAAAGAAAGGTTACAAATCTGTTGCTAGATATCCAGTTATTGCGCGTTGGAATCCAACTACTGAATTTACTAATGCATCTATTGCAGCATTTCAACCTTTTGTTATTAGCGGAGAAGTTGAACCTCCTGCTAAAAAATTAGTTATTCCCCAATTTAGTTTAAGATTTGTTGATGTCGATAATGTAGGCATTACTGGATCTCACATGACTGGTTTTGTAATGATTGGCCAACACATGTTTGTATCACCCGAAGAATGGGATCAAAATAAAGTTTTCAGAGACATTTATGAATTTATAATTGATGGTGTGGGTCTTGAAAAATCAGAACTTACAATGCACGAAGATGCTTGGGCAGGGGGAGGAAATTTTGGTCCTTGTATGGAATTTTTTTCTAAAGGTATTGAACTTTTCAATCAAGTCTATATGATGTTTGAACAACTTCCTGATGCAAGCACAAAAAAACTTGATCTTAAAGTTCTTGATATGGGCATGGGAATGGAACGTGTTGCTTGGTTTTCTCAAGGAGTTCCAAATATTTATGAAGCTACGTTTCCAGAAATTATAACCAAACTTAAAAATGCCACTAAAGTAGAATACGATGCTAAACTATTTTCTGAATTTTCACTCCACTCAGCACTACTTAATGTAGATGAAGTGGAAGACATGAAAACAGCCTGGGAAGATGTTGCGAAAAAAGTAGGAGAATTAACAGGAGTTGAACTAAAAAAGAAAATTCTTCCAATGACTGCTATTTATTCTATTGCAGAACACGCAAGAGCGCTTTTATTTGCAATTGTTGACGGAGGTCTTCCTTCAAATGTCGGAGGAGGATATAATTTAAGAGTTATTCTTAGACGTGCATTGACATTTATCGATCAATTTAACTGGAATATTAATTTTATTGATGTTTGTAAATGGCATGCGCAAGATCTTAAAGAATTATTTCCAGAACTTTTAGAAAATATTGATCAAGTTGAAAATATAATTACTGTCGAAACTGAAAAATTTAAAACAACTAGACAAAAAGCACAGCAAATTATTGAACGCCTTTTAAAAAAAGGAGATATAACCACTCAAGATTTGTTAGAGCTATATGATTCTCAAGGAATTTCTCCAGAAATTGTAAAAAAAGAAGCGCAAAAATTAGGAAAGAGTATTTCAATACCTGATGATTTTTACAAAAAGGTTGCAGCACTTCATGAAAAAAAAGAACAAGTATCTGCAACAAGAAAATTACACGAAATAGAAATCCCCCCAGATATTCCAAAAACAAATGCTAAATATTTCGATGATTACAAAGAATTAAAATTCAAATCAAAAATTATCAAAATTATAGAACAAAACAATAAAACACATATCATTCTAGACGACACATATTTTTATCCTACATCAGGAGGTCAACTTTGTGATAAAGGAACAATTGGATCTGCAAAGGTTATTAATGTTTTCAAACAAGGAAATCACATTGTTCACGTTCTAGAAAATATCCAAGACAAAAAAGTATGCTTAAAAGAAACCGACTCTGTTGAATGTGAAATTGAGTTTGATAGAAGAAAAATATTAACTCAACATCACACTGCAACTCACGTCATTAACGGAGTCTGCAGAAGAATTCTTGGAAATCATATTTGGCAAGCAGGTGCTGCAAAATCATTAACAAAAGCTCGCCTAGATATAACCCACTACGAAAGTTTAAATCAATCTCAACTCGAACAAATAGAAGAAGAAGCAAATAAAATTGTACAAGAAGATCTTCCTGTTTATAAAAAATTCTTACCAAGAAATCTTGCTGAAGCAGAATATGGTTTTAGACTCTACCAAGGCGGCGCTGTTCCTGGACGAGAAATTCGGATTGTTGAAATTCCAGGATTAGATGTTGAAGCATGCGGCGGAACACATCTTGATTTAACTGGAGAAATTGAACAAATAAAAATTCTTAGATCTACAAAAGTTCAAGATGGAATTGTAAGAATTGAATTTGCAGTTGGTGCTGCAGCATCTAAAGTAGAAGACAGTATTGATGATGTTCTTTCTGAAATTAGTAAAATATTAAATGTTAAATCAACCCAAATTCCTGGAAGAGTAAATGAACTGTTTAGTAAATGGAAGATTGTAAGAAAAGCAATCAAAAAGAAAAAAAGCATAGACATTACCCAACTAAATTTATCAAGCACAGAAGAATTTGATGGAGAATATCAAGATATTTTAAAAAATATTTGCGCAACACTTAAAACTCAACCAGAAGTTGTAATTAACACAATCAATCGTTTCTTAAAAGAATTAGAAGAATTAAAAAAAAAATTAACTAAACCTAATAAATAAAAATTAACTAAATTTGACAAATAAAAATTAACTAAATTTGATTAGTTAGTATTCAAAAGTAAAAACTAAAAAACAACTATGTGCTATTTCTCGTCTTAAATCAAGAAAAGATTTAAATACTATTAAATCAAAACATAAAATAAATAGTGTAATTCATGTTAATGAATATAGTTCAATCAAAAAGAGGTGGATTTTAATGGCAACAAAAAGAAAAAGAGTAACTAAAAAAGCTGCTGCTCCTGCTAAAAAGGAAGTATGTTGTGAACACAAACATTGCAATTGCTTTGGCTGGGGTCTAGTGATTCTTATTTTAGGAATCTTATTTGTAGCAAAAGACTATGGCATGCTAACTTGGTTTAAATTTAGTTGGTGGAGTATAGTTTTTGTATTAATGGGTTTACATCACGTTTTCAAAAAATAAGAATAATAAAGATTTGAAAACACAAATAACTGTAAATCAAAATAAAAACAATAAATTTGTTTTAAATTTTTTCATTTCAAATTTTTTATTTCTATAAACTCAAATCACCACAACACCCATAATAACCATAAATAATAATGATAATAATAATAATAGCAATAACCATAATAAGGTAATGCTGAATTAAAAAGTTTAAATTAATCTAATTAAAATGATTCAATTTTATTTGAGAATTTATTTCATTTAATAGATCACTCTGTCGTAAAATAGGATCTATATTCATTCCAAATTTCTTCTGTGCAAACTTTCGAACATAATCTAACATTAATTCTTTACTTCCAAACTCAAGTGGTTTTGATTCAATTGATTTTCTAGTTGCATTTCTACACACCCAAACTCCTAACGGCGCCCAGTATTCATTTGTAATAAAACGCAAACATAAAACTGATGCCTGTCGTCGAATCTTTTTTAGACCTTCAAGCACGCCAAGTCGTGCAGCATAATATCCTCCCGCCGTACTGTGAGCATATTCTCTACGACCAGAATAATTTTCATAATCAGTTGCAAATGAATCTGTTTGACCTGCAAGCATTTCAAATAACTCATATCTCCACACATCAGGAAAACATAAAACAAGATAATAATTTCCAAGGTATCCTCCAAAATAAGCAAGATAATCAGAACTTGAATAATTTTTAATATCTTCTATCATTTTCTTACCTAAAATATCGTCAACAGCAGTAATAGACCATCTTGTTGGAACTATTTTACGTCGAGACTCAGAACCAAGATTGCCTAAACTAAGAACTTTAGTTATGTAATGTTCATCAAAATTTGATTTAGAAATTAAATTAACAGCCTCGGCAGCTTTCAAATCATCATCAACAATTTTTTCTACTTTATGAGGAATTTTAGGATTTTCAGTAATTCTTGCTTGTTTTACAGAAACGCGAGGTCCGTGAGGCATAGCATCTTGATTAAAACTCAATGAAAAACTTGGTTTTTTATTTAGATTTATCTCAACATCAACAGGCTTATGTGCAAGAGAAACTTCTTGACTCATTTGCATAAACCTATCATCAAAACTTTTTATATGCGCTCTAAAACTACTATTAACTAGTTCAGTTCTTAAATTTATAACTTGTTGAATGCCAACTCCTTCTTTAACCCATTTTTTTGGTGCATCATGATCTTTGTATTCTTCAGTACTAAGAAATCCTACATTCACATTAGGATAACCATACTTTCCAACAAATATATTAGGGGTTTCTCCAAAAAAGTCTTGTTTTGCTCCCAAATTAACTTTTTTCTGACTACTTATTTTAGCCATTATTGGACAATATGGCCGCCCACATAAATTTCTCCCTTTACACTTAACACACAAAACATTCATGTAACGTAAAAAGAAGTTCACATATATATTTTTGAAGGTTTTACAATTAAACTATTTTATCACATAATTAATCAGAAGGGTAGCAGCAATAACTGCAATAGCAACTAACAATAATAACCACTAATAAAGCAAATTATATCAAAATAAGCAGTTAGAATCATAATAAAAAGAAAAGACACCTAAGGTAGGTTTAGGGGGGCTTCTTAAGTAAGAAGTGATCTGACCTCAGGTTTCAAAGCATTAAATGCTTTTTGTCTCTCATACAGCACAATACAGAGATGATATATAAATGTTTCTATTATGTACTTTCTTGATAGTAGTAACAAGAATTTAAATGTTTAAACGAATATTAAATCTAATTAAAAATAAGAAAATTTAACATTTTAAAACAAATCTCGAATAAGAAAAAGTAAAAACCCAAGGGATCTTTTCGGGGGGGCTTGAGAAGAATATAACACCTCGGGCTTTAACATCGTAAAAAACAACAAATATTATTTGTTGTTTCTATTAAGTAGTAACTTCGAAATACTATATAAATATTTCTATACTCCAGAATATGCCATTTATAAATAGGGACATAAAAGTCAAGTAATTCAACAAAAATTAAAAAAATAGCTCGAAATTCAAACAGCTAAAAACAGAGGAATAAACACCAAACTAACTATGCTCATTAATTTTATCAGAATATTAATTGCAGGTCCACTAGTATCTTTAAATGGATCTCCCACAGTATCTCCAACTACTGCTGCTTTATGTGCAAAACTTCCCTTTCCACCACAACCTTTGCATTCACCAGATTCAATATACTTTTTAGCATTATCCCAAGCTCCTCCTGCATTTGCCATCATTATTGCCATCAAAACACCAGTAACTAATCCTCCGCCTAAAAATCCACCAAGTGCTTCAACACCCAAAAACAATCCTACAAGAATCGGAACAAATATTGCAAGAAGTCCTGGAAGCACCATTTGTTTCAATGCCTCTTGCGTTGCAATATCAACACATTTTGCATAATCAGGTTTTGCTTTTCCGTTCATAAGTCCAGGAATATTCTTAAATTGATAGCGAACTTCTTCTATCATTTTAAATGCAGAAACTCCAACCGCACGAAGAGTAAGTGAACTAAAAATAAAAGGCATCAGTCCTCCCAAAAATAAACCAATAAGAACAATGGGTTCTGTAATACTTATCACTTTCAAATCTACTCTCACAATATATGCTGAAAAAAATGCAAGAGTTGTAAGCGCTGCACTTCCAATTGCAAATCCTTTTCCCATTGCAGCAGTTGTATTTCCAACAGCGTCAAGAGCATCAGTTCTTTTTCTAACAGCTTTTCCAAGTTTTGCCATTTCAGCAATTCCTCCTGCATTATCTGCAACAGGACCATACGCATCTATTGCTAAACTAATTCCAAGAGTCGACAACATTCCTACTGCAGCAATTGAAATTCCATAAATTCCCCCCATTTTAAACGAGATAAATATAGCAATCACAATAACCAAAACAGGTAATGCTACTGATTCCATTCCTAAAGCCAATCCTTGAATAATATTTGTTGCAGCACCTGTTTTTGAAGCTTCAGAAACTTTACGCGTCGGATAATGTTTTGCAGATGTATAAAATTCAGTTATCAATCCAATCAACACACCACTAATTAATCCAACAACTAATGCCCACCAAATATCCACACTTCCTAAAAAATGTTTTGTTAAAAAATATGAACCAATTAATACAAGCAAACTTGAAACTAATAATCCTCGTCTTAAAACAGTTTGAATTTTCTTTTCAGAATCAGTTCTCACAAACAAAGTTCCAATAATAGATGCTATTAATCCCACTGCTGCAATTGTTAAAGGTAAGTAAATTCCATTTTTTCCATAAATAAATACACCTATAGCCATTGCTGCAATTATTGAACCAACATAACTTTCAAAAAGATCTGCACCCATCCCTGCAACATCTCCAACATTGTCCCCTACATTATCTGCAATTACTGCAGGATTTCTTGGATCATCTTCAGGAATTCCTTTTTCTATTTTACCGACGAGATCTGCACTAACATCTGCAGCTTTTGTGAAAATCCCTCCGCCAACTCTCGCAAATAATGCAATTGAACTTGCTCCAAAACTAAATCCATAAATTATTTCAGGATTTCCAAACCATAAATATAAAATACTTATCCCCAGTATTCCTAAACTCGAAACAAAAAGTCCATTTACAACTCCTGAACTAAAAGCAATACAAAGAGCACCTAAAATATTTTTTCTAGCAGCATTTGCACATCTTACATTTGCACTAGTCGCAGTTCTCATTCCAACAAAACCTGCTAATGCAGAAAGTATCGCTCCAAAAATAAATGATACTGCAGTTTCCCATCCAATCAAAATCCATAAAATCAACGAAACAATAATTACAAATATAGATAAAATTCTATACTCTCTCAAAAGAAATGCCATTGCTCCTTCTTGAATATAACTTGCAATCTCTTGCATTCGATTATTACCTGCATTTTTTGAATTAATCCACATAGAAAAAACTAAAGCAACAATAATTCCAATCCCTGAACTTGCAACAACTAGACTAAGTATCAGTTAATTCACCTCTTTTGATAATTAAATAAAGTATTGAAATATAAAGTTTCCTAAGTCAACCCACCAAAAAACTTAAAAACATCCTAAATCTACATCTACACAGATCGCAAATAGTCGGTCTATCAGGTAAATAAATCCCTGAGGTGATATATATGAAAGAAAAATTAGAAAAAGTAAATGATAATGAGTGGATTCTACCCAAGAGCGTTAGAGAAGGAATGCTTGTGGATGCAAAAATTATTGGTAATCAATTTATTATGGATTCTTTAGAGAATGAAACTCTAAACCAACTTACTAATGTTGCAATGCTTCCAGGAGTAGTTGCCCCAGTTTGTGCAATGCCTGATGCCCATATTGGTTATGGTCTTCCAATGGGCGCAGTTGGCGCTTTTGATTCTGAAGAAGGAGTAATTAGTTGTGGTTGTACTGGTTTTGATATTAATTGTGGAATTAATATGATTAGAACTAACTTAACATATAATGATGTTAAAGATAAACTTAGACCTTTGATTGGAAAATTATTTGAAAATATTCCTTGCGGCGTCGGTAGTAAAGGTAAGCTAAGAATTGAACGTTCTAAATTTAATGATGTTCTTACTAACGGTGTTGATTGGTGTGTGGAAAATGATTATGGTGTAAAAGAAGATGGAATGAACACTGAAGAAAATGGAAAAATGGAAGGTGCTGACCCAAGCAAGGTTAGTGATTTAGCAATCAAAAGAGGACTTCCTCAACTTGGAACTTTGGGTGCTGGAAATCATTTTTTAGAAATTCAAAAAGTAGATCAAATCTTCGACGAGACTTATGCAAAAAAATACAAACTTTTACCTGATCAAGTAGTTATCATGCTTCATTGTGGTAGTCGAGGTTTTGGTCACCAAGTTGCATCAGATTATTTAAAAATTCATGCTAAAGCTGCAGAGAAATATAAAATTAAACTTCCTGATAAACAATTAGTTTGTGCTCCTGTAAATAGCGATGAAGGTCAAAATTATTATAAGGCGATGAAGTGCGCAGTTAATTACGCATTCGCAAATCGTTTAGTTATGACTCAATGGATTCGTGAAACTTTCCAACAAGTGTTTAACAAAGATTGGGAAACTATGGACATGCACACAATTTATGCACTCGCACATAATATTTGTAAAATGGAGGATCACATTGTCGACGGTAAAAAAAGAAAACTTTATGTTCATAGAAAAGGTGCCACTAGAAGTTTTCCAGATACTCCTGCATTAATTGCTGGAAGTATGGGTACTGCTTCATATATTTTACATGGAACAGAGAATGCAATGCTTAAAACATTTGGTAGTACTTGCCACGGTGCTGGACGAAGAATGTCTCGACACAAAGCAATAGACTCATTCCGCGGAGAAGATATTAGAGAATCTCTTTTGAAAAAAGGAATTGTTGCAAGAGCTACTAGTCCCAAAGTTTTAGCAGAAGAAGCTCCTGGTGCTTACAAAGATATTGATCAAGTAATTGAATCAGTTCATAAAGCAGATATTTCAAAAAAAGTTGCAAGAATGGTTCCAATGGGAGTTGTTAAAGGTTAAAAAAAAAAAAAAATCATGAAACATATTTGTAAAAAGAATTAAGAAAATAATTTTTTAAATTTTTTAATAAATTTTATTTTTCAACTTATTGAAACTAATTTATTCTGCTATTGAAGTGTGCATTATTTCTATCACAAAATTAATAAATACATCGGGCAAATCAAACCACAATTCTTTATCAGACCACTCACCTTGTCTAAAATTTACATTTTTATTTTTAGACCAATTTTTAATTTGTTCAATATCTTCTTTAGGCATGTTGGATAAAAATGCTATATGAGTATTAGTTTTCTGATCAATAGAAATGGGTTTATCATTTGTTTCGATTATTTGAATACTCACAGGAATCGAATTTTGTTGAATCATACACCATCGCGCATTCTCTTCTCTATAAGAAAGCTTACATCCTATTTTTTCTAGAAGTTCTAAAACTAATTCTAATTTATCAGGTCTAATATTATAAGCAAAGTGATGTAGTTTTAAATTCATAAAGCCTAGTTATTAGTAAATCTTTATAAATTTATAGATCAATCTTATTACTCACAATATACTAATAACTATAATAAATAAAATAAAAATTGCAACTAATCAAAATATCAAATAACCACTCAAACATCAATTATACTCAGAAGCAATCTCAGTTACTGCAGTTAGATGATCAGAAGAATTAAACATTACAACATCTGCTTTTGCAGTTTCATCACCCGTATTATTTATTTCAATTACAGATACAGCAGTGTTTTCTCGTGGACAAAATTTACCATAATGCATCGCAGGTAAGTTTACTGCTTGTGCAATAACACAACCTATTGGACCACCATGACTTACCAAAAGAACTGTTTCATCAGAGTGTCTTTCTTTGATATCATTAAAAAAAATTTTTGTTCTTTCAAAAACTTCTATCATAGATTCTCCGCCCAGTGGTCTAAATTTAAAATAAGGTAATTCAGAACTTTTGACACCTTCAGAAATAACATCTCTTGAAAGTCCTTCGTAAACTCCTTTTGCTTGCTCGCGAAGTTCTTTGCAAGGAACAAGAGCTATATTAGAATGAAATTGTAATATTTCTTTTGCAGTATGCATTGCTCTATCTAAGTCACTAGAATATATCACATCAATTTTTTCAGAGCTCAATCTTACTGCTACTTTTTTTGCTTGTTCAACACCTGATTCAGTTAACTGAGAATTTTTTTGACCTTGACTTATTCCTTCTCTGTTTTCGTATGTCTCTCCATGCCTCACTATAATCAATTTCATACTAAAAAGGATTTCGAACTGGTTAATAAATTATTTGATTTTGTAAAATGTAATAAATTTAATAAATAGTATAAATATGATAAAAAATATTAAATGATTGTTAAAAAGAAAATTGAGAAAGGTTTAAAAACTTACAATAGATAATAATAGTAAATGGTTAACAAAACGAGTATTCTAAGCAAACAATTGGCTCAAACACCAATAGCAGTTCCAGGAAGTCCTTTTTGGGAAGTGTTTAAAACATTTGGACGCGATGAAGCATATGCCTGGATTTTTAATACGCTTGGAACATTATTAATGGAATTTGCTCTTATTTCTTGGTTAACAATTGGCGCAGGATCTCATAAAATAGTGCTTGCACTCACAGGACCAATAATTGAAAAATTCGGTTTTTTTATAGGTCATTTCAAAGATGCACATAATATTTACAAAACAACACCTCTCGAAGACAGAGAAAAATTATCTGTTTATTTAAAAAAAGCATTCAAAGCAGGATCGAAAAGTTTAACTTATGATTTACTAGTTCACGATCCAGTATATATTATCATAATGCTCGTCGGACAATATGTTCTTCCAACAACGCCCGCATGGGTTTTGGCAATGTCCAGTTTTGTTGCAGCAGTATTTATTGTTGCAGGTCTCGACGTAGGAGTTCAAGAATTAAGATACTTCTTATTCAAACTAAAATTAAAAAAATTAGGTTTTGAATCTGAAAAATATCTCGAATCCAGATTTTTAATTAGTTCAAAACAAAATCCCGCTAAATTAATTAAAGAATTCGCAAAAGAATTCGGATTGAAAAAAACAAGATCGATAAATTATTACGATACTTATTACAAAAACAAACTAAAAACATACTCTGGAAGAAAACCCAAATTAAGATTAAGAAAAAGAACCGCTACAAAAGGAGATTGGTTCAAAACAGTTCAGGTCACATACAATATAGCGTCAAGAATAGAATCTAAAACTTTTGAACAATTTAACTTTTTTCCTCAAAGAAAAGAAAAAATTTATTTTGTCATTAAAGAAAAAATGCCCCTCAACATAGAACATGTAAAAAATAAAAAAATAAAACATTTTTTAATAAATGCGACAAACAATAAACAAGAAAAAAATACCCCCTTAAAAATTCAGTTTGAAAGATTTTTCGCATTCGGTCCAGAATTAGTAATTTGCGTTGATAAAATTAAAAAATTAAAAAGAGATTTTTATGTTGTTGAATTAAAAACTCACAGAGATCAAAACTTATTAAAAGAAGCAATGCGTTTTGTGATGATGCATTATCCTGTTGTGCAAACAACGCATGGAAAACTAGAGATAAAAAGTAACAGTAAACACAAATAACCTATATAATAAAAAAGTAAGAATAATTAAAAAATAATATTAATAAAAGGAATTAAACTAAATAAAAAATAATTAGTTTCTTATAAGTAGTTACAAACGAAAGATTTATATATCATTTCGCATCACCCCTCTATGATAACCATGAAACAAACTTTAAACGAGGCTAAGGCGCGAAGCGCTGATTGTATTCATTGTCAGTAAATCTGATTCTATTAGAAGTAAATATTTAAATATCACTTATAATCTCTTTATAAAAATTGCTAGCTTAGCCAATTATATTCGCAATGGCGGTAGTCGTATAACGGCTAGTATACAGGACTGTGGAAAATCAAGCAACTTATTTTGCAGATATCCTGTGACGCGGGTTCAATTCCCGCCTACCGCCCTCAAATGGTTACGCTCATTTGATACGCAAGAATCAAGTACGATTTCGCTAACGCTCGATCGTACGAATTTCCAATGTTCCTGCGAACAAATGGGCGGAACTTTTTTTCTTAACTTTTTTCGACAATCACATCATTGCTAAATAGACTGCATCCTATAACTTTCTTTACACGCATTTTGCACCATAAAGAACTAAATTAAAAAATAAATTACAAAAAAATAAAAAACAAAAATAAAAAAACCAAATTGGAGGAAACAAAAAATGAAATCAAACACAAAAAAAAAACAAGAAGAAGTAAAACAAAAAATAAAACAAATAAACCAACAACCAACAAATATTTCACTGGAGGCTAAGGCGCAAAGCGCTGGTTGTATTCACTGTTCGTCCTTATAGACAATCTGATTTAGATGAAATCATTCAAGTTTACAAATCAGCATTTGCAGAACCTCCTTGGAACGAATATATGAAATGTGAATCATGCAGTGTCGAGTATGGCAAAGTTGAAGTAATACAAAAACCAGAAATATGCAAATCATGCAACACCGAGCTGAATCTTATTGAATTTTGGAGTAATAAAGAAATCATAGAAGATCTAGATTTCGCATGCGCTCAAAAAAATCCTATAATTTTAGTTGCTGAAAATTGCGACGGAATTGCAGGATTTACTTGGGGATATGATTTACCAATTGAGAAATTTAGATTTCTAACTGGAAAAACAAACAATGCAAATTACATGGATGAAATTTCTGTTAGAGGAGATAAACGCATTAAAGGAGTTGGTTCTATCTTGGTTAAAAATTACATCAAAGCACTAGTAGATAAACAAAAAAACGAATTGGTGTTGAGAACAGACAAAAGAAACCCTGCATCAATGGCTCTGTTTAAAAAACTTGATTTAACACCAATTATAGACGACAAAATAATAGGAAATGCAGTTTATGATCCTAATTATCCCGACAGAATTTATCTAAAAAGAAAAATCTAAACCAAAATTGTTTTATTTTAAATTTTTATTTTTTTATTAATTTATTTTCAAAAATCAAAATAAATAATATCAGAAATCAAATCAAAAATCAGTCAACTTTTTTAACTTACAAATATTAATTATCGTAGTTCGCCCTTCAGTCCCGCCGCTAATGGATTTAGTTTCAATAAATCTATTATCTGCTAGCTTTCTAATTCTACGTTGGAATGTTTTATAAATAGCAGAACCTCCCTTTGCTTGATATACTTTGTAAATATCTCCTATTTTTTTACCTTCATTTTCAGCAATAATATCCAATATTATTTTCATATCTTCCTCGAGGTTATCAGGTTTTCTTGCAAAAAATTGTTCTGTTTTTGAAAGAGCTTCTTTAACATAATCTACAGTTATTTTTTTTGATGAATGTGATTCTGCCACAAGCCCGCTTTCTCTGAGAATATGCAATCCTCCTCTAATATCTCGTATGTCTGCAGCTTTTTGTGCAGCAAGTGCAAATGCATCAGTTTCCCAAACGCCCGGAACAAATGCGAAATCAGATCTTTTTTTCATAATACCAAATGTTTCTTGAGCACTATATTGACGAAATTCCATTAATTCAGGAATGAGTCTAGACTTAACACGCATGTCAACTTCGTTGAGCCAATCCTTAAAATTAGTAATTAAGAAAATAGTTTTTTTAAAAATTTCTTCGATGATAGTATATAAAAAATCAAAGTCTTCAACTTTATCAACTTCATCAAATGCAAAAACAGCGCATTTCTTATTTATTATATCTTTTGCAATCCGAAATAGATCTTCTGTTTTTTTATTTTGAGTAAATTTATAACCTAATTGTTCGCATATCTCGATGACAATTTTATAAGTAGTATTTTTTTGCCAACAATTAACATAAATTACTTCAACCTCATCAGTCTCTTCTTCAAGATCTCTAAGAACAAAACGAATTGCTGCAGTTTTGCCAATACCTGGCGCACCATAAATAAAAACATTCTTACCAGTTCTTCCTTGAAGTAAGGGTTTAATACATGCTGCCATTTTAAATTGCTCATTTTCTCTATATGGCAGCAGCTTTGGTAAGAAATCATAATCTAATGCTAATTCATTTCTAAACAACGATTCTGAAGCACCTAAACTATCATTAAATAATCCCATATAATGCTAGAATAATCCAAAATTTATATAATTTTGGGATATAACACCAAATAACAAAAATTTCTAAACTATAAACTTAAAATAAACATTGAAAATATTCCTGTCCATTGAAAACCTCAATCACAACTCTTGATTCTAACTATTCGGAATTATCTCACCCCACTGGACACTGGACATTGGTGTGTGTGAACTATTTAAACAAACCCAATCATCATAGCTACTGATGGTTAAGAAAGGTAAGAGCTGCCAAACCTCTTTGAATAACTTCGCCACTTAACCATCCAAACCCCCCTTAATAAACCATATTAAACAAAAAAAATTAACAAATAAACGAGGTGAAACAAATGATAGGAGCAAAACAATATGAACCTAATGATTTACGATTAAATACAATTGAAAATTTATTCTGGCAACAAATCACACAAATTTCGAGAAGATCTACAAATGCACAATTAGATACAGTAGATATACAATTCAGTGATGTGTGTTTGTAAACTAATTCCAAACTTAGATCACATAAAAACCCAAACATAACTATTTTCACAAAATGAACAAACAAAACAATACAAACAATACAACGAATAATATTAACTTATTATATGGGAGGTGAATAAATGACACATAAATTTAAAAAAGTAAATGATTTTGATCGTAAAAAATTTTTTCAGGACTTTGAAAGAAACATGATTGGTAAAGATCAAGAGTTCTATGAAATACCTAATTTAAACGAAGGGGTCGATAATGACCTTATTTCCCCTTCTGAATTATGGTTCATGGTGGGTTACATAGGAGATTCGAAATCTGATAATAAAGTAAAAGTATATGTTTAAAATTTAGATTATTCAAGTAAGACTTTTAAATAGTGCTTGATTTCTACACACACATGGACATTTTAACAAAATCTCAACTAGTTAAAACAGAAACTAAATTGAATATATTCTCTAAATTAAACTCTGGAAAATTGTTTATTTATCCAACAGATACAATTTATGGAATTGGTTGTGATGCAACAAATATTCAAGCAGTTCTAAATATTGGCATTGCAAAAAAAAGAGAAAATCAAGCATATTCTATAATTGCGCCTTCAAAAGATTGGATTAGAGAAAATTGTGAAACAAATACTGCTGTTGAAACATGGTTAAATAAATTACCTGGGCCATACACCCTAATACTAAAATTAACAAATATAGCTGCAGTAAGTAGCGCTACAAACCAAGGCTGTGAAGGAACTATAGGTGTTAGAATTCCAAATCACTGGATCATGAAACTCATAACAGAATATAATAAACCAATCATAACTACAAGTGCTAATATTACATGTACTGAAGTTATAAGAGAAATAAAAGATATACACCCAGATATGCGAAACAGAGTTGATTTTGCAATTGATGATGGCAAATTAGAGGGTAGTGCTTCAACAATTATTAATTTGACTGGTGAAACAGAAAAGGTTATAAAACGATAAGGGAAAACAAATATTATGACAACAAAAGATCTTCAAAAAATAACTGAAAAAATAGATTCTCCTAAAGAATTGAAAAAAGCAGTAGAGAAAAAACTAAAAATTTTAGCTTCAGGAGATATTCATGGTGATATTGATCTTGTTAAAAAACTTGCAAAGCAAGCAGAAGATGAAAATGTTGACTTAGTTGTTTTATGTGGCGATTTAACAATGGCTGAGCAAAGTACTGATAATCTTATAGGTCCTTTTGTTGAAAAGGGGAAAAAAGTTTTATTGATCCCTGGTAATCACGAAACTGTTGCTACTGCAGATTTCCTAGCAGAATTATATGATGTAAAAAATTTACATGGATATAGTGTTAAATATAAAGACGTTGGATTATTTGGTTGTGGTGGAGCAAATATTGGAATTCATCAGCTTGATGAAGAAGAAATTCATGATTTGCTTAAAAAAAGTTTTAAGAAGATTCAATACTTAAAAAAGAAAATTTTAGTAACTCATGTTCATCCTGCAGGAACTAAGATGGAACGATTATCTCATTTTGTTCCTGGAAGTACAGGAGTTAGAAAAGCAATCGAAGAGTTAAAACCAGATATTGTTTTTTGCAGCCATATCCACGAAGCAGAAGGTCTTGAGGAAAAAATAGGAGATACAATAGTAATTAATGTTGGTAAAAAAGGAAAAATTATAGAAATATAATATTAAATTAATTCTAAACCTAACTAACATAACATCAAGATATTCACATACATATAACTTAAAAAATAAAATTTTAAGAAAAAATAAAAAAATTAAGTAATTAAATTAAACAATTTGAGGTTTCTTTGTTTTGCTTTCATCAACTTTAGTAAATTCACTAGAATCAGTTCCATTATGAATTATTTGGAATGCTTCAGAATATTTTATTCCTAGCTGATCTGCAAGCATTTGTTCAAAATTATCTGTTTCTGCTTTGCTTAGCGGAGCACCTATAATTGTTACGTGTTGACCAGATCCATGAAAATCAGTAAGAGATACTTCTGAAGGTATTCGTATATCAAACAAAGATACTGAATTAAATCTTATGTCTTTGAATTCAATTTCTATTTGTTCTTGTAAATTATTATCCCAATAATCCACTTTCAAAGGAAGTCCTGAATAGGATTGCAGATAAATATCTCCTTTTCCAAATGGTGCTTTAAAATCTACAACATAAACATCATGTTTACCAATGGTTATCTCCTCTGAAATATGTGCATAAGTTAAAGAGTTAAGAAATTCTCTTGGAGCTCTTATTTCGTAATCAAAATAATCTGCAGGTTCTGCAATATAATCTTTTTCTTCACAAGATTGTTTACTACAATAAGTATAACCTATTTCTCGCACCCTTTCTAAATACACAACATCATAAGGTTCACCATTTGCAGTATAATAAATTTTAGGCAATACAACTTTCATATCCCTGCCTCCAATGTAATATTTCAAATCTTCTTCAGATTCGACCAATGAATAATTAAATTCAAATGACTCTGCATCAAACATGTTCTGCAAAAGTGGAATTAATTCATCATCTATGTCTGCAGTTTTATCAAGTCTGAGATCTAACAATACTTTCTGCTTAGCAGTCAGAGGGTCTTCGAATTCAGACCCAGATATGTCTATTGTTTCAGTATTAGTAGGTTTACAAGCCCAAATAAAGCTAAAAACAATTAATAATACTAAAAAAATAAATGCTGTTTTTTTTGTGTTTTTTGGAATTTTATTTTTTGAAATCATATTTATCACCATTTTTATTACTTTATGGATTTAATACCCCTTTGCTTGCAAAGAGTCTAAATTGAAAACATGAAGTTTAAAAATACTTCACAACTTGCTGCGATTGGGATTTTTATTACCTTTAAAAAATAGAGGTATATAAAGATTATTGCAGTCGAAAAAACAGAATATAAAAGTATTAACTTGTTTAAAAAGGTGTTTATAGGTTTAAACTAAATTAAAATTAAGAAATATAATATAAAATAGAGTATAAAATAGAAATTGAGTGTAAAATAGAATAGGATATACTAATAAATAGACTAATATCAACTATCTAAACCGCGTCTTGCATTTATGACATCTATCGACATGAGAATAATTAACCGAACTACAAACCCTACAGCGCACATACTTTGTAACTTGTTGTTGATGAGCATGTTGTTGTTTTGCTTGATGAAATGGAGGGCTTACTGATTTATGTTTAACAATAGATTTTTGTTTTTTAATAACTCCCAGTAAAAGAAGTTTTATTAGACCAATTAAAATAAAGACTCCTCCAACAATAATAAATAGAAGCATTTTGTAAATATCAATAGCAACAGACGCAAGTACTACTACTGCACCAATTATTACATATGCATACCATTGAATAGATATGCGACCCATATTTTTCTCAAACAAACTTTCTCACCCAGCATAGTTTAAAATTCAATTTAAATTTTATTAAACACAAATTAATCAATAACCTATTACTAATACATCATAAAATTTTAGAACTTAGTAATAAATGTTTCGGTAAATGTAACCCCTCATTGAGAACTCATTTACAAAAAAATAAAAAGAATAAAACAAATAACAAGAATAAAAAAAATAAAAAATTAAACTTTTTTAATTGGTTCTATTTTTTCTTTACCAAACATAAACGGTCTAAGTGGCTCAGGAATTGTTATTGTTCCATCTGCATTTTGAAAGTTTTCCAAAACTGCAACTAATGCTCGAGATGTTGCAACAGCAGTATTATTCAATGTATGCAACAATTTTTTGTCACCACCTTCTTTACCACATTTAATATTTAGTCGACGTGCTTGGTAATCTGTACAGTTGGAATTAGATCCTACTTCTCTATATTTTTCTTGTCTTGGCATCCACGCTTCTAAATCATATTTTTTTGCTGCAACTATACCTATATCTCCTGTACAAATATTTACAACTCTAAATGGAATCCCTAATGCAATATAAATGTCTTCAGAATTTTTTTGAAGCTCCTCGTGAAAGTCCCAACTGTCTTCAGGTTTGCAAAAAATAAACTGTTCAACTTTATTAAATTGATGAGTTCTAAATACTCCTTTTTCATCAACTCCTCGAGTTCCAACTTCTTTTCTAAAACACATAGAGTATCCTACAAATTTTAAAGGTAGTAAATCCTCGTCGATAGTCTCATTCATAAATTGCGCTGCTAATGGATGTTCTGCAGTTGCAATCATATAATGATCTTCACCCTCTATTTTATACATCACATTTTCAAAGTCTGCAAGATCTGTCACTCCTTCATATGCATCTCGTCGCATCATCAGCGGCGGTTCAACATAAGTATAACCTCGTTTGACAAGTAGCTCTACTGAAAATCTTATTATTGCCTGATTAAGCATTGCTAAATCTCCTTTCAAAAAATAAAATCCTTTTCCAGCAATTTTTCTACTTCTTTCAAAATCTGCAATTCCAAGTTCTTCTGCAATTTCTGCATGTGACTTAAGATCAAAATCAAACTTAGGCACTTCACCAACTTTTTTTAATTCGACATTCTCTAAATCATCTGCACCATAAGGAACTGTTTCATGCAAGAGATTTGGAATTCTCATAAGCAACCAATCAACTCGTTCTTTTAATTTATCAACATCTTCCTCTAGTTGATTAATCTGCCCTGGAAGTTGTTTTGCTTTTTCCATAACTTCAGTTGCATCTTTGCCTTCTTTTTTTAACATTGAAATTTGTTTATTTATTTCATTTTTTTCTTTTTTTAGATTCTGTAAATCGAATTGTTTTTTTCTCCATTCTTCATCTTTTTGCTTTACTTCATCAACCAGTTCTAAGTACTCAGGAGTTTTTCGCCTTTCAAGATTTGCTTTTACATCTTCTAAATTTTCTCTTATTAGTTTTATATTAAACATTATTCGCACCTCGAATATTAATTATTAATTATTAGGAATGAAATCAAGATATAAATCAAGATATTCCTTCTTTATTTCCTTATTATTTATATAATTTTGCTGAAAACAACATCCGCACAGCAGTTAATCTATTTATTTAATTCATGAATAGCACCTCCAATCAGTTTATTAGAAATTAAAAACAAAGAACATAGAGCTCAATAGAATCTAATAATAGAATCTAATAAATTATATCAACACAATATCAACAATGAGATGCCTTACAGCGAACTCGAACTAGAACTAAAATCAGAATTAAAATTAAGCAAACCTAAATCTAAACAGCATATCAAAATAAATTGGTTCAAATTGTCAAAATAATCATTGATTTTCATAATAAAAATATAGCACTCAATCATATATAAATGTTACGTTTTTACCACTGAATAATGGTTAAAAAGCGAAAAATTTATAAATGATTAAAGCACTTGAAACTATGTTGAGGTAAAATTATGAAGTTAATAACATCCAAACCACACAGCAATACAAAAATAACAGAAAGATTGTCAGTAATGGAATTTATTGGAAAATTAATAGTAGATTCTTGCACAATCAGAGAACTATGTGAAGATGACTATGCTCTTGAAGATTTAGAAGCAGTAATTGAAATGCATCGCTTACACACTGGTTATGAAAATAAACTTGGGAAAAAACCTCATTATGTGCTTGAAACAATTTCGGGCGATCCAGTTACAAAAGCAAGAGTAATAAAAATAATGGAAAAACAAAATTCGAATAGAGCCGAAGCATTACTAAGATTAGCAGAAAATGAATCATACGCTACAATGATTGAAAAAACATATTTAGAACATGTAAAACCTTTACTATCTCATTAATTAATAAAAACTTAAAATGCTAAAAAAAATAATAAACAAAAAAACAAAAAAAAACAAAAAAAAACAAAAAAAATAGAGGAACAATAAAATGATAATGAAATTTACAGATGATCTTTCTGAAATGATAGTTCATGCACAAGGCAATGAACTTGCTCAACTATTTGCTCACGATACAACAGATTCGGGCGAGCGAACATATACTCAACCAGATAGTAAAACAATGCATGTTATAACTTTTAAAAATCCAGTTCTTGTTACAGATAATTACAAAATTAATTTACTAACTCCTGAGCATTCAAAAGAAACTAGAGACCAACATGTATTTGTTCCAAATATTAATGGAATTTCAATGGATCCACCACATTCAGTTCTTCGAGATGTAGTTCACAAATTGTTTGAGTCTCCAAAAAAAACAACAATTTATGGAAATACACAATTAGAATTTGAGCAAGGAAAATTTAACAGTGTTTGGGGCCCATCAATTGACACATTACTTTTTTGCAATGCTATAAGAACAGAAAATATAAAAGGAAATTTAGACCACGTCAAACGTGCAATTGAAATTGGTCCCGGTTCAGGATTTATTTCAAAATATCTTCTTAACAACTTGCCAAATCTTGAGGAAATGACTTTAATTGATTTAAATGAAGAGTCAACTAATTGCGCAAGAGAATCCATTGATGATCCAAGAACAATTTTTGAAGTTGGAGATGGACTTAAATATTTAGAAAAAAGAAAATTTGATCTTATTGTCTGCAATCCACCCTACATTCCCCGAATGGATAGCAGCGACGATAATCCTTATGAAGGAATACGAGTTCTTGAATATTTAATTCGAAATACAACAACCCATACAACACCCGGAGGAATAATTTTAACTAATGTTTCTAGTCTTTGTGAAGATTATGCGCGTGAAGCAATACAACAAACAAAAGCATATCAAAAAATAACTGCAGAATATATTAAAAGTCTTGATGTTCCACTGAAAGTTTTCAATGTTGCATTTAACAAAAAATGGACTGAATATCTTAAAGACAAACATCACTTAATAGACAGATACAAAAATGGACATAGTTTTTGGCAAACAATTAATATTGCTAAGATTCAAAATTGCGAATAAAAATGAAATATGAAAAAACAGATAATTATTCTATCAAAATCATTCCAGAAAATGAGGAAAAAATAGAAGACATTCTTTTAGAACTTGCTGCAACATCATATGAAACCGCAGTTCCAAGAATGCATACTAAAAAACACATGGAAAAACTAAAAAGACCTTCAAGTTATTTTTCTCAATACATTACAAAAAATGTGTTTGGTCAAGAACAACTAGTTATGGACTACATAGACGATAGAGATTGTAGAACAATTGTTTCCAAACAAATTGATGGAAATTGGTATTTAAATTGTTACTCTTTTGAACAAAGAGGATTAGATAGTGATGAATTTTTTGAAAAAATAAATTCAAAAGACGATAAAATAAAATTACATAACTCGATAGAATTATTAGATGATGTTGTAAAAAGAATAGAAGAAAAATATAAAAACCATAGAAAAGAGAAAAAGAAAAAATTTACACTTATCGATGGAGAAAAAAATTAGCCATAAAAAAAAATAAAAAAAAATAAATGATAAGTAATAAGCAATATAATGCTCAAACAAACATTCTTATTTCATCACCTTCGTCGATATGAACCAATAAAGTTTTACCAATTTTATTATCTTTCTTTAATTTAATGATTGCTTTTTTACTTACTCTTGCTTCCATTAAAAATTCTCCCTCGATATAAATATCAACTGATTCATTCGCATATTCTGGATCTACTAAAAATTGTATAGACTTTTTACTAATCTCTACGTCAAAGCCTATTTCAGTTCCAGTTTCTTCACTAACATCGCGGTTTCGAGTAGAACCTTCAGAATCATCAGCTGTAATTGCTTGAACATCTATTTTTAGTCCTAACTCTTTTTCTAGTTTTATAACATTTTTTCCTTGTTTTCCAATAACATTAGAAATTTCTTTTTCAGGAACTTTAACAATACAACTATGTTCAGATTTCATTTCGACAATAACACGAGAAGCATATCTTTGTGTTGCTTTTTCTATTTCTTTTGCAGCAAGTTTTTTTGCTGGTGAAACAGAATTTGAAGACGCTTCCTCAGATACTGGAACTACAACTGTTTCTTCCCCATAACTATAAAGTTCGAACTCAAGTTTTCCTGTTAAAAAATCTGAAACACAAACTACAGGTCGTGCAAGATCTGCTTCAACCATTCCACTAGGAACTTTTACTTTCATCTCAACTTCAAATATTTTCCCAATTTCTCCATTTTTTATAAAAACTACAGTATCAATTACTTGAGGAATTACTCCAAGTTCTAGTCGTCCAATAAATCTTTGAATAGCATCTATTGCATTTGTTGCATGAACTATTCCAACCATCCCTACTCCTGAAAGTCGCAAATCTGCAAATAAAGAAAAATCATTAGTGTTTCTCATTTCATCAAAAATAGTATAATCAGGTCTACAAAGTAATAATACATCATGCACTTCTTCAGGAGTTCCATGACTTATAGCATATTGAGTTATGTTGTCTGCCAATATTAAATCTCGAGGAGCTTCTACTGTTTTTACTATTTTATTTTTACTTGCATAAAAATCAGATAATGCTTGTGCAAATGTAGATTTTCCTTGACCTGGTGCTCCTGCAATAAGCATTCCTTCTGCTTGTTGTTCAATTCGCTCCAGTACTTTAGAAGGTAATTCATAATCGTCCAAACTTAATCTTTTTACAGGTCGAACAGCAGTTATTTCCCATCCGTCTGAAAAAGGAGGTTTTGTAATCACAATCCTAAATAATCCTAATTGAGAAATTATACTACCTGGCCGTTCTATTTCTATAAAAGAGTCAATTCTTTTTCCAGCTTCTTCTATTATTTCATCACTAATGTCTTTAATTTCTTTACGAGTTAATTTTTTGTCTCGCACGCAAACAAATTCCCATTCTCCAGGTCTTCCTTTTTTTGCAAAGGGTTCTACATTTTCTCGAAGGTGAACACTCATAGTCATTTCATCAAAAAATGATTCTAACATAAGTTTTTTTTCTTGGTTCAAATCTTTTTTAAAATAAATACAATTTATTCCTTTTGCTTCTGCAACTTTTGCTTGAATTTTATCAGAAGTTAGTAAACACGCACTATTTTCCCATGCTAATTCTCTTATTAAATAATCCATACTACCTAATTTTGCTTCTTTTGCATCTTTACTATTGCGCAAAATAGGTCTTTGTCCCAAAACTTCAAATTCAAATCCTAAGTCTTTACTTAACTCATTAATTTCTTTAACTTCCTCTAATCCTAAGACACCAATTGTTTTATCTTGATTTGCTTGATTTTCAAGTTCTGCAAGAACTGCTTCATGAATTAATATTTTTTTGATAACAAGTTCTTTTGATTTTAATTTTGTTGATAAAATACCATCAATTATTATGCTAGTATCTGGAACTATTATTTCAATTGTCTCAGTAGTATCTTTTTTTGTCATTTTTTTTGTCATTATTGAGGTCCTCCTATTTGATTAGTTGAATCATCTAAACTTAACTCATCCAAACTCTTTTTTTCTTCTAAACATGATGTAAAATCAAGATTCTTGTTCCAATCACACACCCCATCAACACATCCGCAAGTTGTTATTTTATAGCAAACATATTCTGGTTTCATCTCACAAGTAGATATTAATAAATCTTTTTCGCCAGATTCAGTAGTCTGTTTTGCAGTACATAATTGACCACTGCACCCTCCAACAATACAATCATCGTCGGATGAACAAGCATATAATTCTTCTAGATTTACTTCGTCTGAATTTTTTAATAATTCATCTGAGTTTAATTTATCTGAATTTTTATCTGAATTTAATGAATCTTTCATATTATTTGTATCAGTTAAGCAATCTTTTTTATTAGAATCACAATCAATATTTTGATCACAACCCATCATAAATAAACCTATAAAAATAACAACTGCTACGAAAAGAAATGTGCAAAAATGATTAATTGATTTCATAAAGTTCACCTTAACCTAACCAGTTTTTTATGACAAGATCTAATTTTACAAATAAGCGTTTAGTTTTTTGCCAAAAAGTTAATTCATTTAACTTAACTGAAAATGTTTCCTGTTCTGAATAATTGTTCCCATTAAAATCTTCATAATTAATAGTAATACTAAACTCATTTTGATCATCTGTTAAATCCTGGCTATTTAAATTAATTACATATTTTTTAGATTGCTCTAATTCAACTTCAGTTATTTCTTGTATTAATCCAGCAGCATCTAACAGCACTTGCACAGTTTGTGGTTTTGATTTACTTTCTTTAACCAATATAAATTTTATTTGATAAGGTAATTCATAGTCTATTTCCGACTGAAATTCAATTTCATCTATAAAAAGATGGGGCGTGTCTAAAACATTAATATCAAAAATTAAAGATTTCTCAAGATCGTCATCTTCTACATGGAGCACTAACTTGTTCAATCCAACTTTTAACTTAGGAATTTTAAATGTAAAAACTTTTTCTTGATTAATTTTTAAACCAGCATATTTACAATCTTTACCTAAACAAGCTTTAAGTTCTTGAAAATTTACATTTCCTGAATTTTTTAAGCTACAAGAAACATTAGGTTCGTCATATTCATAATATGTTTCTTTATCTGCAACACAATTAACTTTGATTTCTTTATTGAATTTTTTATCTGTAAAACTCTGCGCATCTATTATTTCATTTAATTCCGCATAAGAAAACAAAGTTTCTTCAAAAGATGCCATAAAACTAGAACTTGCTTTAGCACCTCTAAGAGTTTTGATTTGTATTGGAAATGAATACACATAGCCCTTATCTAAAGTAGGATCAACTCTAAATATCCAATATACGGATTTTATTTCTTGGGGTTTTAGTGCAACTATTTTAGTATAATCCGCCTCTGCTAATCCTTGAAGTTCTGTTGTTTTAGAAATCATCACAGTAGCAGATAAATAACTATTCAAAAGATTAGATACTTTTGCTTCAATTAAATTATACGAACCAATCCCTACATGATTTGCAAGAAGTTGTATATCAATTTCAACATAATGAGGTTTTGATCCAACATAGTTTATAAGATCACTTTGCACATTTAATTTCCTTGCAGTTGCTTCAACACCTCTCCCTTTCCACGCATAAAGTGTTGCAGGTTCGTCACTATCTACACTATCTTTTAATTTTATGTGTGTAGGATCTAAAAAACCATATTCTCCATAAGTTACATCAAAATCTACCCAACCAGTTCCTGGAAAATACACTTCAGACCAACCATGCGCACCCCAACTATCAGGAAATCTTGGATCATCAGTATAGCTCACACCACTTACAAATTTTGCAGGAACACCAACTGAACGAAGCATAGCAACAAATAAACTTGTGAGTTCATCGCAAACACCATATTTATTTTCTAAAACCCAACTTGCAGGCTGACTTACTTCTGCAGTTAATGTACTCAAATCATATTCAACTTCATCTCGCACCCAATCCGCTATTTTATGAACTAACAAAAATAAGTCATCTTCTCCTTCTGCAAGACTTGCTGCTTGAAAAATTATATCCGGATCATCAGAATCAATATGTTCTGAACTTGCCAAGTATTTTTGCACATCATCAGGAATAAAATTTTGATTTATTGGAAATGCTACCTTAACAGGAATAAGTTTGAAATCATTAATTGATTTTACTCGACTATTAACTTCGAAATTAAAACTATCTAAATCAGGTTCATCCCAATAAAAATAAATATCTGAATCATCGCTCTCGCCAAGCTCTCCAAAACTTGGACTAATTTCTAATGTTTGAACTTTTTGTTTCCAAGTATCTCTAGGATAAAAACTCAAGTTAGTAGTTAGATAAGATAATGCCCAATTAGAACTTGTTTTATCTAAGTCTAATCCTGAATTAATATCTACATCAACTACAACATACTCGCTATTGTACAGCTCAGTCATGTTAACACCTAGAACAGATCCAGACATTAGAAAAATTAAACACAAAAGAGCTAATGAACAAATAGCTAATTTAAACTGATTAATACTCCCCATATAATATAAAAATAAATTAGAATTTATAAAATTATGGTAGAAATGTAGATACTTAGTAAAATAACCAAAAATAACCTAAATTAACATAAAATAACATAAAATAACATAATGGCAATATAACAAGAAAATAAAAAAAGAATTGAATAATTAATCAAAAAAAATACAAACAATTAATCTTCATTCAAATACTTCTTCGCCAACTCAACCTCATACTTACTACCAATATAAATTGGACTTCGTTCATCTAATTTTGTAGGAACCTTATCAAGGATATTAACCAATCCATCTGTTGCTGCACCACCTGCATTTTCTACAATAAATGAAAATGGTTGCAATTCCATTAACAGTCTAAGTTTACCATCAGGAACTTCATTAAGAGCAGGATATGAAAATAACCCCCCTCTTTTCAAAATTAACTGATTTACATCTGCAACCAATGCCCCACTATACCTTAACTTGTAACCTTGTTCTTCTAAATCTTCAATAAAATTTTTGTGATTATCACCCCAGTCTTTTCTAAGTCCTCCTGGAGAATATAAATTTCCTTTTTCTTTCATAACAATATTTTCTTGTTTTAGTATCCAGTTCCCTGCAACGTCTAAAATAAATTCATGAACTCCATTTCCTGCAGAATATATCATTGTTGTACCCGGACCATAAAGAAAAAACATTGATGCAACAAGATTCTCTCGTCCAGATTTCCCAGAAAGAATCTTTCCTTTATGAACTGCAACAATAGTTCCTATTGATAAATTAACATCTACTAGTGAACTTCCATCAAGCGGATCGACAGTTACAGAATATTTTCTTTCAAGATCTCCATTACCTGAGTCAAAATGTATTATTTCATCTTGTTCTTCAGAGGCGAATTGATCTATTCCAAAACTGGTTTCATCACTTAATCTTTCAAGAATAATTTTATCTGCTAAACGGTCAATTTTTAATTGAGTTTCCCCAAACAAATTTTGAGATCCTGCAGAACCCCTATTAAATTTTTTAACTTCAAGAGCAATATATCTTACACTTTTTGCAATATTACTCATAACTCGTCTTAAATCATTTTCAACACCATTTGTCGATAAATGTGTTCTCAAATAGGTCATTGTTTATCACCTCAACTACATTTTAGCATATCAATTTAAACACATCAATATAAATCTAATTAATGCAAAATTAAGAATAATGAAATAATATATAACATTTATTCACCACCTTCTCAGACAACACAAATTTATATATTTTCTAATAATGCAATTTATAGTAGATATAATTGTTAATCATGATAAAATAAAAAATTGAAAACATGAACAAAAAAAAAAATAAATTTGAAGGTGATATTTAATGAGTAATAAAGAAACTAAATCAAATAACAAAGACAAGGGTTTTAATTCTAATGCAATTCACGCAGGTTATCATGCAAAAAAGGGTCCTGTAAATCCTCCTATAGAAAATTCATCAACTTATGTTTTTGAAAGTTGTGAAGATGGTGCCAATCGTTTTGCAAGTAAGGACAAAGAAGGGATTTATTCTAGACTTTCTAATAACACTACTCGTGCTTTAGAAAAAAAGATTGCAAAATTAGAAAATGGTTATGATGCAGTCGCGACAGCTTCAGGAATGGCTGCAGTTAATGCAGTTTATTTTTTAAATCTTGATAAGTATTCTCATGTTGTTGCAACCTCCTCGATATATGGGCCTTCAAGAAGTATTCTTGAAAAATCTGAATTTTATGAAAAATGGGGTGTTCTTTCTTCTTTTGTAGACACATCCCATCTTAGCGCTGTTGGAACTGCTATTTGCCCAGACACAAAATTAGTTTATATTGAAACTCCTGCTAATCCTACATTATCAATTACAGATATTGAAGGTGTTTCGAAAATTATAAGAGAAGCTGAAAAAGAATTTGAAACAAAGATTAAGTTAGTTGTTGATAATACTTTTTGTTCACCATACCTACAAACACCTCTTGATTTTGGTGCTGATGCAGTTTTGCATTCTATGACTAAATCTATTGGAGGACATGCAGATTCTGTTGGAGGAATCATTATTACAAAAACACAAGAAGATTATTATAATTACAAAAATATTATTGCAAACACTGGAGGAATTATTTCGCCTCTTGAAGCAGCATCTTTTTTCAAGGGAGTTAAAACATTAGGCATAAGAATGGACGAGATGCAAAAAAATGCAATAATTGTTGCAGATTATTTAGTTAATCATCCTAAAGTTGAATGGGTTTCATTTCCAGGATTACCAAATCATCCTCAATATGAACTTGTTGCAAAAAAAACTCAAATGAAAGGTCCTGGAAATATTATGTGTTTTGGAATAAAAGGAGGATTTTGTAATGCTAAAAAACTTTTAAATAATCTTGATCTAATAACTTTAGCAGTTTCTTTAGGAGGCGTAGAATCATTAATTCAACATCCTGCTTCTATGACTCACGCAGGTGTTTCAAAAGAAAAAAGAGAAGAAGCCCATATTACTGACGATTTAGTTAGGTTCTCAGTAGGTATTGAAAATATTCAAGATTTGATTGAAGATTTTGAAAATGGGTTTAAAAAAGTTTGAACTACAATAATAAATCATAATAATAACAATAATGATAATAATAGCCCTTATTTAATAACTAACATCGCACAGAATAAATTTTCAAACAACAAACAATATATAGTATAAAAAATTGCTTTTTAAATTAAAAGAAACACTTTTATAGAATCATTTTTTCTTATTTAGTTCGATGAAACAATTTGATGTTGTAGGAATAGGTAATCCATTATTAGACTTCACAGTAGAACTTGAAAAAGATATTCTTATTAATTTTGATTTAAAAAAAGGAGAAATGCATTTAATTGATAAAAGTAAAAGTTCAGATATTTTAAAAAAATTAGAGAATCATAAAATTATCACATCTCCCGGCGGAAGTTCTGCAAACACTTTAGCAGGAATTAGTGCTTTAGGAGGAAACGCTGTTTTTATTGGTAAAATTGGAACTGATAATCATGGAGACATTTATGAACAACAAACAATCAAACAAGGCGTAAAATCTAAATTATCCAAACATGAACATGCAACAACAGGACATGCGATTACCTTTATAACACCTGATTCTGAAAGAACATTTGCAACTCATCTTGGCGCAGCACTAGAATTCAAAAAAGAAGATATATTTCACGATGATATTGCACAAAGTAAAATTCTACATGTTGAAGCATACCAACTTGAAGATCCTAATCTACGAGAAACAGCACTTCACGCAATGAAAATTGCAAAAAATAACGGAGTTAAAATTTCTGTTGATTTATCAGATCCGGCACTCATTAAAAGAAATTTAGAATCATTTCATAAACTTGTAAATGAGTTTTTTGATATTGTTTTTGTAAATGAAACCGAAGCAGAAGCATTTACAGGTAAAAAAGATGAAGATGCTCTTAATGAAATTTCACAAATGTGCGAGGTTGCAATTGTGAAACTTGGAAAACACGGCAGTATGATAAAGTCAAACAATAACATTTACAAAATTCCTTCTTACAAAACAAATATTGTGAATACTAATGGTGCAGGGGACATGTATGCTGCAGGTATTTTATTTGGTATTTCTAATAATCTAAATTTGAATTTGTCAGGCTATATTGCAAGTTACGCAGCGTCTCAAATTGTAAACAGTAAAGGTGCTAGATTAGAATTCGATATTAAAAATAATATTAATAAATTAATTGAAAAGGTGAATAATATGAATGAAAATAACATAGATGCAAATAATATAAATGGAAGCAACATGACTGAAACTAACATAACTGAACACAAAATAACTGAAAATAATATGGCTGAAAACAACATGCCTGAAACTGTTGTTGAACAAAAAGTTGATTATAAAATAAAAGATATTTCTCTTGCAGACTATGGTAGAAAGGAAATTGAAATTGCAGAAAAAGAAATGCCTGGACTCATGGCAATTCGTAAAAAATATGGAGAACAAAAACCATTACGCGGCGCTAGAATCATGGGTAGTCTTCACATGACTATTCAAACTGCAGTTTTGATTGAAACCCTTGTACAACTTGGTGCAGAAGTTAGATGGGCTTCATGCAATATTTATTCTACTCAAGATCATGCAGCAGCAGCTATTGCAAAAACAGGAGTTCCAGTTTTTGCGTGGAAAGGTGAAACATTAAAAGAATATTGGTGGTGCACTCGAAAAGCATTAGATTTTGGAAATGGAGCAGGTCCTAATTTAATTGTCGACGATGGCGGAGATGCAACAATTATGATTCACAAAGGTGTTGAAATTGAAAAGGATCCTTTAATATTAGAAAGAGATTATAGTTCTGAAGGTGAAGATGTTCGAGAACTCATGGCTAATTTAAAAGAAAGTTATTCTCAAGATAATAATAAATGGACGAGAATATCCAAAGATATTAAAGGAGTTTCTGAAGAAACCACAACAGGAGTTCATAGACTATATCAAATGGTTGAAGCAAAAAAATTATTATTCCCTGCAATTAATGTTAATGATTCTGTTACTAAAAGTAAATTTGATAACTTATATGGTTGTAGAGAAAGTCTTGCTGACGGAATAAAAAGAGGTACTGATGTTATGATTGCAGGTAAAACTGTTGTTATCTGCGGTTATGGAGATGTTGGCAAAGGTTGTGCACAAAGCATGAGAGGTTTTGGTGCAAAAGTAATAGTTACTGAAATTGATCCTATTTGTGCTTTACAAGCAGCAATGGAAGGTTACCGAGTTCAACCTGTTGAAGACTCATTATCCGAAGGAGATATTTATGTTACAGCAACAGGAAATAAAGATATTATTACTGTTGAACACATGGAAAAAATGAAAGATGAATCTATTGTTTGCAACATAGGACATTTTGATAATGAAATTCAAATGGAAAAATTAGAACAGTATCCTGGAATTAAAGAACTAAATATTAAACCTCAAGTAGATAAATTTATTTTTCCAGATGGACACTCAATTATCATGCTTTCTAGAGGGAGACTAGTAAATTTAGGTAATGCTACAGGTCATCCAAGTTTTGTTATGAGTGCTTCTTTTTCAAATCAAGTTTTGGCACAAATGGAACTTTGGACAAAAGAATACGAAAATAAAGTTTATATGTTGCCTAAATTTTTAGATGAAGAAGTTGCAAGACTTCATTTAGATAAACTAGGAGTAAAATTGGTTAAACTTTCAAAAGATCAAGCAGACTACATTGATATAAATGAAAACGGTCCATTTAAACCAGAGCATTATAGATATTAAAAAACTAAATAAAACTTTTAAATTTTTTATTTTTTTAAATTATATTATCTATTATACTTATTCTTAGTTTATTAATTAAACAAAATAAAAAAGAAATAAAAAACGCCGCGGACGAGATTTGAACTCGCGTGCCCCGGAGGACAGTAGATCTTTGTAAACCATAGTAAGTTTCTAACGAACTAATAGCTCGTAGCAATCTACCGCTATGGCCAGACTAAGCGACCGCGGCAAAAAAGTTTAATGTAACTAAGTCACATCAAACCCAAAGAAAAACAGCTTCTTTTTAAAGATTTCTGAAAATAACATTATCTAAGTAAACAACAAGCTTTATAAATAACCATAAATTTCACAATATCATACCTGACAAATCAACAAAATAGCGAGGTAGGGCAGTCAGGAGTGCCCGTCGGGCTCATATGGCGTATATTACGTTCGTGAAACCCGAAGGTCGGTGGAAACAGCTGGAGAGACTGTTGCCGAATTCAAATCCACCCTTCGCTATTATTTTTCTCTCCACCATTTTTTAATTTTAACAAATAATTAAATAATTAGTTCTTCGCTTCTTTCCATTTACTTTCAAAATAATTAAGGGCATTATCTCTGAATTTTTTATTTTTAACTTTAATTAATATGGGTTCATCCCCCCACATTGCAAGAATTATTCCATCTCCAAAAATCATAACTCCCCAAGGAAAATCTTCATCGAGATATTTCATAGAATAAGTTGGTGAACCAGAATAAAATTTATCCCATATTTTTTTATTTGAGACATGACCCAGTCCCCTTATAGAACATTTTTTTTCCCGCAATATTAAATCCAACTTATTAAATATTTTATGAATTTCTTCATCTTGTTGATATTCTTTTGGAAGTCCAATAAAAACAGTTTCCTCGCCTTGCTTAATTCTATTGTATTCTTCCAAATATGCACTCTGAAATCCTCTTCGACCTTTGAACACTTCAACATTAGTTTTTTGTTTTGTAGATTCTTTAATTAATTTTAATTTAGGTAATATTTTTTGTATTTCTTTTTTTGATTCATCAATTTCTTTTTTCTTATCATCTAAAAAATTTAAAAAAACATCTGGATCTGCAACTTGATAATGTCTTATTTTTCCCACAAGAACAAAATTAATTAGTCCAAGCTCAATTAGTTTGTTAACATTGTTATGAACAACAGACGACTGTAATTTTGTTTTTTCAATCATCATTCCAATTTTGCTTTGACCAATCTCTAACAACGTCAAATATATTACTGCCTGTGCATGAGTAAGCCCTGCTAATTCCAATGTTTTGATATCTGTTTCTTGCATAAATTAAACACTAAACAAAACAACAATATAAACTTTTCTATCACTCTCCAATCAAAGGAGAGTTAAAGTATAAATACGTGGCGAAATAACCCCTTAATAGTAAAAAAAACCCGAAAAGGGTTTAAAATTAAATCAAAACAAACATAATAATGAATAAATGTATAGAGATATAAAAAATGTGCAAGAAAAAATCTAAAATTAAAAAGACACTTAGAGAAATAAAAACTCTTGGTTGGTGGGCTAACAATTATGATAACGTAATTGGAGGAATCTTTTACATAGCAATTGCAATTGGAGGGGGAATAGTTGCCAAGAATTGCATCGGAAGCATAATAGAAGATCAAAAAAAAATAAAAACAGAGTACAACGAACTCATGACCTGGGAACAAAATGACAAACCCGAAGTATATATGCCAATTGAATGGTGCGCAAATCCAATAACAAGCAAACTCGAAAAAGTATTATATCTTGACCTCGACGAAGATCCAACAACTGTCGAACAATATCTAAAACTTACTGCAACAGACCAATTTATTGAAAACAAAGTTCATCCTGATTTTAATCCGGTGAGATGGCCTAATAAAACCACTCCAATGACCTCAAAAGAACAAAAAGAAATCAGCGCACGCTACCAAAAAATAATCAAAGAATATAAACCATTCAAGAATTCAAAGTTAACATACAGTGGATCTTTTAGAAAACATTAATAAATCATCATTTTTCTTTCATATGATATGGCACTTATTTGCGGTATTGATGAAGCAGGAAGAGGACCTGCAATTGGCCCTATGATAATCTGTGGTTTTGCAATTGATGAAAAAGATGTAGATAAATTAGTAGCTTTAGGTGTAACAGATTCTAAACTTCTTAGTCCAAAAAGAAGAGAAGAACTATATGAAGAATTAATTAAGTATTCTCACCACGTTGTTACTTCATCCCCTGCAGATATTGATAGTGCACTTCTTGATCCTGCACTAAATCTTAATTGGCTTGAAGCAATATCAACTGCAAATGCAATAAATGTATTAAAACCAACTAGAGCTTTTGTTGATTGTCCGAGTAATAATATTAAAGCATACTCTGATTACCTTAAAGCATTACTTAATGTTAAGTGTGAACTTATTTGCGAACATGGTGCAGATTTAACATATCCTGTCGCAGGTGCAGCATCAATCATTGCAAAAGTGACTCGAGATAGAGCAATTGAAGAACTAAAACTTAAAGTGGGTGATTTGGGTAGTGGTTATCCTTCTGATCCTAAAACTAAATTATTTCTTGAACAAAATTTTGACAAGCATCCTGAAATTTTTAGAAAAACATGGAAGTGTTATAAAAATGTCATCACAAAAAAAACACAAAAGTCTTTAGGAGAGTTCTAACAGTTTAAAATTCTACCCGTTTAATAATTTAATAAACTTTATATACTTCCTTCGCTTCCGATAGTTCCTAAGGGGTGATTCAATGAAAAAGTTAACTATACTTTTAGTCGAACTTATACTACTAATTTGCATATTTTCTTATTCTGCAAACGCAGATTCTCATGATGGTATTGGCTGGGATGTTTTACAAGCAAATACCCTCAATACTTTAACTGTTGAACCCGAAGATATTTCTATTCGTGAAGTTAAATTTACTTTAAACAAAAAAATTGATCAAGGATTATTTTCAGTATACAATTTATTTGTAGTTCCAAAAAAACTCCCTGCAGTAGTTGGAGATATATATGAACTTATTAATTTTAAATACTCAGGTATGACTTACAAAGCATTGGACAGTGTTGAGATTGAATTTAGAGTTTCAAGAGATTTTTTATCAAATTTACAATTATCACAACATGATATTGCATTGTATGAAAACAAAGGATATGGCGAAGGTGAATGGGCACGTTTAGATGATCTAAAAATTATAGGTTCTGATGACAATTATTTTTATTATGAATCTAAAATCATTCCAACTAATTTCTTGTTGATTACAGCAGTTAAAAATACAGTTGATTTAGAAGATGATTCTATCGCTATTGAAGAACCTAAAACAGAATTAACAGAAACAAATTATGAAAATATCGAAAATGATAACGTGAATGAAAATAAAGAGGATAATGCACAAAAAGACGAAGAAAATAAAGAATCTGCTCAAGAATCTATTCCACCTCCACTAACAGAACCTGCCAATGTTGAATCATTAAATCTTCCTACTTTAGATGATGAAAATAAAAATCAACAAACAGATTTTGAAAATAAAAAAACAGAGATGAATAGTGGATTAATCAGCATAGCTATCGTCCTAATAATAGGATTTGTGATATTAATTTTAATTATTAATCATAGAAAGTTATCAGGAATTTTTAAAACAGAGCCCAATCACGTACAAAATGAACTTAAAAAGTATGTTAAAGAGTGTAAGACTCTTGGACGATCTAAAGAAGAAGTTCATCAAAGATTAATTGGTGTTGGCTGGGATCCAAATAAAGTAAATGACTTATTAAAAAAATATTAAAATTAATTTTTTTATTCTTTTGATTTATTTTAATTTTTTACAATAACAAAAAAAAAATACTATCACAATACATCTACATCTTTAAAAAAATTCTTATATCCCCTTATTTCATAATCAATATAATCAAAGCGTTTATTTTCTAAAGATTTTGCCCAATCACCATGTTTAACCCAAACAGTTCTCATGCCGATTTTCTTTGCTAGTTCCAAGTCAACTTCTGGCTTGTCTCCCATCATAATGCATTCTTCTGGCTTTAACTTAAACTTTTTGAAAATAGAATTATAAAATTTCATATTCGGTTTGCCTAAATTTGTATCGTCACTTGTTAGAATTATATCAAATAAATCGAGAATGCCTAATTTTTTCATTCGTTTCAATTTTATTTCTTTTGTTCCGTCGCTATCACTCATAATTATTAAAAAATATTTCTTTTTAAGTTCTTTTAATATCTTAATTGCATGAGGAAACATTTTAATATTTTTGTCAACAAAACCCCAAAATTCTTTCACTAAAAAATCTATTTCGGTTTTTGTTTTTTGCTTTGAAAATTTAATTCCAAAAAAATCAAATAGTTCTTTAAACCACCTATGACGATCTGAAAATTTAGGACTTCCATGCATTCCTTTATGTCCGGTAATCTCATCTATTTCATTCAGAAATCTGAGTGAACTATCAGGATAAATATCATATTTTTCAAATAAAATTTTTGACATATGTAAATATAATTTGTTTTTTACAAGTTGAAAATCTTCTATAGTATCGTCAAAGTCCATCACTACTGCTTTTATTTGAGGTTCTATAGTAAAAGTAATTTTTTGTTTTGGTTTTTGTATTTTTTTTATAAATTTTCTATTAATCATTGATGATCCTTTATCAGACCTAACACCTAGAGTTCTTTCTGAAGCAAACTCAGATAATCTTATTACAAGTTCATCTTTACTAGAATAATCAGGATTAGTATTGAAATAAACTATTTCTTCAGATCTTCCTGCTTGCAAAATTAATTTTAATTTTTTATATTTCAATAATGGTTTGAGTTTAGAATATGAAAAATTTGCTCCGGTTGCAACAATACAATCTCCATTTTTACTAAGTTCTTTAGATTTTATTATTTCTAGAGTGTTTCTATGTGTTGAAAGAATATTTTCGTGACCATAAGCAGTAAATGTACAAGATATTGGAGCCATTATTTTCACCTCTACTTATTATCAAAAATACAGTTTATTTAAATATTTCTAAAAAAAAATATAGTCAATTAAAATTAAATCTATTCTCGAATCACCAAATATTAATAAACTCAAAATAATTTCGTTATAGCGAAATGATGTTAGGCAGAATAATTGGGAAAACCTCTACAAGAAAGTTTATTTTTGAGGTTGAAAATGCACTCGATGCTAAGAAGTTTGATTATGTTCAAGTTTTACATAATGATAATTCTATTAGTGCTGAACCGTTTTTTGTGCTTTCTCAAATTTTAGAAGTAGAACGTGATTCTCAAAGAACCACTGCACATTGTTCAATAATAGGTTTCAAAGTTGATACCAGAATTCAACAACTTAGATCTCCGCTTGAACCAGGAACTGAAGTACTAAAAGCAGAGGATGAACTAATTCGAGATATTATTAAACTAGATAAGGGAGTTGGTGCATATATTGGAAAATTATCTTGTAAAAATATTGATGTTCATCTTGATCTTAACAAATTAATTACAAAACACTGTTCAGTTTTAGCAAAGAGTGGTTCTGGTAAAAGTTATACTGTTGGAGTTATTTTAGAGGAGATTCTTGAACGTGGAGTTCCTTTACTTATTATTGATCCTCATGGAGAATATAATTCTCTTAAATTCCCTAATGATTCTGATTCAGATAAAAAACTATTTGAAAAATTTGGCGTTGAATCAAAAAGTTTTATCAAACAAATTCAAGAGTTTGGAGATTCACAAATTAATCCCGCACTTAAACCAATTAAGCTTTCTGAACGTTTTGACACTCAAGAACTAATTCATCTTTTTCCGTCGAGACTTAATCCGAATCAGACTGCTTGTTTGTATGCTACAATTAAAAATATGGAAGAGGTTACATTTGATTCACTCATTCATAATTTAAGCTTACAAGATAATAATGCTAAGTGGAGTTTAATTGATATGCTGGATTATTTTAAACAAACTAGAATTTTTTCTCCAGAACCAACTCCTCTTAATGAATTAGTCAAGCCAAATAATTGCACAATCATTAATTTGAAAGGTGTGGATCCTGAAGCTGCTGAAATTATTGTTCATAAGTTGATGAAAGATTTATTTGAAGCAAGAAAACGCGAGTCAATACCTCCATTTTTTGCAGTTATTGAAGAAGCTCATTTATTTTGTCCTGAAAAAGTATTTAGTGAATCAAAATCTACTAAAATATTACGAACTATTGCAAGCGAGGGCAGAAAATTTGGCCTGGGCTTATGCATCGTAACTCAGCGTCCTGCAAGAGTTGATAAATCTGTTTTGTCTCAAGTTTCAACACAGTTGATTTTAAAATCTACAAATCCTAATGATCTTAAAGCAATTTCTCAGTCTGTTGAAGGAATTACTTATGAGTCTCAAGAAGAAATTAAAAATTTGAGTATTGGTACTGCTCTTGTTACGGGTCTTGTAGACATTCCTCTTCTCGTCGATATTCGTCCAAGAAAAACAAAGCATGGAGGAATTGCAAAAGATATTATTAAAGAATCCAATAATAATAATAATAATAATAACAACAACAACAACAGTGAAACTAACTCCCCCAATGAAACTAGCTCACAAAATGAAACAAAAACAAAAAAAGATGGAAAAGAATCAATAGATATCGAATCTAATAAACCTGAAAGCACAAGGAATAATGAATCTTTTATAGATAAAGTAAAAAAGTTTGATAACCTCTTACCATTAATTAAACCAAAAATTTCTCCTAATGAAATAAGATTAATGTCTGATAAACCAATTAGAGAAATAAAAACTTATCTTATTCCTGCTTTGCAAATTAATTGTGACAGATTTAATATTCTTATTGAATTAGTTCAGGGAAAAGTTATCCAAAATATTGATTCTGATAGTGCTGCAGATGTTCCCGATCTTTCGAAGCTTAGTCCAAATCAATTAGGTATTTTATCTATTGCTCTTGAACTAAAAGAATTTGGAATGGCGCATATAATTAACAAGGGTTTTGAATTCCACCACACTCAAAATATTTTAAAAGATCTTATAAAACAAGATTTGATAATTTGTGAAAATCAAACATATAAACTAAATCCAAATCTTGCACTTAATCTTGAAAAATTTAATTTCTTTGGAAGAATTGAATTTGACAATATTGAATATGACACAAAAATATCCCCTAAAATTACTAAAGAAGAAACAATCTCAAAAATTAAGCCCTTAACAAAGATTCAAGATTCTAGAGAGTGCTTTATTGTATGGCATAAAGTAGAATATGAATAAACCCCTACACACCATTAAATACAAAAAAACCCATTCTAAAGTAGTAAAAATAGGTAAATTTTATAAACCAGCATCCTAACATATAACCATATGGGGCGGCTAGCAGATAATATTGACAAAATTCTAGAATTAGAATCGCAAGGCAAAACAATAGATGAAATCTCTGAATCAATCGGATTAGGAATAAAAACAATCAGCGCATACAAAGCAATAAGAACAAGTAAAAAGGCATTAAAAAAATTAGAACTAATAAGAACCGAGATTTTAAGAGGAAATAAAACTGCAGAAGAAATTAGTAAACAAACCAAAATATCCCACTCATACATAAACATAATAGCAAATGCAAATCGAATTATTCTGAAAAGAAAAAAACATGCAAAAAACGCAATTAATAAAAAAAACAAAAAAACAAAAACTGATTTATTGAAAAAAATCGAACAGCTCGCAGATTCAGGAAAAACATTTGATGAAATTTTAGCAGAAACAAATAAATCATCCCTAGAAATTAATTATTGTTACACCTGGTACGGCCAAAAAAGTCAAATTACCTACAAACAACTAAGATACCAAACTGATAAAAATGAAGTTATAAGAACATTAAATAATGAAAAAAATATTCGAATATCAAGTTTCGTTCATAATTCAGGCATAAGTTTGAAACAATTAGGTAAAATTGTAGAAGATGAAATAGAAATCGATGGAGAAAAAATAAAAATCAAAGAATTTCTTTATGATGATTTTGTTCTGGAAGGGAAAACATTAATCGAAATACAAAAACATATCGGTTATGGTTCTAGAGAACGTGCAAGACAATATGTGAACACAACAGGTCAATATGATAAATGGGTCGAATCAAAAGAAAAAAAGAAGAAAATAAAAAAAGACTTAAACAATAAAAAAGAACAAAATGAACTAAACACAAAAAAAGCATTAATAGAAATTCTAACTGAAAAAGCAATGAAAGATTGCAATAATAAGTGGGCAAAAGAAACTGCACTAAGAGTTTATTTAAAAAAAAACAAAATAATTAATCAAGTACCTCTAGAAAAATTAATTAAACTTTATGAAGCTTATGAATTTGCTAAAAAACACAACATATCCTCAAGTTTAAAATTACTAAGAAAATATTGCGATATTAATTCAGAAAGTCAAGTTAGTCACCATCTTTCGCTAGCAGGACTAAAGTTATTGAGCAATTATAAACAAAACAAAGAGATCACAAGAATTAGTTCAAAACAAAAGGAAAGAATCTTAACAATATTAGAAACTGTTTTTTCATCTAAAGATATAAGCTACTTCATAAACCTACCTCAGTACGTAATTGAACAACAATTAGTACTTGAAAAAAAAAGCAAGAACATAAACATAATTCGCAAAAAAAATAGGAAAATTAGAAACAAACATAGAATACAATATTTTTCATATAAAAAAGCCAGTGAAATTTATAAAGCAATAGATAATAAAATCAAACACGAAGATATAAAAGAAATATTAGAAATAGACAACACATCGTATAAAAAATATTTAAAACAAAGAGCAAATATTTCTCAAATAATAATCCAAGGATTAAAAAATATTTATCCAGAACTCACAAATAAAATAAATAAACCTTATTTAACCTACGAGATAAAAGAAATTCAAAAAAGTGAAACTCGAAAATATGTAATGATCAAAAAAATAAATGATGTTATTGATCAAGGTGCAGACAGCGTGAGCAAAATAAAACAAATGATAGGACATACAAATGAAACTATTAAAAAATACGCAGAACTCGGAAATATAGACTTACCTCAATATACTAGAAAAAAACAAAAACAAAAAAACCCAAACTAATAAAATAAAAAAATAAAATATGATAGCAGACACTATTGACAAAATTCTAGAACTAAAAGAACAGGGTAAAACTAAAAAAGAAATTGCCCAAGAATTAGAAATTAGCACAAGCACGATTAGAGTGTACCTCAATTTAAGAGTTGGAATTGATTCAATTAAAAAAATCGAACAAATAAAAAAAGCTATTTCTAAAGGCTATCAAACTTCAAATAAAATCAGTGAACAAACAGGAATTATTTCAAAAGACATTCTCAAATTATCAAATGCGAACAGAATAAAATTACAAAAAAACAAGTTCAAAAGAATTAAAAAAACTAGCATTAGTGCACCAGAGTATCTAAAAGAAATTGACAATCTTGCAAAAAATAACTACACTCTCCAGGAAGTTTTAGCAAAAGTAGAAATGACACAAAAACAACTAAATGATTATTATATTCTTTATGGAAAAATTGTTGGCGTTTCATACAAAGAATTTATTTACAATACTGCAAAAAATAAAGTTCTTACAAGATTATATGCAGAACCAAATCTTCAAATGCTAAATTTAACAAAAGAACCTGAATTAAATTGGAATTTATTAGGTAAAATAGGAGAAGAATACTTAAAAATCGACGGAGAAAAAATAAAAATTAAAGAATTTCTTTATGATGATTTTTTACTAAAAGGAAAAACCTTGCAAAAAGTAAAAAAAATACTCGCATGTAATTCAATGGAAAATGCCAGACAATACATAAACATCACAGGGCAATATGATACATGGATGGAGTCAAAGAAAAAAATAAGTGAAAAAAATAAAACACAAAAAATAGAACTAAAAAATGAAAGAACAAACCTTGTATCTCTTATCGCTCAAAAAGCAATAAACGAATGCAACGGTGAGTGGGCGAAAGAAACTGCCGTGTTAGTTTATCTAAAAAAACAAAAAACATGCGAATTGATCCCTTTAGAAAAACTCATCATGCTTTTTGAAGCTTATGAATTCTCTGAAAAATATAAAATTCCGACGAGTCTTAGTTTGTTAGCCAAATATTCTAATCTAAGCTGCACAAAACAAGCTAAAATACAATTAAAATATGCAGGTCTTGAAAGTTTAAGAAATAAACAATAGGGGCAAAACAAAAAAATAAAAACAAATAAAAAATTTAAAAAATAAGAAAATAAATAAAAAGAATAAAAAAATTAAAATAAATTTTAAATATTAATCAATCACTTAACCCTTATACTCTCTAAATTCCTTGGAGCTTGTGTTTCAATTCTAAATTGTCTATGAATACTGCTTGCTAAATCTAAACATCTAGAATTCTCTCCGTGATTAATTATTACTTTCTTTGGTCGAGGATTACACCTAGATACATAATTCATAAGTTCCTTACGATCACTGTGACCTGTAATTTCAATTTTGAATACTTCCATGTTTATTTTCATCACATCAGGTCTCCCACTAGGATCATGACTCATAACTATTTCTCTATCTCCTCGTCTAATTCTATGCCCTAAAGATCCTTCTGCTTGATAACAACTGAAAACCAAACTGTTTTTCTTATCTCCATGAAGTGCTTTCAAGTATTCAACAGATGGTCCTCCCACGAGCATTCCGCTTGTTGCAATCACAACACATGGTCCGCCACTTTCAATAATTTGTTTTCTTTCTTTTGCAGATCCTACTTCTTTAAAAATTGGACTCAAGAATGGGTTGTTGTCTTTATGGAATATTTGTTTACGAATGTTTCGATTCAAAAACTCAGGGTATGCAGTGTGAATTGCAGTAATATCCCATACCATTCCGTCAACATAGACAGGTATTGTATCTATTTTTCCTTCTTGTACAAGAGCTTCTATAAGAATCATCACTTCTTGTGCTCTTCCTGAACCAAGTGTCGGCATTAAAACTTTTCCTCCTCTTTTAAGAGTATTAGTTATGATTTCTTTTAATAGCTCGTCTTGTTCTTTTGCAGGAGGCATCACATTATCTCTTGCTCCATACGTACTTTCAATCATCAGGGTTTCTAATCGCGGAAATTTTGTTTCTGCAGGTTCAAGTAACATTGTTTTACCATATTTTAAATCTGCAGTATATACCATATTGTGAAGTCCATTCCCTACATGAATATGAACTAAACTACTTCCAAGCATATGTCCTGCGTTATATAATGTTATACGAACATCAGGTGTGATGTCTGTTACTTCTTCATATCCTAAACAAATAGTGTGTTTTACCATTTCTTTGATTTCGTCAGAAGTATAGATAGGATCTTTTCCTTCATTTCGCATTATTTTTACTAAATCTAAATGTAACAACGACATAATATCTCTTGTTGGTGCAGTACAATAAACAGGACCTCTATATCCAAACTTATACAAGTAAGGTAAAAAACCTGAATGACCTAAATGCGCGTGACTAATTATTACTGCATCTAATTCCTCAATTTTAAATTCAGGTGCTTCTAAAAATGGATACGCTTCAGAATCATTTGCAATATTTATTCCACAATCAAGAAGTACTCGCGATTCTGGAGTTTGTAAAAGTATACAACTTCTTCCTACTTGTCGACCACCACCTAAATAAGATAATCTAACCCATTCATTTTTCTTTCCCCGAATCCATCCGTCATATATTCTATGACCTGTTTTATTGAGAAATTTCCGACGATAATCTGAGTTTTCATATAATACACTTCTAATTCCTTCAATTAATTTACATCTTAAAGGAGGGGTTCTTTTTATGATTGGAACCCATAAAGTTTTTTCTCTAATTTCTCGTAGAATCTCTCCTTGTTTTCCAATTACAAGTCCTGGTTTTTCTGCGTGAACAACAACTCTACTTCTTTGGGGATCAAATATTACATCTGACATTCCTGCTTCTTTAGGAATTATTTTTTTAATCATTTTTTCAGATTTTTCAAGTTCGAGAACTATTGCAGGATCTGGACGTAGTTCTATTCTTTTTTTAATAGAATTCACAATTTCTTTTATGATTCCTTTATTGTCAAAGAAAAAATCTTTGTCCTTTGTGTACAAAACAATGTTTGCACCTTCAAAACCCGCATCGCTTATTTTGCCTTCAGGTATTTTGCTTAGAATTTCTTTTAATATTTCAGACACACTTATTCACCTATATATATTTGTTTTTAAGAATTTATTTATTTTATTTATTTTGTTCAATATTTAATTACTTTATTTATTCTTAATATTTTTATTTGTGATTAATATATTTAATTTGGTTTAATTTAACTTAATTTGTATTCAAAATTAAAAAATTAAAATTTTCAAAGAATATTTTAATAAATCAAAAAGATAAAATATAAAAAAATCTTTAAATTAAAAAATTTATTAACTTGATACTCAATTTAATCTCAACTCAAACTAACTCTTCAACTAAATTTATTCAAGAGTTTGTTTAACCATTCTTGTTTCTGGTCCTTTTGCACCCTCTGCAGTTATTGTTAACACATCAATTCCGTTTCCAGATGCAGAGTCTCTTTGCATTGATGCTTGTATGCTTCTTGTTGCAAGTGCCTTTGCTTCATCAACAGTCATATTTGGTTTGAATAATGTTTCTAAAACTCCAAACACAAATACACTTCCACTACCACTTGTTGCATAATCGTCAAGTTCTGCAAGTGATCCGTCAGGGTAAATATCATACAAATGATAACCTGTTTCATCTTTACCTGCAAACAAAAAATGTGCAATTCCAGGAATAGTACTATATTTTCTAATATTTGCATATACAATTCCTGCCAATAAATTTGCTGCTTCTTTTACAGTAGTTTCTCTTCCTGTTCTGATTTGTTTAAGATTGATTTCAGCTTTGATAAGTTTGAGGATGAGTTGTATATCTGAAACTCCACCTGCTGTTGTAATTGCCATGCTATTTGTTACTGCAAATACTTTTTGTACTTCCTTATTTGCAATTAGAGTTCCTGCTGTTGCTCTTTTATCTGCTGCAAGAACAATTCCATCTTTACATTTTAGACCAACTGTTGTTGTTCCTGTTTTTCTTATTTCTGGACTGTCCATAATTAAACACCTTTTTTATTTATTGTACATCTGTTAATTCTAATTATTTATTTAATTTAGATTAATCTTATTTTTCTAATTTTTTTAATGTTAGCTATGAGAATTCTCATTTTATTAAAACGAATACATCGAAATATTGGCAGCTCATATTTAAAACTTTCGATTTTAGCGCCTGAAATGCTCGAAAATAGGGTCTAAAAGGCTTAACAAACACATTTAAACAAAAACTAAAAAAAACTGAAAACTAAATAAACACTAAATAAACACTAAATAAACACTAAATAAACACTAAATAAAAATTAAATAAAAATTAAAAAGAAAAAAATAATAATAAAATATAGTTCTTGTAACAAGGTTATTTCTTAGTTATTAGTTCTTATTTCTTAGTTCTTATTTCTTCTTGACAATACCAACAAGATTACAAGCACTGCAACCAAAATCAACAAGATTTCTCCAATAACCAGTATTACTGCTAATTTATTCTGTCCAAAAAATTCTCCAGATAATATACTAGATCCAGATCCTGAACTTGCTTTCACAACATTTGTTGAACTTTTCACAGCAACATTTGTATTTACAGGTTTATCTGCAGATCCTGTTGTGGATTCTTGAGATTCAGATTTGTCAGATTCATTAGATTTATCAGCATCAGATGTTGAATCATTTGTTTTAGTTGTATCATCTGAATCATTATCACTTGAGTTATCAGATTCGTCAGATCCAGTAGACTCAGTATCGCTTGAATCATCATTTGCATCACTTCCAGAAGAAGTGGATGTATCAGAATCATCTTCACAAATTACGTGCAATACTGTTGAATTTGATTTGTACTCGTGTTTTCCATCATAAAATGCTGCTAATTTAATCGAATAATCTTCTGTTGGCCAATCAGCAGTATCAATTGTTACTGATTTTTCATATATGTTATCAGGATCAGAAATATCTGAAGTTAATTCAACTGTATCTTCAAATCCATACAATTCAGAATCCATGAAAACTTCTATCTCAACTTCCTCTTCTTCATCTTCTCCAATATTTCTTATCTGCATAAATAGTTCAACATCTTCTCCGCATTTAACAGATGATTTACTCAGATAATATTCTTCTACATAAAGAGCGTGAGATTCTTTATCAATTTCCATTTCAACGGTAATTTCAACTTCATGATTAGTTCCATTTTCATCTCGTCCATCTGCTTTCAATACCATATAATATGTTTCTTCATGATCTAATAAATAAGGTAGAATAAATTCAACTTTTGCAACTTTATCTTTTCCAGTATTTATGTCTCCAACATCATCATCTGCATCCATATCATCATCGTCTTCATCAATTTCTTCTAGTATTGCTTCAAAATCTACATTTCTAACTTCAAATTCTCCATCATTTTCAATTGTTACTTTAATATCAAGTTCTGCTCCTGGTTTAATTTCAACAGAACCACCGGTTGTTGAAGCTCCGCTATCTTCATCATTATTTATTTTAACTTCGATGTCAGAAAATATCAAATCAGCAGATACTAATCCCATAGTAACTATTAGAATCAGTAGAAATAATGCAAATATTGCAAAAACTTTTGGCCTAGTCTTAATCATGTAACCACCCCGAATACCTTTAAAAAAAGGTAATCATTTAATTATAGCATAAATAACTTATAACATAAGTAATTTAAGTAATTTTTAATAAAAATAAACTCCTATTATCTACATTTGAAACTTTACTGTAATAAATAGTTTTCGTTGTCATGTAATGAGTACAGAATTTTCTTTTTAAATGATTTGCTAATTGTTTCGTCTTAAAATAGTTATGAAAAAAATACAATGAAATCAAAGAAAATCTAAAAAATTAGAAAAAAATAAATTAAAAACAAACAAAAATTATTTTTGAAAAAAAATCAATAACTCCTACTAAAAAAAGTTACACATGTTGCAGGTTTTCCACAGTGGAAGCATTTTGCACCTTCTGCAGGCATACCTTCATCTCCATTCGGAACATTTCTTGATGATGCGCCTCCAGTTTTGTCTTTTATCCAATCTTCGCATTCATCTTCTCCACAAAAATTTACTTTAACTAATTTTTTTGCTTCATACGCACTCATAAATGCGTCCCAGTCATTAACTTCGAAAATACTTTCATCCAAGTGAAGTTTTGCTTTATCAAATAATGCTTGGTGCATGAGTTCTAGTTGTTCAGGAACTACTTCTTTTAGATCTTCTATTTTTATAAATTGCTTTTCACCATTATCTCGTCGAACAAATACAACTTGTCCAGCATCTAAATCTCGAGGACCAATTTCAATTCTCAATGGAACTCCTTTAAATTCCCATTCATTATATTTCCAGCCAGGAGTTACTTCATCTCTATCGTCGAGAATAGGATGAAATTCAGCAAGCATATTTTTTATTTCATCTGCTTTATTCAAAACTGCTTCACGAGTTTTATCAAACAAAATTGGAACTATTACAATTTTATTAAATGCTACACGAGGAGGTAAAACCAATCCTTTATCATCGCCATGCATCATCACCATAGTTCCAATAAGTCTAGTGGATATTCCCCAACTACTATGCCAAGGAGTGTGTTTTTGACCATCTTGTCCAAGAAAACTAACATCAAATGCTTTCATGAATCCTTGTCCAAGATTATGACTTGTTCCTGCTTGGATTGCTTTTCCATCTGGCAAAAATGCTTCAATGCTATATGTTGCAAGAGCTCCTGCAAATTTTTCTTTTTCAGATTTTCTTCCGGTTAAAACAGGAAACGCAAGTAATTCTTCACAAAGTATTTTATATTCTTCAAGCATGTCAAGAACATCTAAATTACATTCTTCTTCTGTTGCATAAACACAGTGTCCTTCTTGCCATAAAAATTCTCTTGATCTTAAAAATAATCTTGTAGCCTTTGTTTCCCACCTTACTATATTACACCATTGATTTATTTTTAGAGGTAGGTCCCTCCAGCTTCTAACCCATCTTGAAAACGAATCACACATTACTGCTTCTGATGTTGGACGCAGAGCTAATCGTTCTCCACCTTCATCTTTATTTGCAACCCATGCAAGTTCTGGAGTAAATCCTTCAAAATGATCTGCTTCTTTTTGAAAAAATGATTCGGGAATAAATAATGGAAAGTAAGTGTTGTCAACATTATGTTGTTTGATTATTTTGTCAAAATACTTTTGTATTGCTTCCCAAATCTTATATCCTCTTGGTCGAATAACATAACATCCTTTTGATGGAGCATGCTCTGCAAGTTCTGCTTTTAGAACTAATTGAGAATACCATTCAGACATATCTTCTGATTTCTTTACTGTAAGACCTAAGCTATTTTGGTCTTCTGAATTTGAATTATTTTTTTTATTATTTTTCTTATTTTTATTTTCATCAGTCAATTTAACACCTTGGCTTATTTTAGTTTAATTTATTTTAATTTAGTTTAAGGTAATTTAATGCACAGTATAATGATAAATAGATATTCTAAACAACAAAAGTCATTTGATTTATAAATATTACGGGCACATTAGAAAAAAATCTCTTAATATAATATGACCCATCAATTGTCTTTTAAAACTTCCTGAATTCTAAACTCATAAAAATAGAAACTGCTCCCCTAACAAGGAATACAACCACCACTCTGCTTTGATTTTACCATAAATACGAATATAACATCCAAATTTATAAATATTTCTTAATATTTCTTAATATTTATCTAAAAAAGATGAAAATAACAACATTATTTTCCAATATGTAAACTTATCAACATAAAAATTTATAAAAAATGAACCTCCTCGCCCTAAAGGGCGAGGTATCATAAGACGAAAGACGTGATCATCTTTTGTTGATTCGTGTCCCAACAACCTTGGGAATGAGAAATGTAATGTTTGATTGTATCTGCTGTAACATTTCCCACGGAA
>JABJCP010000034.1 GCA_018668595.1 Candidatus Woesearchaeota archaeon
AAAAATAAGAAATAAAATTTAATTTATATAGTTATCTAAAAAAAGAAAAAAAATTAAGGTAAAGAAAAATATTTTGTTTCTTCAGCAGTTTTATCCCAAAAGTCAGTAATTTTGTATCTTATGGAATAATTTCCAGGCATAGTTAACCTGCCCCAAGTGCCACTATAATTATATTCTTTAACACCTGGCCAAGGAAATTCACTAACTCCTGCATCGCCACCAAATGGATTTATTCTTTCAACTAAAACACCCCTAATCCCCACATCATCAGTAGCTCTAACACGATAACTAACAATACAAGAAAGATTAGAATTATTTCCAGCACCACACCCAACAGAAGATATTTCAAATTCTTCTATAACTGGCGCATAATGATCCCTAATTTGCTCTTGATCCTCTGGGATAGGTAATTGTGAACTTTTAGCCTTTGGACTAAATTGTGCACTACAACCACTAACAACAAGCACAACAGCTAAAAACAAAACCCCAAATACTATTTTTTTCATTTATTATCACTCTCCTTTTATATTATGATACAACTAATAATAATAATAATAATAATAATAATCTCAATAATAAAATAGGAACTTACTTTGTCGCAGAAAGTATAGATGGCGGCGGAAAAGGAACAATAATTGACGGAATAAAAGAACAATATATTTCTCAAGGAAAAACTGTACTTGATGTTAGAGATATGTGGCAAGAACAAGATGACTCTGAAACCGGAACTATATTAACAAGACTATATGGAACAAACAATGTAATTCCATACTATGATCACCTAAAACAGGAAGTAGGAAAACTAGATTTATTAGTTGTTTGTGAACCAACCTGGGCAAATGTAGGACTTAAGATAAGAAACAAAATCATACATGAAATAGAAGGAAAAGATTTTAGTGCAGCAGATACAGCAGAGGCATATGCTCTTGATCGTCAAGAATTACTTCTTAATTTAGTATTACCTGCAATATACGATAATGTTGATGTTGGAAGTGAACGAAATGTTTGCTCGTCAATAACTTACCAATCAACAATGGACTCTGCAATATTGGGAGTGAATCAAGTGTTAGATTACCCTGGAAATGTACTTGCAATGAAAAACAGTCCAGATCTTTATATGATCTGCAAAATAAGTGCTGCGACTGCTATGAAACGGCTTGCAATGCGTGAAAAAAAAGATGAAGCAAAATTTGAGAAACTTGACTTTTTAGGATTATTGCAGGAAAAATATGAATCAGAGTGGCTTAAAGATATGTTAGAACAAAACGGATCTATGGTCGCATATGTTAACACTGATGAACCAAAAACTGTTGAAGACAGCATATTTCAAAGTGTTCATATATTGGATACGTATAAATTAAATAAAATATGAATAACATAGAATTTGATTAAAAAAAATTTAAATAATTTTTTATTCTTTTATTCTTCTTCAGAACTGGAATCATCAGAGAAATCTGCAAGAGTTTTATTCTTCATTATTGCATCAAAACTAACTTTACTTGGACTCATTAAAATATCACCTCTAAACTTACTGCTCTTTTTTAAAATTTTATAACAAGAAAACAAAAAGAGCAGAATCTTCTAAAAGAAGATCCTGCATACCTCTTTTTTGATCTTGAATCCCCAAAGGATTAATAAAATGTAAAATATTGAAACTTATAAATACATTGCAAGTAAAAAATAACAATACAAAACTATATACTGAATCCCGATATCATTTTAAAGTGAAACTAAAACTATACTCAATCAGAGTTTAAAAAATTTATAAGTAAGATGAATGTCGACTAGGAAATTGATTAAAAGTAGTAGTGTCTATTGCATATTAACATTACTACGACAAGTTATCAAATTCTATGAATTTGAGATGTCGAAAATTGGATTGCGTGAATCATCCAATTTTCTATAATAAGTCAGTAACTCACATTTGTTCGTTACTGAAAACATCAAAGCAAAGCTTTGAAAAAATTGAACACTATGTGTTCAAATAATATGCCCTGGTAGTAATGCTAATATTTACTTTGCAGTCATGTCCATCAACTGGTTACGCGCATTCAACGCAAATTACATTTGTGAGGTTCAAAAATTATTTTGAACTGATACGCAAAGTAATTTTCCTCACTACGTTCGTCAAGATTACTACGTAGATTTACGATCAGACATGAACCACATATTTACTTTGCAGTCATATCCATCAAATGGTTACGCGCATTTGATACGCAAGGTAATTTTCCTCACTACGTTCGTCAAGATTACTACACATATTTACTAGAAGACACGAACCCAATATTTACTTTGCAGTCATGTCCATTAAAGAATTAATCTTATGTTCTTTTATTTTTGCATCATCAGCACTTACTTTAATATTTAATGTCTTAACTGTTTGAGTTACAAATGTAATGTTCCAAACAAGACCTACTTCATGAAGATGTTGAAGAATAACTATTTCTTTCATAGTAGGATCGCTAGGATATTCTTTTTTTTGGAATTCGAGCGCAGTGTCAATTGCCTGAGCATACTCTACTTTAACATCTTCAGAGTTTAGTGATTCTAATTTATGATTAGGATCTTTGAAAATTTCTTGATCAGGCTTAATCTGAATATCATTAGTTGTTAACAAAAATGTGGTCATCCTATTTTTAGCTTCACTATAAAACCCAATGTCAAAACTCAAAGAATTATTTTCATTAATAAAGAAAATATGCGCTAAATAATGATCTAAATGATCCTTTTTCCACTCTTTAAACTCAGAATGTTCATACAACTTATCCAATATATCTTTTATTTTCATTTCAGCAATGTTATGAATGGGGAATATTTAAATAATTTATGGAAATAAATGCAAATATGGATAAAGAATTCAAAGAAAAACTAGAAAAACAAGGATATCGTTTTTTAGGAGAACATAGCGCGCTTAAAATATGCAGTTGGACAAAAAAAAGCATTCGTGGACAAGGAGTTTGTTATAAACAAAAATTCTATGGAATACGCAGCCACCTATGTGCTCAAATATCAACTACTGTTAATTACTGCGATATGGCTTGCGAATATTGCTGGCGTGAACGGCACAATGAACCATTTGACATTATTGATTCGCCTATAGAAATTCTTGATAAAATTGATAAAAATCAAAGAGATCTAGTAATAGGATTTAAAGGAAGTGAAGCATCAGATAAAATTAAATTAAAAGCAAGTGAACATCCTCAACATATTGCAATAAGTCTTACTGGAGAAACACTATACTATCCAAAACTGAATAAGCTTATTTTTGAAATTAGTAAAAAAGGTCTGACTAGTTTTGTTGTGACAAATGGAATGCTTCCAGATGTGCTGCGTGATTTAAATATGCCAACACAGCTCTATATTTCAATTGATGCTCCTAATTCTGAACTACAACAAAAATTATGCAATCCAATACACGCAGATGCTTGGGATAGATTAATAAAAAGTTTAGATGTAATGAATTCACGACATGACTCAGGACGAATGGCTCTGCGAATAACATTAATTAAAAAAATCAATATGATTACACCTGAAAAATATGGTGAGTTGATTGAAAAAGCAAATCCCCATTTTGTAGAAGTCAAAGCATATATGTATGTTGGAGCAAGTAGAGAAAGACTAGAATTAGATAATATGCCAACACATTCTGAAGTAAAAGAATTTGCTTTAAAGATTTGCGAGTTTTGTGGCTACAAAATAATTGATGAGCAAGAAGAAAGCAGAGTATTACTTTTAATGCGAGAAGATTTTGACGAACGAATTATGAAATTTGATTAAATTTTTATATTAATACATTCGAATACATTTTTAATTATATTAACTAAATTAACCAGATTAACTAAATTAAGTATTTTAACTAAATTAACCATATTAACTATTTATTTGAAGGAGAGAAAAAATGAACAGAAGAAAATCAGGAGACTTATTACTCGGACTATTTACTATAATGGGACTTGGAACTTTATTTTTATACAACGGAGTTGCAGACATACCAGGAATAATTTTGTTAATCGGAGGTCTGATTTTATGGTGGACTGGAAGAATAACTCTTGGATCTGAAGCAAATAAATTTCCCTGTGCAGACAAATTAATTACCAAAGGAATTTATTCGAAAATAAGCAGTCCTATGTATATAGGAACAATACTCGCAATACTTGGAGTAATAATAATGACAAGATCGATAGGAATAATTATTCTAGGATTAATATATGTTAGTACGCTTATGATGAGAGACAGCAGTGAACGAAAAATGCTTGAAAAAAAGTTTGGAAAAAAATATTCTAAGTATAAACAGAAAACTTGGTTTTGAATAACTTACATTATTCAGAAGCTAAATTCATAAGCTAAAAATTCTTCCCTTAGGTCCGGGATTATGAAGCTTGGTTGAACCCATTTTATCAGATCTTCCAGAAGTTTCATGAATATGACCTGAAAAAGCAAATTTAGGTTTGTGCTTCTTAATAAACTTAGTATAAGAAGTATTACCTACATGATCGCCATACAAATCATCAAGTTTTGTTTTGAAAGGCGGTCCATGAGTTACTAAAATTAATTTATCTCCTTTCTTAAACTTCTTTTTTATATTTGATTTGACAAAACGTTCAAACTCAGAATCAACTTGTGCAAAACCACCGCCACCCCAACCTAAGAAAACATGATTTTTTATTCTATGAAATGATTTGTGAATATAATGAACATTATCATATAAAGAACAAACAGCTTCCATTTCTTCATCAGATTCGTGATTACCAGGAATCATTAAAACAGGCTTTTTGAGTCTTGCTATACGATCGACAAGTTCAATTAACCCATCTTCAAAAATAGTAATATCTCCACCACAGATAATAAGATCTGGATCTTTCTTTTTAACAACAGAGCGGATGCTTCTAAGAGCGCTTAAAGATCCATGCATATCATAAAATACTAAAACTTTCATGTTCATATGAGAAAATAAGAGAGGGTTTTATAAAGGTTTTGTCCAGATTCAGAAGAAAAATATATAAATAAGTTACACTACCATAATTATTAATAACAATTAAAAATTAGACCATAGATTAGACCATAAAAGAGGTGGCTAAAATCAAAAATCAGAAATTAATGCGTGATATAGAAAAAGTAGAGAATAAATTGCATAAACTCAAGCAAAGTATTCATCATGTAAAACATAAACATAATAAAAAAGTAGACCATCATAAAGATAAGAAATTCTTTCACAAACTTCATGGCCATGGGACTGGACAAAAAAATCTAAACAGACCAAACCAACACACACATAATATTCTACCCGCCACAATCGTATTTATTCTTGTTCTTAGCGGAATAATATCTTTATTCTATGCAGATGGAGGAATTACAGGAAGCACAATTCAAGATGTTCCTGAAGAACAAATAAATGACAAACTCTATGACTCCATGCAACCATTTGTATCTGTTGCAAAATATGTTATGTCCTTAGCATTCTTTGTACTTTTAATTGGTGCAGGAATATTATTTTTTGTTCATGGAAGACAAAAACAATAATAATTTAATTTTTTTATAAAATTTTTATTAAATTGAAAATTATTAAATCTAAAATTCAAATTGGGGGGGGCTAATGTTTAAGCGATTCATAAATAGAAATGAGAAGAAATTAGGACCTTATTACTATCATAATTTTAAAACTAAGGACGGCAAGGTTAAATCAATCTATTTAGGAAAAGAAAAAAAGAAAGCAACAAAAAAACTATTACAATTACAAGAATACTTACAACTTAGGAAAAAAGAAGCAAAAGAAACAAAAAAACCTGAAAAAATATCTCTTTTGGAAATACACAACTTAATAGATGAGTTGGATCAATTGAATGCTGAATTGAAAAAGAAATGAAAAAATTCAAAAATATAATTAATAGACAAATATAATTAATATATAATTAAAACTAATGTAGTTATAATCCTAACTTAATTAAAAACATAAAAATCAAACCAACTAAGAAAAATAAAAAAGACGCAAATGCTTTTTTATGATTAGGTTCTTTATGTAATTCTGGCACAAGATCTGAAGCTGCGACATACAAAAAACCACCTGCTGCAAAAGGAATTAAAAAAGATTCTAAAAAATGAAAAAAATTAGAAGCTAAGTATACTAATAATGCACCTAAAACTGCAGTCACTGCACTTAAAAAATTAAACCATAATGCTTTTTTCCTAGAAAAACCACCATGTATGAGAACTGCAAAATCTCCTAATTCTTGAGGAAGCTCATGAAAAACAATCACCAAAGTAGTAATGATACCAAATGGAATGTTAACTAAAAATGCTGCTGCAATTATTGCACCATCAATAAAATTATGAACTCCATCACCAATTAAACTCATGTAAGTAAAAATATGAACATCGCAAACACCTTTATGACAATGACGCCAATGCAAGACACGCTCTATTATAAAAAAAAGAACAAAACCAACCATAACAAACAAAAAAACATTCTCAGAAGAAGTATGCTCTAGTGATTCAGGAATAAGATGAAAAAAAGCACCACCCATTAAACCACCTGCAGAAAAACCAACAAGGACAATAATTAATTTTTTTAAAACCTTCTGATTAAAAGCAAGTGTTACAACTCCAATTAAAGAAAGCAAACTTACAAAAATGGTTGCACCAATTATCCACAGCAGGGTTGACATTAAAAATTATGAAATTGAAAGAAGTTTAAATAACTTATGTAATTACTAAACTGTTACTCTGCAGAGCCCTTACTTATTTAGAAATCTTATTTAGAACTTATTATCACTTAGTCTTCATGACCCAAACTCCATCCCAGCCACGCACAGGAGGAGATCTTTTGAAAGATTTACAACGCTTTATGAACTCTTCTGATGCTTTGTCTCCTGAATCTGAGTTCTTGATCGCGTTTTTAAATTCGTTAATTGCTTTATCCCACTTTTTCTTCAGATAAAATTCAATCGCAGTTTCATAATGCTTAATTAAATCTAATTTTTTATTGGAAACTTCATTTGATCTTCCCGCAAGTTCATAAATAGTAACAGGTTTATTTTTACCTTTAACTTTAACAAGATCTAGTTTTCTTGTAATAAATTTAGTTTTTGATTTATCAATTTTCTTTTTTGTAAACTCACTAATAATTATATCGACTCCATACTGCTTAGTTAAACTTTCAAGTCTTGCGCCCAAATTAATACTATCTCCAATAGCAGTATAATCAAAACGATTATTAGACCCCATATTTCCAATAACTGCATGACCTGTGTTTAATCCAATTCCAATTTTAATTTCAGGAAAACCTCGTTTAGTCCAACCTTTTTGAAGCTCTGCCAATTTTTTCATCATATCAATACTCGTATTGCACGCCATAACTGCATGATCTGGTTGGTCAAGAGGTGCGCCCCAAAAAGCCATAACAGCATCACCAATAAACTTATCCACAACACCATCATGATTGAGAACAATATCAGTCATCTCAGTTAAATACTCATTGAGAACTTTAACAAGACGCGTTGCACCCAAATTCTCTGAAATAGTTGTAAAACCTCTAATATCTGAAAAGAAAACCGTGATTTCACGACGAGAACCACCCAATGCTAGCTTTTTTGGATCCTGCATTAATTCATTTACAACTTTATGAGAAACATATTTTGAAAATGCGTTCTTAAGTTCAATCTTTGCTCTTTTTTCTGTAAAATAAAAATAAATAGTCTCTGAACCAAAGGTAACTAATATTGATACTGGGATGAAAACAAGATTTAATATCATACCATAATCAAATGCGTAAATTGTAAAAAATAAATAAGCAAGAATTAAAATAAACGAAGTAACTGCTGCAACAGTAATACCTGCAAAAATAAAAACAAACGCAATAATTAATGAAACTGCAAGCATAGATAAAAACACACACCAAACAGGTTGCGCAGTTAAAAAATCTTTATTGATCATTGTTTGAATAGTATTTGCGTGAATTTCTACACCAGACATTGCCTTCCCATTAGAAGTTGGAACAAAATAATCATCATGAAGATCAGGAGATGTTGCTCCGACGAGAACTAATTTATTTTTGAATTCTTCAGGAGTTATAGATCCTGAAATTACATCCTTAACAGAATATGATTTAAATGAACCAGGCTCTCCCATAAAATTAATTAAAAAACGATAAGGATTTTCTTCTAATTGCTTATTCCAAAACTCTTCATAAACTACTTGTGCAAAACTCTTATGATTTTTACTTAAATCTAAATTAACTGCACGAGTTGTTCCATCCCGATCAGTTAAAATATTAACATAACCTGTTTTTGCACTGCTTAATTCATTGATTGGTTGAAGAAAGCGCTGGCCAATAATTTTATTATTTTCTTTAGAAAATGAAGTGAACTCCATTGGAAGAACTACATTTGATGAAATAATTGAATCTCTTAATAATTTATCTTGAGCAGGATCAGATGACTCAAAAAAAGAAACATCAACACCTATAACTTTAGACTGATTTAATTTATTTATAAGTTCTGCAAAAACAGACCTATCCCACGGCCATCTGCCAATTTCTTGAATACTTGAATCATCAATTTCAACTAAAATTATAGCGTCGAGAGGAGTTTTTCCTCCATATAAATTATCACTAATTTTAAGCTGAATATTAGAAAAAAGACCCACATAAAAAAAAGCAAATAAAATAATAGAACAAAATACTGAAATTAATACACATTTTTTTGGATTTATTTTTTTCATGTTTTTATATTAGATACAAATTACAAATTTTATTTTTTTAATAATAATTGAGTTGACTGTTGAGGCTCACTCATATTAATTGTTGCAACAGGAAAGGTAGGTACTTGAATTTTAGAAATAACCGAAGGATTTATTTGATTTAATGATGTTTCTGAATCAGACTCTTGATCTTGATTTGAATCTACTAGTTGTGTTACGCGAGTTGGGCTAGATGATTCTGATTGTTGAGAATCTGTTTCTAATGGTTCACGATCAGATAAGTTTTGATCAGTAGATCCTGTATTGGAACTTCCCTTAGAACTAGAATTTGTTGCGTGTGTTGATGAACCTGATTCTTCAACTGAAGATGAATCTTCTGATTCATTCTGACTATCTGTTGATGATGATTCAGATGATTCTGATGATTCTGATGATTCTGATGAGCTTGATGAATCTACAGAGTCTGGCGAAGCTGATGCTGATGTAGCTGAAGTTTTTTGTTGATTATTACCATCTACTAATTCGTCTTGATTTGAAATTTCCTGTTGATCTATTATTTTTTGTTGTTCTAACTCCTTGTTTGTATCAGAATTTAATTCATCAGATTTCAATGTGAATCTATCAGATAATTCCTTACTTGCAATTAACTCCTCTGTTAATCCAACCAACTCATTTCTAGAACCAGAATTAAGTCTAGCTATTTGATCAATTTTAACTTCATCGGTAAAAGATTTTTCTAAATAACTTAGAAATGACTCTTCTGAAAGCTTATTAAGATTATCTGCATCCTCATTGGAAAATGAATTTTTTTTCAGAATTACTTCTCTTAATTTTTTAATAACTTTTATTTCCCGCTTAATATTTTTTATGATTCTAAGACGATCATTATCAGAAATAGGTCTTCGAACAGCTTTAGATGGATAAATATTTAATTTCTCTTCTCCTTTTACGCGCATTACTTTCTCATTATGCTCTACATTAACAATACCTTCTGCAACAACAACTGAATTAAGCGTGACTTCAAATGACGTTCCTCTAACAGAAATGACAGTAGTTGGTGTTTGCACACTCATCCCATTAACTCCTAGAAGATTTGTAAATTTGTTCCAAGTAGTACCTGATTTTTGTTTTAATTTTAATTCAGACTTGGCAAGATCTGCAACTAAAATTTCTGTATTTGGATCTAGACTGACTATAACACTTTCATAAAGAACAATTGATGCATAACCATTACTTCCTGTTTTTATTATGTCATTCATATTTAATTTCATTTCATCAACTGCATCAACAAAAACACTTCCTGAGTTAACTTCTACCAAACCTGATTCGACGTGGAGAAAAGCAACAATAGTATTATTTTGAGAATCTGCAAAATTTTTAATTACTGCAATAAATAAAACTACAAACACTATTGCTAAGATTATTGAAACTGATTTTTTGTTTTTAAACATTTGAACAATAGATACATTAGAATTAACAGACTTAGAATTTTGTTTAACCTGTTTTTGTTTAGACTTCTTTTTTTTAGTCAAGAGGATCACCAAATTTAATTGAATTAGATATAATTAGTATTAATTAGTATTAGATTATATATTAATTATTAGATATATAAAGCTTTTGAGAAAAATGGCTAATATGAAATCCTCTATGTTCCTGAGCAAAAGCCTTGGAGTGATTGCGTAAGAACGCCCGATTCATGCAGGGCGTTCGTCGTTTTTGTTTTGGCCATAGGCCAAAATAATACTCCGCCTTTGCTCAGATTTTTAATGAGTTCATATTAGCCGAGAAAAATAATAAAAATAATATGATTAGCTGAGTTGAATGAGCAAATGAGTTCTTAGAAAAAAGAATCTAAAGCTTTTCTTACCCCATTTTCTAGTTTAGATTTATTTTGATCTAAATGACGCGCATTTCCAAACTGTACAACTTTCGTTTTAATACCACAATACTCAAGAATATGAAATTTGATCATTTTTTTATGACGGTTACCCAGGAATAATTTTGCAAAAATTGTAGGCGATCCAGTAGTCATAAAAACCAAAGCGCGTTTTCCAGCTAGTAATTTTACAGGTATTCCTTTTTTACTGAACTTGAATGCAAAACCCGACACAAATATTCTCTCAAAAAAACCTTTGAGAATTGAGGGCATTGAACCCCACCAAACAGGATAAATAAAGATGATTTTATCTGCTTTGCTTATACTTTTTTGAAACTTTTTGTTTTGTGATGATACAAAATTATTACCTGCACTGTAATGCTCTTCTGATTTTAAAACAGGATCATACTTTATTTTGTAAAGATCAATAAGTTCGTGCTTGATCTTTTTAGATTTAAGATATTTTTTTACGTTGTCGAGAATAAAACTGCAATGACCTTTTGTTTGCGGATGTGCGTAAATAATTAGAGTTGAATCAGATTTCATAATAAGGATTAAATTATATTAGTATAAATAAGTTTTGGTTGTGGGTTAAATAACTAAGTTGTTAACTCTTTTTTCCCCTGAAAACATCCCCTCATTTTGCAATCTTCCAAATTAAATCAAAATATTCTTTTTGTCCTTTAACAAATTCTTTGTTTTTTATTCGTATTGCAGCATAGGGGTTTTTCCAAATAAAAAAAATAACAGTGTTATCGTAAATCAAAGTTGTAAGGTCTGCAGATAAGGGTGCGTCTAGGTATTTGTACGATCCATTTGCTAGTTTTTTGAATTTTTCTTTTTTTGAAACAATGGCTGTTTCTTTTACATTGAATTCATCTAGTCTAATGACTCCTTGATCATTGAAATATTTTAAAATGTCTTCATATTTTTTCTTTATTCCAATCACGTAATAATTTTTTTTTGAACTAATAAGATCTCTTAGCACTGTTTTTAATCCATTTAATCCTTGAAATAATTCACAATTTATTGGTTCGTCTGATAATTCAGTTATCGCATTTAATTTAGGAATTATGTTTTCTAAAGAAGTATATTTTTCTTTAAAATAAACGAGAAGTTGATCTGGTTTTAATACTGTGAAATGCTTAGCATTATTTATTAATTTGAAAGCAACAATTCCTTTTTGAGTCATTTTTTCCAGTAAATCATAAGTTGTAGTTCTGTCTATTTCTGTTTGCTTTGAAATTTGAAGAGCAGTTTGATTTTGTAGTTTAATGATGGTAAGATATATTTTAATTTCTCTTTGTTCAAAGCCTAATTCTTTTAATACCACAATTATTTTATCTAACATAGCGAATAAAAATGAGTTGTTTTTTATAAAGGTTGTGGATTTTCCACAACACGCATTTATATTCAAGTATGATTTAATTGTTTGTATGTCTAACAAAAAATTTGACGAATTACTTAATAAACATTTTGAATGCAAATCCCCTGTAGAGCGGAAAGGCAAATATAAACCTAAAAAAATAGGCGTCATATTTGATGAACATCACAATAAAATTTCAGTTAAAAAAAAGAAATACCGAGAAACACCAAAAGGATATCCTTTGAACAGACCCAAAGTATTGGACGTTATTAATGTAATTCAATCGATCAAGGGCATAACTAACTTAAATGTTTTTTCTACATTTAGAGAACTTTATGTCAATCAAAAGTTTAGAAGTCTTGGCTGGACAGCTGAAGCAGAAGAATACGAATTTGTGAGTGCAGATATCCAACAATTACCTCATTTAGCAATGGAAGCAACTTATGACAACAAGAAATTTTGGAAAATGTTTAATGAACGAGCACTAGAAAATATTGTTGCATCTATTGAATTTACACGACACCTTGAAATCACAAATATTGATTATAAACCATTAAGCTTTTTTGAATTGAACGGATTAACTAAAGGTTATGCTCCTGCATTATTTAATTTAAATAAAGTAGCGCAGACGTTTCCAAAATGCGATAAGTTCATATTCCCGTTTGATATGGGAATTTTAACACACTCTTTGCAAGACAAATATTTCGGAAGATGCGATCTACGTGATCATGATTTCTCAAAACTAATTCATTTTTCCGATAATCCTAGTTATGTAATATATTTTGACATTTTTAATCTCGACTGGGAGTATGCAAAATTTGAAAAAGACAGACATTTAGTAGAACCACATGTTTCACTTTATATAAAATTAGACAACTGCCAAAATGGATATACTGCACCTGATGTTTATGCTAAACAAGCAGTCAAATTAATTAAAGAAACTGAAGAAATGTGGGCGAAAATAGAATCATATTCAGGATTATTAGAGTATAAATCATCCACTGCAAAAATTGAAGTTAATCTGAACAAATCGACAGAAGAATTAAGTCAAGAAATTTCTAACAAGAGAATAGAGCTCGAACAAAAAATAAGAAAGATTGAATCTGAAATTGGAGATGAGATGGTAAATTATTATAGACGAAAACGTTTTATGAAATAACTATTTATTCTATAATTAATTTATTATATTACTTAATTAAATAATTAATTTATTTCTCCACCTAAACTTATGACTTTTGTTGTTAGAGGAATGTTTTTACCAGATGCTGTTATTGCATCTTCCACTGCAGACTTCAGACCATAACAACAAGGAACTTCCATAATTGCAACAGTTATGCTTTTTATGTTATTATGTTTGAATATTTCTGTTAATTTCTCATCGTAACTTTCTAAATCATCAAGTTTAGGACAACCAATCACTACAGATTTTCCTTGCAATAATTCTGAATGAAAATTAGGATAGGCAAAACCAACACAATCTGCTGCAATAAGTAGATCCGACTCTTCAAAAAATGGTGCTTGAACAGGAAGAAGTCTGAGTTGAATAGGCCACTGTTGTAATTCAGAAGATTGTTTTGTTGATTGTGTTGATGAATTAACTTGCGCTTCATCATCACACTTGTTTAACTCATTATTGTAATTTTCTGAATCTTCCTTTTTCAAAGATCTCATCATAGTACCTGGACAACCACAAGGTAGAGGTGCAGGTGCAGATTTACTTTCTTCTTCTAAAGGATTAGGAATATTATTTTCTTCTAAAAACTCAATTGCTTGTTTAAGAAATTTCATTTCCCCATGATCTTTAAGATGTTCTAAATGAGCTCGAATAGTATTTGGACCTTGTTTAATTATATTTTCCATAACTTTATTTTCATCATAAGGCTGCGCTTCACGTTCTTCTGTTTCGATTGCACCTTGCGGACAATGACCTAAGCACGCACCAAGACCATCACAAAAAAGATCGCTAATTAATCTTACTTTACCGTCGATGATTTGAAGTGCACCTTCAGGACACTCAGGAATGCATAAACCACAACCATTACATAAATCTTCATTAATTTTTATAATTTTTCGTTTAACCATGCAATCATTTTTTAGAAAAAATCTATTTAAAACTATTTGTTTGAAATATAAGTAGAATTGAAGAAGAAAAAGAAAAATTTAAAAGGACTATAAGCGCTTGTGCTTTAGAAGCAAAGAATTCGAAACAACACTAACACTACTAAGAGCCATTGCAGCACCTGCAATCATAGGTGAAAGAAGAACTCCTGTAAATGGATAAAGTAAACCTGCAGCAATAGGAATTCCCATTATGTTATAAAAAAGAGCCCAAAACATATTCTGCCTAATTTTTTGCATTGTTAATCTGCTAAGTTTAATTGATCTTGGAACATCGACCAAATCATTTCTCATCAAAACAATATTTCCAGTCTCCATTGCAACATCAGTTCCAGAACCCATCGCAATACCAATATCTGCTTGTGCAAGAGCTGGCGCATCATTAATACCGTCGCCAACCATTGCAACTTTATTCTTTTTTCCTTTTTGAAGAAGCTTAACATAATTTGCTTTATCTTTAGGCATAACTTCTGCAAAAACATGATAAATTCCTGCTTGACGAGCAATTGCATCGGCAGTACGCTTATTATCTCCTGTAATCATATAAACTTTAACACCTAACTTTTTTAATTTATGAACTGCAATTCTCGACGTTGATTTTATTGGATCTGCAACAGCAATCAAACCTAAAACTTTAGACCTGTTAAATAAAACCATAACTGTTTTTCCTTGCTTTTCAAGATCAGACATCTCCACTCTTACATCAGATATACTTAACTTGTACTCCTGAACTAATTTTTGATTCCCTAAAAAATATTGTGTATTTTTTATTTTTGCAATAATTCCTTTACCAGGAACTGCTTTGAAATTTTTTGGAGTGGATAGTTTTAATTTTTTTGATTTTGCACTAGACAAAATAGCTCCAGCAAGAGGATGCTCAGAAGATTTTTCCAAAGAAGCTGCAATTTCTAAAACAGAATTTTTTGATTTTACACCAACTGTAATAACTTCAGTTACTTCAGGTTTTCCTTTAGTAATTGTACCTGTTTTATCAAAGATGACATATTTTAATTTATGTGCTGTTTCTAAAGCATCACCACCCTTAATTAAAATTCCACTCTTAGCACCTTTACCTGTTCCAACCATGATTGCCGTCGGAGTAGCAAGACCTAAAGCACAAGGACACGCAACAACTAAAACAGAAACTGCAGCAATTAATGCAAATGAAATTGATTTTTCAAAAACCATAAACCAAGTAAAAAATATCATTATTGCAATTATGATTACAACAGGAACAAAATAACTAGAAACAACATCTGCAAAACGTTGAATAGGTGCTTTTTTACCTTGCGCATCTTCAATAAGTTTAATTATACTTGCAAGAGTTGTGTTTGCACCAACTTTTGTTGCCTTAAATCTGAATGATCCATGTTTATTGACTGTACCGCCAATAACATTATCATTTTTCTTTTTTTCTACAGGAATGCTTTCACCCGTAATCATACTTTCGTCAATAGATGAAGACCCTTGAGTTATAATTCCGTCAACAGGAGTTTTTTCTCCAGGTTTAACAATAATAATATCTCCTTTGATTAAAAAGTCCACATCGATCTTTACTTCTTTATTGTTGCGAATAACTAATGCTTTTTTTGGTGCGAGATTCATAAGTTTTTTAATTGCATCAGAAGTTTTTCCTTTTGCAACTGCTTCTAAATATTTACCCATAATAACTAAGGTTATTAGAACAGCAGAGGTTTCAAAATATTGTCCGAGTTCTGGTTGAAAAATAACTGCATAAACACTGAAAAAATAAGCAGCACTAGTACCTAATGCTATTAACGAATCCATGTTTGCAGATTTATTTTTTAATGCAGTCCACGCACCTTTATAAAACTCAGCACCGACGACAAACTGAACAGGAGACGCTAAAATCCATAAAATATAAGATTCATAAGGAATATGAATTTTAAGCCACATAAAAACCATTCCAATAATAAATGCCGGAATTGCAAAAGCAAGACTTACAAAGAATTTAAATTTAAGATCTTTAAGTTCTTTTTTTTGTATCTTTGCAGATTCATTATTTGAATTAACACCATCCAGAATAGATGCGCCGTAACCTGCAGACTTTATTATGTCAACTACCTGGGTTGTAGATATTTTTGATTCGTCAAAACTAACTAATGCTTTTGCAGTGGAAAAATTAACATTAGATTCTACCACTCCTGCAGATTTAGATAACTGTTTATTAAGTATTGCAGCGCAACTAGAACAGTGCATTCCTGAAACTAGTATGTTTATTTTTTCGGATTTATTCATTTTCAAAACTGACTTAAATTTAATTAATTAATTTAAAAATAGTCTAAAAAGAGTTAAAAAAGAGTTAAAAAAAAGAAAAATTAAATTTAAAAAAAATTAAATAATTAAAAATTATTTTGCAAGTTCTTCTTCGATAATTGCTTCGAAAGCACTAAATGGTTGAGCGCCAACAATCTTTTGTCCATTAATGAAAAAAGCAGGTGTTCCTGAAACTCCAAAACTAGATCCTGCAGCCATATCATCTTGAACTTCTTGAGCGTGCTTATCAGAATCAAGACACTCATCAAATTCTTCAGTATCTAATCCGAGCTCTTTTGCATATTTTTTGAATGTGGTTACTCCTCCTACAACACCATCCTCAAATAACATGTCGTGCATATCATAATACATATCTTGATCACCCGCACACTCAGCAGCTTCAGCAGCTTTTTGAGCATTTGCATGGAAACCTAAAGGAAAATCTCTAAAAACTATTCTCACTTTTCCTGTATCGATATATTCTGATTTGATTTTAAGATAAGTATCTGAATAAAACTTAGCACAGAAAGGACACTCAAACTCACTAAACTCGACAATTGTTACTGGCGCATCCAAATCTCCTTTAATAGCATCATCATCCATTAATGTTTCTTCGTCAACATCAATAGGTTCTTGTGGCTGCGGAGCACTAGGTGCTTGAGGTGTTGGTGGATTTGTTAAATCAATAGCATTAGGAAATAAAAGTTTTGCATCTTTTGATACATAACTATCAATAGTTCTACCTCCTAAATTTAACGCTACTTTGTAAACACCACTAACTTCTTCTTTATCAGTAATTGTTGCAGTAACGCCAGGTTCTACAAGATTATTATTAACAACATTTAATGCTTTGGTTGATGCTGCACTCAAAGATAATTCTCCAGGAGTTGAAGATCCTGAATCAGTACCAATAACTCCAACAAATGACAATACAAACAAAACTGCAAAAACAACAGTTGCAACTTGCCAATAAATAGGATTTTTTAAACACTTTTTCTTACTTTTCATAATATTACACCTCATAAGGTTAATTTGATAGCAAAAATATTCATTATTGTTAAATATTGCGATTTCATTATAAATGAAAAATGGAATTCTACTAAAAACTAAGAAAAACCACAACCATCACAACTACCTCCACAACCACCACTACCCTCATTACTACCACCACTGCAACTACTACAACTACTTTCACTACTACCCATACTACCTCCGCACGAACCTGTACAGGAAGATTGAGATGTGGTTTGTGATTTAACTTGCGATTTGACTTGTGAATTAGATTGCGATTCAGATAAAACAGTCGCAGGATACTCATCAAAAACTTCTAAAGACAACATTTCAGATTTTGAAGTTTGATCAGAATTATAATTCACAGCGAATTTATTTGGAAAACTAAACTCCACCCCATAAACTCCCTCAATAGTTTTTAGCTCGTTTGAAATAAGAGGTGCATGACCAGGACAAGGAATATCAACAGCAATATTTAATTCGACAAAGTTATTGGAATTATCAAATCCATTATTCAATACTGCTGAACCTGACAGTGAATCTGCTACTGAAAAATTTGCAAGTAGAGGAAAAATGAACATAAATAATACTAAATTAATTCCCACTGTTGAACCATACATTCCAAACAAATATTTCCATTTCTTTTTTGCACCAGCCCAAGACATCAAGTTCTGTTTTTTAAGATATAATGTAGAGGATAATGTTGCAAAAACTAATGATAATGCTATTAGAAAATGAAAAAAATAACGATTCATTAACAAAGGTTTGAAAAACTGCATTAAAACAGTTACACCCAAAATAGATCCTATAATAAATGCAATACAACCAATATGAGGTATAAGACCATATAATAATCCAGATTTCCAGCCAGTAGAATCATTTGACTTGTATTTATTATTACAACAAGAATTTCTTAAATCTTCTGAACCTTCTGAACCTTTTTTTGTTTGTTTATGTTTATTAACCATGAAAACAGCCTCCTGTGAATTTTAAAAAAATTTCAAAAAAAACAAAAAAACAAAAAAAATAAGTTGAAGTTGGGACTTCAGAACAAAGGAAACTGCTTCTTTATTAATACCATTCGACTATAAATTATACATGTGAAACGTTTAAAACCTATGAATTATTGTCCTAGATCGTTTACAAACGATTTTGATAGCATTTAATGCTTTGAACTAAAGCAAAAGAAATATAAATACAATATGAATAAAATGAAGATATGAATCAAAAACAAATAGGCAGCATTATAATCATAATAGGAATATTATTGCTAATATTTACAAGCTTCTCTAAAATTCAAGCAGATAAAGAAATAATGAATGTTGTTGAAAAAACAGGAACTTGTTTCTTAGAAGATGGAACTTGTCTTCATGCAAGAACATCTAATTATTTTATAGTGGGAATTATACTTTCATCAGCACTAATAATTCTTGCAATTTATTTAGTGTTTTTTGATAAAACACAAGAACTAATTTTAAAACAAAATCAAGAAGTTAGTATTGCTCTTAGAGATGCAAAGAAAAATGACAAATCAAAAGATGAATTTAATGCATTTTTAGCAGGATTTGATGAAGACGATCGTAAAATATTAGCAGCGATTAAGGAGCAGGATGGAATAAAACAATCAACGCTTAGATTTAGAACAGGAATTAGCAAATCAACATTATCCCTTCTTTTGAAAAAGCTTGAGGAAAAAGAAATAATAAGTCGAAAACCAAGTGGAAAAACAAATGAAGTGTATTTAAGGAAGAAGTTTTGATACAGTGTGTTTTAAAAAATTCTCAACTAACACTATGATAATCTTCTAAGACAATTTTATTCAAATCATCTAAATTCCTGACTATGTAAAACTTTCCGCCGCCAATCTCTGCAATCTTTTCTCCAAGAGCTGTTCCTTTCTCGTCAATATTTATTCCAACAATGCTAGTTGTTATATTATTTGCTCTAGCTGCAGAAACTGCTTTTAATGTATCTTGTTCAGGATCTTCTCCCGATGTTGGAAGTGCATCTGAGAGGAGAAGAAGATGTTTTGTAACATCCTGATTTGGAAACATAGAAATTGAATGATTAATTGAAGCTGCAAGATTTGTTTCAGTAGATGCTTTAATTTTAGTTATTGATTTAAGAATTGTTCCAAACTCTTTTGTGGGAAGAACTTGATGTTTAATATCCGCTCCAAAAACTAACAAACCAACACTATCTTTTTCTTGAATTGCTTTGTATGCTAAAGCAACGCCTGCTTTCTTACACGTCGAGACTTTATCTCCTTTCATACTACCACTAGCATCGAGCGCGTAAACAAGGTAAACCTCTCCTTTACTTTTTCTCTCAAAAGATTTTAAATCTTGAACTTCTAAATTTTTATGACCTCTTCGAATTGCAGTTTTAACAGAACTCTTAATTGCAATATCTTTGTAACGATCGCCTTTCTTAAATATCTTAATATCTCCTTTATCTCCATAAATATATGATTTTTTATGAGAATGATCTCCGTGAATTCCCTTAGGAATAATATTATCAAGTTCAGTTGTGTAAAGAACTAAAGCTGCAAGTTCTATGCCTTTTTCAGTAATTAATCCTTCTTTATCAATGAGTTTATTAAATTTTAATTTATCAAAAGTTTCTTTTAATTTCTTTTTTAATTCTCTTTGGAACTCAGGAATCTGAATATTTTTTTCAATGTATTCTGAATCATAACCTGTAGATTGCATGATCAAAGATGGACCAAAAATTTTTTTAGCCATCTGATAATTATTAACAAACCTCTCCATCATAAGATCTGGTGCAAAAGAAGAAATTCCTTGATTCATAGACTCCTCAATGATTTTTCCTTGATCAATTGTTTGTTTGTCATTTTCCATTACAGAATGCATAAAACCCTCGCCGAGCTCATTAAATTTCATCTTACCAGAAAGTTCTTCTATATGCTCTACTTCATTCACTTCAGGAGGAGGGGTTTCGTCTTCTTTAGAATCCAAAGAACCTAAACTACCCAGCATCACTCTTATCAGCGATCTCTAGATTATTTCGCTCCATAAAACTCTTTAGATGCTCTTTGATAAATTCTATGGGACTCTGCAAGTATTGAGCAGAAGGTTTAAGTTTAATACGATGACTCAAAACAGAAACTATAGCGTCGTGAACATCAGAAAAATCAGCACTTTGTTTTCCTTTAAGAAGCGCATTAGTTCCTGTTCGTTCAAAAAGACCCAAGGTTGCACGAACACTTGGAACACGTTCAAGTTTATCTGATTCTCTGAGTTCTCTAACAAAAGAAATTATAATATTTGTTAATTCTTCAGAAATTTCTACAAACTTAGTTCCATGTTTATCCAAAATACTTTTTTCGATATTGTGAGACTCAGGATATTCCATGTATGTGACATCAAAACGATCAAGAAGAACATCGCTTAATGGTTCTGTAGAAGAATCTGCAGGATTCATAGTTGCAATAAAAATAAAATTAGCTTCTAAATCTACATCATATGGACCAATTGTTGCAACACGCTCTTGTAACACCTGAAGTAATGCGTTTTGAAGTTTTTCAGGACAACGATTAAGCTCATCGAAAAAAAGAATCCCACTATTTGCTTTGAAAAGTTTCCCTGGAGAAAAAGCTTCCATACTAAGAGGACCAAATTTCAATGCTTTGATAGGATCAATATCACCAATTAAATCTTCAGCAGTAAGATCTGGCGAACCTTGAACACGCACAAATCTTTGAATACCAGAAATAATTTTAGTAGCAGGATTTTTATTTTGATCTTTAAGTGATTTACAATCAGGACAAATGGGATTGTTAGGATTACAATTAAATGGGCAATCATTAACAGTAATTTCTGGTAAAAGCTTTGCCAAATTCTTTGCAATAGTTGTTTTTCCAATACCTGGCGGACCAATTATCAGTATATGGCGATTAGCTGCCAATGCGCTCTTAAGCTCAGACTTGACACGAAGTTGGCCAAGAATATCGGTGAAAGAATCTTCTTCTTTGAGAAAAATCTCAATTAATTGTTTGGATAAATTTTCTGTAGTCATAATGCCTGGTTTATAAAAGAGATCAGTTTATAAAAGTTTTGATTTGGATTAAAAAAAAGAAAATAAATTAAAAAAAAATAGAAAATGAAATAAAAGAAAATTAATCTTTTTTATAAATGTGTAAATAGAAATAACATTTTTTTTCACAATAGTCAGGCATATCCACCTTATTGCAATTTAATATTATACATTCTGCGTTATATACTCCGCAAGAAGATCTTTTTGTTTCCTTGATCTCTAATTCTTTTCCCCTACTCATAACCTTAAGCTCAGAACCTTGAACAATATTATTTATTGTTTTTAACTTATCGTTATCAGTCACAGTATCTTGTGATTCATCAACCATATATAATCTCCCCCTAATCTCAACAGTGCATCTCAACATCACTATTAACATAACTCTCAACACAAGCAATTTATGTTATTATTAGTAATGGGTTAGTTATTTATAAAATTTTTGGTGGTTTAGAAGCAGTTTAAAGTCCATTAGGGCCTATTTAGAATGATTTATCAAAAAGTTAAATGAAATTAATTTGATGATGGTTTACTTTTGATTTTCTTTTTATGTTTATTATTCTTCTTATTTGCATTATTCTTATTCTTAAAATACTTGTAAACAAAAAATCCACCAACACCTAAAACTGTAACAACCAAGGTGATTATATTAAAATAAGTATCAATAAAATTAGTTATGACTTCTCCAAAAAACATTATCAATCCTGCAACAATAAAAAACCTTGCTCCTCGGGAAAAAAAAGAAACTATCAAAAACTTCCAAAAATCTATGTAGAATAAACCTGCACTAATGGTAAAAATTTTGTAAGGAATTGGAGTAAAACCTGCAATGCCGACAGCCCAAACACCATGCTTATCAAAAAGTTTGTGAACTTTTTCTATTTTTTTGGGACTAATGAATCTTTCTAAAATAGCTTTCTCTCCAGCATAACCAATTGAGTAACCAAATGCTCCACCTAATGCTGAACCAATTGTGCAAACAAGTGCGTAAAATAATGCAAACTTTGGAGATGCAAGACTAAGAACAATCAAAAGAACATCAGGAGGAATAGGGAAAAAACTAGATTCAATAAATGCTAAAAGGAATAATCCCCACGCACCTAACGGTGCAAAAGTATCCATAGTCCATTGAACAATTGAATGAAATAAACTCATTTTATGAATGGACAAAGAGGGAGTTTAAAAACTTTGCTAAAAGAATTAAACTGTAAAACAAAACTATGCAAACTAAAGTTTATACGTGTGAACTAAACAAGATACAACTAAAATAAAAGAAAAATTAAAACTTATCCTGAACTTCTTTATATTGTTCAAGACCACCTATGTCATACCAATACTCATCAAAAGGTAAACAATGCATTCCACTTTTTTCAATTAAATATCTTGCAAATTCTCCCCAGTTATCAGGATTTTTTTCTTGAAGACAATTATTTATTTGATATAAATCTCTTTGAAGAATCAAATAAATCATGGTTGCTGCCAAAGCAGTTTTTGGATGTTCTGGTTTTTCTTCAAAGCCAATAACCTTACAATTATCATCAACCTCTACCGTACCAAACTTTTTTGCAAGGAGGCTTGGGTTTTTAAGATCATAAGCTGCAAAAACAGATGAATCTTTTTCTTTTGAAAAATTTACAAACTTTTGCATGTCAAGACCGAATAAATTATCTCCTGCAATAACAATAACATCACCATCTATGTTTCCTTTATCTATTGCAAAATTAACATCCCCAACTGCGCCAAGCCTGTCTTCATTAGACATAGTACCGTCATTGACGACAGTAATAATTTTTTCTGATTTGTATTCGTTTGCCCATTTAGAAAACTGAGTATAAAATTTATTATTTGTTACAACAAAAATTTCATCTATCTCCTTGATCGGATTGAGCTTGTCAAGAATATGTTCAAGCATTGGTTTGTTTCCAATTTTTAGCAAAGCTTTTGGAAAATTTTCTGTTAATGGATATAATCTCGTTGCATAACCTGCCACAGGAAGTATTACTTTCATAAATATCACCTCAGTAAAAATTTAGAATTATTTAATATTTATTTAACTTTCGGAAGTCGGATAAAGTAGGATTGTAAAAATTACGAAAAATTAAGGAGTATCAAATAAAATGACTTGGTTAATAAGCCAATATAATTTATTGAAAATATTTCAGAATAGTTGAAAAAACCTCCAAAAAATAAGAGGAAAAAATATAAACCTCGTCGACTTTTTTTAAAAGGAATAAATTAAGTTGCAAAAAAGGCGAAATAATGACTAAAGAAGCTGCTTTATTGAATAAAGAAAATATTCAAAATAGGATTTATACAATAAGAGGGTTAAAAGTTATGCTCGATAGTGATTTAGCTGCACTTTACCAAGTTAAAACTAAACAACTTAATCAAGCAGTAAAAAGAAATATTGAAAGGTTTCCAAATCAGTTTATGTTTCAATTAACCGAGGATGAAGTTGATATCTTGAGGTCACAAATTGTGACCACAAAAAATGAAGAAACTTTGAGGTTCCAAAATGGCACCTCAAAATCTAAACAGGGCGGTAGGAGGTATTTACCCTATACATTTACTGAACAAGGTGTTGCAATGCTCTCGAGTGTTCTAAGAAGCGATACTGCAATACAAGTTAGTATTCAAATAATGAATGCTTTTGTGGCTATGCGTAAATTTATTTCAAAAAACACTGAAATATTTTTAAGACTCGATAAAGTTGAAAGAAAACAAATAGAATATGCTGAAAAATTTGAAAAGGTGTTTGATGCTATTCAAAATAAAGAAATAAAACAAGGAATATTTTTCAACGGACAGATATTTGATGCACATAATTTTATTTCAGATTTGATTAGAAGTGCTAAAAAATCAATTGTATTAATCGATAATTACGTTGATGATTCAGTTTTAACAGTATTATCTAAAAGAGAAAAAAATACTAAGGTGACTATTTATACTAAAAATTTCACTAAACAACTAAAACTAGATCTCAAAAAGTTTAATGCGCAATACGCTCCAATTGAAATTAAAGAATTCGAACAAGCGCATGATAGATTTATTATTATTGATTCTAGCAAGATATATCACATAGGTGCTTCGCTTAAAGACCTAGGGAAAAAATGGTTTGCTTTCTCTCAATTTGATAAAAAAGCGTTTAAAATGTTAAATAAATTAGAATAACTGGTTAAAATATCAATTAAGCAAGTAATTCAACGACATGATCTTCGCAATCAATAATTTTTCTTAATTCATGTTCTTGAAATGTTTTAATTTTTAGGAACTTTTGAATTCTTTTTTCATGCTTATTTAATTGAAGCATGAGAACACCCATATTAAGATGCGCAACTGCAGAACACCATTTTTTTGATCTATCTTCAATGTCACCATCATTAACTATTTTTTTCATGTCCTTTGCATCTTCTTTTAAAATATCCAATAAAGAGATTAAGTCTCGGAATAAATTTTCAACTTCATCTGCAAAACCTTTCACTTGAGAAATACTAGAACTATGTAATCTTTGCATGTATTCGTCATCTCGATGCGCCTTAATTAGTTTTTCAAGCGAGTTTGTATATTTGATAAGTTTGTCTACAATCTTATTTGCTCGATCTTTATCAGAGTCAGAATCTACTGTACGAGGAATAGTTCCAAGTAGGTCCAATATCTTATCAATAAGAGTTAATATGTGTTTCATAAATTAAAGTATAATTAATTAGTATATAAAATTATTGTGTTGTAATCAACAGAATTAAATCAAAAATAAATCAAAAGTAAATTGAAAATAAAACAAAAATGAATTAAAAATAAATTTACTTAATCTCGTTTACGATTAATCAAACCCATATATGCATTATAAGAACTAGATTCGTGTTCAAACAAATCAAAAAATAATCTGCGAATTTGTTGAATGCCTAATTTATCTGTTCTAAAATCATCATAAAGTTTTGCACCCAGAATTCTTCCAAGATATTTAGTTGATTTTAAATAAACATCTAATGGTGCGCTATACATATGACAAATATCTAATTTTTTATTTTTTTCAAATTTTTTATGCTGCAAAACATACTCTGCAGATAATGAATTTGAATTCTTTTTGAAAAAATTAACATCTTTATGTCTTCGTTTTGGATTAATTAGTTTAGATCCAAAAAAACCAATAGAATCATAAATTATTTTAGTGTAAAAAGAATCCTTCATAGTACGCTCATGATCAGGTCCGCACAAAATAAATCTTAAGTATCTTGCAGCTCCCTCTGCAATGTGATTTATGTTTGGATCTCCAAGATAAAGCAAACCATGATTGGCTTCTATAAAAAATACCCTGGATTGTAGTGCGCGAAATAAAATAGATTGAATATCTTCTTGAGAGAATTTAGCTTTTCTTAATTCAGAATCTAAATCCTCAAAAGAATCTTTAGAACAAATCACTAAATCTTGAGTTGATGGATTAAAATTTAGTTTTAATACATTTGCATAAAGACTCAATATTGTAGAACAAATAGGTTCATAATCAGGAGATTCTTCTGATTCTGCAAGATAATTTAAATGCGATTGATGTTTGAATAATGGAGTTGTTGTTAAAATACAAAAACTACCATTATCAAGACGAGTAACTTCTACTGAATCTTCTAAATCAGAGTTTACTAAATCCCAATAAATCTCATCGATATCTTGAAGAACAAAACTTGATTTTGGTACTTTCAAATCTGACTCGCTAATAATTTTATTAACTTTTTTTGGTAGATGATTTCTTGATAAATGAAATTCCCCGAATTGAATAAAAAATTTCTGATCTATATTTTTTTTAAATCTTTGAACAATCTTTTTTGCAGCATAATCATCTCTTCTTCTCAAAGAATCGGATTTATGACGGGAATTTAATCCGAATAAAGACACATTTTTATTTTTCTTAGCATAGTTAAAAATCAACCTAAAATCATTCCAATCAAAACCCCAATTTTTGTTATAATTTATTAGTTCCAGAAATTGAGATTCAGAAATGTCTGCATTCATGAATTTGTCTAAATGTCTTTGGTGCTTACCCATAATACATTCTAAACCTACTTGAATTGGTTGGTTTAAAAACTTTTTTAGAATCTCAATAAAATTTTTTGTTGAATGACGAATAGTATGAAAATTAGAAACATAAACTAACTTAGATGAATCTAAATCTTGGAAAAGTTCATTAAAATCAGAAAAATCATAATCGCCTAATTCTGAAATAAATTGTTGTTCATATCTGTTGTAAGCTTTTGAAGGAGTTTCTATTTTATCAATAGATAATCTTTGATTTTTTACAATTTCGTTTAATAGCTCAATAAGCCCTTCTCTTCCTGCCATAATATTAGTTAACAAGTTTGCATTTTTAAGTTTTTTGGTTTTGTCACTACCTGAAAGTATTCAATCTCGAGAGGGTGAGAAACAAATAAATACTTCCAAGAAAAACTTAATCTAAAACAGAACAAAACAGAACAAAACAGAACAAAACAGAACAAAACAGAATAAATAATAACAAAAAAGAGGTGAAAACTATGAGTCAGACACTAAAAGAAATAGATAAAGATATTTTAGAAGGAATAAAAAAAATTCATGAACTTGTGGCTAAATGGAGCCTAATAACAAAAAAAGAATTTGATGACGGACAATTATCAGAACGATATTATTACAAAACAGGAACAGTTAGAACTGAAATTGAAGTTGAACTTAGATCAATATATCACGATGTTATGAATATAGCAGATATTGATAAAGAACTTATGAAGATGAATGAAAAAATTAGAAGAGAATTAGAATAAAAATGAGTGAATGGGTAAAAAGATTATTTGGGACAGAAAAACTAGGAGATGTTGGAATAGTTTTAGCAGGAAATATAACTTCAGAAAACGAACAAAAAATAATTTCTGTATTTGAATCTGTAGAAAGCAATATTGACTGCGTATATCACTGCCACCTCGGAGAAAAAAATGGAAAAAAATACCCTTTAGTATCTAATGTATTTGGTGCTTCTGCAATGCTTGATGTCATGGCAATACTAAAAGAGGGTGGATGTAAAACTGCACTATTTATAGGATACGCATATGGTGGTTTTAAAACTCAACCTTTAGAAGTAGGAGATATAGTAATTCCTAACAGAGCATACCACTTCGAAGGTATTCACCAATATGTTAAAAAAGGAAAAGAATATTCTGAACCAGACTTTGAGTTTAAGAAAAAAGTTGAAGAAATACTAACAGATAATAAAATAAAGTTTTTTGAAGGTAAAAATATATCTGTAACATCAGTAACATTTCAACCAAATCATTTTAATGAAGAATACCAACGAATTCAACCAATTAGTTTAGAAATGGAACTTGCAGCATGCTATTCTCGAGGAAAAGAAATAGGCATTAGAACAGCAGGTGTTTTAATAATCAGCGACAATAAACAAAACAGTTTAATCAATTCGACTCAAAGAAAATTAAGATATGGACTTAAATTTAAGCTTGCAGAAATATTTGTTAATAACATAGAAAAACTAAACCTAGAAAAAATAGAAAGTGAATCTGGAGAAAAATTCATAATTGATGAACACTTAGCAAAAGTAATTGAAGATCCTGATGACAAAGAAAATATTTACTTAGAAGAATTAAATAAGAAAACCAAAGATTGAAAATGACTGAAATAAAAGAAATAGAAACATTCTGGATGTTTTTTGCTTCGTTTGCATTCATAATAATTGCAACACTACTGGATTTTTTTATTGTTAAAAATGCTAAACTTAATTATTTACTTGTAGGACTATTTGCATTTTTATTTATCACTGGCGCTATAATGAGAAAATATTTAATGGACCTTCTTGGAAAAGAGTATAGTGTTCATGTAAAAATAAACCAAGAACACACACTTATTAAATCAGGACCTTACAAATATGTAAGGCATCCAATGTATTATGCCAATACAATCTTAACATTAGGAGGTGTTGGAATGCTTGGATCTGGAATTGGAATAATGGGAATTTTATTTCTTTTAATACCTACAACAATATTTAGAATAATTCAGGAAGAACGAGCTCTGAAAGAAAAATTTGGACTGAAATATGAAGAATATATTGAAGAAACAAATCTAATAATACCTGGATTGATATAATTAAAAAAAGAAGAATATTAATTTAATAAAAAGTAATTTAATAAAAAGAATAAAAATCAACTAATAATATAATTATCTCTTACTAGCTGCTTTTCTTTCACGAACTTCTTTTACAGGAGCATTCTTATTAAATCTCGCAAACTTGCCCAGACGATCTTCTGCTTCATGTGCTTCTTTCATACCATCTGTACCAAGATCTGGCATAGTAATATCTAAAGCACCTGGCTTTTCCTTACGAAACTTTGTGTATTTCTCCTTTTTCGCACTTATTTTTTTTGGTTTTTTATTTTTTTTACCCATGATTATCAGCTCACATCTAATTATTAAGTATAGATAATTTTGCAAACCTATAATATTTAGCAAAATTATCTAAGAGAACTTTGAATTTAAATTTTTATCTTGTGTTTTTTGAAAAGGGAATTATTCAAAGTTATCTATAAATCAAAGTTTTTCGATATTGTTTATAAATTTTATTGTTTGGACAGGTTCAAAAGTGGAAAATAGCTTAATTTGAGGTAATATTATCATTATATAGCCCTCAAACCAATATTTTATTCTTAATCTCATAAAAATAGTAAATAGTGAAAACCCACATCCCAATTAACAAGATGTAGAATATAATACTAAATACTAACGAATAAATATTTAAAATCAGTAAAAACAAAAACCAATAATGAACCAAAGCCCCAAAAGATTTAAGTCCTGAAATAAAAATAACTCCCTTTTTTTTAAGACCTATAATAAACAAAATCATAATGGGAATATACGTAATAATTGCCACAGATCCAATAAATATAGGAATTTTATTTGTCAACAATTGAGTTAAAAAAATAACCACACCAATAGAAAAATCAGCAACAACATCAAAATTTCTGCCAAATATTGTTTCTTGATTTAATCTTCTTGCCAAATCTCCATCCAACATATCCAACAATGTGAACAAAATAAAAATACCAATTGAGTATGCAATATTATTTTCGATAAGAAAGTACAATAAAGGAAATATTAATAAAAATCTAAATAATGTGATAATATTAGGGACATTAATTATGCTTACCTTTTTTTCATTTCTTAATTCTTTTATTTTTTTGTTTTTCCCCATTTTAACTCATTTACTTTTTCAATTATTTACGCCACCATTATTTTTCTTTTTAGTGTTTATTGCTAAGAGTCCACATATTGCTCTAACTCTTTAAGTTGTTCAACAGTATTAACTCCTTGGACTTCAATATCATTATTCAAAACAAAAGATGCTATTTTATGATTTTGATTTGATGCAATATTTACTATATCTGTTAAATATAATTCGTTTTGATCATTAGCAGGTTTAATTTGTTTAAGTGCGTTGAACAAAAAATCTTTTTTAACTACATAAATTCCTGAATTAATTTCAGTTATTAATTTTTGATATTCATTAGCATCTCGCTCCTCGACAATACTCATAATTTGACCATGCATATTTTCAGCATCAGACCTGATTATCCTCCCATAATTAAAAGGATTGTCAAAAATAGCAGTAAGAATTGTCAATGTTGCATTGTTTGATTTGTGTTTTTCTAACAAACACTTAATTGTGTTATTTGATAAAAGAGGAACATCACCATATAAAATCAGAATGTCCTCAGTCAGATCATCTTTGACAAACAAATTTTCTGCTTGCATAACTGCATGACCTGTTCCCAGTTGCTCATTTTGTAATGCAAACTCAACATTTAAACCACGGTTTAATTCGGAAACATAATTTTTCACATCAGCTGATTTATAACCCACTACAAGAACAACTTTATTAAAATTAAATTGATTTACTGATATTGAATTTAAAACATAATAAATCAAAGGTTTATTTTTTAGAGGTGCAAGAACTTTTGGTAAATCCGATTTCATGCGGGTGCCCTTTCCGGCAGCAAGAATAATGCAACTAATTTTTTCAAACATAATAATTCAACTCAAAGCAAATTAAAACAAATTAAAACAAATTAAAACAAATTAAAACAAATTAAAACAAATTAAAACAAATTAAAAAAAAATAACTTGAAAAACAAACGGGAAGTGATTAAACTCAAAAATATTAAACCAACAATTATAACCTTTTCATGACAATCTTCTTAGTTTTATCAGCAATATTTTCATCAGACTTTAACATACTCGCAATAAATTTCTTAGGATTTATGAACTCTCTTGTGAGCAACGCACAAATACGATTATCCTCGACAAAAGTGTTTTTATGTTTATCTTTGAACAGTTTAACAAATTGTTCTTCGCTAAGAGGAGGACCTATGCGTTTTACTTCATCTGAAAGATCATTTGTTGGAAAAACAAACCAAAATAACGCATTTGAACCTGGTTTCCAGTACCAATCACAATTTTCAATCTTAAAATCATTAAACAATAACTGATTCTTAATCATAGTAAATGATTTAAGAAGTTTTGCACCTACAACATCAGTTTTGCCCTCAGTAGGTGTTGCTTCAAGTATGACTAAAGAATTCTTACCTGCTGATTTTTTTAAAGTAGGAATCGAAATAGGTTTGACAGTAAAAAAAGAAATATTAGGATTTTCTAAAAACTGTTTTGCAGCTTCTCTAAATAAATTAAATTTTTCTAAATTAAGTGCTGCAGATGCATTCCTATCCGATAAAACAGGATCAATAACTATAAGCGGTGAATCAAGTTTTGAAGCATTCATTTTTTGCAATGCTACTACAGGAGATTTAAACTGCTTTTCAGGATCAATAACCTCTCCAATTCTCCAAGACAAAGATGCCTTAAGAAGTTTCAAAAAACCACCATAATGAATTGTTAAGATATCCAAAACATGACCTGAAAAACCTTGAATATAAGACTCAGCACCATAAACTTTTTGTGATTTACAAAACATTTTTGCAAGACGAATATCATCTGTAAATCCTGGATGTTTTTTTACCCAACCTACATGAAAAGGACTCATATCAGTAACATTAACAGCATCTTTAGGATTTTCTACGTCGAGAACTGGAACTAGTTCATAACAAAGCTTTTTTTGTACTTGAAAATAATCTCTACTCCCATGTACCGGACTAGGCCTAAATGGCCTCAAAATTCTTAAAAGCATAGAGGATATATCATAATTTTCAAAAGACTTATTAAATTTAACAAATATATCACAATCATGATCTCCTTTTAGATTAGTTCCTTTAGCAATAGACCCTCCAATCATAGCAACTGCTTGAGAATGGTTTTTTTTTATTTCAAGATTTAATTTTCTTAAAAATTCATCGACTTCTAAATTAATCTTTTTTTCATCAGGTCTAATTTTTGAAAGAACTTTTGAAAAAATATCTTGAATTGAATTAATATCTAATTTAGAAAAATCAACAAATATCCTATTAGATCTCATAGGGTTATTATGACTCCCATTATTCCTATTGTTATTTCTATTATTACCTTTAAACTTTTTATTAAATGGCTTTTTAGAATCATGTCGGGGAATAAATCTTTTATTAGGTCTTCTTTTTTGGGTATTGTTTGAATTTTCAGAAGCTAATTTATTGCCCGATACAGGTTTAGACAATGGTTTATTGTTAGGAATTGGTTTGTTACCAGTTTTAGGTTTATTGTTAGGAATTGGCTTGTTACCAGTTTTAGGTTTATTGTTAGGAATTGGCTTGTTACTTGACCTATTAGAAGTTGAACTAGACTTAGGTTTGGAATTCTTAAACTGTTTAGATTGACCACTAGATGGTTTTTTGTTTGTTTTTGTTGATTTTGCGTTTGAATTGCTGTTATTTAACATTATTAATAATAAGAAAAATAGTTGTTTTAAATATCTTTTGTATCTTTTATGCAGATATTACCAAATAAAGCACAAATTACAAAAAATATAAATTATTACAAAATTAACAAAATAATGCCTACAAAGAATATAATAAAACCTAAAATCACGCCTACAACTGATAAAATATCAACTATTTGTTGCTGCTTAAACCATGCAGGGAGATTTTTTAGAAATTTATCTGCATTCTTAAAATCTGCAAAAAAAGTACCAAATGACTTTAAGTATAAATTGAAATCAAATTTTTTGTTTTGTTGAATATAACCAGATCCTGCAGCAGATGAATTCGCTGATTGATTTATTAGATTGTTTGTCGATCTACTAGTTGATTGATTTAATTGCTGATTAGGTAATTGATTTGGCACATGCGTTTGATTACTTTGTTGAGGAGACATTGTTTTATTTACCTCTTGATTTATAATTTGTACTTGATAATTTAACTACTTGTATTAATTAAACATATCTTCCTTTAATCCTTTATTAATTTTTCTTTTTCTAATTGCCCTCTCAAACCACGTGTTCCACTCAAAAAAAATCTTATCAGAATCTAACTTACCAGTTTCAGATTTTACTTTTTCAGTCATCAAATGAAAAACATCATTACACTTAATAACAAAAGGAGCCTCAAACATTTCATCATCTCCAATTTCTTTTGCTTTTTTAACAATAGATTCTTTGATCTTTGCACGCAGTTCGATATTATTCCAAACAGCATCCCAATCACCTGCAAAATCAGGAATATTTGCAGCAATGAGTTTCAATATTTCACTATTACCGTCAAGAAGATCGTCAGTTGGAACCAACTGATCAGTTTTTGAATCATACTTCATCAAATCAATAAAACCATTTTCTAGTAATGGATCTTCCTGCCAAGTCTTTCTGACTTCAGTAATTTGAGTAATTCGCCTCCATTTATGAAGACCGTCAGGACTTTTAATTGGTGTTGCGATAATAATTATATCTGTTGCCTTAAAACTTGTTTTAGGAACTCCAATATCATTTACAACACGATCGAACAAACCAAAAGGAGAATCTGCATGAATAGTACCTGCAACAACATTTGCAGCAGCACCTACACGCATTGCCTCATAAAGTGCTACAGCTTCTTTTGAACGCACTTCTCCGACGATAAGCGCACTATCTCCAAGTCTCAAAGTTGAACGAATTCCATCTGCTGCACTCATCTCACTACTTCCTTTAGCAAGAGCTGATGCAACTTTCATTGGCTGAATATTATAACCTAGATGACGCATTGAATCTGTTGGAAGTTCTAAAGTATCTTCCACAGTAATAACTCTATACCTCCTCATTATTTCAATTAATATACCTGTTAAAAATGCAGTCTTACCTGAACTTCTAGTACCGCAAATCATCATAGACCTGGTACCGTCGACAATAAAAGACAAAAGTCCTGCGCCCAAAGAATTAATAGTATCATATTTTATGAATAAAGGCAAAGTCCATGGACGATCTCTATGACGTCTAAATGAAAACGCTAAACCACTGGGATCAAGAGGTTCAGTGATTGTTGAAACTCTTACTCTAGCTCCAGGAATTACGAGTTCAGTATCTAAAATTACATTTGCCTCATCGAGAGGTCGACCTGAAATCATTCTAAGTTTTGTTGCCCAACTTTCTGCCTCAGTCCTAGTAGGAATTACATTAGTAATGCAATCGGCAAATTCGCCGTGAACTAAAAAAATAGGAATTCTTCCTTGAGGAGAATTAACAGAAATATCTTGAATCTGTTCATCTTGCAATAACACTTCCACAAGACCAAACCCCACTGTATACCTTACCAAAATCTTAGATAATTTAATTATAGCGTCGTGCGCAAGATTCATATTGCGATAAGCAGATAATTCTTCCAATAAATCTCTACCAACACTTTCAAAAATTTCACGCATACGCTGAGGATCGGTAAATTCCTTTCTAGTAGGTTTATGTTCTGCTAAAATGTTTCTTGCTAAATCCAAAAGTTCATATTCCTCCTCTGAAAGTTTAAACTCAGGAGGCATAATATGATAAAGATATTGAACAGATTCAGGTAGTTTGAATACTGTAACTTCAGTATCAACTCCAACAGTATAATTTGCCATCTCTTCACCCTCTGCAGGATAATCAGCCATAAGTTTAGCATACATAAAATCAGGTTTTATGAATGGATGAAAAAACTTTCTATAAACTTCTCGATCGCCTTGTTTAAATCCTGCAAGAAATGGTTTAGACACAGTAATTAACTTTGATTTTTCTAAGAGATCGAGAACAAACTGAATCATATCAAAGTATGATTGAAAACACGGAATTAATTTTTCTTCAAGAAGCTTATCATAATTAATTTTTTCACGACGATAAATTCTTCTAAGCTCAACATAAGCGCCAACAGGATCTGACTTAATCAGATGAAACAAAACATTTTGGAGTTCTGCATACCATTTATTTGCAAAGATTTTACCCTCTGGAACTGGCAAGAATTTTTGATAAGAAAATTTATCTTTGTTTCTACTAATTATATCAAAGATTTGAGCAATTTCTTTTATAAGATTGACTTGGTTAAGATCATACTCATATTCTCTTCTTTGAGAAAAAACAATTTTAGTAGTTTCAGGACTTTCAATCAAATTGTCACAAGTCTTAGACATCACAACTCCATTTTCTTCTAAAGATGGAACTATTGCTGCACCTTCATAATTAATGCGCATAATATTATCTTCGCCTTCAGTTATAATCTCATAACCAAACAAAGGAACTTTGGCACCAAAAATTGTCATATCATCACCATTTTTTTACAAATTTTCGAATACTACTTCGTAGTTCTCACATAAAAAATATAATATAAATAGGTATAAATCTAAATAATATAAAATATTATCTTATATTTAGACAATAATAAACAATAGATATAAAACTTAGATATAAAATTAACCATTAAGCGTAAATCAATAATCACTCAAATAAACTTAAAACATAGATAAAAAAAGAAATTCCATAAAAAAAGAGGAAAAAGAATGCCAGACCAACAACAAGGAATGCCTCCTGGAATGCAACCAGGACAAGGAAACATGCAACAAAATCAACAACCCCAAAAAAAAGGAGGATTCTCATTATTCGGAGGAGCAAAATCTAACCCTGCCGCTGCTCAAGCACCTCAAATAAATGTTGGTGCAGAACTAAATAACCTAAGTCGAAGACTCGTTACAATTGAAGAAAGATATACTAATCTTCGAAAAAAAACACAAGTAACAGATCAAAACATGCTTACAAATAATAAAAAAATAATAACCGAGATTGCTGCTGCAAATGAAGAATTAAAAGAATTCAAACGAGAGCTTGAAGAAATTGTTAGTAAAATGAGAATAATGGTTCGTGAACTAAAAGATTGTGCAAAAAGAAATGAAGTGCAATCCCTTGCAAAATATGTTGATCTTTGGAATCCAATTGAATTTGTTACTCGAGGAACTGTAATTAAAATGGTAAGAGATGAAGTTTCAGATCAGTTTCGTGACTTAAATATAAAAATGCAAGAAGAAGAGTTCATTAAAGAACAAATAAAAATAGCAATGAAAGAATATTCTGAAAGTGTTGGCGATAAAAAGTGAAATCTGAAATTTTAAAAGAAATTAAAGAACTCAAGAAAGAAATAAAATTAATTAAAGAAAGGAATGCTCGAGTTGAAGGAGATAAAGCATGGGAGACGAGCTGGACTCGACGAGCACTCATAGTTGGTTTGACTTATATTGTGATCGTATTATTTTTTTATTTTGCAGAACTTCCTAAACCATTTATTAATTCTATAGTACCTGCAGTTGCTTTTGTATTGTCAACATTAAGTGTCGGATGGGTAAAGAAGTGTTGGATTGGGAATAAATGAATAATAAAAATGAAAAAGAAGTTCAATAGTTTGGAAGAAGAAATCCATCACGAACTTTCTAAATATTCTGTTAAGACTGAAGAGATAAAAAATGAAAAGGGATGGAGTTATCTTAATGTTAGTGTTTTTCTCGACGGTGAACAAATTGGTGAATATATCAGAAATTATCCATCTTTGAGTGATACGTTTTATCCATTCAAAAAAGATGGAAAGGGATATGCTCTTTATTCAAAACATTATACTGCTACTGGCGTGATGAAACTTCCAAGCTGTGAAGAGGTCTGCTCTGAAGAATTGATTAGTTCTGGTTTTTGTCCTGTTGAATATTATGTGCCTTATGATCTTGAAGAAGGACTGGTTGGACAGATTGGTTTTGTTGCAGGATGTGTTTGGGGCGATGATAGTTCCTGGAAAATACAAGTTCTAGATTTAAGCAATATTGAAAATGGAGTGATTTTACGGGATGATCGATTCAGATATATTGAACTACCTCAAGAAGTGAAATTAAAAAATGCGATAAGTACTTGGCATTATGATAAAGAAGACGACATAATTGAAATAGCAGCGACAAAAAAATTTAAGTTATGGAGTGGAAAAGAGATTAAGAGCTAATTTAATAAATAAAACTCAAAAAGATTAATTGATTATTCATCTTTAATAGCACTAGGACTTGCACCACCATGCCACGTGAATCTTGGTCTTACTCTCATTTTATGAATTTTCTCGTTGAGATCGTCAAAAATAACTGCACTACCTTTTAATCTTGGAAGTTCGTTCATAGCACGAGAAATTCCATGTTCCATATAACTTTGTGCGAGTAATCCAAGAGCTTGCATATCTAATCTTGCTGTGATCCTGTGAGAAATAACAGTATCCAGCTGAGTCATAACATCAGTATGAATTTTTCCAGGCTGCTGAGTTGCAAGTATTAGCGAAATTCCAGGTTGTCTTCCTTCTCTCATGATTATAACCAGAGGATCTGTTGCAGCATTAGCATCCTCTGTTTTTAATGGCAGGAATTCGTGGGCCTCGTCGATAACAAGCCAGACAAGAGGCATTTCTTGTTTTTTTTCTGCGTCAATTGCTTTTTGTTCAATGAAATACTTTTCTAAATACTTAATCTCATTGAGTTCTTCTCCTTTTCTAAATTCCATACGCTGGATGAAAAGATGCTTTGAAACAATTCCTACAACCAAAGTTTTAACATCCCAACCACCAGGCATTGTAGCATAACAACTTACATCCAAAACAGTAATTTGTCCACCTTTAGCAAGTTCATGCAAAGGAGTTCCATGATCTGAAAAAACACCCCATGCTTTTGCGGTTTTAAACATATTCTTAACTGCTTTTTTAGTTTGATCATCAGTTCCATCATCCTCGTCAATAAAAGTAAGAATGTCATCGAGAATATATTTTGATTTTTGTTCAGAAAGTTCTTCTACAATTTTTGCAATAAAAATTCCGTTGTTGCTATATTTATCTTGTCTAAATGCAGAACACCAATCGTCAGCCTCCACTTCGAAAATACTAATTGAAAATGGAAAATCTGTTCTTATTCCCTTCTTTTTATATTCATAATAAAATTTTTCAGGAGTATAAATTACAACATCCACAGGATGAGGATCTATACCATAAGGTTCTAAAAGTTTTGCTTCTTTTTTATTAGCATGACCCATGGTCCAATAAATACCCATAGTATCTAAGAGAATAACTGAAAGATTCTGTCTAACTTCAGGTTCCAATAATGAAAGACCTTCTGCAATAACGCCCATGGTGTAAGATTTTCCACCACCCCTCTTTCCACAAATTAACATGACGTGAGCATTAGCAATGTCAAGATAAAGATTATTAGACATTAATATTTTATCTCCTTTTTCGATATATTCTTTTCCAAGAAGGAGAGCTCCTTTTGTGCCATACTTTTTTGTAGCAGCAGGACTTCTACCAATCACAATAGGAATTTCTTTAATAGAAATATCATCAGAATCGGAATCAGTATTTGCACTCGTATCAGCATCAGTATTCGCACCAGTATTAGTATCAGTATTAGAATTAGACTTATCAGTATTTAATATATGATTGACAGAGTCGTCTTTACTAGAATCGTTATCTTTAGCATTATCAGTAATACCCATTCACCTCTTTTTAATAAGGTTAATATATTATTTTTATATAAATGTTTCTGAGATGTTTCTGATAAAATTAAAAACCTGCAGAGTACAAGCGAAACATTTAAAAGAAGATATGAAATAACCCAGCGTGTAAAAAGAATAAAAAAAAATAAAATTATAAACAAAAAACTAATAACTAAATAGATAAAACATACTAACAAATATGGGCGAGAACAATGATAGAAACAATAGATAAAGTGATGCTACTACAACGACAAGGACTTACAAATAGTCAAATAATAAATCACTTGTTTGTTCAAGGAATGGATTATAGCAAAATACATGATGCGTTTTACGAAATTGAATTAAGAAATGATATTCCAATTCCAACACCTATTAATCAAATTCCAAATAAAGAAAAAATTGAAAATGAGCAGGACGATTTCGAATCTGATCCTGACGAAGAAGAGGAAGAAGAACTAAATGGAATCAATGAAATTAATAATACCGGTCAAATAAACAATAATAATATTAACAACAACAATATCAATAATAATAATCAATTTAATAACGCTATCAATAACAATCCCAATCAACCAATTAATCAAAATAACCAAAAAAAAGAAGGTGATACTATGCCAAATTATCCACAAGGAATGCCTCCTCCAGGTATGCCGCCACCAAATATGCCTCCCGGAGCGCAACCAATGCCACAACAGGGTCCAGGTGCTCCACAAGGATATCCTCCACAACCACAAGAAATGGGCATGGACGATTCAGGATATAATGATGAAACTGCAGGAAGAGTTGAAGAACTTGTAGAAGCAATAATTGACGAGAAATGGAAAGAAATCACTGCTAATATAAGCAGAATTATAGACTGGAAAGAAAAAACAGATATAAAAATAACTGAACTTGAAACAAGATTTAATGGTCTAAAAGATAATTTTGATAAACTTCACACAAGCATACTAGAAAAAGTAGGTGATTATGATAAACACATACAAGATGTAGGAACAGAAGTAAAAGCTCTTGAAAAAGTGTTTCAAAAAATACTACCTGGATTTTTAGAAAATATTAATGAATTATCAAGAATAACAGACAATCTTAAAAAAGTTCAAAAATGAAAAAGTAGTTGATCATAAACATATTTAATTTTATTTTTCTTTTTATTTATTTGTTAAACAAAAACACAATTAGAAAGTAGAATTAAATAGGATTACAATTAAGCTTTGCCTGCAAGAAGGCGTATTGTGAACGATCCTATCAATAAAACGAAAACCATGCCAATAGTTTTAGGATGAAACAATAATGCACCTACATTAGCATTAAAATTGCCTGTATCAACGTCAAGGTCTCCATCACCAACTTCTGCGTCGTCTGCTAAACCACCCTCATCGTCTGAATAAGGCAGAAGAGAAGAACCATAAACAGTCGCAATAGAACCAATAAAAATTACTAATGCAAGGGATAAAACAAACCAATGCGCAGTTTCCCAATCTTTACTCATATAAGTTGTTATAGATACATCAGAAACTCCTAAGAATTTAAGACTAATCAACAATAATGTGAAGAAAATAAACAGAAGAACAAACCACGGCGCCATGATATTAATAACTTGAAGGACACCAGGAACAATAGTTGTAATCATTGCAACACAAAATGCAACAATTGATTGAAGACCCTTATTATCTCCAAACAAATCTGTTTTCTGAAGAATTGCAAATACAATTACAAAAATAAGAAGAATGGGAAATATAACTCCGAAATAACTTACAAGACCTATGTCTAAAAATGAAGCCATAAACTAAAAACCTCTTTTGGGTATATTGAAAATATATTAAATATTAAAAATTTAATTTTGAATTGTTAAAACATAAAAATGTTTGAACTTATTTTTATTTAAATTTAAAAAAGATATGAATAAAAAAAATAAAAATTAATTACCTCCGAAAAGTTTTGCAAATTGATCTCCGACCTTACCCACTGATTCTCCTGCTTTTCCATCGCCAGGTTCTTTAGTAATGAACCAAATAATCAATGCGAAAACACCAACAACAATCAATAATGCTTGAGTGTCAGGATCACTTAACCACCAAAGCCAAGACGGCCAATAAGTAAACCAATTAGCAGCACTTGCAAAAATTACGAACACGAGGATGAATGCAGCAAAAGCAATCCAACCAGATAATGCGCCTCCCCACGTTGCTTTTCCACCGAAAAGACCAACAACCAGGAAAACCATAACAATTGCCACCAATACAATACTAACACTAGGCAATGATTTGTTAATTATAACAACCACGTCAGCATTAGCAGGATAATATCCTAACACGTGCGGAACTACTGTAGATAAAGCAAGAACCAGTGCTATGAGAACATTATAAGATTTCTTTTCGCCCAACGGTTGTGTCTTTTGCATTATTGCAAAAACAACTGTGAAAATTAGTAAGAAAGGTAGAAGTACATCACTTAAACCCATATACTCCAATCGCGCAATAACATTTTGGAATGTTACCATTTTATTACCTCCTTTTTATCAGTTAACTGTAATTAAATATTTTTTAATATGTGATAATTATTGCTTTTTTAATAATTATCTTAAATTATTAATCCAATTATTAACAATAAATATTATTATAGTTTATAATATTTATGCTTTTTTGTGCTTTTATTAAACGTTTTATAAATATTTTATTACACAGTTATTAAAACACGCATCATAAAACAGTCATTAAAAAATTAACTTTTTGAATCAGCTTTTTTTGGATCCTTAACAATAAAATACATAAATAATACTATGAATAATATTAAAACTATTGACCCAACAATATTTGAATCCCAATGTTTTACTAAAAAATTCCATGAAGGTTCAAGCCAATCAAGAGCATTAAGGAAAATTAATATTATTCCAATCAACATAAAAACTGTAGCACCTATACGCCAAGGACCTTCTTTGAGATATGCATGTTCTCCTTCTTTCATAAATGAACCAATTAAAATTAAAAAACAAACTGAAAGAAGTAAAAGTAAAACCATATGTGCTAAAGCTTGATTAATAACTGCAACAAGTCGAGTTGATGCAACAACTAAAAACGCCATAACAAATGCAGTCATAGAATTTAGATTTTTTCTAGTATACTCATCACCTTTGATTTTTTCTGTACCAAAAACCCTAGACTTTTCAAGAATTGCAAATACAATAGTAAATATTAAAATAAATGGAAGAATGACATCATATACACCTAATTTTTCAAAAAATTGAATAATCCCTCTAAAGACACTTTCTTGTGACATGGTGTACGATTAGGTTTTACTTAGTATATAAATGTTTCGCAATAAAATTAAATAGCAATAACTAAAAAGTATATTTAAAATGATAACTTTACAGTAAAAACATTATAAAAAAATTTATATAATATATAGGTAACGTTCTACGAATATTAACTGTGAACTGCACTATAAAATAATTTAAACTGCACCACGCACTATTTTTTGAGTTTTAAAAGTATTAATAATTTTTTAAATGGTTAATTTTTGTTGAGGGGTTAATTAGTAATGAAAGAAGAATTTCAATTTGAAAGTGAAGAGATAAATAGAATATCTGCAAGAATAGGAGGATTTTACAGAAATCTAATGCACGGAGCTATTCTTGGCGATAAAATCATAGAAACCACAGAAACGTTAATAGATAAATTAGATGGCGCACTAGATGATGAAGCTACTGAATTTAAAAAAACAATTGATGAATTCATAAATTATTACACAGAATTAATACTCCCTCTTGATAAAGATGATTTCAAAACTACAACACATAAAAACGCAACAAAATATTCAACTACAGGTATTGACAAAAAAAAATCAAAAGGTCTGGTTGCAATATATTCTAGATTAAAACTACTAAGAAAGATCAAGAAAAAAATCATTTCAAGTCTGAGATTTGATAAAATTCACGGAGATACAAAAGGAGTAAGAATAATTAGAGATCATCCTAAAACACCTGAAATAGATTTCTTTTATGCAAAAAAAACGAGAAGCACAGAATACCTAGAAGAGATCATATCAAAAAATCCGAAAAAATGGCAATACCAAAAATTTGACGTTAATGAATACCAAACAGAAGATTTCGAAGAACTATTCACAAAAATACTAGACATATATCAAGAAAAATATCAAGAAACCAATGGAAATATATTTGAAATTGACTTGGTTAAAGCATATGTAACCAAAGACACAGCATATTTGAAAGAAACACTAACTCAATTTGAAAAAGAATTAAAAAAAAATAAAAAAAATATTAGAAAAAAAACAAATCGAGAACAACTAGCATATTCTAGGAAAAAACAAAAACTATTAAACAGAATAAATCAGATAAAAAATAAAAAAGAAAGAAGATTTGATCCAATATTTGCAGATATACTAGACGTATACCAAATAAATAATGATCAACGATTTGAAATTAAATTAAAAAATCTATTTGAAAAACAAAATGTTGAACTAATAAAAAAAACAGTAGAACTAAACTTGACAAAATTTCAATACAAACAAATTAATTATAAAGATCTTCTGACAGAAGGATTTGATAAAACATTTGATAAAATAACTAGCGTATATGTACACAACTTTGAAAAAAATAATGCTCAACAAGTAAAAACAGACATAGAAAACATAATTGATACCATAGAACTAATAGGCTGGCACCCAATAAATATGAATCCTTTAGTTTTTATCGACGATAATAAAAGACAATTTACAATTGCAAGTAGAGAATATCAAAAAGCATTTGATAGTAATAGAAATGTTAAACTAGATATTATAAAAACAGATTCTGCACAAGACTGTGTTCAAAAATTTGACGAAGTTAGTCTAATAAGCAATGCAAAGCGTATTAAAACTAATCAAAATCAAGACTCTGAAAAAGGATCCAGATATAATTTTAAAAAAATTGTTCGATTTGATCACAAAACAAATAAAGTTTTAATGCACAGATTTGATGACATAATAATGATTCTAAGATGCGATATTAAAAACCAATATTGTCTTGAAGATGCTAAAAAATTCTTTGAATTAATTGTTGAAGAAAAAGTAAAAAAACTACCCTCTCAAACATTAGTTTTTTCACTAAGTGAACTACCAGGACAAAAAAAACAAGCTAACAGTTTTACAATAATGCCAAAAAATGTACCTCATGAATATCTCCCCATAAAAATAAGAGAACCTAGTGTTTTATCTTCAATAATAAATGTGCGAAAATCAAGACGAAATCTACCACCCTATAAAGATTATACAAATCACCCTAAAAAAAATCAATATAAAGGTCGCCACGCATACTTCCAAAGAAAAAAAGAGGACAGTGTTGAATTTCTTGAAATACAATACAGAACAAGTCTTGAACATTTTATTGACGAGGAAGGAAGTGCAAGACACCAAGATTATACTGAAGACCTTGAAAAAAATCTAAGATTTGGAAAAGAAGAAATAGAGAAAATAATTTCGAATAGACTTAATAGAAATTTAGATAGAACACAACAAAAAAAAGAAAAACTCAACATAATTAAAAAAATTGAAACTTATGATTGTTTAATTGATGAACTTATATTAAAAAAATACTTAAAAAAAATACAAAATATCTATTTAGAAATTTTAATGGAAGAAGATCTTGAAAAAATTGAAGAAAAAACAGGATTCATGCTCACTCTCAAACAAAATTTTGAACAAGATTTTGCAGATAAGAAAAAAACTAAAAATATAAATTCAAGAATATATAATTTGAACTGTGCAATAAAAAATCTTCCTGAACAATTAATAGAAAAAGCAGGACTAAAAGTATTTGAAAAATATGATAAACTGGAAACAATAATTACAGCATATAATGAAAGTGATGAATTAGAAAAAAATCCTACTTATTATAGGTGTCTCATGACTGCAACGTTTGCAAAAGCATATTTAGATCAGAAAAAAGTAAATAAAGCTCGACTTAGAACAGGCTACCTTATACTTGATGCCATAAATAATTGCGATATGTGTTTGGGAGAAATTAAATCTCGTGAAAAAACCAACCTGATGCACAAATTGTTATCAGGATATTGTGACTCAAAGAAAAAATTAAACCCTAAAAAAGTTCTTAGAAAAACAACAAAAGAAGATGGAAATGTTATAGATGAGATAGATCAATTAAAAAAATATAAAGTAGATTCTAATGCACCTAAACTGTTTGAATTCATAACTAAACATATTTAATTGAATATTAACTAAAAAGAAATTAGTTTAATCTATAATCTTTACGCGTCTTGCTTTGGGTACAAAATTCATTAGAACATTTCCGGTAGATTTAGCACACCCCATAAAATCTGAATCATGCTTTATTATAACAAAAGAATTAGAATCAAACTTAAAATCGATATTTACACCTTGTAACCAATCTTTAATTTGATCTCTGTTTAATTCAATCACATTCTTAGACGCACAAGGTCCAATGATTTGAGACCCTTCAATTGAAAGACGAAGTCCATTTTTATCAAACATACCAAAATAAGTTCCAATTTTATCTACTCTAAACTCTGCTAAATTTAATGATTCTATATCTCTACTTGTTAAAAAAAGTTTTTGTTTTGGATTCATAAGAAAAATAGGATCATCCACCGGAATATCACAACCCCACTGTTCTTGAATGGATTTTAAAATATTCTTTCGCTCTTTAGAATTCAGAATTTTATAAGACCCATGAGTTTTTTTAATTAACATTTTAAACACAAATTTAGTAAATATTAAACTCCCCAAACAGGATTAATTTCTCTTTTAATTGCTGCAAGCTCTTTTAACATTTCTTTTTCAGAATTAGACAAAAATTCCTTAAACTTTTTGAATTTTCTAAAATCAGGTTCAGGAACAGAAACCATTAAAGTTTCTCCCTCTACAATTTGTCGTCCAACAGTCACGCCTGGAAGAGAAACTGCAACTTGAGTCCCTTCTTTGGCTTCAGTAATACTATCTTTTTCATGCTGAATACTTTTTACAAGAGCAACTTCTTTACCATTTTCTTTTATCAACATAACATTAGTTTTTAAATTTCCTACCAGAATATCTGCACCAATAATTGCAGGGTTACTCTGCCGGAAAACATAATTAGGAATTAATCTGATTTTGCAAGGCCTTGTGAGTCCGCCCATTTTTTCTTTTTGTAATTTTTTATTTTCTTCCTCTACCCATGCTTCATAATTTTCAATTAATTTGTAAATAATATCATCACTTAGAATTTTAACATTTTTTGAAAAACTAAGAATATCGTCAGAAGGTTTAACATTAAATGCTAAAATTATTCCCCCTAAACGATCTTGTTCAAGATTAGATTCCGCATCAATAATATCTTTTTTTGAGATTTCTCCAACAGCTGCTTTTCTAATTTGTACTCCTCTTTCTCGAAGCATGGTACAAAGAGCTTCAAGAGAACCAATAGTATCTGCTTTAATTATAATTCCATTTTTATCAGTTGTAACAAAAACATCTGATACTTCTTTTTTTACTTCTTCTGCTACTTTTTTTGCATCTTTTTTATCACAAGATCTTACAGGCATTCCTGCAACAATACCGTCCATATCGGGACAAATAATTTTAACACCTGTTGCAGCAGTAACTTCTTTTACACCTTTAAACTTAGTTTTTTTATCACGCATTTCTGCAAGAGGATTTGGAAGAAGTAATGCTCTAACCTTAGTTATTATAGAATCGTGAACTCCTCCAATTATTAAAGTATCATTAACCTTAAGACTCCCATCATAAACAATTACATCCATTGTTTTTCCAAGACCCTTTTCATCCTTTACTTCAAGAACTGTTCCTTTAGCATAATCACTTGTGTTAACTTCTAGCTTTTTTTCTAAAAACTTTTGTGCAAGACCTGTTATTACCATCATAAGTTCAGAAATACCCTCTCCAGTTTTTGCACTGACCGGAACAATAGAAATTTGTTTAGTAAAATTAGAAACTCTATCAAATCTTTCGCTGTCAATTCCAAATTCTGCAACTTTTCCTAAAACTTCATAAATTTTAATGTCAACTTTTTTAATTATATCTGGTTGTTGTGCTTGAATATTTTGCAAAATACCTTTTTTAGGATCAGAACGCCATCCAGGAATAAGATCAACTTTATTTGCAGCAATAATAAATGGAGTTTTGTAAAACTTTAAAATTTCAATAGACTCAATAGTCTGAGGTTTAAACCCTTCATTAATATCAACAACAAGAATTGCAATATCTGCTAAGTTACCCCCTCGTTTTCTTAGACTTGAGAATGCTGCGTGACCAGGAGTATCTATAAATAAAAGACCAGGAATATTAAAATCCATATTAAGTGCTTTTAGGAGATGGCCGCATTTTTTTTGAATGACATCCAAGGGAATTATTGATGCGCCAATTGCTTGAGTAATAGCGCCTGCCTCTGTTGCAATAATGCACGTTCCTCTAATTGAATCAAGAATGCTAGATTTTCCATGATCTACATGCCCTAGTACTGAGCAGATCGGTGAGCGAATTGACATAATATTAAGCAAAGATAGGAAATGTTTTTAAAATTTTGGGTTATTAGCAGTATAAATGATAGCTGAAAATGGAATAAAGATAATTGGAAAGGTAGAAGATACTGTTAGTAAGAAAATGGAAGTATTTTATAATCCTATTATGAAATTGAATAGGGATATTAGTGTTTTGTTGTTAAAGGCTATTGATAAAAAAGAAATGCAGATTGGTTTGCCTTTATCAGGAAGTGGAATTCGCGGAATTCGATTTTTAAAAGAACTTGAGTCTGAAAAGATTAAACGAATTTATTTTAATGATTATAGAGAAGGATTTGAAAAAGAGTTAACTGAAAATTTTAAACTGAATGGAGTTGCTTTTGATTCTGAACAAATTATTATTTCAAATCAAGAAGCGTCAAAGTTTCTTTTGAGTGAATGTGGTTTTGATTATATTGATATTGATCCGTTCGGAAGTCCAAATCCGTTTTTGGATGGTGCAATAAAAAGAATTAGTCGAGGCGGGGTTTTAGCTGTAACTGCAACAGATACAAGCGCATTATGCGGAACTTATCCTAAGGTTTGTAGACGGAAATACTGGGCAGAACCCTGTCATGATTTTCGAATGCATGAATTTGGTTTACGGATATTGATTCGTAAGGTTCAGTTGATTGGAGTTCAATTTGAAAAAGCAATGATTCCTGTGTTTAGTTATTCTCGCGATCATTATATGCGTGTTTTCTTTTTATGTTTTAAAGGAAAGAAAAAATGTGATGATGTTTTGAAAGCGCACTCTATTGTTGATGGTTATGGCCCACTTTGGACTGGCGCAATTTTTGATTCGGAATTGGTTGATAAAATGTTTGAGAAGAATTTAAAATCAGAATTGATTGATACTGATTTTATGAATATGATTTTAAAAGAAAGCAAAATAAATCTAATTGGATTTTATGATATTTGGAAAAGTTGTAGTAAATTAAAAATTACCTGCCCTAAATTTGAAAAAATATTTGATGCAGTTAGTTCTTTGGGATTTAAATTATGCAGAACACATTTTAGTGAATGTGGACTAAAAACAAATATGCCTGAAGAGCAGTTTTTAGACATTCTTAAAAAATTATGAGTCAGTTTAGGTGTTTTAGCACTCTCTAGTGGTTAAAATAGCGAAAACTTTATAAATAGCATATGCTTTCCTACATATATTATATAGAGAGAATTTAGCGAAATTGTTGAAAAAAGAGTGTTGAATAGGGAAAGGGTGCAATAAGAGTTCAAAAGGTATTTAATTATCATTGAACTGATTTTTGTTGAGATAAATTTTAGAAAGGGGTTTGAAAAAGGGCGAGATGAGTTAGAAATCAATACAACTAGATTGATTTGTAAATTTATGTTTAATAATTAAATAAATAAATAAATAAATCGGGCGGGGTTAAAATGGATATTCGAATAAAAAAAAAAACACACACTCCTGGAATAGATATTAAATACAAACATGTTCGTGAACTAGAATCTGTACTGCAACAAACACCTCTTAAACAACATGATCCTTTTGAACCTGAAAAAAAATATAGGGACGAATTTGAAAGAAAACTTAAGGATGTTAGTTATCAAGAATTTCTTCAATCAGAAGAGCTAACAAAAGAATTAGAAGAGCAATTATTAAGCAAAGGATACGTGAAAATCAATTCTGAAACCAACACATACCACACACGAACAAATAAAGATGAAACCATAGATGTTCTTATATATAGCGAGAATAAAAATCCTGAAACTAGAGAAGTTGAAAACAAATTCTACGAATATATTCAATTTGAAAATCAAGAATTATTAACTGACTTTAAAACAAAACATGGACTAGCAAGAAATTTTGAAGTATACACGACAACTACAGCAGATGAATTATTTCTTGTTGCTCTTGGTGCGCTTGCAGGACTTTTTATTGGAGCAATACCTTCTGTTATAACAGGATCCGCAGTACCCGCATTTAGTGGAATAATTGCAGGGATGCTTCTAGGATTAATTTATCCACCTATAGACAAATATCGCCTGATAAAAAAACATAATAAAAATGTTAGAGAAATAAAAAGAATTTGTGAAAAAGGAACAGGCGGAATGGATGCAATTTGTCAAGCACTATACTCATAATAAAAAATAAAAAAAACACACTAGAAAAATGGAAACGAAAATAAAAACACAAACTAATGATGAAAGAAAACCAAATCCTAGTGGAGAAGTACAAGTACGAGAATTAAGCGATGTGTTAGGTAGTGCAGAAGAAGAAGCTGCAGCAGAAATAAAAGAATATTCTGAAAAGCTAACACAAGCAAAACTAAAAGAATTTCGACTGATACATATGCCTGGAAAAATTGAAGATATTATTCAAGATGAAGAAGTATTTGGAAAATTAACAGACCTAATAACAAGCGTAGGCTACAAAAAAAACAAAGCGAGACCAGATCTAGATATGTATGTTAAATTTCACTCAGATCAAAGTGTTGATGTGATTGTAATGTATGATGTTTCTAAACTACAAAGCAGAAGTACTAATTCCGGAATTAGTTATGCTCGTCTAAAAGATCACTCAGAACTAAGAGATATAGAGATAGAATTATCACAATTCAAAAATTATACGACACATACTCCAGACTATAAATTTGGAATGGGTCTGATGGGTGTAATAGTTGGACTTGGAAGTGCGCTAATAGGTGTCTTTATAGGCGATACTATGTCAGCAGGAATGATCGGATTCTGTGCAGGTGCTCCAATTGGCGCTTTTTTAGGATATAGACTTGAAAAAACCACTGTAAAAAATTCGAGCAAAAATGAAAAAGAAAGAGAAGAACAATTCAAAAAAACTTTCTCAAAATTTAGCCAAGGAACAGATGCAATCAACAAAGGAATCTATGGCAAATAAAATTATAATTGAAAATAAAATAAATATGTGATACTAATGGATACAAAAACCAAAACACGAACTGATGATGAAGGAAAACCAAATCCTAGTGGAGAAGTACAAGTACGAGAACTAGGAGATGTACTACAAAGTTCTGAAGAAGAAGTAAAACAAAGATTGGAAAAATATTCTGGAAGACTGGCACAAGCAAGACTAGATGAATTTAGAATGAAACACATGCCTGAAAGCATAGAAACTATTCTTGTTAATGAAGACACTGTTGAAAAATTATATGAACTTATGAAAGATGCAAGATACAAACAAAGTAAAGAAAAAAATAATTCTCCTATTTATGCAAAATTCAGACAAGATCAAAGCGTAGATGTAATAGTAATGAATAATTTACTCGAGATAGATATTGGAAAAACAAAACGAGGAATAACTTACCTACATTTAAATGATCATACTGCTTTAAGAAAATTAGAAACAGGATATAATAATATAATCGGAGCTTCAAAATACAAATCACAATATGGTGCAGCATTTATGGCAATGGGCGTTATGGGTGGTCTTTTTGGAACAGTAATGGGTGGTTTAATTGGTGATTTTTCATTAGGTGCTTTAATTACAGGTGCGATTTCAGGAGCAATAATCGGAATCCCGATAGGATATTCTATTGAAAATGGAGATGTTACAAAACATACAGCTAAAGAAAAAAAGATTAAAGATGAATTTTCAAAATATCAAAAAAATATAGCATTAGGAACAGATGCAATCAACAAAGGACTATATGGAAAATAATTACGATTAAAAATAAAATAAAAAAACAAACATAATCAAAACTAAATAATAAATTAAGTGATACTAATGGATACAAAAACAAGAACACGAACAGACAACCAAGGAAAACCAAATCCTAGTGGAGAAGTGCAAGTACGAGAACTAGGAGATGTTTTGCGAAGTGTAGAAGAACCAGAAAATGAAGAATTACGAGAATTACTAAAAGATGCTTTACAACAAAAAAGAGAAAATTCAGGAAATTTAAAAAAACAATTCAAAACAGACTTGACAATTTATGGATATGAAGAAATATATGAAAGCGAAGAACTCGACGGCAAACTAGACAAAATACTTGTAAAAACAGATTATGTAACAACAAAAGTAAATGAAAAAACAAATATGTTTGTTAAAACAAACAAAGACAAAAGTCTAGAAGTATTTCTAAAACATGATATCATAAAAACCGAAGTTGGAAATAAAGTAAAAGGATATTCATATATTCGAATGGAAAATCAACAAGAATATGAAACCTTCTTTGATAAATATAAAAAATTAATCTCGAACAACTCACCCATTGTCTCCTACACTCTGATAAGTTCTTTTGGAGGCGGAATCATTGGCTTAACATCAGGAATAAACTATCTCGTAAATGCATCTTCTGAAGTAGGTTCTGCAAATCCTGCAATATATTTCGGACTGCTTTTGGGAGGATGTTTTACAGGTACGTCAGTAGGATTAATTGCGTCTTCAGTAGCAATAAAAAGAAGAAAAAGAAAGTTGAAAAAGTTCAAAGAAACATATTCGGAAAAAGTGATTGTTGGGAAAGAAGCAATAAAAAAAGCAATATATACTAACAACAAATTACATTTATAAAAAAAATAAAATTAAAAATCAAATTAACAATAAAATAAGCAAGTGATAATAATGGATACTAAAACAAAAACACGAACAGACGAAAAAGGAAAACCAAATCCTACTGGCGAAGTACAAGTAAGAGAATTAAGCGATGTGTTAGGTAGTGCAGAAGAAGAAGCTGCAGCAGAAATAAAAAAATATTCTGAAAAATTAATACAAGCAAAACTAAAAGAATTTCAAATGAAATATATGGCCAAAAAAATAGACTACATCTTTGAAAATAAAAAAACAACTGAAAAATTATACGACTTGATACAGGGCGTAGGATACAAACAATACACTGCAAGGCCAGAATTAAATATGCATACTAGACTTAGAGCAGATCAAAAAATTGATATTATTTTAATGTATGATCTTTCAGAAATTAAACTTGAAAATGTTAAACCCGGAATTTGCTATGCCCACTTAGATGACATATCAGAATTAAAATCTCTTGAAACTGAAATTAATTCTTTTAAACATCCCCATGTACGAGTTCCAGAATATGGTCCGGCAATAGGAATGATTGGAACACTTGGTGCATTAATTGGAGCACTCATAGGTGGAATTGCAGGAGATAGTTTTTCAGGCGCGGTAATAGGTGGGATGATAGGATTAGTTCCAGGATGTACTTCAGGCTACCTAATTGAAAAAACAATGCTTGAAAATGAAACAAAAGCAAAACAAACAAGAGAAGAAAAAATCACAAAATACTTTTCTGAATTTAGTAAAGGGAAAGACGCCATACTAAAAGGAATCTATGGAAAATAATTACGATTAAAAATAAAATAATCACGTGATACTAATGGAAACAAAAACACGAACAAACGACCAAGGAACACCAAATCCTGGCGGAGAAGTACAAGTACGCGAGTTAGGAGATGTACTAAATAAAAGTATTGATGATCTTGATGTATTAAAAAAAGAAAGACTAAAAGAATTTGAAAAAATAATGAATAAACATACTGGAGAAGAAATACTAAATAACGACGAAACAAGATACAAATTATACACTATATTAACAGAATCAAATTATAAACAAATTGAAAATCAAGCAAATGTTAAAACATATATCAGATACCAACCAGACCAAAGTGTGGATGTTGTTGTGTTTAATGACTTAGCAACATCAGAAGCAGGTCAGAAAAATAGAGGAATAAGTTATATTAAATTAGAAAATGCAGCAGAATTTAAAGAATATGAACAAAAATTTGAAAACTTTGCAAACTTTAAAACAAAAAAACCAGAATATGGATTTAGAATTGGTGTTTCTGGATTTTTTGGAATGATTGGAGGACTTATAATGAGAGGTATTGACGACAGTACACTTTCAGGACTTATCGCAGGAACCCTAGTATTCGGAGGCATGTATGTTCTTACCAGTATTGCAGACAAAACAGACATAAAACAAAATAATAAAAATGTTAAAGGAAAAGTTGAAAAAAATTTTCAAAAATATAAAAAAAATATGTGGACAGGTTTCAGTGCACTTAACAGAGCAATATATAACAAGTGAAATGGATATAACTAAAAAAAAAAAAAAAATGAAAGCTGAAAAAACAAAACCAGATATGGAACTAGAAATGATACTCTCAAAATCAGAATATTCATTAGTTACAATTAAAGACCAAACAGATGTGTATTTTAAAAGAAACAAAGATGAAAGTGTTGAAGTAGTTCTTAAACAAGATGTTACTAAAATAAAAAGAAGAAATTCTGCACGAGGATATTCACATATTAAACTTGAAAATCAAAAAGAATATGATGAATTTATTCAAACATATGAAGCAATAAATACTAAACCCCAATTAAGTAAATGTGTTGGTTTAGGATTAGGAGTATTTGTAGGAATTAGTGTTGCAAGTTATTTATCGAGTTTATGCATGGCAAGTACAGGAGTTTATACAGGTAGCGAAGCAGTTATTTCAACCACTATACTAGGCATGGCATTAGGTGGCGCATTAGGAATTAACTTAGGAATAATACCTTATGAAGAATATGCTTATAATCTAAAAAACTTCAAAGAAAAATATTCACAAACTGCCACTGTCGGAAAAGATTCAATTTTAAAAATAATTTAATCAAAAAAAAGATCAGATGATAATTGAAATATAAAAATGGATGCTAAAACAAAAACACGAACTGACAAAGAAAGAAAACCTTACACAGGAGAAACACAAGTCAGAGAACTAGGAGACGTACTGCAAAGAGAAGAACCTAGACAAGAATACAAAGATGAATTAGAAGAAACATTAGACAAATTCGGATATCAAGAATTTGTACAAATAAACGAACTAAAAAATAAACTTTATGAAATTTTACACAAAAAAAATTATCTGACAACTGAATTGAAAATCAATAGTAAAGAAAAATCATATGTCAACATACATACAAAAACTAACAAAGATAAAACAATAGAAATTTTAGTCGAACACGAACTAACTCAAGTAAAACGAGGAGATTTAAAACCAGGATATACATATCTTAAATTCGACAAGTATGAAGATGCTGCAGAATTTGAAGCTAAATATGCGAATCTGATTTCTAAACCTCAAAAACAGAAAATCACTGAAGAGTCAGGGATGGCAATTATGTCGGGAGGAATTATTGGACTGTTCAGTAGCGGAATTGCGCTGGGAATTGCAGGAGAAATTTCTATAAGCCTAGTTGGAATTGTTACGTTGATAGGAATAATTTCCACTTCATCAATAAACATGTACAACAATTTGAAAATAAGAATTAACGATACAAAAGAATTAGAAGAAATTCGAGAAATAGGAAAAAAGTCAACCCTAGGTAAAGACGCTATAAAAAATGCGATTTATGGACGTTACTAGAACAAACTAAAAAAAATAAACATGGAAAAAATGGAAAACCTTGCATTATTACCAAAAAATGAAGCACTAGCGCAATTTAGAAAAACATTAGATACGACCACGTATAATTCACTTTGTAAGTCCTCTGAAAAACAGGAGGATATCGAAACACTACTAATAAAACAAGATTATTCTAAAACAATTGTGCGAAAAAAATTTGAATCGATACATGCAATACCTACAATACCTGCAGTAGAAATCTATACACGGGTTAAAAATAATAAAGTAGATGTATTTACATTTCATGAAATTCAACGAATGAATTCGAAATTAAAATCTGAAAATTATAAAGGATATTCGTACATACAACTTGAAAATTTAAATGAATTAGAAACATTCACAAAAACATATCTACAAATATTAAACAATTATAGTGAAAATAACACATTAGAATCAATCGCATTAGGATCCATGTGTGGAGGTATAGGCATAGGTCTTCTCGGACTAATTACCCTACCAGTTGGAGGAGCAGGACTAATAGTTGGATCTATTGCAGGAGGTGGTGTTTTAGTTGGAGGAATATTAAGCGGAAGATACTCGATAAAACAAAATCAACAATATGAAGAAATGACTGCGAATCTCAAACAATATAAAAACAGATCAATAAGTGGAAAAACTGCTATTTACAGAGCATTATATTCTGATTTTATGAGTTAAATATTATAAAAAAAAAATAATAATAATAATAATAA
>JABJCP010000001.1 GCA_018668595.1 Candidatus Woesearchaeota archaeon
TTTCTACTTATATTTCCTTAATGCTTTTTCTAAGTTTAAACATTGAGTTAATTCATACGCTCTTAACATCTCACCAACAATTTCCTGAACTTTCCCATCTTTATCGTTTTCTTTTATTGATTTCAATGTATCAATAACTTCGGAATCAATTTTTTTAAATGTTCTATCCTTCATCATTTGAGACTTACTTCGCCCATCTTGAAAATAAAAACTGCGTAATGAGCTATATCTTTGAGAAGATTTTTGTTTGGGATTATATCCTATAGACGCAGATAATTCAACTCGTTGTGGGAGTTTATAATCAGATAATTGTTCTGCAATTCTAAATAATAAATCAGGTTTAAACATTGGTTCATGTGGTGTTTCGGCTTTTTCATGTTCTTTTGAATACCATTCCTTTGAATATTCAAATTCTTTTTCTAACATATATGTTAAACCCTGTTTATAATATGGTTTATTGCGTTCTAGTTTGGATTTTAATGCAGGAATTTTAAGAACAATTCGTGAAACTAAAGTATCATTAGTAAAACGCATTCTATGTAATGACTTTATATGCTCCAATAAACAAAGGTCTTTCCCAAAATAATATAACTCGGATAAATCTTCATAATCGCCAATAACTAAATTACGAAAAGCTCTAACTAGTTCTTCAATATCTAATTTTTCTCTTTCCAGCTCGTTATTTTCAGTCATTCTAAACTTTAAAACTTCTAATCATCTCATATAATCTTATTAACTTATTTGCAGATTCCACCACATAACTTGAAGGATCATGTTCTACGACTGAACGCAAAGTATAAATCACATTCTCGTCGATATTTTTCATTGTTTTATCCGTCCATTTTTGGTTCTTATCCCGTCCATTATTTTTTTTGAGATCAATTAAACCTTGAAGTCTAGATAAAGAATCAGAATAAGGATCATATCCTATGCTTGCTTTCATTTCAACAGTAGAAGGTAAGTTATATTCTCTACTAGATTCAGCAATGTTTTTAATTTCTTCAACCGTTACAAATGGTCTTGTTACAAAATTCACAAATGCTATTGCTTCTTTTTTATCATGCAAACTTTCTGGCGATCTTATAGTATAATTTGTTTTGTTATATTTTTTAAGTAAGTGAAGTCGGGTCATTTCAAATTCACCATCAAGATCAGAAAGATATATCTCTCTTTTTAGTTTATAGTCTTCTTCTCTTGCTAACTCGCGAATTAATACTTTAGCTACTTGAAAAGAATCTATTAATTCAAATGATTCTGTAAAATCTGAGGGGGATCGAATTATTTTTTTCTTAACATTCATAAGAACATATTCAGATATTACGTGATCTTCCATCTCAACATATTTTTGAAACATTCTTGCAGTTATTGGAAATAAAACAGATCCAGGAATAGAAGAGATTGATGTATCATGATAACCCCTATATGAACTTTTTTCTTGAGTTAGCGCTTCATGAATAGCTAAATTTAAAAAAGATAGTTTACAACTAAATCTATTTTCAGGAGTATTTTCTTCAAAATCTCCTCTGTAAACTACATCAATTAATCTCTCCAAATCTACAGCTTCTAAATCTACTTTCTTTTCTTTTGCATAAGCGTTGATATCAGCATCTGATTTGTTTAGTTTTATTTTCATTTTATACCTTAAAACTCCCATTATTTATTTCATAAAGATGTATCAATTCATTTGCCAATTCAAAAACTTCTTCGTGAGGATCTTCATTTGCTATTGATTTTAAAGTTCCGATAACCTGTTCATCTATTTTTCTAATTGATTTATCTTCCCATTTTTGTTTTCTATCTCTACCGTTGTTTACTTTTAAAATTTGTAATGATTTTACTCTGTTTCTGCGAAGACCTTTCGGATCATATCCTATTGTTGCAGATAATTGTACACGATCTGCTAACTTATACTCTCCACAATCATTTATTGCTTGAACTACTTCATCTGGAGAAATAAACACATTTTGTTTTAATTTTATTTTGGATATTTTTTTATTGTAATCTAATTCTAATTGTTCAACTGCATTAGAAACTGGTTCTGAACCAAATCCATTTTCAAACTTAGGAGCAGTTTCTAAATATTGTTTAAGTGTTTCATATTCTAAGCTTGTTTGTTCTATTTCAGTTTCAATTTCATAATCTGGTTTTTCACCTGCCTTAAGTTCAGATAACAAAACATTAGTTAAGTCAAGATTGTCTAATCTTCTTACTCTTTCTAGTGACGCATCTAATTTCTTCACATATTTCATTTTTTGATCTGAAGGAACAAGACCTACAGTATCCATCATAATCATATCAAACACTTCTCTATCTTGAGATCTATGAATATAACGATGATGAAAAGAAGGTTTACCAAAATTTGAAATCATAACAACTCTATCTTGCACAGTTCCATCAAAATAAGGATGTTCTTCTTTTTCAGCTTTAACAATATTAATTAATTCGCGCAAAAAACATAATTTAATTCTGAAATTCGCTTTGTCACTACCCTTATCCAAATAAGTAGTTGAATTGTTCAATGCCCTAAATAATTCATCAGCGTCTAAATGTTCAAGTTCTGTTTTATTGTATTCTTTCATTCTAATATTTCCCACTTTGCAATTTCTTTCCTAAATCAAATGTTTCTGCAAGCTCATAATTTCTCACCATTTCTTGAGCTAACTCAACAACTCTCGAATCAGGATCTTGTTCTGCTATTGATTTTAATGTATCCCTAATTTTTGAATCTATTTTTTTGAATGTTTTATCTTTTAATTTCTGACTAGCAGTTCTTCCATCCTGAGACTGCAATTCTTTTAAAGAATCATAGCGGTTATCTGCTGATAATTTTGGATCGTATCCAATCGAGGCAATTAAATTTACTTTTTTTGGCAAATTATATTCAGGCAATTCTTTGATTGCATTTTCGACATCTTCTTGAATAATGTAGGGATTTAGTCTTGTATAAAATTCATCTTTTGAAATATGGTTTAAAATTATATCAATATAATCTCCAGAAAATCCATAACCTAATGGTTTTAATTTTTGTTCTATAAGTGAAACTCCAAACCTCGATGCTGCTAGTCTATATTTATTTATTATTTCTTCAGAATCATTAGCCAATGCATCATCTAAATCTAATTCAAATTGAATTGAATCAACAAGTGTTTTTGGTTTTTCAATTAATTTTCTTATTTTAAAATAAAATTTAGAATCGTAATGTTTTGAATTAATAGTTCTACTCATTAGTTTAATATCTTGAAGAATGTCTCTAATCCTATGCTCTGCAGTAAAGATTTCATAAGTAAGATCATAAGCTTTACGTGTTAATTTTTCTACTGGTGCAGGCGAGGCTCCGCATAACGCTACTGGAGGAAGAACTCTAACTAATTCTTCTATATCAATCTCTTCTCTTTCATTCATAGCCTTATCTTCTTTCATTCTAATACTTTCCACGTTCTAATTTTTTTCCAAGGTCAAATGCTCCGCCAAGTCGATAATTGTCGACCATTTTTTTTGCAAGAACTCGTACATACTTAGAAGGATCCCATTTTACAATTGATTCTAAAGTTTCAATAACATTATCATCAACTTTTCTTAGTACTCTGTCAAATAATTTTTGAGAAAAATTTCTACCTCCATGCCGCATAAAATCACCAATACTATACAGATTTCGATATTCATCTGATGAAAGAGAGTACCCTACATTTGCATTTAATTTGATTTTATCTTTGTAACACCTATGCCAAATTGCCATTTTAAACAATTTTAACTCAGTTCTTGAAATAAAAGGACTATGAATATATTCGGCATATTTATTTAATGACTCTATGATCTGTTTTTGTTTGCTATTCGCTCCAAAATCAAGTTGATCAACATCAGAACTATCAAATATATTATCCAGATGATGTTCCTGTTTTTTAATTTCTTCCTCTGCTCTTTTTTCATATTCTTGAATTGTTACAATTTCGTTTTCTAACACATTCAAAACTGTTGGATTTTCAAGCTTTGCAGTTCGTTCAACTAATTCAAATAGAGTTTTATAGGGTTTATGATTATATTGAAAATTAGAAGACGTATTAAAACAGTTAAACCAATTTTGAGACTTTAATTCTTTTTCAGAATATTTGTTATTATTTTCTTTCAAATATTCAATCACACTTTTAATAAATAAAATTCTATTGTCAAATTTGCGCATTTGATCCCTACTATGTTTTACACGATAACTATCATAAGACTCTCTCTTATAAGCCTCTCGCTTATAATCTAATTTATTAAATTCCTCAAACAAATCTTTTACACTAAAACAAGGAATATATTTATCTGAAGTTACATCAATTTCTTCTCTTTCCTTTACAGTCTCGTCTTCTTTCATTCTAATATTTACCACTTTCTAATTTTTTTCCAAGGTCAAATGCGCCACCAAGTTGATAATTGTCGACCATCATTTTAGCATAACCTCTAACATCAACAGATATATCCCATTTTGCAATTGATTCTAATGTTTCAATTACATCCTCATCAATTTTTTTAGTAGTTCTATCAAGTAATTTTTGTTTTGCATTTCTTCCACCATTTTTCATAAATACATAAAGTGATCTTGAATTTTCTAAATTATTTTTTAATTTATCATATCCAACATGTGCTTTTAGTTCTATTTTTTTTCGGTAACATTCGACCCACAAACAACACGTTAATTTATGTAAATCATCGCCGCAAATAAAAGGAATATTTTTATGAATTGCTAGATCATTTAGTGATGCATTAATATTCCGCCGAGATGTATCTAGTAAAGGATCAAAAACCCCTTCTTGGGAATCTTCAAGCACTTCTTTAAATTGTTCTTGATATCTTGCGTGTTGTACTTTTTTTCTTTTTTCATATTCTGGCTCTGTTACCAATTCATTTTTTATCACATCTAATGTTGTTAAAGTTTCTAGTTTTGCAGTTCTTTCAACCATTTCAAACAAGGTAGTATAAGGTATAAAATCCTCTGCTAGACTGCCAAGAGAATTACAAAATCGATTATTCCACCATTTCTGCACAATTAAATCTTTTGTAGAATATTTATTATCATTTTCTTTCAAATAACCAATAACATTTTCAATAAATGCAATTTGATTTTTAAACTTTGCAAGAGGAATCTTACGAGAAACATCACCTGTAAATTTACCAAACTCCTTCAAAATTTCTTCTATACTGAACACAGGCACATAACCTAATAATGTTACATCAATTTCTTCTCTTTCATTTACAGTCTCGTCTTCTTTCATTTTCTAAAGCTCCGGATGAAATGTTTTTGCTATTTCTCCTAATTGTACCATTTTATGTGCTAATTCTTTTACATCAGAATTTGGATCGTGTTCTGCTATTGATTTTAATGAATTATAAACTACTTTGTCTTGTTTTTTGAATGTTTTATCTTTCCATCTTTGTGAAACTGTTCTACCGTCATTTTCATAAAAAGTATGTAACTGTTCAAGTCTTTGTTCTGGAGAACTATAAGGATCATATCCTATTGTTGCATTTAACTTAATCTTTGCAGGCAATTTATACTCAGGACATTGTGACGCTACATATTCTAATTCTGCGGTGGTTAAGAATTGATTTTTCCTAGCTTCTAATGCTTCTAATTCTTTATTTTTTAGAACATCAAAGTTGGATTCATGCCATAATAGTTTTTCTTTAATTGATTTATTTAAATCTGTAAATATTTCTTCAACAGCAGCATCATTTATTTTTTCTCGTTCTGAATTAAGTATTGTATATGCTTGTTCGATTACATGACTTTCTAATGAAATTAATTCTAGATTTCTTTGATCTTTTAATATAGCATACTCTTTTTTTACAGGAGCTAACAATAAATCCATATCTTTGCCAAAAGATTGGAAACGCATAAACAAAGATTTATTATACAGATCTGCTCCTCCGAAATTTTTAAAAAAAATTCTACTTTTTATTTTCTCTAAATCTTGATCTAACTCAATTAATTCTTTTTTTTCTTCTCGTTCTAACGAGCCTTGTGTTTCTTGTATATGTCCTTTTATATTTATAAACAAATTTCTTACTATTTGATTTGCTCTATATGAATTTGTATCTTCAAAAACATCCATACTTAACTTAGTAGAAACTTGTTCTTTTGATATTCTATACGATTCTTTTATTCTTATTTTTTCTCCTTCATAAAGATTTTCAAATTCTGTTTTAATTTGTTCAATTTTCTCGTCTAATTCAGGCAGAATTTTCATTAACGGTTCTTTATTTTCAACAAAACCAGACCCAGAAGTAATTGCTCCAATATCTAAATCCTGTAAAAATTTAATTGGCTTGTTAAATTTATCCATTTCTGATTGACGTTCAAGATTATAATGAGAACGTATTTGTGCTACTGCTTCATCAATCTTTTTATCAAGTTCTTTATCTATTCCAACTATTTTTTCTTCCATTTTTTGATTCAAATCAGGCAATTCACCAGTTTTCACTTTAATAACTAATTCTCTTAAATTCTCTTTTGCAAACGCATAATCTTGAGGTATTTGTTCTAGTTCTAATTCAATTTGCTGTTTTTGTTCGTCGCCATAATCTATTACTTGTTTGATTAATGTAAACAAAGAATTAGTTTTACTTGATTTTTCTAAATGATCAAATAAGTTCAATAAACAATCTTCAGATAAAGGATAACCTAATTTAGTTTCTTGTTCATACATACCCCTTCTAGTTAAACAATATATAGTATCTGCATTAAAATTTTGTAACAAACCTGCATCAACAGTTACTCCCTCCAATATAAGTTTACGTGCATCTCCTAAAAATTGTATTTTTTTATTAAAAAGCCGTGCCGCATTATCTAAATCTACAACATCAGGATCAAGCACAATAATTGAAGCTGCTCTAACTAGTTCTTCTATATCTACAGGTTCAACTGCAGTTTGTTTTTCTACTTCCAAGTTTTGTTCTTCATCAGTCATTTTATTAAATTAAAGTTAAACATTAAAGCCCCCTTGCATTTCATAAAGTAAAATCATATCAGTTGCAAGTTCCACAACTTTATCGTCAGGATCATACCTTGAAATATTACTAAGCATATCAATAACATTTGAATCTATTTTTTTCCATACCTTATCTACCAGTCTTTGTTCTATTGATCTTCCATTATTTTTTTTAAAATCAGATAATCCTACTAACCTTTCTTCAGAACTTGCTCGCGGATCATATCCAATATTTGCAACAATAGGAACTTTTTTAGGAAGATTATATGCATCTAGTGTTCGTACAACTTTAGAAACTTCATCGTAAGTTATAAATTCTTTAAATCTATAATTTAATCTAGTAAGTTCTTCTGGTTTTTTTATTTCTTCTAGTTTTTCATTAAATGTTGAAAAGAATCTTCCAACTAACGAGTTCGACTCATATTTTTTTTCTACTTCTCGTTCTTTATTTTCATATGAGTCTTCTATTTTTTGTATTTCAAAATCAAGATCTAATTTTCTATTTAAATCGTATTCAAATAAACTAATTAAAATATTTTCTACAGAATCAATCGGATAATCTAAAACATATTCAATTATGCTATCTAACTGATCAGGACAATATTCATTCACATCAAGATCCGAAGAATTAACATCAAGTTCAAAGTGCTCTCGACCCATTAGTTTATTAGCTTCCGATAACCTAACTGTTGCAATTAATTTATCTTGATAAGATTTTAAACACTTTTTATTAAATTTTTTTTCCTTTTTAAAATTAATAATCTCAAGAACAAATTCATACTTAACCCTAAAATTCTCAAGTACTGGATCACAAACTAACTTATCTATTCCTGCTACACTGAGCACTGTTTGCACATCGTGTACAAGTTCTTTTATTTGTTTTTCTGTTGGTTTCATTTTCAATAATCAAAATTAAACTTTAAAACTTCCATTAATTTCGTATAATCTTATCATATCTCTTGCAAAGTTAGAAACATCTTCCGCAGGATCATGTTCTACAATTGATTCTAACATTTCAATCATTCCAGAATCGATTCTCTCTTTGGTTTTATCTGCTCGTCGTTGTTTCCTAGTTCTTCCATCATTCTTCTTTAATTGTTTTAGTTGTTCTAATCTATTAAGACTCCAACCAGCAGGATCATATTCTATTGAAGCATTCACTTTAATTTTCGTTGGAAAATATGCTAAATTAACCTCGACACTATATTGTTTAAGTACGTATAATGTAATAAATGGTTTATTTGCTTGTTTTGCATTTAATCTTTCTCGGACTAAAGCTGCTTTTAATTCAGTTGCTACACCAGAACTAAGAAATTTTGATTTTTTCAAAGAAGCCATTGCAGTTTGATATCTTATTTCAATTTCTTCTTCGGCTTTTTGAAATCCTAAATTATACATGTCTACAGTTTTAAGTTCATTCATAATTACACTGCTTAAACTTTTATCTTCTAATTTTTTTATTCTTTCTATCATTTCAAAAATTGTTTTCTTAGGTACTGCCATATCTCGAGCTTCCACCCCTTCTACAAACCCACCTTTACCCAACTGGTTATATCTAGTATCCCACCAATCTTGATTTTCTATTGTCTTATAATCTAATTCAGCAGGATGTTTGATTAAATAATTAGTCAACTGCATAATAAAATTTAATTTATTACAAAAAGGTTTTAAATAAGCATTTATGAAAACTCCTTCAGGAGGATTCATAACTTTATCAACAAGTTCTACCAAATTCAATTCAGTTTCCAATTGTTTATTTTCTTCAGTCATTTTGTTTTTATTTGTTAAATTTTATTAAATTTTATTTTTTATACCTTAAAACTTTCAGTCATCTCATATAATTGCACCATACCTTTTGCAAGAATAGCAACTTCTTTATCACAATCATATTCTGCAATGCTTTCAAGCATTTCAATAAGTCCTGCATCAATTCTCTCTTTTGCTTTATCTTTTCGACGTTGTTCCCAGGTTCTTCCATTATTTTCCTTAAGTGCTCTTAGTGCTTCTAATTTGCAATATTGATTGTGGTGGGGATCATATCCAAAAGAAGAATTCATTTTTACTCGTACAGGAAAATAAGCAAGATCTAATCCTTCACTATATTTTTTTAATTCTCCAAGTTTGATAAAAGGTCTGTGTAAATATTCTGCTTCAGTAACTTGTTTTCCTGCAGCATCTTTTAAACTTCTTTCAACATAATTATCACACAAATCTACTTTTTTAATTTCTTCAAGTGCTTGTTCATATCGAGAATTAATTTCTGCTTTATCTTTTTCAAATCGTTGAGTATATTCAGAAACTGCATTAAGTTCAGTAATTAATACATTATTTAAACTTCTATTATCTAATAACTTTATTCTTTCTATCATTTCAAAAACTGTTTTTTCTGAAGCAGAATATAAATTACGTAAGTTACCTCGAGGATCATTTTCGAATGTAAGATTCCACCAATCTTGTTCTTTTAATTTTTCATAATTAACTTTATTTTCATGTGTATTAAGATATCGAACAATATTTTTTACAAAACATAATTTATTATGAAACTCATTAGGAAATCCTCGTCCCAAACCTTCAGCAGGAAGAATCATAGTTAGTTCAATCATTTTGTCTAAATTTAATTTTTCAACTTCTTTTCTTTCTTGTTCTGATAACATTAATTTCCACCACTCCTTAATTTTTTTTCAATATTAAAACATCCTGCAATTCTATATGTTTCAAGCATCTTACCAGCGTATTTTGCAGGTTCAAAAAACGGATCCCATTTTTGTATTAATTCTAATGATTCGATTAATTCAGGAGGTATTGCTTCAGATACTTTCTGAGAAATTCTTTGAAATTTTGTAAGTCCATTTCTTGTTTCTAATTTTTGCAATACTTCAACTCTTTGTTCATCAGAAGTATTAACCTGATAACCAAACGAAACAGGAAGTTTAAGAACTTTATAAAAATAATATCTTTTAAAATCACACTTAACTCCCCTCAGTTCATCCGCAGTTATGAACGGAACATTTTCGCCGTTCAATGTTCTTAATTCAGAATAATACTTTTGTTTAATACTCTCTTCGTATTCCATAGACCTTGGCTTTGGTAAACCAAATTTTTTAAGATCGTAAGTATCAACTACTGTTTTTATTGCTTCATCTGCGTCACGAGCAAATTGGAATGCTTCTTCAAAACTTTTTTTAATTTTATCGCGACTCTTTTTATGTAATTCTCCATATTGCTTTTTTTGCGCAATTTCATTTTCTACAAGTTCAAATAATTTAAGATCTGAATTTTGTTTGACTCTTTTAACAACTTCAAACATAAGTTTGCGCGTTTGCTCATGCGATCTATCTTCACCCATTCCCATTACCGTATAATCACCTCCAACATACCATTTTGTAGCATTGAAAAGACAAGAAAACTCTTCAGCAGTATACTTACTTAGTACATTTGTATCTACTCCCGAAAAAGATTTTAAGTCTTCTAAAAATCTTAACTTCCATCTAAATCTTTCTAAACTAAGGTAGCCTTCATCAGAATAATGTTGAGGTTCAAATTTACATAAAGTATCAATTATAAACTCTAATTCACTTTTTTGTTTTTGTTCTTCTAATTCTGATTTTATTTGATCATTCATTTTTATCTCGCGCTTCTAACTAACTTTTTCCTAATATCGAATGTATCTGCAAGTTCATAATTACGCATCATTCTATTTGCAATTTTTACTATATTCTCATAAGGATCATATTGTGCAATTGATCTAAGAGTATCAATTACATTTCCATCTACTTTTTTTGTTGTTTTATCCAATAATCTTTGTTTTACAGTTCTGCCATTATTTTGTTCAAATTCTTTTAATGATTCACACCTATATGCCATGTGCTGTTTTGGATTATAACCAATATTTGCAGTAATAGCTACATTCTCCTCTAAAAAATATTCTTTTAATCCTATCTCTGCTTGAATTAATCCACCAAAAAAAAATAAAGGTATTGTTGAATATACTAAATCTACGATTGCAACATCATATTTAATTGATATATCATTTCTTAACTTTGTTAAATCTAAACCTAAATCTCTGGCTTCTTTATCAAAATCAGCATATCTTTTAGTTATAGCTTTTTTTTGTTTTTTATAATTTTCGCGATATGGCTTTTCTTGATTTACTTCTTCAAAAACAATTTGTGCAAGTGTTGGATTTTCTAGACTTATAATTCTTGAAATATTTTCTGCTAAAACATTCATTGAAACATGAGAATCATACTTATCTTCACAACTACATTTATTTGCATTAACACAAACTTTCATATTAAAAAAATCATATCCTGCAAATGAATCACTAACACCCAAAGAGTGAGTTATTAAATTATTAATAGGTAACTCTATTTTAATATTAGTTTTTATTATCTTAATTTGCTTCATAACATCTTTTAAATAATTCAATTTATTTACAAAGCGCATTAAAGGTTTGTAAATCTTAAATTTATCTTTATCTACTTTATCAAGTTTAGATAAATCAAATTTCAAACAATCATCTACTAAATTTGTAATATTAAAGTTATGTCCTATAATTAGTGGTTCTGTCATTTTAGTAATTCCTTTTCATTAATGCTTTTCCTAAATCAAATGATCCACTTGCAGTGTAATTACTTACCATCTCAGCTGCTAGTTTTTTTATCGATTCAACTCGCTCTTCTTGTGCTATTGATTCTAGTGTTTCAATTACAGCAGGGTCAACTTTTTTTCTGGTTTTATCTTTCATTCTTTGTCTAACATTCCTTCCTTCTTTTTTGTAAAATAATCTTAATGCTTTTTCTCTTTCTTCGGGTTTTTTAGTTGGATCATACCCGATACTTGCGTTAAGTTTAACTCTCTGCAATAAACCATAATCAGGAATTTCTTGTACAACTAAAATAAGTTCTTCTGCAGTATACAATGGACGATGATCTTTTTTGTATCGTTCTAAAGATGCGTCAACTAATACCTCTGTTTGATTTTTACGTTCTCCATTCCAAGTAAGAATTTGATTCAAGTCATCTAACTCATTTTCTTTATCATAATACATTTTATTAAATTCTGTTTCATAAGCAAGTTCTAATCTTACAACTTCTTCAAATTTTATACATTCTAATAAAGAAATTCTTTTTTGTAAATTTTCAAGTCCTTTTTCAGAAAACAAAAACTGTTGAAAGTCTTCAAAACCTTTTTTACCTGTTAGCTCTTTATCAAATAAATCCAATAATGCTTGATTAAATGGCGAACCTTCTTTTGTTATTAACTTTGAATATTTTTTTCGTTCTTCAAGTTCAAATACATTAAGAAGAGCAAACATAAATTTTGTTGAAAATAATGAACCTAAAGTTTTACCCATCATCTCTTCAGTTAAATAATTCCTAGAAGATCTACAAAGTTCGGATATATCTATCTCTTCTACACTTTTTGGATTATCATAATTATGTGTAACCATTTTAATATTTCCCACTCTCTAATTTTTTTCCAGGATTTAATTCCTCAGTTAATCTGTACATCTCGACTAATTCATTTGCTTTACCTGCAACTTTTTGGTCAATGTCATACTTTGCTATCAAATTTAGTCCATTGATTAATTTTTTTGATATGGGTTGTGTTGTCAGGTTAGCTAAACACTGCACAACAGTTAGCCCATTATTTTTTTCTAAATTGCAAAGAGATTGATATCTAATTTGAGAATTTTGAGAAGCGACATACCCAAATTTTATATCTACTTTTATTTTTGTTTCAAAGTGTAAGTTTTTTAATTCTTGTTGTACTTTTTCAAGTTCTTCAACAACTAAAAATGGACTGTATCTAAGTTTAGCTCTTTGTTTTTCAAAACCAACTACTCTTTTTGCTCTGCATTTTGATGCACATACTATTTCTTCAGTAAGAGTGTAGTCAGAATTATTTACTAGGTGATTTTCTTTAATTGCTTTTACAGATTTGTCAAGATTATCAATTAGTTTTTCTGCTTCTTTTAGTTCTATATCTAATTTCAAACATTCATCTTCATATCTTTTTTGATATTCTTCTCTTTGATCAAATTCATTTTGTACTAATTCAGAAATATTTAAATTGCTATTCTCCCAAACTCTATTAATTACTTCATGCAATATTGCTCGGGTTTCTTCTTCTGTTCTTTCCTGACCACATAATTCTGTACAATATTTTGTTTTAAAAAATAATTTTGAAATAAATGAATTTGAAAAATCACTCAATTTAGGTTTTCTATTTTCAGAAGACATATAATAACGACGAGCAAAGGTTCTTATTTGATCCATAAAGTTTAATTTAACTTTAAATCTATGCAAACTTGATTTATTAAATAACTTAGTATTATCTAAAGAAATATAGCTAATATCCCTAACTAACGTTTCTAAATTAATATTTAGTTCTTCTACCGTTTTTGGATTATCATAATTATGTGTAACCATTTTAATATTTCCCACTCTTTAATTTCTTTCCAGGATTTAATTCTTCAGTCAATCTATACATCTCGACTAATTTGCGAGCATAAGAAGCAACGTTTTTATCAAGTTCATATTTTGCAATACTTTCTAGTGTATCAATCACAGTTTGATCTATTGCTTTTATAGTCATATCTGATACTTTTTGAGATAAGCTTCTTCCATTTCGTGCTTTTAATTTTTTTAATGCTTGCAAGTTATCTTTAGAACTATTAATTTTTACATATCCTATATTTGCATTAATTTTTAGTTTTGTTTCAAATAAATAAATTTTAAGTTCTTTTGCTGCTTTTTTTATTTCTTGTTTTGTAAAAAACGAGGTATATCTGAGTTTTCTCTCTCTTTTTTTACCAAAAATATCTGATGATATCTCATCGCTAATATTCTGAATGCCTTTACTAACGTAACTTGAAAAATGTTTTGCTATAAGTTCATTTTTTTTAGCTGTTTCTAAAGATTTTTCAATCATTTGTATTTCTTTTACTGCAACATTTTGTTCTTCATCAAGTTGATCACATTGCTTAGTAAATAATAAATCATAATTTTCTTTTTGGTTTAATTCATTTAAGAATAATTCATAAACTGATAAATCAGAATTTTGAACAGTGCGATTCATCACATCTTGCATTAGTTGGTTTGCAGCAATATTAGATCTGTAAATAACAAAACCTTTATCTACAATAACACGAGACGTTGCAGAAATAATTTTATTCAAATCACTAGAATCTTTTAAACTAAATTTTGTTTTTCCAACCATTGCTTGTTTTTTTGATTCTAATAAATAATATAATTTCCATCTAAAATTTATCAAATGTTGTTTACGACTAAGATTAAAAATAACTGCATAATTATTACATTTAAAACGAGATATTTCAATAGATTCGGATACTAATTCTTCTAAACTAATACCCATATCCTCCATCCAAACACCTAAATTTTCTAGTTTTGTTTTATCTTGTTTTTCTAAATTCATTTTTCTAAAACCTATACTTTAAAACTCCCATTAATTTCATACAATTTAACTAATTTATTTGCAAATTCAACTACCTCGTCACAAGGATCATGCTCCACTATTGACCTAAGAGAATCTATTACATCAGAATCAATTGCTTGTTTTACACCATCTGCTTTTCTTTGTTGTTTTGTTCTTCCATTGTTTTCTTTAAGAACTACTAAACATTTTAATCTAGACTGTTCACCATATCCATAATCATAACCTATTGTTGCAGTTATGTGTACACTTTTTTGAAATACAAATTGTTCTAAGCATTGTGCAGCATTTTCAATATGATTTTCTGTAATAAATCGTACATGCTTTTGATTAAGATCTAATTTAACATATTGTTTTAATTTATCAAAATAATCCATTATGCTAATTTTTATTTTTGAGCTATATCTACGCGGATAGTGTCGAACCTGAAAATCAAGATCAAATTGTTTATATTGATCTCCAATCGCACTCATCATTCCAAAATCTCGTTCAACTTTTTCAAATGCGTCTGCTTTTTTTCGATCGTAAAATGGTTGTTGAGTTAATTCATCTTCAATTACAGATTCTACTGTGGGATTTTCCATTTGTGATATTCTGTCTACGAGACAAACTACTAATTCATCAGAATAACGCGCAGAGACACTTTTAAACCAAATAAATTCATTTAATCTTTCAAGTGTGATTTTACCTGGTTTAGTAGCAACATAGTCTATAGCATTACTAATTATGTAAATCTTATTTTTTAATATAGTTAAACCTTGCAAATAACCAAGAGGATTAATTTTAAACTCAGGATCTGATAAAGTACTAACTAATTCACTCAACATATATTTTCCATATTTCTTTTCAGGTTCAAATATCATGTTAGTTGTTTACTTTCCTCCTCTCATCAATCTTTTTGTGGGATTGAATTCATCCATTAATTTGTAAGAAGAAATTAGATTACTCGCATACTCTGATGCTGCTTTAAATGGATCATGTTCTGCAATTGAACTAAGTGTTTCAATAACTGAATCATCAATTTTCTTAAAAGCCATATCTCTTAACATTTGTTTTTTTGTTCGACCATTAGTTTCATAAAGTTCTTGCAATGATGCTAATCTTTTTTCAGAATTTTCACGAGGATCATATCCTATAGAAGCCTTTAATTCAACTTTAGAAAATAAATGCCATTCAGAAAGTTCGTAATCTAGTTTTTGTAATTCTTCTGACGTAATAAACCCTTTATATCTATTCATAGCAATTCCAATTTGATCTCTACACTTATCAGAATAAGAAGCATACAATTTACTTGATTCTACCAACAATACAAAGCGAGGATTATCAAAAGTTGTCCCCATTTCTTTTTCTAGCTTTGATTGTTTATCTGCATATTTTTGTCTTATTTTCTCACATTCTTCTTCAAACTTTAGAGCATATTTTTCTTCCTGCGCTAACTCCATTTTAACAAATTCAAAAATTGACGGACATTCTGGATCTGAACATCCATCATCTTTAACACAATCAGAAACTCTTTGAACAACATCTTTTAATAAATCAACAGGCAAATCTAAATTAACTGCAAAATAATAAGCAAAGTCAATCCAACTAGGATCTGAAGGTAGTTTTCCCTTAGCAATTTGCTGATTGGTAAATGAAGAAGAATCTAAATGTAGTTTTTTTTCTTTTGCTCCAGGTATTTTTTTATATTTTCTTATACCTTCAATAAACCCCAATTTCAACTGAAACAATTTTAAACTTTCATACCTGCCAGTCTTCAAATCTTTTTCAGAAAGGGGTGTTGCTTGCGCTAAACTAACTATATCTACTAAATTTAATTTCCGGGCTTTTTCTGACATAATCTCAACACATTAAAACATAGTCAAATGACCTTATTTTGCTATCTCAGCCCTCTTTTTTTAATATAATAAAATACATTTAATTTCATTATATATTATATAAAGAATGCATATCCCATTTATAAAACTTCCGGTTTTTTGACTACTAAAGGGTGATGAAAAATAAAACTACTAAAAAAATAGTAATAAAATAACGTAACATTTATATAATATTACAATATAACCATACTAATGAACAAAACAACAGTAAAAATACTGCAAGAAATCATAAGAGACCCCCTATTTTCAATAGCAAATGCTTCAACAAAATTCAAAAAAGCCCCGACAACAATATATGACTGCACTACAAAACTAAGAAAACTAAAAATATTATCAAACAAAAATAAACTACTAAATAATGAACTAACAACAGCATATAAAAAATTGTTTATTACACACCCCTACGATTTTTCTTTTCTAACAAAAAATAATATACAAATTTTAAAACATATGCTAAAAGAAATCACATTCCAAGAATTAATAATTAAATCAAAAAAAAGCAGATTCACAGTTAACCAATTAATAAAAAATCTAAAGCAAAGAGGATTTGCAAACAAGCAAAACAAAATAATAGAACCTAAAGAATTAATAAAAACAATAAAAACAATTATCAAATATGAACAAAACAACATAATAGATCTCCCCCCTAGTGCAATAACAATATACCACTGTAAAGATAGAAACATAATTCAAACAACTAAAGAAACAAAACTAAACTTAAACAAAACATCATTCTCTGCATTCAATTTTAAAATTATAACTCCAAGAAATTATTATACAACTCTAAAAAAAATATCAATTCGAAAAATTTTCAATGATGCTGAAAAAACCTCCAAAAATAAACGGGAACATTTATTAACTGCAATGTATTATTACAAAAATAGAAAAAAATTAAGAAAAAATAAATTTTACGACGAGTTAATAAAAACAGAAGAATTTCAAGAATTAAAAAAAGAATATGCCTAAAGAATTTGAAAAAGAGGAACTTGAAGAATTGTTAAAAACAATCAGCGAAAAACTTTCTAAAAATATTTCAATCTATCTTTTTGGCGGAGCAGTAATGGTTTTCAATAACCTTAAAATTTCTACAAAAGATATAGATATTCTTTTCAAAAGCAAAGAAGACTATCTTTTATTTGTAAATGCTGCAAAAAAATCAGGGTTTATCACAAAACATATACCTTCAGAATATTCTCAATTCAATATGTCTTTAATGTTAGAAAACTTAAAAACAGGATGGAGATTAGATTTATTCTTAAACAAAGTATGTGAAAAATTCAAATTTAACAAAGATGTTCAAAAAAGATCTAAACAAATTATAAAACAAAACAAACTAAATACGTTTTTCATATCATTAGAAGACATATTCATAATGAAAGCATTAACTCAAAGAGATAGAGATTTAGAAGATATGAATCTAATATTAGGATACGGACTTAAATTTAATGAAATATTAACAGAAATCGAAAATCAAAAAAAGCACAAATTTGACATATTAGAAAGATTATTTGATTTTGAAGAAAAGCATAATTTGAACCTAGGGTTGCCATCAAAACTCAAGAAAGAATTGATTGAACACAACAACCAACTAATAAACAAATTGTTAGAAAAACAAGTAAAAGAGATGATAGATGAAAACAAAAAAAAAGTAGAAATAATGCAAGAATTTGAATTAACTGAAGAAGAATGGTTAAACATGACAAGCAAGATTTTTCCAAAAAAAATGAGAAAGATATAATCTATAATGACCCTATAGCAAAAAACCCTAATTCTACCAAAATACCACTTCAACCTATAATTCATAACCGCAAAATATAAATAAGAGTTATGAATATATATTCATAACAAAACATTAGGAGGTAAATTAAAATGCCACAAAAAGATAAAACAGGACCAAATGGAGAAGGTCCAGGAACTGGAAGAGGACTTGGAGGTTGCGAAGGAGTAACTCCGAAAAATAATCTTGGAAAAGGACTTGGCCAAGGAAGAAGAGGAAGATGTAGAAGATCCTGAACATTCGGATTTCTAAACTACCAAAAATGCCAAGACCAAGAAGATTAAGAAATGTGTGCTTCAATCCTGAAGCCACATATTTCAAACCAGCAGGAGTAAGAAAAAAAGAACTCGATCAAGTAGTTATAACAATAGATGAATTAGAAGCTGTAAGATTGAAAGACTACGAAGATATTGATCAAAATCAAGCAGCTGAAAAAATGAATATTTCTCAACCAACATTTCACCGTCTGGTAAAGGATGCCCGAAAAAAAATTGCAGACGCAATAATAAATGGAAAAGCAATAAAAATTCGAGGGGGAGATTACAAAATTACAAACAAAAACAACAAAACATAAAAACCTAAACAAATTTACAACAGAAATTACAAAAAATTAAAAGAATAAAGAGGGATATCATGAAAAAATTAATTACAACAACCTTACTCATTTTATTAGTTCTATTAACATCCTGTTCAAACAACAAACTTAATCCAAATCCTACTGACGTAGACAGCATAATAATTGATTCTCAAGGAACATTCACACAAGAACAATGTACAGAACGAAATTTACAAGATAAAGTAATTATGATAAAATCAAAATATTGCGGACACTGCGTTGAAACATTACCTGATTTCAAAAAAGCAGCAAGTTTTCACAACCTAGATCCTATGATTATTGAAACAACCAAAGATGAAGATCTCGAAATATTAAAATCATACAATATTGATTTTGTTTACACTCCAACATTCATAGTAGGTTGTGATTATTTCATCGGCGCAAAATCATTTCAAGGTTATGATCGAATTTTTGAAGATTTTAAAGAAAGTCAAACAAATTAGTTGAAATTTTTTCCTTTTTTCTATAATTTTTTCGACATAGTTAAAAACAAATTAAAAATCCATACAACTAAACCAAAAATCTCTCCAAGTTTTCTAAAAATCCTTCTGAAATATCCACTGAAAGTTTATAAACCTGAAAATTCATAAAAAAGATCATGAAAAGTTCAAAAAACAAACTAACTCAAAACAAACAAAAATACAACGATTTAATATCAAACATAAAATCAATTCTTGACAAAAGTTTATTCAGAGCGCACAAAGCAGTCGACAACATTAAAGTTCAAACATATTGGCAAATTGGTGAACGGATCATAAGAGAAGAATTAAAATCAAAGTTTAGAGCAGATTATGGAAAAGAATTATTTAAGAACTTATCCTCTGATTTAAAGATATCAGAAAGAAATCTTTATAACATAGTAGACTTTTTTAAAACATATCCAATTTTGCAGACAGTGTCTGCAGAATTAAGCTGGAGTCACTATGTTGAGCTTCTAAAACTAAAATATTCAAATGAAAGAAGATTTTATGAAATAAAAACAATAGAACAATCACTAAGTGTAAGACAACTAAAACAAAAAATAAAAAATAAAGAACACATGAATAAAACCAAATACAAAAACTCGCCTTTAAAAAGAATTATTTCACTTCCAAAACCTCAAGATATTTTCAAAGATTCATACGACTTAACATTTCTAAACTTAAATAAAAATCATTCAGAAAAAGAATTAGAAGATTCAATAATAAATAGCATTCAAAAAACTCTTTTAGAATTTGGAAATGGTTTTGCATTTATGTCCCGTCAACAAAAAATTCTTATTGGAGGTAATTGGTACAAAGTTGATTTAGTTTTTTATCACAGATTCTTAAAATGCAATATTTTAGTTGAATTAAAAACTGAAAAGTTCAAAAGAGATCATGTTGCGCAAATGAACCAATACTTAACTTATTTTAGAGAAGAAGATCAATTTGAAGATGAGCGCGATCCCATAGGATTAATTATTTGCAAAGAAAAAAACAATGAAGAAGTTCATTATGCATTAGGAAAGTTAAGAAAAGATATATTTGTTGCAGAATACAAAACATATTTACCTAGCGAAACTCAACTTAAAAGAAAAATTAAGAATCTCCCCTAAAATCACCCAAAATAATATAAACAATTAAATCAACCATACTTAATATGAGTCAAAAAAAGAGGTTTTCAAAAACAGTTACATTTGCAATGTTATTTATTCTAATCATATTTATTATGGGCTGTAGTAAAACAGTAGATGAAAAAACTGCAGAACCAGACTCACAAGAAGAATCAACTTGGACTAAGGAAGATCTTACAAAGTTAAAAAATCAACCAACTCAAGAACCTCAACCCGAAATTTGCAACAATATAGACGACGATCTTGATGAAGAAATTGATGAAGATATAACTCAAGAATGCGGTTCATCAACAATAGGAATTTGTAAAAAAGGGATTGAATATTGTGAAAAAGGATTTTGGAGTAACTGCGAAAATAATATCGAACCAACTAATGAAATTTGTGGAAATAATCTCGACGATGATTGCGACGGAGAAACTGACGAGGATTGTTTATGCATTACATTTTTCCACAATAACTACACCCCCTCAGGTTTATTTGAAAAAGATTTTTTAAAGAAATTAAAAAACAATAAGTTCCCTAACTTAGAAATCAAAGAATATATTGTTACACAAAATGAAAATCAAGATGTGCTAACAGCACACAAACAAAAACATAATGTAAACTTTGAATTGCTACCTTTAACATTCATAGGCGACAACCACATAAGAGGTTATGCGACAGAACAAACCACAGGTAAAGAAATTCTAGATTTATTACTTGCTTGCACAGATTGTAATTGTGATTAACACACTAAAAAAATAAAAAAGAAGATAAAAAAATAATTCTAAAGCATAATCTCATGAGCATTTCCAGTTACACTCAACTCAGGAACTATTACTTTTCCTTTGTATGGCTCTTTATGTTTCAAACGATTATCTCGCTTAGTTAATTTTTCAATAAACATTTCTGGATGTTGTGTATGAGTTGGAATTACAATTCCAGGATTAATTTCTTTAATCGCATTCACAAGTTCTCGACCATATGCATGTCCTGATGCGTGTGCGTGAAGCATTTGATCAGATCCAAAGAATTTCCTCACCCAATTTTCAAGTTTATCAAAATCTGCTTCCATTTCTTGATCAAAAGGTTCTGTTTTTGAATAAACATATAAACTTCCTTCTACTGGTTGAAAATCAATTAAGTTTTGTACTGAAAAATTATCTGAAAATACAATATATTTATCTTGTCTATTTCTTATTTGATGAGCATCTCGCACATATTCTTGTTTTACTAGTGCAGGTTTTTTATCAGTTCCATGATTTGATGCAATAAATTGTCTTTCCCATTTTGAATAATCTTTTACAACTTTTTCAAGTGGCTCTCCTCGTAAAACAGATCCATCTTTTTTTTGTTTTGCAAATACAACAATATCAGCATCAAACAAATCTCTTAAAAATTCATCTCCTGCATTTGGATTTATTGCAATACTTACATCTGAACATCCTGCTTCGTATAAACATTTTAATTCATATGCTTGGTGCATATCAATTGCTAATTTTCTTCCTGTTTCTTTTGCAACTCTTAAAAAAGTGTCAAGTCTTGCAGTATCTCTTTTTGGAAAGTTTGCTGCAATTAATCCTTTTGTTTTTTTCGCAGCATTTAAAATTTTTCTATAAACTTTTGCTTCACTCATATCAGGAGTTTCATCAATATTAGTTCCTTCTGTAATTAAAGCAATAAGATTAGCTTTACTAAAAACTTTGACCATATTTCTTGTTAATTTTTTATGTGATCCATGAAATCTAAAATCTCCTGTATAACCTACATTTCCTTTGGGTGTTTCAATAATAAATCCTGCAGCTCCAGGTAATGAATGATCAACAGGAACTCCGCGAAATACTAAATCGCCAACACTAAGAGGACCATCTTCTATAAAATGAAACTGTCTGTCTATAACTTGTCTTTTTGAAGGCGTTACATAATATTCTTTGAATGTTATAAAATCTTTATCAGATCCTGCTCCTGCTTCTTGTAGTGTTCTCATTATTGCATAAGTTGGTTTACTACAAAGAATGGGAATATCATAATGCATGTGTGATAAAAATCCCATATGATCTAAGTGAGCGTGACTAATGCAAGTTAAAGCATAATCTATATTGTGTTCTGGATTATGTCCTGATTTCTTTACATAATCTGGACGATAAAGTCCTTTTAATTTAGGTAACAATCCTAATTTTATAAGATCTGTAATTCCATTTGCTTTTCTTGGTCTTACAAATTCAGAATAATATGCAAAAAATGAATTAAAATCTAGTCCAAAATCTAACCATGATTTTACTTCTTTTTTTCTTCCTACTTTACATTTTAGTAAATGCTTACTTCCACCAATTACCCCTACTGCTCCATAAAGTTCCAATGATAATTTACATGCCATTTTTTTATCCTCTATAATTTTTAATTAAATTATTAATCAATATTAATTTAGTCATCTTTTTTTAGTATCTAAATTAAATGCTCGCCTAATATATCCTAATGTAGATTTAACTACGCCCAGATCAGTTCCATCTATACTTACCCTAACATATCCATCTCCAGTTTTACCACTACAAATTCCTGCAAAATCATTAAAATTATTCCCTACTTTTATTTTAACATTAAATGCATCTCCTCCTGTTATTCGAAGATTACAAAAAACAGTATTTGATCTTGCACCATAACCATATTTATTTGTAGACAAACTTATTTCATCAGAAATATCTCTTAGTTCTCCCACAAGATATCTTAATGCATTTTGTGAAGATTCAGAATTGAGTCTTGATACATATTCTTCTAGTCCATATGCAGGCATTGCACCAACATAAGTTTCTAAATCTGATTTTGTAACTTCTCTATCAAACAAAACCACTTGTTCTTCAGGAGATTCATACATATCTGCCCTTACAAGTCGAGATCTTATACCTGAACAATTTAAGTCAGATAAATGTTTTTGTCTTTGAGTAAATTGCTCGCCAACAACTATTAAATCAATATCATAACCCCAGTTAACAGTTCTATTTGAATTTTTTCGAACAAAATCTTGTACAACTGGATGATTACTTGCTGCCCAAGAAGCTTTTAGTAATGAATTAGAAACATTAGAATCTCCAAATACATAATCTATTAAAACCAATCTTCCGTCTGGATTTATACACACTGTATCAATATTTTCAACACTACCCATTCCAATCGACATATCTGAACCAACATAATCTGCTCCAAATAATAAATTAGATTTTTGTTCTACAATTTCTCTAATTTGATCAACATCACAAACCATTTGTTGTAAAGATACAGCACGCCCATTGGAAATTTTAACAAATTTTGATTCTCTTGGTTGTTCCATGTGAGAATATAAATGTTTAATCACACGTTCAATAAACTCTTTTGCTCGACCAGGTCTTTTCAATAAATATGCATCAAATCCTCCTGATTCTCTTACCAATAAGTCATCCAAGTCAATATCAGGAAATGGAATTTTAACATCTTTAAAATCATTAGGAGTTACAACATCTCCAATATAAAAAAATCCTTCATTATCTCTGTTTCCAAACAAATCATATTCTTTTAATTTAACAATTTGCTGATGATTTACAGCTTCAATTATTGATTTATCAAAAGTATGAAAATTTTTTGCAACTAAACAAATCATAGGAATTAAATCAGGATCTAAATTTTTTCCACTTTCGTGTCGAACATATTCTTTAAATTCTTGAAAATTATTTCTTGCAGAAACTACATAGTGAAGTCCTTGATTAACAATATGTTTTGCAAACTCGTCATGTCTGCCATCATCTTCTTTGTATTCAAATAGTGTTAATCGTCCATCTTTAATACCAACAGAGTCAAGTCTTCCAAGCTTACCCAATCTTTTTTCACTACCTACAAAATCAATTCCCAAAAGAACATCCATATTTTGTTCAATAAATGATTGCAGTCCTTTTTCTCCTGCATTAAATTTTTTTGATTGAACAACATTCCAACCACGATTAGCATTTCTAAGTAATGTGCGATTCATAAATTTCAACCTCACTAATAATTTGATTTTATAAATTCAATAAAAATGATATATTATACTAATAACAAATGAACTCCTATTTATAAATCTTTCTATTATTTACTACGCATCAATGGTTACAAATAAGCAAAACAAAACAAAATAAAGCAAACATAATTAAACAGAATTCTTATTTAAAACTTCCAACATACTCCTCAAGATCGACACCATTTATAGATGGTTTTTCTTCAGTCACATTCAATTCACAACCTTTAACAGATCCTCTTGTTTTTTGAGATACTGAACCAGTTCGATTTAATTTAACAACAACTTCACCCATTCCTCCCACACCTTCAATGTTAAGTGGAACAACCTTCCCTCTATAATTCAAAAAAGGTCCTTTCCAATTTTTATACTCTGCGCCAAAATGTTTTTCTAATACATTTTCATCAGAACTATAAATTTTTGATTTTCTACCTGCGTGTCGCATAAGTTTAACTCCACCATAAAGTAAAAGTCCACTTACAGCACCAAATACATAAACAAGCGGTTGACTAGGATCTTGAAAAAAGCCATTACATCCTGTAAATCCACCCACGAGCCCTGCTGAAAAACTAAATTCGCCAACAGTTCGTTCAAGTCCATTTAATATTTTATGTGATTCCATTTTTTTAGAATAATAAATCATAAATCAGAATAATTAATACACACTCCAGCCTTTATCGTCGCTGAGTGATTCTCCAAGTTGAATCACATCATACAAATCATTTTTACAAGAACTTGCAGCCACTCCAACTCCCCAACCCATAGCTGTAGCAACATAACCTGTAATAGCTCCCGCAACTGTTGGAAGAGAAGCAAGACCATCTCCAACTAAGTGTCTCGATATTTCATAAGACATCGGATCCACAGACATATAACCCATTGCAACGACAAGTCCAGTAAGAGCTCCAAAAAAAGCCATAGACCTTCCCGCAATTCCAACCAAATTAGATGCTTCCACACCCATGTACAATACAGCATCCTCAACAGGTACTTTTATACGTTCTACAGAAGCAGGGAAACCAGCATAAAATAAAGTGAATTCTTCTGTAGGCGTCCATTTCATATTCTTAACATACTCAACTAATTTTGACATTTTTATTTACCTCATTAAAATCATTATTTTTGATAGTGTTATTATCATTATTATTAATTTTATTCTTTAAATTGTGAAACATAATCTTCTAAATTTGCCCCATTCATGAATGCTTGACCATCTTTTGTAACAATACTACCACCAATAGACAAACTACCACCCATAGAAATATTATCAGTTCCATTTCGAACATCAATAGTTAAAGTTCCAGTTCCTTCAGCATTAGGAAAATCCAATGGAAAACGTGCCCCATTATATTGTAACCAAGGTCCTTCCCACTCAAAATATTTTTGTTGAATTGGACTAAGTTGAGATTTTTCTTTTTCGCGTTCTGCCAAATAGTCTTTGTGTTGTCTACTCTCTTTAGCAAACTTACAAAAACCTAAAACGCCCATAATTGCAAAAGCAAGACCCATTCCTGCAGGAGCTAACTGATTATAAAAATCATTAGACAAAAAATCAGAATTATATGCCTGATTTCCTCCAATAACCATCATCGTAGATCCAATACCTACAAGACCTGCGGCTAAAACTTTACGAACTAAATTTTTTCCTGAATTATAAGATTCCATATTCTAAACTCCTAATTAAATCAATAATTATTATTAATTTTATTTATCAAATTTAATTACTTAAACTAAAAAATTTCAAAAAACCTTAAGCTAATTTTCTCATAATCCCGTCGATTGCTTCTTGTGCAGGATTCTTTGCTTCTAGTTCTTTTTCGGTTAATACTCCATATTTCATTAAGTCTTCATATGATTTTGGGGTTATTACTTTCATTTTTTAGTTCACCTCTTATTAATAGTTAATTTTCAAGATAATATAAAGACTGATTTCGAGCTCATATATAAAGCTTTCTATTTTTTCACAACCTAATAGTAGTAAATAACTTAAAAAATCAAGGAAAACGCTCAAAACAGAACCTAAAAAAACAACAAATAACCAAAAACCCATTTAGTACATACTAAACTATCAAAATATTTATATACTTATTAGTGTATACTATACAATAAGAGATGAAGAATATCCAATAAGTTATATAAAACTGCGGAGAGAAACAATGAACCAACTAGCCAAAAAGTCAGACAATCCCCTCCCTAAAGAAATTTTCAAAAAAGGTTTAGAACTTCATCATTATGCAAATACTGCATATCCTCTTAATGGAACAAAAGTTTTCAAACCATTTAGAACTCCCAATAACGAAATTAATCAAGCAGCAACAGATACATGGCAAAAAGTAGATGAGCTTGGACTTTACATCCACATTCCGTTTTGTAAAAAGCGTTGTCTTTATTGCGAATACACAGTTCTTCCAGAAAACACAGAAGAACTTCACGAAAATTATGTTCAGCTAGTTCTTAAAGAAATAAGTTTATACAAGCAGTTGATACAAAATAAAAAAACAGTCGGACTAGATATTGGCGGAGGCACACCAACAGCTCTTTCTCTTAAAAACATAGATAATCTAGTCTCTGCTGTTTTAAAAAACCAAATTCTCGACGAAAAATTCGACATCAGCATTGAAACTACTCCATACATTGCAGCAACAGAACCTGAAAAAATTAAACAACTAAAACAAATAGGAATTAATAGAATTAGTATGGGTGTTCAAAGCATCGACCCAAAAATTTTAGAGGAAGTTGGAAGAATAGATAATAAAACAAAAATTCTAAAACAAGCAACAGAAAATATAAGAAATGCAGATTTCAAAAGATTTAATGTCGATATAATGTACGGTTTTGCAAATCAATCGATAGAAAGTTGGCTTGCAACAGTTCAATTTACAGTTGATCTTGATCCTGAATACATAACATTTTACAGAAACCGCTATAAAGGAACTAGAATAGAACATGATTCTAAAATAGTTACTCTCGACGAAGTAAACCGCCAATATGACCTAGCATTTGATTTTTTAGCAACTAAAGGATACAAAGAAAACTTTGGAAAAAATACATTTAGTAAAGTTAAAGGAGATCCAGGAACAAGTGCTTACTTAACAAAAAGAGTAATTGAAGGAACACCCTATCTTGGACTAGGACTTGGAGCACAAAGTTTTTCTGATACAATTCTTAGTTATAACTTAGGTGCTGCTTCAAAAAAATTAAACAAGTATCAAGAAAGATTAAACAATAATCAATTTCCATTGCAAGATATTTATCAAATTCCAACAGATGAAGTTATGGCAAAAACGATTTGCGTTTCATTTTACTTTGGATATATAAACAAACAGAGTTTCAAAAAAAAATTTAATGAAAATCTAGAAAACATATTCAAAGAAGAAGTAAATTTTCTAACAGAAAATAATCTCATGGAACATGATGGAGATTTATTTAAATTAACAAAAAAAGGAAAGGATAATCTTACCGGAATTATTCCCCTGTTCTACTCAAATAGATCAAAATTAAATCTATTAAATTACCAACCAAAATAATAAAAAACTATAAAAACAATAAACCAAAATAACTAAAATATGCGATAAATATGAAAAACTTAGACCTTGAATTAAAAATTGTAAAAGAATTAGCATTAAGAGTAGGACATATACTCACAACTAAACAAAAGTCTAAACTAGAAGTTTTTCTAAAAAATGATGGTAGTTCTGTTACAAACATTGACAGAGAAATTTCTCAACTTATCTCAAAAGAATTAAAAAACCAATTTCCAACTTATGGAATTTTAGATGAAGAAATTAATGCAGAAACAAAAAATGATGAAAGATTCGATAATGATTTTTGTTGGTTTATTGATCCTCTTGATGGAACAATTAGCTACATTAAAAATCAAGATACTTACGGAGTGTTTATTGGACTCACCCACAAACTAAAACCAGTCCTAGGAGTGACTTATCAACCTAACTTAGGTGAACTTTGTTATGCAACAAAATCAAATGGCGCATACATTGAAAAAAATAATCAAAAACAAATATTAACCGTAAACAAAAATACAGAAATTCACACTCTAACAAGTTATTTTCGTAATGATCCTGAGTTAAATAAATTATTAAATAAAATTAATCCTAAAACTACAACTCCTATGCCTAGTTCTCTTAAAACAATAGAAGTTGCTAAAGGAAATTATAATTTATCGATTTGTCCACGAGAAAGTTACATGAATTTATGGGATTTTTGTGCTCCTCAAATAATTTTAGAAGAAGCAGGAGGAAAAATTACAGATTTATGTGGAAATCTAATTGATTATGCTGGATGTATAATAAACAAAAAAGGAGCTCTTGCTTCGAATGGAATAATTCATGAGAATATAATATACAAATTAAAGAACTAAAAAAATTAACCTTTTCTTTCAAAATCAACCATTAATCCCTCGTGCACCTTCTGTTCTTTTTTTAAAACTTGTTCATACGCCACAAGATTATGACTAATTGCATCTAAGTTTTGTTTGTAAACTGGATAAGCATCTAAATAATCAATCATAAGTTTTACTCTTTTTTGTACTAATTCTAACTGCGTCATAAAAAAAGGAGTTCCTGAAATCAATTCGTGAAGAGATACTGGCCAGGCACATTTTGGATCTCCGATTTTATTTTCTTTGTAAAGAGGAATCAAATAATTTATGTATCTTTCACTACACATTTCTAACAAATCAGATGCGCGCAATATTTTTTGAAGTTCTACATCTAGATCTTCTCTAAAAGAATCTCCTCTAACTCTCGTTGAACTAATTACATTTTGTATTGATTTAATCAATTCATCAAATAAACCAATTCCGAGAGATTCAATTTCTTTTCTAAAATGACTTAAATATTTTTTTGCATGTTTTGCAGATCTTATTTCATGACCGTCATGATACATTGAACTTAAGTATCCAGGTGCAGAGTGTCTAAAATGTTCAGTGAAATAACCCACATCATGAAGTATTGCTGCACTCATCACAATAAAAAAATCTACCAAGTTCACAGATTTATGAATTCTTTGATATTTAATAAAAATTCTTAATGTTGTTATTGTTACTTGTGACACATGTTCGATTCCATGATAAGGAGAATCACATTTGTGAACATATTCTTGCCTAATTAGTTTTATTAAATTGTATAATATATTAATACATTTTTTTACGTCTTCAACAGAGTTTCTTTGTATGAACAATCTATCACCAACTAATCTTTTGCTCTCCCTTAAAAATGTTTTTTCAGAACATTTATAATTTATATCCAAAGATCTCGCTTTTCTGAAACTAACCCCATATTCGGCTAACTTCACATGCACAATTTTTTGAAAATTTATTTCATGATCCTGCAGCAAAGGAGTTAATGATTTATTTACTCTATCATGTCTTTCTAAGTAAGTCAATATTTTTATCAAGTGGTATGTTCTATTCAAAACATATTCTACTTGACTAGATAATAGATCAGAATATTTTTGTTCCTTAAGTCTCAGGCTAATTATTTCTGTTTTTACAATACTTTGTAAGTCTGAAATGGAACTTATTTTTTTAAGAAATGCTGTGACAAATCCAGATAATTTTTTCCTGAGATTATACATGTGTTTAAAATCAAATTCAATTTCACATATTAATGATCTAACAAGACGGTTTGCTTTCATCAAATCAATATCCGAATCAAGAGCTTCTAGTTTTTGTGTTTCTTCAATAACTGATCTTGCAAACGCCATATCATCAAATGTTTTTTGAAAAAATAACTGATGACCCATCTTTGAAGATTGAAATTTTTCTTTCTTCAAATTTGTATGAATTTTTTTTGTCGCAGATTTTATTGCATTTAATACATTTAGCAATTGATCAAATTTAACTTCACCATCTATTAATTTAGAGAATTCAATTATTCTAGTTTGAGTTTTTTTTAGTTTCTGAATTTCATTATATTCGTATTGATCTATTATTCCTTCACATAATTCAATAAGCCCCATAACTCTTCTGACTACAGCTTCATTCAATACTTCATCTTTAAGAATGTCTTTTAAGTCTTTTGACCGACCCGCTAATTTTTGTTTTAATTCCTTCTGACTTAGTTTTGTAAGTCCCATCTATATACCTCTTTTAACAGCACTCGCAAATATTTAACAAAGCGCACCAATTTTGTTTTAATATTTAATTTAATATTTATCTTAATTTTTGTCTTAATATATCTTAATATATAGAGTATTATTTTTATTATTTAAATATTTTTCCCGTTTCTAAGTACCAAAGATATAAATCTAGCTCTGCTTGATTCAATCTTGATTTTGTTCCAAGAAGGTCCAATCCTTTTTCAATTTCTAAATATTGTTTTGGAGTTATTGTTTTTGGTCGCTCAACCAAACCGCATTCAACAAGAATATCTATTATGTGAAAATCAAGTATTGCTAAATCTTTGTATCCTATGTTTCTCAAAAAGTGACTTGCTTCTTTGTATCCAATTCCTTTTACATTTTTTACAATCCATTCGCGAAGTTCAAAACTATTTTCGAATTTTTTCAATACATTACGCAAATTATCTTTATGCTTACGCGCTTGCACAATATATTTTGCTCGAACATTAGGAAATCTGTGTCCTAGCGCACGTAATTTTTTTGCGAGCTGCAATTCAGACAATGTAACAAATCTATCTCCAATCACTTTCTGAATCTCTATACTTTTTTCTGCTTGAAAATTTGCAGTTAGAAGACAAAAACATAATTCTTTAAAAAGTGTTTTATTATTTCCTCGACCTAATTTTTCAAATTCAGATATTCTAGAATCTACTATTTTTTTAATATTTGATTTTTTCAATTTGTTCAATTCAGATAATATTTGTTTCATTTTTTATCTGTTCTTATCTATTCTTATCTTTTAGTTTATATTGACTTAAAATTTATTTTTTATTTAACAAATACTTAATAGAAAACATTTTTTTAAAGTAGGGCAAGTGCCAAAGTATATGAAAAATAGATATTATAGTCATTGCAATTCCTGCTTCAACATGCCAATATAACATATTAAATGGAAGAGTTAAACTCCATCCTGTATTGATTCTAATAACTAATAATATTCCCAAAAAACAAGATACAATAAATGTTATTAACAATAAAAAGTTCCAAAGCATTCTATGTTTAACAACAGATATTATTTTTTTCTTTGATAACAAATGAGAAATTAAATATGCGACTAATAAAACCAAAGATATGGGCAGGAGATTATAAATTCTTTTTGAAAATAACTGTTTTTGAGTAGTCTCTGCCAAATTAGATTCAACAGATTCAAATTCAAGTTGAGATTCAGCTTCTAAAGAATGATCACATATATGATCTCCCTCTTCATCAACAAATGCTCCACATTTTCCGTCGCAATCTTCTTCTCCAAATGGACATTCAATTCCACTTACAGTTGTAGATAAAAGTAACAAAATAAATAAAAATAAAATAAAAAATATATTAAAAAAACGATTCATATCAAACACCTAATTATCTGCTTTCCAGTGTCCATGCAGGTTACAAAATTCTCTTGCAATTACTTTTTCTGCTTTAACACAGAATTCTGCTTCTGGAGCATCACCAGGTTTCAAAAACTTCCTATACACTTGACCATCTGCAATTAATTCAATCCATTCAATCAGATGTTCTTCTTCCATCGGGTGCGTTACACTCCCAACTTTTACTAAAAATCCATTTTCTGTTTTTTCTATTACTGGCACGTGTTTTTCTGTTGCTGCATCTACTGTATTTTCTTCAAGTAATTTCATTGGTTGCCCACAGCATACTAATTGTCCTGCACCTGTATGAGTTACTTCAACAATATTTCCACAAATATCGCATTTGTAAATTTGATTAAGTTCTGTCATTAGTTTCACCTCATAAACATAAATTCACATTAAACATAAATTCACATCAAACACAATTAAAACAATTAATTCATTCTTTCTGCGTCAAGTTCAAGATGATCTTGTTCAATTTGAACTAATGCTCCAAATAATTGTTTTAGTCTCGGATGTTCTGATTCTTGTGCTGCTTTTTTGTAAAATTCTATTGCTCTTGATTCTCTTTCGCTTGCTTCTTTTAGATTATCTTTATTTTCTATCGAGCAACTCTCGTCTAATTTAGGCAAATCTTCTGATTTTAGTTTTAATATTTTTCGCCAAATTGATGCGTGTTCTGCTTCTATTTTTTTCAAAGCTTTAAAGAGTTGTGCACTTTCTGGATCATTTGTTTTTGCTGCAGCACATGCATAAAATGATGAATTTGAAAGTTCTACTTGCAATGCATGTTCTGCATTAGCTCGATCTTGCTCTGTTAGTTCTACATCAAATGTTTCTGCATAATCTTTTGCTTCTATAATAAAATTTTGAAATGCTCCACAAAATGGACATCTTGATGGTGCTGCGAGTCCCACATACGGATCACCACATATTTTACATCTTAAAAGTTTTATCATTTAATCACCTCATAGTATTATATATTAATTAACAAAAAAATAAATGAATTTGAAAAATTTAAACAAAAAATCAAACAAAAAGGTAAATAAAAAATTAAGTAAAAAATTAAATTTTAAAATCAGTAATTTTCACATTTCTTTTCAAAATAACTCGTCGGGTGTCCGCAACTTGGACATTTTTCTGGCGCTTCTTCTCCATCAAAAAAATATCCACATTTTCTACAAGCCCAGGAAACTTTTTCTGATTTTTTAAAAACAGTTCCATTTTCAAGTTGTTCTAAAAGTTTTTTATACCTTTCTTCGTGATGCATTTCTGCTTTTGCAATTGCAAGTAATCTTTGTGCAATTTCAAGATAACCTTCTTCTTCTGCAACTTTTGCAAATTCAGGATACATACTTGTGTGCTCATGATTTTCTCCACCAATTGCAGTTTTTAAGTTTTCAATAGTTGTCCCCATAATTGTTGGAACTCCTGCATCAATACTTAGTTCAGATAAATCTTCTTCGCTTTTTTCTTTTAGTTGATTAATTAATCTAAACAACCACTTTGCGTGTTCACATTCTTGCTCAGCTGTAAGTGTAAATATTTCTGAGATTTTTTCATATCCTTCTTTTTTTGCTATTTTTGCATAAAAAGTATATCTATTTCTTGCTTGACTTTCACCCGCAAATGCTTTTGCTAAATTTTGTATTGTTTTATTCATTAGAATACTCCCCCTTTGTTTTTGTAAATCATTACTTAAACATTATATTAACCAGTATCAAAATTGGTTCTTTTTATATTTTGTCATTTTAAAATATGCCCTGCCCAACAACAATATTTATAATTAACAAAGATTTAACAAAAACTATGACATTTAAAATAATCAATAAACAAGATATTAAACCTATACAAGATCCTTGCGGAGAACTTCGAGAATTATATCATTCTGATAATTTAAGCATTGCACATGATATTGCATACAGAGATGCTAGAAAACATATGCATAAAAAAATGGAAGAAGTGTATTATGTTGAAAAAGGAGAAGGGCAAATAGTTGTAGGTGAAACAACATACAATATTACTGCAGGAGACACAATCCCTATTCCTCTTAACACCTGGCATTATCTTAAAATAATACAGGGAAAGCAATTAGAAGTTCTGGTAATAACTCATCCAAAGTATGATCCTGATGATGTACATTTCGAAGAAAGCAGTTCTCAACCAAGCTCTGGATCAAATTAAACAATTCAAAACAGTCAGTTATGCATAACATTTATAAATGGGTGCATAATTCTCAATACTCGATTATAGCTTAATATTTAGCTTAGTAACAATTTAACAACAATATAACATTTAAAGGTGGTATTTTATGGAAATCGATATTCTTGAAGAATCAAAAAACAGGCTTGTTTTTGAGCTTAATGGAGAAAGTCATGGTATTTGTAATGCTCTAAAAAAACAATTATGGCAAACTAAAGGTGTTAAACTTGCAGGATATACTATTACACACCCATTAGTTGGAGCACCTAGAATAATTATAGAAACTGAATCTAAACTTGATCCAAAAAAAGCAGTTGCTGAAGCATGCAAACAAATAAAAAAAGATATTGATGCTTTTGAAAAGAAATTTGTTAAAGAAGTCAAATAATTATTTTTTTAAAATGTTATCTGATGATGAGGGGAAAAAACTCATCAGTTATGCTAGAAATTCTATTAAATCTAAATTCAAAAAAGATAATACTAACTCCAATATAGATATTAATGGTTTTGATTCTAAACAAGGTTGTTTTGTTTCATTACATAAACAGGGAGAACTTAGAGGATGTATTGGTTTTCCAGAACCTGTTCTTCCATTAAAAGATGCTATTTTTGAAGCTGCACAATCTGCAGCATTTAATGATCCTAGATTTTCTCCTATAACAGAATCTGAATTAGATGAAATTGAACTTGAGATTAGTGTTCTTACTGTTCCAAAACTAATAAAAACAAAAAGTCCTGAAGAATATCTAAATAAAATCAAAATTGGAGAAGATGGTTTAATTATCAGAACTAATTTTTCATCAGGATTACTATTACCTCAAGTTTTTACAGAATATAATTGCACTCCAAAAGATGCTTTAGAAATGTTATGTGAAAAAGCAGGACTAAGCAAAGATTCTTGGAAAGATGCTGATTCGAAAATATTTAAATTTCAAGCACAAATATTTAGTGAGTAAACAAAACAACAACATAATCAAAAAAATTAATGTTCGTCACCGCCAACTAATGGCACAACATCAACAGTACTGCCTTGGCATCTAGTTGAATGCACAGCATTCAATTATGTCAAAACGAAGTTTTGATGAAGTCGGCGACGAGCAAAGCGAGTTGCTGATTGAAAACAGAAAATTGAGTGATTCATGCAACCCAATTTTCGAAATGTGAAATTCATAGAATTTTACAATGTGCCTCAGTACTGTAAAAATAAAAAAACCAAAGAATCAATTAATTCCAAAAAAAATGACTACAAAACCAGACATCCACAAAGAAATTGTCCTCGACGCAGTTAATGAAGTTAATCATGACCACGAACATCATAAACACGAACACAAAAAACGTTCTTATTTTGCAAAACTTTTAATGGGTCTTGGTCTTGCAATCCTCATCATTCTTATGATTGTTCCTTATTATGGAATCAAATTAAATCCAGAACCTACAACAATCCCCTCATTAGAAGATGTGCTTCCTTCAAATATAAATCTTAAAAATTATTTAACCAATGAAAACATTACTGCAAACCAAAAAGATATTTTCAAACAAGTTAGTCCAAATAATCCTTTAATCAAACAAATCTCGTCGAAGGTTGCTTCTAAAAGTTGTCCTTCAGGAAATAAAATTTGCCAATCAAAAGCGATTTTTTATTTTGTAAGAGACAATATCAATTACATAAGTGATCCTCCTAATGAATATTTCGAACATCCTTTAGAAGTTATTTATACAGGCGGGTCAGATTGTGATGGCATGGCAATTTTACTTGCGTCAATGCAAAAATCAATAGGTATTGATGCAGGTTTTGTTTTTGTTCCAGGACACGTATTTACGCAAGTTTATATTCGCGATGCGCCACACAAATATACTGATGATGCAGGCTGGATTAATCTCGACGCTACTTGCAAACAATGTGGTTTTGGAGAATTAAGTTATTCTGTTGCAAATCAAAAAAAAGAATATTTCAAAAGCATTTAATAAACAAAGAACAAATAAAACTCAATAAAAATCATTATTCTATTTCAACAATTAACTTAGATAGCGCAGGTTTAACTTCAGGCATAAAAACTCTTTGTAAAAGTTGATCTGCATGTTCGGGACATTGCTTTTTTAATTCTGCAAAATATTTATAAAATTGCATAGACGGTGGTTGATCGTTATGTTCTATAAAAAATTGTTCTACTCTAAATTGAACTATATCTACTTCAAATTTATCAATTACAAAAGAATCAATACTTGCTTGATCAAATGCATTCATTTCAGAATAATCTTTTCCATTAAGCACATAATAAGTTGCAAGATTTGTTGCAATCATCCCTTGAAATGCGTCATCAGTTAATCCTAACACAAAGTGTTTTGAAACAAGTATATCTAAAAATCCAGTCTTAGCTCTTCCAGAATAATTTTGATATATTTGGAGTAATTCTTCAACACCCATACCTTCAATATCTAATTCATCCATATCTAAAAAATCTAAATAATATCCTTCGATGTTGTTTCCATCAACGCCTTCAAAAGTATATCTTATTGCAGGAAAAGGAGAGTTATGTTTATATTTGTTATCCAGTTCTAAATCTACTTGTTCACTTAATTCATCTAGAACTTCTCTTGCTTGCACCATTCTCTGTTGATATAAAGTCCCTACAGTAATCTCAACCATGAATAAAGGAGTAGACCTGAAATATAAAAACTTATCGATCCTTACCATTTTAAAGTAAAAAATATGCAAAAGATTTAAAAATGCCATACCTATTACTAATATTAGAAAATAAAAAAAAGAGTTTAAATCCCAATATTAAACAGAATGAGGGCAAAAATGAATTTTAGCGCAGAAGATAGAAGATTATTTCAGTTAGTACAATATATAAATCATCTTGAAAAGAAAGGCAATGTTGAATTAAATGATTTCTTAAGTTTGATGGGCATCAATTATCAAATTCTAGAAGATGCTATAAACACCAAAACCACCAAAGATTATGTTAATGGTTTTAAAGAAACTGGCGATTTTATTAAACGTATTAATAGATCTCTTAATGCAAATACAGAAATTTTATCAAAAGCTCCTAGAAAAATCAAAGCGAGTTTGGGAACTTCTGCAGTTCAATTAGCAATAAGACCTCCTGAATTAAACAATTGGTTAAGTGAAGTCAAACATGCGCAAAAACAAATAATTAACGTGACTCATAGATTTGAAACAATGATTGATGACATCAAAAAAAATCTTCAGTTAGAATATTTAATTCCTCAAGTTGAAGATGAAGAGTTATTTCTTGCACAAGGTTCTGTTTTAATTAATGGAAAAGTAAATAATGAAACAGGATATTTTTGTTTTCCTTGTAAAATAGAGTGGCATAAAAATGGTAATAAAAATTATGCAAGTGCTAATTTTGGAACTGAGAAAAATGAAAGACCAATTAACTCACTCGAAACTGCAAAAACAATATATTACAATCCAAATAAATTAGAAGTGTTCATAATTGCAAAAAATAAATCATATCATTCTCTCGAGAAAACAATTTTACCAATTATCGGGGAAGATTATGCACAAAAATACGAAGCTCAGTTTAATGAATAAGCAAATAAAAAAAAAACATAATAAAAAAAATAGGACATTAAAAACACAGTAGACAACAGAAAAAAAACAATTGCGTACGACATAATAGTCTAAATCAATAACATTCTGTAAACTCCTTATTAAAACCAGCATCAATTAAAAAAGAACATTTATATATCAAAACGCTTTAATATACTAAAAATGGGTGGTAAAAAAAAGAGCGCAGTAGTATTTAGTAGTATTTTTTTTCTAATTTCTTTATTAATTGTAATAGGAAATCCATCAATTGATTTTATTTCTACAACTCAAGATAACAATACAATCCAGGCGGCAACAAATGTAGAAATAAATAATTCGATTATTGAATCAGACCTAGACGAGCTAATATATAATTGGAATGAAATAAATTACACCATATATGATAACTCACTAGTATTAATGTATAATTTTAATAATATTTCTAGCTTAGGTGAGAATGATAGTTTTATTGTAGATTTAAGTGGTAACGGCAATAATGGAACTGTTCAAGGCGCTACTGCGAATTCATTAGGAAAATTTGGGAGAGCTTATGATTTTGAAAACAGCAATATAACTGCGGGTGCTCGAAACTCATTACAGATAATTGGCAATGTTACTTTCGGAGGATGGTTTAAATTTAATAAGGAATTAGGAGTCAATGATGGACTTATTTTGCAAACCGCATATGGTGAGACTGAGGAGACAAACTGCCTATACGGATTGATGGCTACAGATTCAGATCAATTATATTATGTTCATGAATACGACGGAGGAGTTAATCAATTAAAGAACTGGGATTACCAATTCTCTCTAGACACTTGGTATCACATTTTTATAGCGAGGGATGTAAATGAAAATACAGTGAATTTTTATGTGAATGGGAAAAATGAGCAGACTTATTCATATACCTCAGATCCTTCTGTAGGAGGAGGTAGTACGTCCAGCATGTTTTTGGGAAATAACATAGGATATTCCGCAGGTAGATTTTTGAATGGAACTATTGATGAAATAAGGGTTTGGAATAGAACGCTAACCACTGACGAAGTTTATACCCAATATGCATCAAACTTAAATAAATTCAATTCAACTCACTGGTATTTTTATGTTAATCAAAGTAAAAACGCAACTACTGGTTTGGATGATGGCAGTTATACTTATCAAACATTTGCAATGGATAATTCTGCAAACACTAATTCTACTGAAACAAGATCAATAACAATTGAAACAACATATCCTACTTGGTCAAATAATAAAACTAATTTAACAACATCTACAACTTCCGGAAACTCAGTTTACTTCAACATCACATTAACAGAGGCTAATTCCGATAAATATATTTTCGGTTGGTACAATGGAACCTCTTGGGCAAACGATAGTGCAACAACATATACAAATGGTCAAGAAATACAAGTTATAAAAACACCCAATGTAAATGGAGGAACATATAACTGGACTTGGTTCTTTAATGATACTTCTGGAAACTTGAATCAAACAGATATATGGAGTACAACAATAACAAATTTAGATTCAACCTATCCAACATGGTCAAACAATGAAACTAATCTAACAACATCTACAACTTCTGGAAGTTCAGTTTACTTCAACATCACATTAACAGAAACTAATCCTGATAAATATATTTTCAGTTGGTACAATGGAAGTGATTGGACAAATGATACATCAACATCATATACAAATGCCGAAGAGATTGAAGTTAACAAAACTATAACTATTAGTTCAGGTTATGTTAACTGGACATATTACTTCAATGATACTTCTGGAAACTCAAATCAAACAGATGTATGGGGAATATATATCACTGCTGCAGACACAGATGGGGACGGAATTACAGATGATTCAGATCATCTCATTTACAATGAAACAAATGTTACAAAATCAGGAGTTACAACATTAAATATTACCATAGGAGGAAATACAACAAATGGATCTTTTAGTGGACCACAAGAAATATTATTTTATGATCAAACTAATTTAATGATTAACTTCAGTCATAATTTCACTCAATCAAATTTAGATTTAAGCAAAGTTACAATTACTAAAACATCAACTTCATTAATTATTAATCTCTCAGGACAAATACAATCTAATTATAATAAAACGATATATATCACAGACAATAGTTTTATTTCATTATGTGTAAAAGATGCAGAAATTTTGTCCATATCAGAAGTTACTTCAACTTGTAATGGTGCAAATGAAACAGATTTTACATCATGTCTTAGTAGTTCATTAACAAGCAATGGAATAACTTGCACAGATTTAGGCTCGACCATAAAAATTGAGAATCTAAAACATTCTGCAATTAAAGGAACACAAGCAAGCTCATCGAATCCTACTTCTAGCGGAAGTGGAAGAACATGCACGTCCCTTTGGTCATGCACAGAATGGAGTAAATGTAGTAATGAAAGTCAAAATAGAATTTGCACAGATACAAAATGTTCTAAAACCTATGGCAAACCAATAGAAATACAAAATTGTACCTGCACAGAAATTTGGACTTGTAATACTTGGTCTGAATGTTCAGAAAATGGAAAACAAACAAGAACTTGCAATGACTATAATAAATGCAAAACAAATAAACTAAAACCAAACACAAAACAATCCTGCATTTATGAAATAAAAAATGAGACAAAAACTGAAACAAAAATCATAGAATCAATTATATCACCAGAAATAAATACTGAATTTGGACAAATAAACAATACCAATTTACAACAAGAAAAAATCGAACAAAAAGAAATCAAACAGGAAGATACAATCTCCAATATAAAAAAGACCAATAGCTACGGGATGATTGCCGCAATAATATTAATTTGTATAATATTAATTTGTGCAACCATATTCTTTTTCTATGCAAATAAAAAACATAAGAAAAAATAGAACCAAACATATAAAAAATATTAAAAAAAACAATCAAAAAAAAAATAAAATTCTAAAAATTTATTTAACAATTAGATTTCCAATCATGCTATCTTGTCCTCGACCTGCCGCATAAGGATTATAAAATTCAAATGTTCCTTTTTTATCTGCAACAAATTCTATAACTGCATCTTCTCTTGGATCTATTCTTTCCCAAACTCCAAAAGATTCAAGTGCAAATCCTTGAACTCCTCCAACAGCTCGAATATTAAGTCGAACAACATCTCCATAATTAACAACAATAAAATCAGGATCAAATGTGAAATTTCTTGCATTAAGTGAAATTTCTTTTGTTGTATCTAATTTTTCAAGTTTTGGTTTATCCACACAATTAGGTTCACTAATTTCTATTGTTATTAGCTCTGCTACACTATTTCCAGTTACTAATTTTTCAGAACTAGACTCAATGTCAATATCAACAGCAGATTCGCTATTACATCCTACAATAAATAACACAGATAATAACATAATACTCAATAATATAATTTGTTTTGGCTTCATTACAAAGCACCTCCATAGCCACCCCTAGCCTTAAATATCAATAAATATTTACAATTATACAGAAAACATCCCTGCTTTTTAAGGATTATTGTGTTTAAATGGATAAAAGTGATAGTTATTTTCGATAATCTACACTAAACAACAAATAAACTTCTTCCTTAGTCAAAAAAACAGGTAAAGTTTTTGGAGTTTTTGAATATCTTATTTTCAACATAAGTCTTCTTCCAAGAATTTCTTCCATCAAGAATTTAAGTGAACAAATATGTACATTCAGAGTATTTCCACAAGCTCATTTAGAAAGAATCATAAAAACATCCATTAAAAAACACCTCAAAAATATTAAATATCAAAAATTATTGTTTTAAAAAGATCTTCTCTTATCAATAATTTTTTTTATTTCTCGTCTAAATTTCTGTGCTCGTTCAAGAGAAGTTTTAGCTTTTGATCTAACAAGAGATATGCCCATGTCATAAGTAAATTCTGACCGTTTCCTTTTTTCAAAAAAATATTCTTCAATTAGTTCATCTGCTTTTTGTTTTCCAAGAAGCTCTGCAGCTTCTTCTTTTGCTTCGATAAAATCTTCCAAAAATTCTTTTTGTAATTTGCCTGTCAAATAAAAATAATAAATAATAGAATCAAAAGTTACGACGTGAATAGAAAAATCTGTTTTTATTTTTATGCCTTTATTTTCTAGCAAAGCTCTAGCCATATAAAACATGCTATAATAACTAGCATTAACAACCCAAAGTAAACCATTAAAACTAGAAAACCCCATATAACGCTGCTTTTCAGAATCAATAGATAGTTGAAATAAAGCATTCGCCGAGTCAAGTGAATCATCAGCATTACGGAGAAAAAAATCTACAAACTCAGGAGTTAATTTAGATTTGATGATTCCATCCCTTATAAATTGTTCCACTCTTTTTTTTGCTTCATTTAATTTTTTTTCAGGCAACAATTTTTATCTCCCTTTTTGTATTAATCTATAAAAAAGTTCTGCCCCATACACAATTATATGTTTGTTAAGTATTTCATTCATAATATTTTTTTCGTCGCGTTTTGCGAGCAATTCATATAAATTTTCAAAACTCATAACTCTAGTCTCATATGGCAATTCATAATTTGATGCAATATTATGCATGAACTTCTCATGAAATTCTATTTTATTATCGTCGTCGACAATCAACAAGACATCTATATCTCTTGGCTTATCAGATTCAACTACTGAACCAAACAATAACAAAACAAAACAATCTTCTTTAATTTTATTCAATAGTTCATCTGCATAAAGTTTAATATCTTTAAATTTTTCAAATATTTCATCTCGTCTAAGATACTCTGCAAATAATATTGTTTCATGATGAGATTTATAATCTAAACTAAGTTTTTTATGTTTATCTTTTTTAATAATTTTTTCAATCAATAATGGTTGTATCGCTCTATGTGCAAGAGATATTTGCATGTTCAATAATCTAGCCGCTTCCCTAAGTGTAAATGACTCTGTAATTTGGGATACAAATAATTTTAATATTTTAGCAGTGGTTTTGTTAATATACATGTGTTCACCTTTATATGAACAAATGTTCACCAAATAGTATATAAATTTTCTGGTTTACACAAAAAACCACTAAAACTAAAAATGAATACAACTTAATAAATCTTCCTACATAAAACTTAAATTATTTAAGCATAATAAGAAAGATCATAAAAAAGAATTAAAAAATTTTCAATAAACCTAAAAAATCACCCAATAAATCCGAAAGAATTTCAATGAAACTAAAAAATTTTCAAAAAAACCACCAATACCCGATCAGAGTAAGAACAAAAAACAAATTTATGACATCGACAAAACATCAACCAAACACACACATAACACAAAAATATGCCATTCATCGCATATAATGAGTTAAATCCAATAATTTTGAGAGGCTAAAAAGAGATAGGGGACACTCTAAAAAAACTATTCTTCAGATCCACCGTGAAGCCGTAATAAACGCGTACGATATCCTTGAAAAGTAGCCTGAACAACAACTAATTGTGTTGCTGGATCCACAGTGATTGAACGCTCATGACAAACAAGTTTTTTTTGTTGTCCGGATAAGCTATCAGATCCCGGGTAATTATCTGAAAAGTGATTCTCAACCATTACACCTCTTCCTCTTAATACACCTGCGATTTGTTGAAGATGATCTGAAACTCCGCCAATGGGAATTCCAATGATGGAATCAAGAGAAGTTTTTTCTAATAAAGAGTCCACCATCCCATTTACATATTTTTCAGGAGAATCACACCTAGTAGGAGCGTAACCCTCGATATCCATATGAGAAAGTACACCCCACCCATTTCCTAAAAGAACAAGACCACAGCAATCATAATATTTATTTGAGTGAAGAAGATTTTGCGATATCTCAAATTTTCCATAGGCTACCTTGGTGTGCTCGGGGTTGCTATGCCTATAAGATGGACCAAAATTACTCAGATTACTATCTATTTTTATTGGTAATTTTACTAATTGATCTAATTCACTAGACTCAACCTTTCCATCCCTTGAAAAACAAAACGTATTATTCATAATTAACAGAAAATCTCCCTGATATATAAATCTTACTACTTATAAGTTACACTTCTCATGTGCAGACTTAAATTAAAATTGTCCCCTTAACGAATGTTCTAGATTGCTCACGGAGTTCGCCTGATAGAACGCCTCTCAAAATTACTCTGCTACGCAGTTTTTCAGAACTCCACTTCGCTCGTAACTGGAAAAGGATTTAACAGCAATTAAGCGAAATCAAGAAAAGTCTATTTTTTGAAGAAGTCGGCAAAATTTATATATACTTAGCAACTATTCAATCTTATTATGAAATTCAATAAATTAATTCCTGAGTTAAGTGTAACTAATTTTGAAAGTAGTCTTGAATTTTATACTAAAATACTTGGATTCAAAATTGAGTACAAAAGGGATGAATCTAAATTTACCATGATTTCTTTTCAAGGAAGTCAGCTAATGATTGAAGAAATAAATAATCATTGGAGCACAGGTAAATTAGAAAAACCTTTTGGCAGAGGAATTAATTTTCAAATAGAAGTTGATAAGATTCAACCAATTTTGGATTCTTTAAAGCAAAACAAGTATCCAATCTTTGTTGAACCAAAAGAAAATTGGTATAGACAAGAGAATCAACTTCTTGGTAATAAAGAATTTCTAATTCAAGATCCTGATGGATACTTGCTGAGATTTGCTGAAGATTTAGGAACTAAACCTTTGTAATTTTGCAGACTTTCTCTGAATTGTAATAAGGAACTTCGTTCTCGATGTATGACTTTTCTTGACTCGATGGGACGCTGCGCTTTCGCTTCACTGCGTTACGCTCACCCTCGTATAACAAGGATTATATTCAAAAGATTTTTCTATTTAGCAAACAAACATTTTTAGACAAGCAAAAAAACGGAAAACAGCGACGAGCACAGAAGCCTTGTTAATCCACAAAAAAATAGAAAAATCTTCTCAAAAAATTTAATCTCAAAACAAGTTGAGTTAAATTTTTTGGTCTCGCAAGCTCGACGAATATAACAAGAATTAGTTTCAATTAAGAAAAACCCACTCAAAGTAATTTAATAAATTCATTTTTTACTTGTTCATAAGCCCAATCATCAATGATTGTAAAAAAGATCTCCTCTTTAGAAATGGTTTCAACAGAATCAAGAAACTGTATACCCAACACATCTAACAATTTAGATATCGTTCCATAATTAAATTTAATAAATTGATTATATAATTCATTATATTTTTCTTGAGTCCATCCTTTAACATGAGATCGGATCTCATTTTCTTCTTTAGTTAACCATATTCTTGGATCTTTTTTATTAGACATGTACTTAAATAGATTATGAATTTATATAAAATTATTGGTTTTTCTTAACTCTGCTTCGCAGTTTTTCTAAAGAAAAAAAAACTAACAGGAATTAAGTAAAATATAGCACGACTGCTTTTTAAGACAAAATTTATATAATATATAAACTAAAACTAATATATGGAAGCAAAGAAAATACTAGAACTGACAAAAATAAAATTTCTAATTGTTGGAATTATTCTAATTATTTTTGGCGTTCTTTTTGAGAGGTATGAAGTAGCGCTTCAGGTTTCAGGAACTAAAACAAATATATTAATTATGAATATTTCGCTAATAGCGATGACCTTATGCTTTCTATATCTAGCAACCTCATTAATTTACTCTTTATTAATCATAAAATCAATTCAAACTAAAAGCATAATAATAACCATAATCAGCATTCTATTATACTTATTCTCATACTTTATTTTTTTTGGAATGTTTGGCAAGTTGGATGGAAAATTCCACTTAGGGAGTAAAGCTGTACTATTCGCAATAGTAATTCTCGTCTCATACCACATCATATACGGGGTAGTATCCTTTGTGTCCTTAGCACATAAGTATATATCCAGATAATCTCAAAACCTCCAAGCCACACTTAAAATCCACCTGATTTTGCCCTTCGAATCACTTAACAGGAATTAAGTTAAATTTTCAGGCTCGCTATCACAGATACATTTTTATATAATTGCAGCGTAATCAAACCAAAATGGAACCAAAAAAAGATGCCTATGGCCAAGAAGTATGGGCATTCTTCCAAGGTAAAAAATCATATGAAGTTATTGAAAGAGATGATGGATATATTGATTTTTCAGGAGGTGCACCTACATACTTTGCCGAATTTAAAGATTGGCCAAAAATTCAAAAACAAGCAATCAAATATGCTAAAGGCAAAGTCCTTGATGTCGGTGCTGGGGCTGGACGTGTTTCACTTTATCTTCAAAAGAAAAAAATAGATGTTGTTGCAATTGATAATTCTCCTTTAGCAATTAAAGTTTGTAAAAAGCGTGGTGTAAAACACGCAAAAGTTTTGCCAATTGAGAAGATTGGTTCATTTAAACCAAATTCTTTTGACACAATTCTTATGTTTGGCAATAACTTTGGTTTATTTGGTGGTTTTAAAAAAGCCAAAACTTTACTCAAGAAATTTCACAAAATTACTAACCCCCACGCCTTAATAATTACTGAAAATGTTGATCCTTTCAAAACAGAAGATCCTGTGCACCTCTCTTACCATAAATTCAATAAAAAAAGAGGAAGAATGCCTGGACAACTTCGCATCAGAATAAGATTCAGAAACTACATTGGTGATTGGTTTGATTACTTAATAGTCTCCAAAAAAGAAATGAAAGAAATCCTCAAAGATACTGGATGGAAAGTAAAAAAGTTTATTGATGCGGGAGACCATATATATTCTGCTATAATTGAAAAAGAGTAAACATTCGCCTGAGAAAACTTGCTCCGCTTCGTTCCGCACCACGTTGCAATCTCCCTACGCTTCGCTTCGGTCGGGAAATTTAACAAGAATCAAGATGTTATGAAATCACAAAGTTATATTCAACATTAATTTTACACATTAGATAAAAAATTTTATAATCATTTAAATTTAATTAATATTATTATGACCTCAAATGCTTTAATACTTGTAGATTTTGAAAAAGAATGGATTAATCAAAATTCAGATTATTTTGTAGGTGACATTTCAAATGTTCTTGAAAGAACTAACAAACTTATTAATTTTTGCAGAAGGCATGATTACAAAATAATATTTATTACTCACATCGAAAAAGATTCAAATGGAGCATTTGCTGAAAATTCAGAAAACACTAAAATTATTGAAGAACTCAATAAGCAAGATTCAGACATACTTATTAAAAAATATAAAATTAGTCCGTTCTTTAAAACATCACTTGAAAACGAACTTCAGAATATTAACGAGATTGTAGTTTGTGGAATTCTTTCAAACCTTTGTGTTAGAAGCACTATTCAAGATGCTTACGATAGAGATTTTAAAATTAAAGTGATTAAAGATTGTTGTGTGTCTTTTGATGAAGAAACACAAGAGTTTACATTTAAAGATTTGAAATCAACAAGGGAAGAAATTGAATTCTTAAATTTGAATGAATTTATTGAATAAAACAGGCCAACTCAAAAACTCTAAAATTTTCCTTTGAAACATTGCACTAAAACTCAATCTCTAACAAAAGAATATAACATTGATTAAATACGATATTTTCTCACCTATACCCTCGACACTAAAGAAGATAAAAACTATGACTGGCACAGTTTTAAGATGCTCGTCTTAATTCAAGCTCTGCTTTTTCTAAAATATCAGTTAATTCACCAAATAAAGCTCTATTTAATTTTTTTCTTTCCGCATTATATGCTTTTGATTGTTGATCTTCCCACAACCTCTCGCCGTTATCATCGTTTTCTCTAAAATGAGGCTCAAGTCCACTATAATCAGCAAATCTTCTATCAATTGCACCCAAGTATGCCATTATTACTTCCTCGGCAGCAGGATGATCAATCTCCATTCTTGCAAATAACTGTCCATACGACATTGAAGATATCCTAAAAGAAAAATCAGCACGAACTTGGCTTTTATGTATAGGTAATTTTCCTCTATCTCCTCCAGCTACTTGAGGAATAGTTAATAGTTGACCACTCTTCGCTAAGTTTCTCAATTCAAATAACCCTTTCACTCTTGGAAAAGAAACATCCACTAGGCCACTTCCATCACTCGCGTATAGATTTAGTCTCGTACAATCTTGTTCATGATATATTGTTTCCCCCAACATAGCGTCTCTATTAATTTCAATGCAATATCCAGAACCTACATTAAATTCGAAATGAGGAAGATAAATATTAACATCACCATCAGAAAAACCTATTAATTCATATGTAGAAAAAATACTATGATCAAAACTATCAGAACCTATTCGTCCACCATCATATTTTTTTAATAATGAGTACTCATTTCCTAGATGATCTTGTACTATTGCACGTTGAGTTTCATTAGCAACCATAAAATTTAAGATTAATAAAATTATTTATAAATCTTTCGTTAGATACTATTCGAAAGTACTTACAAGTTACACCCTGCCCAGGATGTGATAAAACTACAATCAAAAAACTGCCCTATTTTTGTATAACCACATACTTGGTAACATCATGTTCAAATGTTAATTCTTGCCCATCTATAATTAATTTTTCATTTTTCTTGATCCTACCAGATTTTAGAATTTTAAAATTTGAATTTTTAATTTCAGCAAGTAAGATCGAATATTTACTATTTGAAAAGAATATAACTTTCCCTTTATTTTTTAAAACCCTATAATATTCTTCAATTAATTTTTTAATGGACTTATGCACCCTAAAAATAAATTCATGAGTTATTCTATCAATAATTATATCAAATTTATTTTCACCAAATGACATGTTTAAAGCATCTGTAATTACAAAATTATGAGGATGTGAAGTGACCTTAATTATTGATTTCTTTGTTTCAAATAAATCTCCATAAGGAATACATTCTTTTTCGCCACCATACTTGTTATCAGAATAATTAAATTCATTTTTTTTAATTTTTGGAGCATTAATTTGTCCTGCCCGATTATCAATGATAATAAGATTATTATTTTTAATTTTTTTTGTCAAAATTAAAATTGTAGGGTCATGTTTTATATCACCCATAGGTCCCACTATTAAAATTAAATCATTTTTTGATACAAATTTACATAATATGTCAATCTCATTAGGTTTTAAAAAATCAAACATAAAACTAAATTATATTTACTAGTTTATATTATTTTCTAACCTTGCTTTTAACTCTTATGAATTTTTTGACTTCGTCAAAAACCATCTTGCAGATTATCCCTCTTCCTTAGCAAAAGTATTTAATAAAGATTATGCTCCACATTGCCCTCGCATCTAAAGACTCATTTGGCCATGCGCAAATTGAGTTGAAATTAATATAAACAAAACATTAATAAATATTCACTAAATCAATCCATATATGAGAATTGCAACATGGAATATAGGAGGAGGATTTACTTCTAATGGCAATAATAAATTTACAAAGAAAGACATGAATTATTTTCTTACAGAATTAAAAAATATAAAAACAGACATCATCCTTTTGCAAGAAGTTCATTGTAACCAAGACAATACTCTCAGCGAACAATTAAATTTATCAAAAAAAAATTATCTTTCTTCGAATATACATAAATCACATATTGAAAAAAATATGAATACCCGTTTATCCACATTAACAAATTTTGAAGTATTATCTAAAGAAACAATATTTTTACCAAACCCGAATTTAATTAAAAAAAAGAAAAATATACAATTAGTTTCCCACGATAAGGCTTTTTTGAAAACAGAAATTAAGTATGGTAAAATTAAAATTAACATATTTAACATTCAATTGTTACCATTACAAATTTTTGATCGCAACTATTCCGAAGAACAATTTTCTAACATTAGAACTGAAATAGAAAATATAATTCTCAAAGAAGATAAACCAACTATTATTTGTGGAGATTTCAATTATGATAACTTACAAAAAATAATTCCTAAAGTATTTAGCAACGGTTTTAAAGATGTTTTTCAAAACATTCCTACAGAAGTTTACAAAAATATTCAAAAAGATCATATCCTAATCTCCAAAGAGTGGAATATAAAAAGTTTTAAAGTAATTAAAGGAAAAGCAGATCATTTTTTATGTTTTGCTGATATTGAATTAAATAATTGATAGACCCAAAGCCCCAACTCAAACTCCTTCAGATTTTGCCCTACTGCACCCTCATATTTTTAGTCTGCAAATTATATAAAAATTTTTAATTGCAATTAACCACCCACAAACTAGAATTGTCTACTTGTATTTCTTACCACAGCATATACTATTTTCTCTTTGGCTTTAACCAAATGTTGTAGTTCCAAACCTTCACTTAATCTACATACACTCATAAAACAAACTGTCGGTTCAGTTGTAGAATCAAAATGTCCATATCCACCAATATGCGCTAAACAATCAGTTGATTTCGCAATAACATTAATTGCGTCCGAGGTGAATCTATTCCTTGCATCAACATTGCTAGTCCCAATCAGTACAATTCCCTCGTATTCCATAAACTCTTCTGGATAATCTTGATAAGTAGTATTGCCCACCAAAGATATTGCTTGAACTTTACCATTTTCAAACTTAAAAATATGATTTGGAAAATCTTGACTCCAATCAGCAAAATAAAATGGTAAATCTTGTTTTAATGCAAAATCAATTCCTGCTAATAATTCAGGCATATCTTGCTGATAATCTAAATGCCCACATACAAATAAGTCATTTATTTTAATAATAGTTCTCTTGCCTTGCGAAACAATTTCATAATTTGGTTCTGCAAGTAATTCAGACTTTCTTTCTTTTAATCTCGGATTATCAGAGGAGTCTCTTGGATTCCATATAGACATTTTTTGTTCCAAGGTAATTGCAGATGGTTTTTCATTTCTCAGAATATTTTGCACTCTATTGAATACATCTGTTTCATGATCTGAACCTAATCCAATAAATCTTTTCATAGAATACGATATAAAGCTCTACTTTATAAAGTTTTCTATTTGTAACTACTATATAATTACTAACTCATATTGCTGTTTGTGCCCTTTGTCAACTTCTTCAGATTTCTTCGAAATCCTCGACCACGTTACACTCTCACTACGCTCGAGAAATTTAACAAGAATTAATTTCTATCCCCGTTCTATCACATTGACGGTTTGCTGCAACATAACAGGAGATTCTAATTAATAATAATAATAATAATCTTATTTTCAATCAAGATTTTTTATTTCTTTCTGCCAAATAAAGGAGTATGATAGTCATAAGTATTCAAACCAATATCCCAAATAGAAGCAATTCTACCACTCGATGTTGGTTTGTAGAGTAACCAAGTTTTTATGCTACAACTGCATTCCCTATGATGTTTTGTCCTTTCTCCAATATTAATTCCAATTCCTTCTTCAGCGAGTTTATTGAGCAAGTTAATATCACCATTAACCATATCCAACAAGAGAGGATTACCTAGAATTTCTGTTTTCGAAAGTTGTGTAGTTCTACCTTCAACAAAACCATATTGTTTTGCATCTTCTTTATTATATTTTTTCCCCTGTAATGCTTCAAATATCTCTGGAACTATTTTAAAACAAGCTAAGGATGTTACAGATTCTTCCAAAAGACTTCTATGTTTCTCAGGCATTCTTAATTCGTCTCGATATACAACGTCAGTCTGTGTAGAATATAATCCATAATTTAAAGTAAGGTATTCTAACAATTCATTTTTCTGAACTATCTTCAATTCATTATCACAGTAAGCTATTCCGCAGCAAGCACCTAAACCATTACCACCATCACTATACTTCCAAGAAAATTTATTAAGAATATCACTTATATCAAAAGGTTCAAAACCACTTCCAAGAACTGAATTTAATGTTTTAAGAAAATCCATTTCACTAAATATTCTAGCATCTACCATTTCCATCATCTCCAAATTGACTTTTATTTTTTTCTAAATTATAATTAACTGCATCATGAATTTCTGCAGCCTTTCTATCACATTGACAATTTGCTAAACCCAAATCTAAATCTACTTTTTTATAATAAGCATCCCAAAATCCTACTTTTTTAACATCTGCAATCCTAAGTGATTCAAATTCTTTTGATGCAACTAAACAACAAGGATATAAATATCCATCATAACCTATTGTCGGCAAAAGCCATCTGCTCCAACAAGGTTGTACTCTATGAGGATTATTCTCAAATTTTAGATAAACAAAATCAGTGTCCTCTTTTTTTAAATTATAAAATCTCTCTTCAAAAACCTTAAGATCATGAACTGATACTTTAGGAAAATCATTATTTCTTTCTTGATTCCCCATAGTAGGAAGTATGGGAATGGAAAAACGTAGAGTGTGCACTCCCAAATCACTAAAATGTTTTATGAAATCTACAACTTGTTCATCACAGTTTTCATTTGTTAAAAGATACGTTAGTCTAACTTTCAAATCAGAATTAGATGTCCTTACTTTATCCATAAGTCTACTAATGTTTTTTCTAACTTGGTCGTACAATATTGCTTGATGATTGTTTACTCCGTGGACCTTATTGTAAGTTAAATTATTACCTGCATCAATACTAAACGAAATATAATCTCCCTCAATATTATCTCGAGTTAATCCTTCAATTAATTCATCAGTTAATTTTAATCCTTTAGTGTGTATGCCTGTAACAAACTTTCCTCGTTTTGATGCTTCTAAAACATCAAAGATAGTATTAGAATTAAGAGGGTCTGTCCTAAAACCAGAAATAATTAATTTTTCAGGTTTTTCTCCAGTTTTAGGGCTTCCATTAGAAACCTCGTCTATAATCTCAACTAATCTACTACCCAAAATCCTTTCACTTTCATCAATGTCTGTTTGAGTATAACAGTGTTTACACCCAAACCAACATAACTTTTTACCTTTCGGAGGAGGATGTATCTCAATTTGGTGCGGAATAAGTGTATCAGATTCTACTCTTTCTGTTAAATTTGTAAATTTTGATAATACACTTTCTCCATAAGAATAAACATTAGTCATAATGAAAGATAATACACCCACATTTATAAATTTTACTAGATAGTAGTAATAATATATTTCGAACAAAACAAAATATCAAACTAGTTTCTCTTAAGCTTTTTTTCTAATTTGTCTGCTTTTCTTTCAAGTTCGCTTGCAGTTTTTCTTGCATTAGTTGCATCAATTCCCATCGGATCACTATGTGCATACGAACTCCGCAAATGCCGAGCACTAGACCTATACAAACTTTTTTTTGCCATAAGAGCTAACGCTTTGTAGCCCTTTACTCCGTCACTTAAATCATAAGGATTCGCCATACTAAAAAAACTAAATTCTAACTTATTTAAAGATATCGCACATTGAAAATATTTAATGAAAACCAAAAATTTATAATATTTCAAAATTTAAACCAATATTATGATTGAATTAGAAAAAACATTTCTTGCAAAAACACTTCCCGATAATTTAAAAAATTGCAAATTTAAAGAGATTATTGATGTTTATATTCCTAAAACTAGCGAGCATCCAAAACTGCGACTTAGAAAAAATGGAGACAAATTCGAATTTACAAAAAAGAATCCAGTTAATGATGATGATGCTTCTCATCAAAAAGAGCAAACAATTATTCTTACAGAAACAGAATTCAATGTATTAAATTTACAGTTAGAAGGAAAGCAAGTTCGTAAACTAAGATACTTTTATGAACACAACGAACAAATTGCTGAATTTGATATTTTTCAAAATGAATTAAAAGGTCTTGTATTAATTGATTTCGAATTTCCAAATATGGATGAAAAAGATAATTTTCAAATGCCTGATTTTTGTCTTTTTGACATAACTCAAGAAATTTTTATTGCAGGCGGAATGATTTGCGGCAAATCATATGCAGACATGGAACATAAACTTAATCGATTTAATTACAAAAAGTTATTTCTAGATTAAAAAAAATAATAATTTTCAAATATTAAAAAAATCACCCCCCAACATACCTCCCCCTCTCAAAATGCTCAAGTGCAATTCTCAAACTTTCTTTAAATCCTTCTTTTGTAGAATCGCCAAATATTTTCCACCTACATAACGAAACCTTAAAATCAGGCAATAGTTTTATATGATGTAGTCCTGCGTGACAAGGATATTGATCGCAAACCGAACACAAGTCACTATATTGCCCTCCCCCTATAAGTGACTTAAAGCTAACAAAAATATTATCTAATTTGTATATCAACACAGGCACTCCAAAATTCCGAGTATAATCATGAACATAAATTTCATTGCTCACACAATCTATGTATCTACGGTGATCTTCTAATGAAGTTTTCAATTCATCCCATTTACAAAACTGAGACGGTACAGATATTGATTCTAGCAAACTTAAATTTGTTGGAACTTTTTTGCAAAAACGAATCATATCAATAATTTCATGACAATTGATTTTCGTGATTACCATATTTAATCTTTTCAATAATCCTTTTTCTTTTAGATCAAATATTGTTTCAACAACTTTTGTAAACTTATTTTTCGTTCCAGTAATTTTATTAAATTGATTACCTTGTAAAGAGTCAAGACTAACAACAATATCTAAGTATGGAGAACTGAAAAACTTAGTTAACTGCTTAAGCAATTTAGAACTTATCACACCATTTGTATTCACTATAACATATTTTTTCTTGGAAACAATATAGCTAATCATTTCAATTATGTCTTTATGCAAAAAAGGTTCGCCACCAGTTATTCTAAAATCTTCAATACCTAACTCAATTGCACAATCAACCATAAATTTAAAATCAGAAAAACTTAAAGATTCTTTTCCAGATCCTAGCGTAACTTCACCACCTTGTCGACAATAAATACAATTAAAATTACACTTACCTGTAATAGGTATTGCAGCATAAGGTTTTATTTTTTTATCATCATTAATGTATTCGTCCAATCTAGAAACACAATCTATTTTATTACCCCTAATAGTAGTTCCAAAATCCACACTAATCGCCCCCTCTTAGAATTTGCGGAATTTTATCCCTTCCAATAATTCTCACCTTAACTTTTTTTTTACCAAGAATAAATGATTTCATCAACCTGTGAAGACCATCTAAAATTAGCCATCTCCCTTTGTTTTCCATTATGTCAATGGAATATTTCAAATCTGCATTTTCTACTCGACAAAATTGTCTTTCATCACAACCAGGATTTTTTATCACATCAATTGGTTTGATACATTTTCGACCAGAATTATCTCTTAAGAAAGGGATTTCAAAATGCCATTCTAATTCAGAAATATTCATTTCAGTAACAGGCACTCTAAGTTTCCATACTTTTTGTTTATCCCACTTAAAATCAAATCCAATGTCTTTGATTATTCGAGGAACTTCAGGAATTCCAAGATTTTCTTCAAACATTTTTCAAATCCTCATCAATATTTCGTTCACATGAAAAAAAACTAGATTCAACAAAACCCTCATAATCCGCATCAGAATTATAATAAAAACAAAGAGTTGATTTTCTACCATTAATATTAAAATTAGGAAAATATAAATGACCTAACTCAAAAAAATCTTTTACAAACATATCTCCATGATCGCTCCGAGTAATTAATTCATCTATAGAATTTAGTTCTCTTTTAGTACCCATCACATACTTCCGAGACTTTCTATCCCGCTTAGTGTCATATGCTATAACTGGAAAATCCACGTTGTCAAAATTTAAGGGTTCACGATTAGTCGAACCAGAAATTATCCAAGCCATTGTTTGAGTGAAGGACGCCGACCCAGCACATTCCTTAATTAAAATACCATGATCCAATGCATAATGAAATAAATTCCAATCTTTATAGAGATACTTTTTTAATTCTAAATTGCCAATTTTTGAATTATACAATATTTTTTGTTTTTCTGAAAGCTTATTCTCTACATCTTCAAGTTTCTTTGAAAACTCATTCTTCATATGTTCAAGTTTCGTTTCTGCAACATCAATCTCGCCCTTTAACTTATCGTGCAGTTCTTTAACTTCTAAAGCTACGTTCATATCTAAATTCAAATCAGTTTCTTCATCCATTCTTCTACCCTCCAAAATCACCTCTAACCCAAATTAAACATCAAAACGATATATAATCTATTCATATGAATCATATGCAAACATTTATATAGAAAATACCCCTAAAAAAAGAACATGAGACGTAAATTGATTTGTCAAAGAGGTTCTTTTACCTTGACCCTTCCTAAAGACTGGGCTAAAGCAAATAATCTAAAGCCAGGAGATGAAATAGATATTAATGAAATTCAAGGCGAGTTAATAATTAATAGCCCTAATTATTCCGCAGAGAAAGAATATGTAGAAGATATTTCAACCTATTCAGACAGGTTTCTTAGAAATTTATTAAATCAATTATACAATTCAAACTACACAAAAATCATATTAATAACAAAAAACAAAAAACAAATTACCTTAATAAAAAAATTGACATCCCTGTTTTTAGTTGGCTTTGAAATAATTTCAACAAAAAACAACAGAATTATTCTCGAAGTTTTAATTCAAAGCAAAATAGAAAATTTTGAAAAATTTTTATCAAAACTAATTTCTTGTGTTTCATATAGTTTTGAAATAAATAATTCCAATGAATTAAAAAGAATCACAAAAAAAACTACTCAGTACAAAAATCTTTGTAAACGATTGTTGTCAAGTTCTGTCAAAGATGGAAAAAAAATAGCATATTCTGAATTAGTTGCATTTCTATGTGAAATCAACCACATATTATTTCATTCCGCAGAAAAAAAAATCAAAAAGCGCAAAATAAAAAAAGCATTTGAATTAATAATTAAAGGACTAAGAACCAATAATCTAGATGTAGTTAATTTAGGTCAAGAAATGATTCCTAACAACAATACACTCGAGAGAGCAGTTTATAATTTGTCAAATGTAGTAATTGCTGTGATTGTAGCAGAACCAAAATGAAAAAATTATTAAATCAACACACATTCAAATAAAAAATGACATACTACATCATCATGCACGGAACTTTAGGATCAGGAAAGTCTACTTGCGCAAAAAAACTCACAAAAATTCTAAACGCAGAAAGAATTGATATTGATGCAGTTCTTCGAGATAATAAACTAGATCATCAAGCATCAGACTCAGCGTGTATTCCTGCAAAGAATTTTATTAAAGGTTTAGATATTGTTATCCCTCTTGCAAAAGATCTTCTAAAAAAAAATAAAATAGCTATATTTGATGGTTGTCTTTATCATAAAGAAGTTTTAGATTACTTAATAGAACAATTAAAATTTCCAAACTACACATTTACACTAAAAACAAAATTAGAAACTTGCATAAAACGCGATCAAAACAGAGAAAGAACTATTGGAGAAGGCGTTGCAAGAGAAGTATATGATTTAGTAAAAGAAAATGATTTCGGAATAATTATTAATACGGATGATAAAACTGTTGATGAAACATTAAAAGAGATTAGGGATTGTTTGCCTACATGAATAAATAAAATAATTGTGGACAACACAAAACAAAAGTAACAAATTGTGGACAACAATTTTTAATCAATAGGTGATTTAATTCTCAATAAATTATTATTAGAAACTTTTGTATAAATTAACGTCGTACTAATATTTGAATGACCTAATAATTTTTTAATATATCTTATGTCTGTTCCATTTTCTAAAAGATGTGTTGCAAAACTATGTCTTAAAGTGTGAGGCGTTACATTCTTTTTTATTTTTGATTTAATTGCTACTTTTGTTATTATTTCTTGCATGGTTCTTGCAGTATATTTTGTGTTTCTGTTTGTTTTGAATATAAATCCTGTTTTTTCTTAGTCTAATATTTTTAAATTCTTTTTTACTTTTTGCTTTTAATTAGTTTTTTCTTCTTTTTCTCAGTCAAATGTAAATAATTTTCGTTAGAAGCAACTTTTTCACCAGTTTCTCTTTCAAGCTGTTTTCTTGCAGTTCCCGCAACAGCTCCTCCCCGTTTCGCAGCATCTTTATTTTCAACAAATCCAAGCGCATCTTTCTTTCGTGCTATTTTTGTTGTTGATGATTCTCCAAGCATTGTAAAAATTAATTCTAAATCCTCCATATGGTCTCTAAGATTTTCACTTTTCAACCCTTTAAGCTTCTTATATTCGCTAGGAGTTAAGCCAAAAGTTGCTTTAGAAATCTCTGCAGTTAAAATTGCATATTCTTTTTGATCTTTTACTCCTCTTTTATCCCATTCATCAGTCAACTCGTCTCTAATTGCAATTCCCCTAACTCGCTTTTCAATCCAATCATCAGAATAACCTTTGGCTCTGAAAATTTCTTTCATTCTTCTTTGAGCCAGTTCTGGATTTTCAATCTCTTGTATTCTCTCGTGTCCTACTTTAGCAAGCCAGATTTTAAGAGGTTCTGCTTTTTTAGATGGAACAGATTGAATTATTCTAAAAGTAGACTGCGTATTAGCACAATCAGTTAATCTTAACTTACCATCTGGAGCAGGTAATTTCAAACGGTGACAGTTTGTCACCACTTCACTTCCTTCTTCCCTTAGCCTTTGACTGAGTTTATTCCAGTATTTTCTAGCTTTTAAATGATCTTCTTGTTCAGTTAGAACTGCAATAATGTCAACTATAGAATAATACCATTCATCATCATGCCACAATCTTCTAATTCCTTTTCCTTGAAAAACAATAAGTGATTTGTTTTTATCTACCATCTTTCACATTAAAAACAACTACATGTTTAAATATTTAGCCCCCAATTCTTAGACATAAATGAAAGTGTCACTTGATACTATGTCTGGATGGCTCACTGTGTTCGCTTGAATAAAAATCCCCCTCACCCTCCAGACAGTAACACTCCCTTCGGGCGGATTGATAAATAATTCAAAAACTTTCTCCGCTAACGCTCCGAATCCCTCCCACTTCATAGACAAGAGGATTTAACAGCAACTATGCGATTACGTTCCAGTCGCCACTACGTAGCTCCTTTCACTTCATCCAACTTTTCCTTCAAGAAACTTCGCATAGTTGCGACGTTAAACTCAATTTTTTAATATTGCAACAAAATAAAAAAGAACAAATAAATAATCAAAATTACATTCTCAGAAAATCAACATCTTTCAAACACAAAATTTTCAAAACAATCGCCACCTCTAGAAAATACAACAAATTGTTTAGCCTCAGGAAATCTAGTTTTATATTTAGGCAACTGATGCTTAATGTAATGATCAACCAATCCTCTATGTGCTTTAACTTCAATAATTGCAGTAGCAGGTTCTTGCAATTCATAATCTATTCCAGTTACCATTATATCTATATCTCCATATTGACTTAGAGATACTTCTGTCTCAATGGTTGAATCATACATTTCGATATGCGCTTCTAATAAAACTTGGTTATTTACTATTTCATCAATTATTCTGTTATGTAAGTTCATATTTCTTGTTTGTTAATAATTATTTATTTGGTTATTCATTTCTTCCTAACCTTCTTAGAAAAATAACATCTATCATATTCGACAATGTCTTGGAAACTAACGTCTTGAGATAACCTATTTAGTATTAATTGAATTGCATCTTCTTTTTTATCCACGTCCGCCAATTCGCTAATGTTCATAAATCCGCCGTGACAAGCATACATACAATACTGCAACTGGCCATCATAGCCAACATAAATTTCTCCAGGATGCTTAAAAACAGTACAAGTATTTACTCCTATTTTTTGTTGTTCTTCAGGCAAATTTTTTGCTCTTCCAACAGGAATTGCTTGAGGCATGCCATTATCATCAGAACACTTTTCAATCAAATATCCAACAAGCATGCCCGCACCACCAATAATTGTTGATGCTAATAACACTTTGCCAAGAATATTTTTTGATTTTGATGAATATCCAAATTTGTTTGGATTAAAACCTTGTTCTTTAATATATTGTCTAATTTCAGAAACATCTTCCCAATTAATTGAATGATATTTTTCATCAGGCGAAGCAACAATAAATCTTGGTTCTGCTCTTACGAGTGCTTCGAGTAATTCTTTTCTATTAGTTTTATTTCTAGACGACAAAGCAAAGCCACTAGTTAATATTTCTAATCTAGAATGCAAAGATAACTTATCTAGAATTTGTATGATATCGGGATGTAGTAGCGGATCTCCTCCACTCAATCCAATATTAAGTCCTTCTGGTTTATCTTGTTTTAGTAAATTAATAAAATGGAACAAATTATCTGAATCAATAAATCTTGCTCGACTAGAAGTTTCGGAAACTGCATTCATGTAACAATGAGCGCATCTATCATAACAAGAATTAACAGGATAAATATGTAAATTTCCTTCTTGTAATGAAACTTCATAATTTTTTAAAGCTGTTTCTTTTTTCATTTTAGAATTTAATTATTTCAAAATATTTTTAGGTTAACACAGCCATTTAATTTTATTGAAAAGATCCATAACATTCTATCATATCTCCAGGAATGTGTTTTTTCTTTACCAAATATTCAAATCCTGTTTCAATTATATCATACTCCATGTCTTTATGAAATTCTTTTAGACCTTGCATCCGATTACTCATAGGAGACGCAATATCGTGACTTTTCATACTATCTGTTTGATAAACATCTAATTCAAAATCATGCCTTAATTTAATATACCAGTCGACAATACTTAAAGTAACTAAACCATATAATAATAATTTAGGATTTTTTAATTTGATTTGGTACTGAGATTTTCCATAACGATACGTCCCACAAGGTATTTCTTTACCATCGCTAAAATTAACTGATTCTTCTTGAGGTTCTGGAGTTGTACAAATTCCATCACCAGATATTTGGCCATAAATTTTAGGGGGCAACTTTCCAAATTGCTCATAAAATCCAACTGGCGAATATAAACCCATGCTTGCGACAACACCAGGACTTAAGTGAGTTGAATGAAATAATTCTAATTCTTCAGGGTTTTGAGAAAGGGGTAATGAATGAGATAATTCTTTCAAAAATGAAATTGCTTCTTGAAATGATTGTGCAGTTTCAATAGATTTTTTTGCAGGCATTACAATATCGGTAAATTCTGTCGGAAAATCAACCATCAATATTTGATTGTATGCATAATCATATAGTTTTGCCTCTTTAGAAAATCTTCCTAGTTCACATAATTCAATTATTTTCTCAGGAGCAAGGCCAACACCAATCCCCATAGCAGAAGGTTTTATTCCATAAGGATAAAAACCAAAATCTTCCAAAAGACCAGAATAAAATAGCATATTTTCCATAATAGAGACGGAAAATGAACTTATTTATAAACTTTTCTGTTTTTTGACACTTGGCAGTGGTAAAAATTCAAACAACAACCTTTATAAACACCCATTTTCTCAAAGATATTTATTATAATTACATAAATCCCGTTAACTATCGTCTTTAATGGCTGATAGGAGGGTGGAGATTATCCGATGAACAAAGAAAACATCAAAGAAGCACTTAAGAAGTTAAAAGAGAGTTCTAAGAAGCGTAATTTCAATCAGAGTATTGATTTAATCATAAATCTTAGAGGAATCAATATAAAAAAGAATGAAGAACAAGTTGACTTGTTTGTTACGCTACATTATCCAAAAGGAAAAATCACTAAAATTTGCGGCATTGTAGGTCCAGAATTAAAAGATAATGCTAAAGAAGCTTGTGATTTGGTTATAACTGCGGCAGATTTTGGAAAGTATGAAGGAAATAAAAAAGAATTGAAAAAACTTGCTAACAATTATGATTTCTTTGTGGCTCAAGCAAATGTGATGCCAAAGATTGCTCAAATATTTGGTAAAGTATTTGGTCCTAAACAAAAAATGCCAAATCCTAAGGCTGGATGTGTTGTTCCACCTAATGCGAATATGGCAGCATTAGTAGAAAAACTTCAAAAAACAGTTAGAGTTAAAGCAAAAACTCAATTGGGAATCCAATGCATAATTGGTAATGAAGCTCAAAATGAAGATGAAGTTATTGATAATATTATTACAACATACAATGCAATTATTCATCATTTACCTCACGAAGAATCTAATATCCGAGAGGTTTTAATCAAACTTTGTATGTCAAAACCAATAGCTATTAAACTAAAATAATTATTATTACAGGTATTAAAAAATGGCACATGTAAGTGAAGCAAAAAAACAAACAGTTGACGAATTTGTTAAATTAATTAAAGAGTATCCTATTATAGGTGCACTTAACATGCAGGATCTCCCTTCAAAACAAATTCAAAACATGCGAGAAAATCTTAGATCTACTGTATTAATTAAAATGACTAAACGTAGACTTATGAAAGTTGCATTTGAAAAAGCAGACAAAAGTAAACCAGGTGTTAAAAAATTATTTGAATATTTAAGAGGAATGCCTGCATTATTATTTACTAAAGAAAATCCATTCACAATTTTTAAAACATTAAAAAAGAATAAATCTAATGCTCCTGCTAAAGCAGGCCAAATAGCACCTAAAGAAATTATTATTCCTGCAGGACCTACAAGTTTTGCTCCAGGTCCAATTATTGGAGAACTTGGTGCTTTGGGTATTCAAGCAGGTGTTGATGCAGGTAAGGTTACTGTTAAAGCGGATGCATCTGTTGCACAAGAAGGTGATGTTATAAAACCTGAACTTGCAGCAGTTCTTACAAGATTAGGTATAGAACCTATGGAAATTGGTTTAGATCTTATTGCAATTTATGAAGATGGAGATATTTTTACTAAGAGTGTATTAGATATCGACGAGCAAGAATATATCGATAATATTACTAAAGGTCATAGTTGGGCATTTAACTTAGCTATGGACGCAGGAGTTCATACACCAGAAACTCTTGGATTCATGATTACCAAAGCGTTTTCAGATGCAAGGTCATTAGCTGTTGAGCAAAATGTTCACACAAAAGATACAGTTAATTTTGCATTAAACAAAGCTGAAAATCAAGCAGCTAGTTTGAAAGCGCAAATAAATGTATAAAATAATATTTAGGAACAATACGGAGGTATTAAAATGGAGTACGTATACGCTGCAATGCTTATTCACAAAGCAGGCGGTAATGTAACTGAAGAATCTGTTAAAAAAGTCCTTGAGGCTGCAGGCGTCAAAGTTGACGATGCAAGAGTTAAAGCTTTGATTGCTGCTCTTGATGGAGTTAATATTGACGAAGCTATCGAAAAGGCTGCAGTTGTAGCAGCACCGGCAGCAAGCGCAGCACCAGCAAGTGCAGAAGCACCAGCAGAGAAAAAAGAAGAACCTAAAGAAGAGAAAAAGGAAGAAGCTGCTGCAGGACTTGGCGCATTATTCGGTTAAATAAAATCTATAAATTTTTTTTATTTTAAATAAATTGAATTTTGAATAAATTAAAAATCTAATTTTTTATTTTTAATAATTTAATAAAACACTGGTGTTCTTAAACGCCTAGTTGTCAGAGATAATTGTACCATGGTATCTGAGGAAGAAAAGAAAAAATTATTTGAAGAATTAAACAAGCATAAAGAAAAAGCTAATGCTTTACGTAAAGATATTAGCGAACTTAATTCTACAAAAGAAAATTGGTTTAATCAAAAACGTTCTGTTTCTCAAGAAATTAATGAATTGTCTAAGAAAGTTAGGGAACTTAGAAATAAGCGTAATAATTTAACCAAGTATGTTAAGGATGCTAAGGAAAAAAGAAAAAAACTTAATGACGACTTAAAGAAAAAGCGTGATGAACTTAAGAAAACTGCTTCTGAGAAAAAAGAAATTCAGAAAAAATTAGGAATTAAAGAAGATCCTTCTAACATACTTAAAGAAATTGAAGAACTTGAATTCAAAATTGAAACTGAAGCAATGCCATTTTCTAAAGAGCAAAAAGTTATGAAAATTATTGCGGAGAAAAAAAAGATTCTAAAACAATGTAAAGATGTTAGTGCGGTTTTTGATAAAATTCAAGATGCTAGTCGTAACGTGGACAAAATAAAAGATAAAGCTGATGAAACTCATCGAAAAATTCAACAAAAAGCAGAAGATAGTCAAAAACATCATGAAGATCTTATTGAATTTTCAAAAGAATTAAGAGACCTCAAAACAAAAGAAGAAGATTTTCTCAAAAAGTTTGTAGATAGTAAAAATAAATACAATGAAATTAATGATATTTTGAAAAAAGAACTCGATATCATGAATGGAATTAAAGAAAGCCTAGGAGTTATAAAAGAAAAAGAAACTGAAGCTAAACGTGGAGAAATGGCAAAGAAGCTCAAGATGAGTGAAAAAACTGTCGAAGAAAAAATAAAAAAGCGTCAAAAATTAACTACTGAAGATTTATTAGTTTTCCAAGCTAAAGAATTAAAAGCAGAAAATAAAAATAAAGCTCCTGCTAAAAACAAACAAAAAGAAAAAAAGTCAGTTAAAAAGAAAGAATAATTGTTTTATAATTAACTAATTCTTAATATTATTAAAACCTAGTAATTAAACAATATAAACAAAGAAAATTAAACTAATAAATTAAGGTTAAGTAAATACGAGAATCAATCAATATTTGAATTAATTATTTTATTGTCTTTATCGATTTCAAATCTCTTACCTATAAATTGTTCACAACTATAAATATTTGTCAATGCATGATTAGTCAACTCACTACACTTAATTTGTCCACCAAAAAATCCTAAGAATGGAATTAAATTATCTGCCAAATATTTATCAACTGGAGCGCAAGTATTAATTTGATCTATTAAATTTTGTGCAGCAATCTCTCCAATAATCTCAGCAGATTTACCTCGTTCTCCAAGCGCATCTCCTCCTAATATTATAGGATTATGAACATCTATATCATCTGTTACTTTTGAAAATACTGCCCAAAGCATTATTCCTGTTCCAACACTCGACGTATTTTGGTATTCAGTTCTTATATTTATTGGACAATCAAATAATTTTGCGAGTTTTTGTTTTGCTGCTCTTGCTTGTCTTTCTGCAACATTTGCGTCAACTAGTTTTGCGGATGCGTGACTTACACCACAAATTTTCATAATATAACCTTGTTCTATTAGTTCAAGTTTTGGTGCTTCATTCAAATTAGAATTAGAAATTACATATTTTCCTTTTATTTTAAGTTCTATTTCTCCTCCGCCTGTAGGAAAATATCCTCGTTTAATAATTTTAAATTCTATATTGGCATAACGTCTTAGTTGAGGAACCAAAACTTCTTTGAAATAATCTACAGGCATTGACCATTTTGTATCTGTGCCGCCCTTAATCTTAAATATATATTTTCCCCCTCCAAGTATTGCAGGAAGTAGTAGTGATTGCAGCATTAAAGTAATTGATCCGGCAGTTCCAATATCTATATTTATTGTCTGAGGTTTTAATTGTCCTGGTTCAAAAACTAAGCTCTCAGATCCTAATTCAACACCCTCGCATTTTGCACCACATAATTCTTCAAGTGCTTTAACACAATTCAAATGTTGTGCTTTTAGACCTGGTTTTTTTCGACCATGACGAATTTCATTTACAGAAAACTGTTTTCCCAGTAGAGAAGAGAGAGCAAGTCCTGTTCGAACTATTTGTCCTCCTCCTTCTAAAAAGTTTCCGTCTAGTTTTATCATTTTCAATTTGATATCGTTTTCATCATCAGACATAATAATATAAGAAAAAGGTTTTATGCTATATAAATTGTTGGTTGAAATGCTAAAAGAATTTAATAAAAAAAATTAAAAACAAAAATTAATCCTTCAGTTCTTTACCCTTTTTACTCAACTTATACGCTTCAGTAAATTCAGATATATCCTTATTATCAAAATCAATAACTTCTTCAGGGTATTTCATTGTTGCAAGAAGTTTTTTCATATCTTTTTGATTTATTACTTCTGCAATTTTTTCACCAAGTAATTCTTTAAATATTGGTTTATCATAAAGTCCATAGTCCTCATGCTTAATAATATCATCAACACAGCTCATTTTTCCGTCACAATACCACTCAGCCATTTTTTCTGAAATTTGTTTTTTCTGTTTATTTGTAACTTTTTTCAAGGTATTTATTAAACTCCAGGCCATAGGAAAATTATCCGTTTCATACTTAGAAATTGCTTTTTCAAATTTATTTGGTTTTTCTTTCACAGGAATCCATTCAGGCAATTCATATTTTTCTACAACATGTTTGCATACTGTTTCACGTAATGCGTCATGAGCAATTCTTGAAAATTCTTTTTCTCCAACAAGCTCAATCATTTTTGGAATTGCCGCATAGAAAAAGTCTTTACTGTATCCTTTTTCATCCTCTTCTAATGCTTCTAAACTAGAAAACTCATCTTCATTTCCAATATAACTCAACTGTTCTGAAACAAATTTAGGAAGATCAACAAATCTTTTCCAAGTATTTATCAAAGGAACATATTTTTCAACCAGTTCTGCATCAATATCATATGAACTAAACACAGAACTATATCCTGCTTCTACAAATTTTTTTATTTTTTCAGTTAGATCATCATTAAGGTTTCGTTCATATGCTTGAACAATATGATCTAGTTTTAAAAAATCAAATGGTGGCAAATCTGCATATGCTTCCATTCCAGAATCAGTTCCCATTATTAAACCATCTAAAAAATCGCCAAGTAATTCAACAGATATAGATTCATTCCAAAACTTAACATATTTGTCTTGATTTAATGCATTACAGTAATGTTCAGAATATGTAAAAAGATCACCACTCTGATTAATCAAATGATAATGTTCTGATTCAATAATAGAATTTTCTTTCCAAGGCTCGTACATATTTATAAGTTCATGTGTAGGATCTTTTTCTAATTCCTCAAAAAATTTGTTTGTTCCTTCAATACTCCCTGATTTTATTAATAATTTTAATGTTAATGCACTATAATCAATAGCATCTTTCATTTTAGTTACCCCCAACTAAACCAATTAAATAATAATTAAGTAATAGTATTTTTAAAATTAATTAATATTAATTAACTGACCGAGTTTATATAATTTATTATTCTAGAGTAAATAAAAAATAACACAAAAAAACAAAAAAAGCATCAAAAACTCCAAAAAAAGCAATAAAAATGTCAAATAAACCTAAAAATGGCTCGAAAAACAAATAAGAACTATTCTAAACCTTCTTAAAGTCTTAAAAACAGTAATAAAGCATTTGTTTTTTCTAATTATAAGTTTGTATTTAAACAACTCACACCACATACTTAACATGCGAAAGCACACAAAAAAAGAAGTGAACTAAAAAAAGAAGTAATCCCCTAAAAAAAAGAGGTATTATTTTAAAAAAAGTTTAAAGAAAAATTTAAACAAACACAAGGTGATTATTATGCCAAAAAAAATTAGAAAAAAACGTAAATCCTATATTTCAAAAATAGAAGTATTAAACTTAGGTTATGTACCCTCTCTGTGTAAAGCAGAAGAAAAATATCAAGAAGAAAAAAGAATTCGAGAAGAACTTTCTGATTCACAAATCGAAGAAGATTTTTTTACTGAAGGACAACAAATGAACACTCCAGATTATTGGGACAGGAAATCAGAAAACGTTATTGAGTTTACTGATTATTTACAAAGAACAACAACGCCAAAACCTAAACAAGGATTAATAAAAAGATTGTACAATTCAATTAGTGGATTAAATTATATGAATTTAGAATCTGCAGTAGTTCGAAGTGAATGGTAAAGAGAAAAAACTAAACAAAAAAGATAAATGAAATAAAAACAAAGAGACAAAAAAACTAAACTAAATTCAGAAAATTATTTATACTCCCTAATACTAATTAATTAAGGGGTGATTATTATGCAAAAAACAAATTTTGAATTTAACAAAGTAGATTTAGATACTACACTAGAAACTATTTTAACAAACCACACTATAGACGAACTTAAAGCACAAAAAGATTGTGACTATGATTACTCAAAACCTTTTCGAGTAATGGTTGTTGAAGATTGCAGATCTGAATGTAAGGGTAAACTTGATCAACAATTTGGAACTTGTCTTGGACTTTACGAATATGATAATATAAATAAAAAAGCCACAGGAGAAATTTATGGTAATCCTTTAATCAAAACAGATTCTGACGAATATATTTGGGGATGTGAATGCTGGTGGACAGGTGAAGCATTAGGAAAATTAATTCCTTACAATCAATTAAGATCTGAATTAGAAGAAGAAAAAGCATATTTTCGACAGAAATTAGAAGATGCAGGTATTTTGTTCATGTATGATTCTGAAAATTAAGAAAAAATAAAAACAAAATAATAAAAAACATAAACAAATATTAATAAAAATAAAAAATATAAAAAAATAAATATTAATTTTTGTTATTAAATACCATTACCAATCCAGTAACAAACGGCACCAATACAACAGTCCACCCTAAATAAATTGACCAAGAAGGGTAGCCTCCATAATTTCCACTTAGTTCGTTTACAAATTGAACAATTAATAGTGTTCCAAGAATTATTGGAATTAAATAATTTATTGATACATTCCACCATTTTCCAATTTTCCAATCACTTACAGAATTTACAAAACTTCTTATGTTCTCAGCTCCATAAATCCAACCCACTGCAATACATTCAAATATTCCAACAAGTATTAATCCAAAGTTCGTTATGAAATGATCAAATATATCTAAAAAATATAATCCTGCATCTGTTGCAAATATTGTTCCTAAACAAAACATTACAGCACAAACAACTAATGCAATTGTTTCTTTCTTAATTTTTTTTGTTTTATCTTCTATCACTGTAACTACTGCTTCTACAAGCGAAAATGCACTGTCAATTCCTAAACTAAATAGCGTTAAGAAAAACAATACAGAAAATACTGCTGCAAATGGCATGAGTGAAAGTGCTTGAGGAAATACTACAAATGCTAGTCCTGGTCCTGATGTTGCAACTTCTGCCACTGTTGAACTTGTTGCTTGAGCCATATAACCTATTATAGAAAATACTACAAATCCTGCAAATAAACTTATTGCTCCGTCTGCAATTCCAGTTATAATACTACTTTTTGTTATGTCTTGTTTTGGATCATTGTAACTTGCATATGCAGTCATTACTCCAAATCCTAAACTTAATGTAAAAAACACTTGCGATGCTGCTGCAATCCATAGTTCAGAACTAAACAAAACTGTAAAATCTGGTTTTATGTAATAAAAAATTCCAGTTAATGCTCCTGGTAAAGTTATTCCTCTAAAAAATAGTACAACCAATAATATTAATGGTAAAGGTATGAATAATTTTAGTGCTTTTCCAATACTTTGCACGCCATTGCGCACACAAAAATAGATTGCAATCCAAATTCCAAGAAGAGAAATCAACACAACCCAATTTATTCCTCCAATAGAAGATATTGAATCTGATAAATTCAACACATTACTAAAAAAATAGTTTTCTGCATTTGCAGCCCACGGTAATTTTAGTGAAAATGATTTTACAAAATATATTAGAGTCCATGCCATCACAACAGCATAGTATACACAAATAATAAATCCAGATATTACTGCTCCGGCTCCAATCCCTCTCAGTCTAGAATCAATTTTTTTAAATGCTCCAACAGGTCCTTTTTGAAATTTTTGTCCTATTGCAAATTCTAAAATTAACAAAGGTATTCCAAGGAGAACCATTGCAATTAAGAATGGAATAATAAATGCTCCACCACCATATTTATATGTCATATATGGAAATCGCCATATGTTTCCAAGTCCAACAGCACTACCTATTGCTGCAAAAATAAATATTGTTTTACTACTCCATCGCTCTCGCATAATAATCACCTCTTAAAAAAAGTACAAAACTTATTTCTTTTTCTTTACAACTTTTTTCTTAACCACTTTTTTCTTAATCGTTTTTCTTTTTACAACACCACTGACTTTCTTAACAACTTTTTTTCCTTTGGAAGCAATATTTTTTCCCTTAGACGCAATCGTTTTTCCTTTTGAAACTACTTTTTTTCCTTTTCCCACGAGTTTTCTTCCTTTGGAAGCAACTTTTTTAAATCCAGACTTTCCTTTTTTTACAGTTTTTTTCACAGCTTTTTTAACAACTATTTTACCTTTCTTAGCAGCTTTTTTGGCAACCTTTTTTGTAAGAGTCTTTGCAGGTTTTGCTTTTGACTTTGCGGTTTTTACAGCAATTTTTGCCATTTCTTTTACAATTCCTTCGACGAGTTCTTTGCTTTTATGCACAAAAGGTTTTACTCGCTTCATACTTTCTTTAGATTGTTTTTTGATTTGTTTTCGTGCAAATGTTTTTTCTTTATTTAGTTGTTTCATTAAATCTCCAACTATTTTTTTTCCTTGCGTTTCATTTAATCCTGCTGCGTTCATAGCAGTTTTAGTTTCTTTCATTAATGTATCTGCACCTATTTTTGCAGCACTCACTCCCAAATATAATGCTCTTCTTAGATTATTTTTCATATTTATTCGCCTCAATAATTTTTTTAAATTATTTGATCATATGTTTTTTCTCTCATAACACTAACTGCTAAAAACATAATAAGTATTAATGCTAATGAAAATCCAATAAATGAGTATCCGCTCATTCCAAACATAATAAAATGTTCATTTGATAACAATGATGCTGATGCTATAATCAATGCCCCAATAATAAATCCTAAACTTACCCTATTACTAGATTTGTCCATCTCAACAGTCATTACTTTTACATATTTTCCAAGTGCTGCAGAATCAGTTTCCATTCTATTCAACACCATCTTTACATTTTTTGCACCTTCAGGAATATCAACAAGCACGTCTTTAAACTCATTGACTTTTCTTTCTATTTTTTTCTTAATAAATTCAGGTGCGAATTTTTCTCGTTTTAATTTTTCTATAAACGGTTTAGATTTTGTAACAAGATTAAAATCAGGATTTAATTCTCTTCCTAGACCCTCCAAAGTAATAAGACTTTTAATAAAAAGAACAACATTCGATGGAAGTGCTAAATTATTTTTTCTTGCGACTAATATTAATTTATTTAGTACTTCACTTGCTTTCAACATTTTCAGACTAGTTCCATGGTATGCTCTCATCTCAACATATAAATCTTGTTTGAGTTGATCATAATTTTGTCCTGATTTTGCAAAACCCAAACTAATAAGTGCATTAACCATGCGATCTAAATTACCTTCAACAACCCCCATATATAGAAGCCCTACTCTTTCTTTCAATTTATCATCGAGTCGACCAACTATTCCAAAGTCTAACATTGCTACTTTCCCCCCTTGTAAATACAAAAAGTTTCCAGGATGAGGATCTGCATGAAAATAACCATCAAAAAATATTTGTTGAAATATATTCTTAAAAATATTATCTAGTAATTTTTTCTTTGTTTCTAATTTTATTCGAGACTTTAATGTATCTGTTAAAGGTTTTCCCAAAATAAATTCCATTACAATAACTTTACTAGTAGTATAATCCCAATAAACTTGAGGTACCACAATAAACTTGTTATCTTTAAACACATCATAAAAATGCTGAATGTTTTTTGCTTCGTTCAAAAAATCTAGTTCCTGATGAGTATATCTTTCAAATTCACCAACTATCTCATTTGCATTAAAAAACTTAGTTTTGTATTTTCTTTCAATTAATTTTCCAATTGTTCTCATAAGTGCAATATCTTGATTAAACTTATCTGAAACATCTGGTCGCTGCACTTTTACTGCTACTTCTTTTCCATTTTTCAAAATTGCATGATGAACTTGACTTACTGATGCTGATGCTACAGGTTCCATATCAAATTTTTTGAATATTTGGTTGAGCGGTTTTCCTAATTGTTCTTCAACAATCTGTTTTGCTTCTTCTCCTGAAAATGAAGGTATATGATCTCTTAATTCTTTTAGTGCTTCGCTATATTCTTCAGGAATTAAATCAGGTCTTAAACTAAGTAATTGCCCTAGTTTCAAAAATGCTCCTCCTACTTCTTCAAATACTTTAAGAATTCTTTTTGGACCTAAATCATTTTTTTTGAATTTATCTGAACCAATAGAACTAATTTTATGACTCAAAGGAAGGTGTTTTTTGAGTTTAATTTTATCTACGAGAAATCCTAATTCATTTTCAAGCAAAATTACTGTAATCTGCCTAAGTCTTTTTAGATCTTTTCGACCCATATTACATCATTCACCTCTTTTTTATAATCTAAAATCCCTAACTTTCAAAACTATTTATTTAAAACTATTTATGTGTTTCTTTTTCATTGTTTAATATTAAACATTGAGTTGCATTTCTAACTCTATTAAGTCGTGAAATGATTCTAGTATTTCTGTTAAATAAATCATCACATGATTTTGATTTTTTCCAAATTTACAAATTTTAGGTCCTAAGTAATTTCTTTTTTTATCTAGATCAATAACCGAATCATACTCAAACTTATTATGAATTTTTTTAAGATCAGAATACATCAAATTTATGTCACTAATCGCTTTTAGTTCTTCTTTAGTTATTTTTAGTTTTTCGATTCCTATTCCTACAAATAATGTTGTTAGTTTGTCTGCCATCATTTCAAGGGTTTTAATATATGTATGAACTAATGAAGTTTTACTATACTTACAGTATCCAAATTTATTTAATTGCCTCAAACAATAGCTCATATACATATTGATATTGTAGTCTCTTTTTTTCATCAAAGCGAGAGTATCATAATCTTTTTGTTCAATTGCTTCTATTGAATCAACAATTAATGTTTTGATCAAATGAAATATTCTTTGGAGTACTTTATCTATATCCGTATCTGGATTTACAGACATATCTTTTAGTACAATTGAATTCTTTCGTTCATCAAAGATCATAAATCCTGGCATAAACCTAACTACTTTGTTTAAAATTTCTGAGTGTTTAGAATCCTGAAAATGTAATTTTATTGAATCATATCCTGCAATATATGCAGCATCTGTTACTCCCCATATGAGCGATGTTGGCATTTTTGAAATATCAATTAAAACCTCTTTTTGTTCAGAAAATTTTTCAGAAGAAACAATCAATTTATCTTCAACTTCTTCTATATCTATTTCAACACCTTTAACCAATCCATTTCGTTTTAGCCATTTTGATGGCAATGAAATTACTGCAGTAGATGGCGATAATTGTATTAATTTACGCTTCATAAGCCCAAATAAGCACTAAATATATATAAATCTTTCTAAGTTTAACTAGTTAAACAATATATATACTTTAAGCAAAATGTTTAACTAAAACGCCCTCATAACAAAGAATAGAAAAGAGAGTGAAAACCAAAAATAATAGGAGGGCAAAAAAATGAACTGGAAAGATATTGAACACACACAAATCAAAGATGAACAAAACAAAACATGGGAAGTTATTGGGCGACCTAGTTACATGGGAAAACACAGAGATAAAATAATCAAAGAATATAACCAAACCCACGGACAAGGCAATTGGAAACTTGGACATTTTTGGGAAGGTCAAATTTTAGACAAAAAATTAACATATCAAGTTTATGAAGATGGATATTATGAATTCCTAAAAAACAACTCAGATCTCGTCGAGTGGATGACAAAAAAGTATAAAGATTGTTGGGATAATGAATTATCAAATTTAGAATCAGGACTAGATTATTCACACCAAGAATCAAATGCCACTCACCTTCAAGACATTTCAGTAAGAAGAGTGTTGTTAAGAATTGGAAAACAATTCCAAGGAGAAGATTTACTACAAATACGATCTAAATCAACCGAAGGATATATGCTTTCGCCAGGAAGAGTCCCATTTCATCAACCAGAACAAATTCTAAAACCAAACATAGAATGGTGGTGGAAAAAAGACAGTATAGAGGATTTTTATCAGAGCAACAAACTGCTTTTGAAAAGAGTGTATGATTAAATATGAAATTAATTTTTTTCTTTTCCTTTTTTATATTGATAACCACTAAACAGTGATAATGAAACGAAAGTTTTATAAAGCGATATTCTACCCTTATAGATAAATCAAGTAAAAAATATACAAAATTAAATTCATATTTCAACGTAAATACTATACTGAGATGAACTAAATGAGTAAATACAACAATGATGGAAGCTGGATTTCAGACCTATATGGTAAAAATTACATAAAAAATAATCATTCTAATTTAGATTCAATCATTAAAAACAACTATACCAACAACAAAATAATAGAAAATAACATAATCTTAGATCCATATTCTACACATTATTCTACCTATAAAACAAAAAAAACTAAAACAAAAAAAGCAAGATATCCTACAAGTTCGCCCGCACCTAAAGAGCCAGAACCTGAATTCTTAGACCTACCGCCAGATATTTGCGAAGAAGTACACAGAATTAAAAGAGGATGCACTCCACGAGATTATTTTAATCTTAAAAAACACTCTACACTCGAAGAAGTTAGACAAGCTAAAGACAAAATAATTGAAAATCTTTTAGCAACAAATAAAGAAACAGAATCATATGCAGTAGTTCAAAAAGTTATTGATGAAATAAATACTGCCTATGAACAAGTAAAAAATAAAATTGAAAAAATTAGAGACTTATCAGATCCAACTCAAGATCTTAATCCTGAATTAATAACTAATCTAGAAAAAACTGATGATTCAATATCATTCACACACAAGGGATTTTATTTTTATGTTCAAACATTATATACTGAAGATCACAATCATGCAATTAGAGGTCACATTCACCCAACTCCAATTTTAAGAGATCAGCTTGATTTTATTGCAGCAGAAGTAAAAAAAATAAGAAATGTAGACGATGAAAAATATCAAAAAATTGAAGATGTGCATTCATTTCAAAGAAGTTGGGAATGTAAATTATTTTTATTTGAAAGATATCATTCAAAATTATCAAAAAATGTTGCTGCACTTAGTGAACTTACAATGGATGAAACAATTGCACTCCAAAAAGATTCGCGATATGTTCACAGAAGAAACAAAGATACATTAATTTGTGATTTGATACAGGAAGGAACTCTTAATCAAATTGTTGAAAATTATTATTCCTCAAAATCAGAAGAAGTAACATTCACAAAAACAGAACTACTAAAACAAAAAGTATTTGGATTTGTTTCAAAACTATTCGGCAGAGGATAAAAAGAAACATTACTGCCTTAGCATATTAGTTGAATACTAAGTATTCAATTGTTTCAAAGCAATGCTTTGATGATTTCAGCGACGAGTGTAATGAGGTGCTGAGTTACGGCAGAAAATGGTCTGATTCATGCAAGACCATTTTCGAAAAATAAAATTCATAGAATTTTAAGAACTGCCGCAGTAATGTTTTAAAAAAAAAATGGCAAATAAAGACGATAAATCAAATTTATTCGGGGAAGATTATGAAACAGAATTAGACAAACTAGGCGAAGAACTAGATAAATCATTCGGAAAATACGATACCGAATTAAAACTATTTAATCAAAATTTAGACGAAAATTTAAGAAAAGTGGATGAACGAATTAAAACACAAAATAGACAAAGGGATGAAAGAATAAACAGAAGATCTAGAGCAATAAACAAACGACTTGAAGAACGAACAAAACGAATAGATAAAAAATTGGCGAGAAGAGCAAGACTAAACAGAAGACATCAAGAATCAAATCTTCCAAACATACCTGACGCGCTTTCAGATATACTTATGCCTGAAGTCATACCACCAAGACAACCAACACCACCTAGACCTCCTCGAGAACCAACCCCGCCAAGATCGCCAACATTCTCAGAAACTCAAAGAAGACCTGTCAGTGAAACATTCGGAGAAGATTATAACCCAAATCCTATACCCTCAGAAAATAATTCACCCCATACAACTATCGAAGATTTAGTAAGACGAACAGTAGACGCGGATAATTCTTTGTTAAATAGCCTACATTCAAATCCTCTTTTCTCAAATGATTCTATTACTAAAGAAAAAACAATTAAAATAAATCCTCCAATCAAACTCGAGTTTCCTAAATTCACAATTCGTTTTGGTGAAGACATGCCCGTAGAAGTTAAATCATTTTTATTAAATAATGCTAAAACAGATCCAGAATATAGACATGGGCAATTTTTAAATGAAGGATATAATTCATTAGATCAAGTAATTAGAAATCACAAAAAGAAAGTTAAACAAATAGAACAAAAAAAAGAAATGTGGAATAAATGGGCAGAAGAATTAGATAAATTAATCCCTCTACTAGATGTTAATCTAAAAGAAATAAAAATTAATTATAATAATACACTAAAAAATATTTCAATTTTATTAAATGCTGCAGGAGTCTCTGAAACTAATATAATTATTGACAAAGATAGAATTAGTTTTCCTCTAAAAGAATTTTATGTAAGTTTTTCCATGAGCATAAAAGGATCGAATAAGAATTATGAACAAATCTGCGCAACAGGATATTTATTCGATAAACCAATTATGCAAGATCAAATAAATTTTATCGAAGAACAAATAAGCAAATTTCCAGAATATAGTGAAGAAAAAAAGGAACAAATTCAAAGAGATTTCAATTGCAGAATTTTTAAAATAGAAGGAAATATTCATAACGTTACAGATAATATAACTTACCTTCCTAATTTAAGTATTGAAGAATCTATTGCGCTTGAAGAAGAAACTGGACAAATTTACTTTAGTCAAAAAGATACAATTACAAAGTCATTAGATTTAATGAAAGATAAACAATATTTAAAAACTCTAACAAAAGAATATCATAAAAGAAAGAAAAAACGTAAAATCTCCTCGCAAAAAAAAGAAATAAAGAAACAAGATTCATTATTCAAAAGAATATATAATAGAATTACAAAAAAATAAATCTCTCCCCTAAAAAAAACTAAAAAAAAGAAACATCTATTATCTATTAAAATAAATAATATTTGCACTACGCAAATTTTTAAAATAGTGTTGTTCTTCTCTAAGCATTGTTATTGTTTCATCAACTCGTTCAACAATTTTTTTATGAACATCTGAGGGCAAACCTACATTTGGAAACCAAAAAACAGAATCAATCAAATGTGTCGAAGGAGGTTTTGCTCCTAAAACTTTAAAAAATATTTCTCGCATGTATGTTCTCGAAGTACTAGGATTATCGCCAATTATATCAAATATTTCATTATCGTGGTGGAATCCTCCTTGATACATTCTTCTTTCTTCACGCAAGCTACAAATTGAATCTAATGCTCCAAATAACAAATCTTCAGATGTGGCTATATCTTTAGAATAAGGTAAATCTCCATTGTTATAATTCCAATTTTTATGATGATATTGATTTCTATGAAGTTCTATTCCTGGAAAAACTTGTTTTTTAAAAAACTCTTTTTCAGAATTTCTATATTGCAAAGAAAGTTGTTTTATTATATCCCATTCAAATTTATTTCCAAAACCCACAATATCATGAGGTCTCTGAGGATCATCAAGGCCTATATTAAATATAGCTGCATAATATTCGACATGAACACAGTGCACTACTGTCTCTAAAAGCCATTCTGTAATCTCACCTTCTAATGGTCTCAACACTGCGCAATCAGTTAATGAATTATCCCCCATGAAACGAATTATTGAAATGAACTTTATAAATTTTTGTGTTTAATCTACAGAAAATTCAGAAAAACAAAATAATAATTAATCCAACTTCAAAAGTCTTGCAGCATTCCCATAAAATATCTTTTCTTCATTCTCAGACGACAAATTCAACAATTTAATCAATTCTATTGAATCTTTATAACTTTGTATTGGAAAATCTGTTCCAAACATCACTCGGTTAATACCATTTGGCAGCTCCAAAAATTGTTGTATTTCAATTTTCAACTCTTCTCTATATTCAACAGTATCTTCATCTGATGCAGATAAAAATTGTCCAGAAATATCAGTATAAACATTAGGACATTCGCTCATAACATCGCACAGTTCTAAAAAATAAGGATTTGAAAGATGACTTAAAATAAAATTTACATTTGGAAATTTATTTGCAGCACCCACCATTTGTTTTGGCTGCGAAAGGTGTTTTTGATCATCAATATAACAAGTTCCTTTACAAGGATATTTTTGTGCGACTAACTCACGATCTTTTCGTTCGCTTCTTGGACAGCAATGATGAAGTTCTCCTGTATGAAACATAACTGGCAAGCCATATTTGTCTGCAATTTTATAAATTTCAAACATTTTTTCATCGCTTGCATTAAAATTTTGATATCCTGGATAAAGTTTTATTCCTGCTATTTGTTTTGACTCTGCTAATTCCCTTAATTCAGAAACTCCTTTATCAAAATCTTTCATAACATTTAAACTTCCAAAAAAAGAAAACAAATCCCTGCCTTGAATTCTCTGCATCATTTCTTTATTATTAACTCCTGTTCCTTTGTATGGAAAATATGTTGCCATCAAAACTATTTTTTTAATATTATATTGACGAGCATATTTTTCTAAATCATCCAGTGTTGCAGTTTTTGTATGCAAACCCCAAAGTTCATAATTAGATGTATGTGCATGTATGTCAATTAGTTTATCAGGCATATTTACAATTCCATTTGAAGATTTATTTATTAAATCATCTGCCAATTTATCCACTAATTCATCAACTCCACCAACATCTTGTGTAGAGCTCATAAATGCACCTCGCTATATAAATTTTTTCCCCTTGTTTTATGTAACTCGCCATCATGTTTACAACAATCATCAGTTAAATCATCTTTGATGGAATTGTGGGTTTTAACAACTTTCCTTGATTTATCTATAGACTCCATTAAATACAAAATATTTTGAGAATCCATTTTAGCAACATCTCCTATTGCCAAGTCTTCTCTCATCAAACATGGACTCATTCCTCCTCGAGAATTTACAGTATAAAAATGTCCTTCATCTTGACACAAACCACTTATTGTACAATGTCTTGCAAGCTTCACAACTCCTTTGTATTTTTCTCTTAGTTGATAAATATCGTCGTTCGCCCTGTGCAATTCATCCACACTCAAAACCAAATCGCTCAAGAATTTTGACGCTCTACCAATTTCGACAAGTTGTCCAAATACTATTTCATCAGCTCTGTGTTCAATAGCCAATTTTACAAAATCTTCTAATTCGTGTTTATTATGTTTATCAAGAGAAATTTTCATGCAACTTACAAAATCATAATTTGCCATTAGGTCCAGTGCTTTCATTGCAGTTTCAAATTGTCCTTTTCCTCGAATATAATCATTTGTTTTTGGTGTTGCCCCCATCACTCCAACTTTAAACATATACAAATTAGGTTCAATTCGTTCTAATAACTGATGTGCATCTGTTTCCATTAATCTCAATCCATTTGAAGTCACAATATTATCTACACCATACTCTGCAGATAATTCTAAAAGATCAGGCAATTCTTTTCGCAAAAATGGTTCACCTCCTGTGAAGTTTATTGCACCTGCAACTTTTGCCAAATTTTCTGTCACTCTAAATAATTCTTCAGTGCTCGGATCACAATTTTTAACCGATTCTCCTGATTCATTATAACAATGTTTACATCTTAGTTGACATTCTTCAGTTATTGAATACATAACTATAGGTCTTTTTAATTTTTTTAATTTTTTTAATTCTACCATTTTATTCTTTCCCTCATTAATCAAAATAATATTCCAATATCAAGTAACATTCAGTCACTTACTAAGAAATAACCAAGATCTAGATAAAAGTCTAATCCCTAAATCTTTAAAGAAATATCCTAACACATAAAAAACACAAATATGTTTATAAAATAACCAAATCATCTAAAAAACGCAATAAACACCCAAAAGGTTTTTATATTAGAAACACCATATAAAACATAGGATGGGCGAATTAATTTCTTTAAAGACTACAAATAGTAGTGCAAAAAACAATGGAGAATATACAGATACCAGTACTAGCAAGTATAATCTCGATAACAATTATTCTGAATATTTCAAAAAACTTGCAAAAGAACCTCTCCTGACTAAACAAGAAGAACAAACTTTGGCAAAAAATATAGAATCTGAAGCTAGAAGTTTAATGCAAGTAATTTGCAGTTATAAAAATTCGAAAGAAGAGCTCGAAGGATTAAATATCTTAGAACAAAAAATTTATGCTAAACTAAGTGAAAAAGAAAAAGTTAAAGTTGAAACAAGAGGGGTTTCTAGTCTTAAAAAGACAAATTTTTACAAATCATTTTATGAATTAAAAACAGAGTTAGAAGAAACAAATAAATCTCAAGATCAACAAATTAAAAATAACCTATTTAATTTAGTATATTATTCTGAAGATTGCAGATCAGAAAATCCTAAAAAAGTCGCATTAGGACGAAAAAAGATTTTCCGAAAATATCTCATAGATAGTGCTAAAGAATTATCCTCAAAACCAATTGGTAAATACTCTCAAAAAGTTATTGGACAAAGTTTAGAAAGAATAGAAAAAAATGCAAATACTTTTGTTAAAAAAAATGTCAGACTAGTAATAAAACAAGCATTTAAGAAAAAAAACAGAGGATTGAGCATTATAGATCTTGTACAAGAAGGTTGTATAGGCCTTGCAGAAGCAGCAGTAAAATTTGATTACAGAACTGATTTCAAATTTGCGACTTATGCAATTCACTGGATAAATCAAAAAATGGAAGTTGCAATAAATAAAGAGCAACAATTCATCAAGACAACTAGTAAAGTAGGACAAATTGCAGGAAAATATATTGAAACCAGTGCAGAGCTCATAAAAAAACTCGAACGAGAACCAACACATGAAGAAGTTGCAGAAGAAATGAATCGAAATCCTGATTACTTATATGAATTACTTGCAGCAGGTCATCATCCTGTTTCATTACATGAATTAGTCAAAGGAGATGGACAAACAGAGCTTATTGAACTGATTGAAAATACTACTTTTGACGCTCCTGATTTATTTTATGAAAAAAAAGAAGATATAACGCACTTACTAAGATTAATTAATACAGTACATGGAAGAAATAAAGCCGTATTGTTATCCAGATATGGACTAAATCCTGAAAAATATGATGATTGTAAAACATTAAATGAATTAAGTGAAGAGTTTGGAGTTTGTAGAGAACGAATTAGGCAATTAGAACAATGCACACTAGAATTACTTCGTGAAAAGGCTAAAGAAGATTCAAAAGAGTGCGATTTTATTGAAACCAATGTTTCTTAAGCACCAAATGATTAGAAAACCAACAAAATAAACCATTAAATAGTAGTAAATTCTCGAAAGGTTTATAAATAACAACAAAATAATTAGCAATAACATAATTAATAAAAAAATATTCAATACAAACTCTAAATACGCAACATAACATAAAAAACCCCAAACAATAAACAAAAAATTTATAATTCAATAAAATCTAAAAAAAATAATACTAAAAAATCTCCTAAAGAATTAGCAAGAGAGCTCGCAGATAGCACCATTAATCATTCTAATCAAGAGCATTCCATTCAAAACACCAATAATCAAACAACTCAAAATAAACAGGTGCACAAAAAAATGAATTTATTAGTCTATACTAATATTACTAACATTTATTACCTCCATTTAATAAGTTAAAAAAAACAACTTGATGAAAACAAAAAGTTTATAATTCAATAAAACCTAAAAAACATAATACTAAAATCAAAATAAACTATTGAGAATATCAGGCTAATATATTGAAAATATTATTCCAATAATAGAGAGGGCAAAATGACAGAAACAACAAATAAAAAACTAAATTTTAAAAAATTAAACTACATTTTTATAATCTCAGTATTTTGCATTCTAATCCTATCAATACCTGTTTTAGCTCAAACAAAAACAATATCAAAAAACAAAATTGATAGAGCAAACAAACTAAGCACTATTGAAAATTTAAAACACAATTTAATCAATATTAAAGATGTGCTAAATGATGTATACTTCAGCAAGATATTCCTAAAACAAATTAAAGCAAATAATAAAATACACTCTTCGACAATTGAACTAATTAATGAAAATTACAAAAAAGAAAAATCAGAAATTAAAATTCTTATTGAAACAAAAACAAAATCATTTAATCACCCTGATGTAATAAGCAAACAAAAAATCGCAGATAGATTATTTGCTGCAACTATAAACTTAAATGAAATTAATTCAATCTCCAAATCAAAAAACATAAAAATAATTTATCCCAATTTTGAATACCATGGAGAAATTGGTAGTGCTCTTAATGCAATGAATGTAAATTATATGCACGATACATTAGGTGTTGATGGAACCGGAGTAAAGGTCGCAATTATTGACAGCGGTATTTACGCAGAACATACTATGATTGACGGACACGTAATTTTAGAAAAATATTTTATAGAATCTTCTCCTGAAGATGGCAACGGTCATGGAACTGCAATAGCAGGAATTGTAGCTTCTACTGCTCCAGGTGCAGGAATAATTAATGTAAAAGTTATGAATTCAAATTCTCAAACAAATTCAGGATTAATGATTCAAGGTATCAATTGGGTAGTGGATCCTGACGGAAATCCAAATACAGATGATGGTACTGATGTTATTAGTATGAGTATTGGTGCAAAAACTTATTCAACAGACCAACCACTCGTAAATGCAATTGATAATGCAATTAATAATGGCGTTGTTTTTGTTAATTCTATGGGAAATTGTGGACCAGTACCCAAAAGTTATTGCGGAGGTTTTCAAGGAGTTACATTCCCTGGAAGATATGAACGACTCATTTCAGTTGGTGCTACTAATAATGCAAAACAATGGCAAGGATTTAGTCCTGGAGGAGATTATGGAACTTATATGAAACCTGATGTTGTGGCTCCAGGAAAAAGCATTAATACTGCCGACGATGACGGGACTGGTGCAATTTATACTGGAACTTCTTTTGCAGCTCCATTTGTTAGTGCAACTATTGCACTAATGTTAGAACAAGATCCTACATTAAATCATTCTGAAGTAAAACAACTTTTAGAAGAAAGAGCTCTTGACCTAGGAACTCCTGGCAAAGATGTTAATTATGGAAGTGGATTTGTGGATATGTCTTTGTTAAATGTTACTCCTACTCCTGATTGTTTTACTGATTTAGAATGTGGCGCGAATTATACTGAAGACAATTTATTTTGTGAATTAGAAAACTCACCTCTAATTTATGATACAAAGCACACATTTACTTGTGTTAATCCTGGAACATTAACTGCTGACTGTGTTGAATCAACCGAATCAATTGTAGTTGAAACTTGTGAAGAAAATCATTCCTGCGATTCAGGAACGTGTGCCTTAAATCAAGGTTGTGATTACAACAATCCAAGTTGCGATGACGATTATAATTGCATAAACAACCAATGCATATTAAAAGAAGGATGTCAATATGATAATCCAGTTTGCTTATGGTTTGAAACATGTTCAAACAATGACTGCGTACTTGAACAAAATGCTTGTTACATAGACGACAACTGCGACCCAAACCAAGAATGCATCAACAACCAATGTACATTAAAACAAGGCTGTGATTACGATAATCCAACTTGCGAATGGTTTGAAATTTGCAACAATAATAAATGTGAGCTTGACAATAATATGTGTCATGCAGATGATGATTGTGATCTAGACAAAGAATGCACAAATAATGAATGCACACTAAAAGAAGGATGCGAATACAACAACCCAAGTTGCGGAAATGATTATGATTGTATAACTAACGAGTGCATATTAAAAGAAGGATGTCAATACGATAATCCAGTTTGCTTATGGTTTGAAACATGTTCAAACAATGACTGCATACTTGAACAAAATACTTGTTACATAGACGACAACTGCGACCAAACAGAAGAATGCATCAACAACCAATGCACATTAAAACAAGGCTGTGATTACGATAATCCAACTTGCGAACAAAATCAAGACTGTATCAACAACCAATGCATACTCAAAACTGGTTGCGAATATAGTAATCCAGAATGCGGAGATGACTTTGATTGCATCAATAATAACTGCGTTCTAAAAAATGGATGTTATTATAATAATCCTAACTGTGATCCAGATTATAATTGTATAGAAAACGAATGCACATTAAAATCTGGTTGTGACTATGATAATCCTTCTTGCGAAAATGGAGAGATTTGTTTTGATAACAAATGTTATTTAGAAGGAAGTGAACTTTGTGGAGATGGTATTGATAACGACGACGACGAATATATTGATTGTCATGACATAGATTGCAGTCCACCACTGAATAAACCATTCCTTAAAGGAGAGTTTTGTACATTAGATCCACTGCAGCCAACTTGTTGCATGGATCACAACACAAAAACTACAATTTATGTGGATTCATTTGATTTCGCCCTATGTTCTGGTTTGGGAAGATATCCTGTCGTAAATCAAGACGTTTGCGAATCTATGTCTAACAAATATAACTATAATTATTTAGGAGAAATTGTTCCTTAGAAAAAAAAATATTTTTATTTTCTTACTTATTCTTAAACAAAGAAAGGTATTAGCGTAATTGCAAAATCATAAAATCCATGAGCAATTATAGGTGATAAAATTTTTCTACCACGAAGAAGCCAAAGTAAATTGTATGCAATTCCTCCGACAAATGCATTTATTGATTGAAAAACAGATCCAAACATGTGCATAAATCCAAAAACAAATGCGCTTAATAGTACTGCAACAAAAATTCCTGAAACTTTTTCAAGTTTAATTAAAATAAAAATTCTAAATGTTTCTTCTGCAGGTGCAACAAAGAAAAAATAAAGTATAAAGTTAAGAATGATAAATTTGAAATTCAACACTTGAGGAATTAATTCAGCAACAGCTGCAAATCCAGTTATTGGAATTGTTTCAAAATGAAAATTCAGAAGAGTATCCGACATATAACTGTGAGTTAAGTACATTACAATACCTAACAAAATAAGATCAACTGCAAAAAATAATATTCCAATAATTATATCTTTTTTCTTTTCGCTAAAATCAAAACCAAATTCATTAAATGTAACATCTGTAAATACAATCAAAAGTACTGCAAATAAAATAATATACAAATCCCAAATATACGTCCTAACATATCTCTCAACTTCTGCATCATCTAGTCCAAGAATTTCTTTACTAGGAGATTCAACATAATTTGCATAAACAGAATTTAAACTGCCTCCTTCATTAAATATTTGAGGTGCAACTAAAAAACCATAGCTAAGAAATAGTATTAAAGGAAGTATTATTGCTAAAACAATCCAAGCTGATTTTGATTCCATCAATATACCTCAATAAATTTAAAATATTATAAATTTGAAATGTTATAAATTTAAAATACTATAATTTTAAAACTTTAAAACAGTCATTGCTTTTGCTAAATCATTTTCATGAATTACAATAATTGTATCTGTCCAACAGCTTAATGTTTCACAAATATTTATCCCATTTTCTCCAAATAAACTGTAAACATATGCCATAACTCCAGGAGTTGTTTCAATTTTTTTACTTGATTGCATCACTAGTGAAACAAGTTCTGTAGTCACACTTAAAATATTAGTTCTAAATGATTTTTTTAAATCTCTCAAATATTTTTCACTTGTAATAACAATTATTGCTCGAGTTCCTTCTATTACGTGAAATAAATCCCTCTTTCGTTTTATTTCTTTTTGCAAATCTAAAAGTCGTTCTGGAAACAATAATTTTTCTATAACAACAACCACTGTTTTTGTTTTGATTTCAAATTCGGTTTCTTTTAATAGTGCTACTATTTTATCTTCATTAATAGCTTCATTTTTGAGTTTATCTTTAAAACGCCGAGCTGCAATCAATATTGCTTCATTAGTTGATTTTTTAGAATTAGAAACTCCCAAATCAGCAGCCACAAGACGAGATAGAGCAGAGTAATTAATTAATCCCTTCTTTAAACAATCCTTAATACTAGGATGTTTTTTGATATATTCTTCTGTTAATTCTGTTGTTGTAGGCATAAATTGTTATTTAGTTATTATAATATATAAATTTAACTATTTTGTTCTAAATAAAACAAATGTCCCATATAAAACAAAAATGTATAATTTGTTCAATATGAGTCAATAAATATTTAAACCAAAATGAACTACTAATCAATAAGAACGTTCGAAAGTTCGAAAAAATAAAAAAATAAAAAAATAAAAACAAAAACAAAAAAAACAGAAGAAAAAAACCAAGAGGAGAGAATAAAAAATGAAATCAACAATAATTAAAAAAAAATTAACAAACATCAAGTCTAGACGCAGTTAATCTCATTCTCATTTACCTATATTCACCAATGTAAACTAATTTAACAAAAAAAAATAGTTTTATAGATAATACCACGCACAATCAAAAATAATAAAAAAATAAACAAAAATAAAATCAAAGGAAGGGTGAAAATATGAAACAACTAAATAAATACAAAACAAAAATAGATCTTGAAAAAATTCAAAACGAATACGTGATTTATGTGCTAACCACTCAACAAAACGTAGCACATCTAAACATGAAACCGTTAGGACTTGAAGCAAAGTTGATCGACGCTACAAATCTAGAAAACAAAGTGTTTGCAGACCTTTTAAACCAATTAGATGGCTTAGCTTATGGAGATAAAGGACTCGCAATGGAAAAATGGGTCGCATTAGATTGCGGAATTTTGCCAGGAGCATTTATAGGACTTGCAAAATACGCAAACGAACTTAACCCAGAATTAAAAGAAAAGTTTGATCTACCCCAAGACTACACAGGACTCATCCCCCTATCTGAATTTTGTGCAATTCCAACTGCACAATCAGGAAAATGGATGATGCACACATTAGCAACCATAATACAAAACAAAGGCGTGGGAACGCACACCGAAGCATTAGGTTTTGCAATTTGCCCTGCGACTAAAATGCTCGTCGTGGCACAATACAATAACTCAAGTGCATTAAAAGTTCACACTAAATTTGGAAATCTTAATCTATTGGCAGCAATTACTCCCTCACATACCCAAACAGAAATGACTTTCATCTATGAAACCCCCTTGCCAAGCCAAACAGAATTAAAAAAAATTTTGGAAACAAACCAACCACTTACAAATCCGTGCCCTCATTTTTATTTAAATGCGGAAAGTTTAGACGAGAAAAACCACATACACGAACAAATACAAACAGGATTAGTAAATTATCAAATAGTATACCCTGGATTGGTTGAAAACTCTTTGGATAGTATGCACGAACCAAAAATCCAAATACCTCTAACTGCAAAAGCCACAGAAAAAGTTTTACAAGCAAGTTGTAAGTAAAAACTAAACAAAAAAAAATTTAAATTTTTTTGTTTATTTTATTTTTCCCAAACCCAACAACAACCACATATGCAAGTAGTCGTAACTAAGATAAATTCATTAATTATTTGTTTTTTTAATTTATTTATATTACAAAAAAAGATTACCTTGCATTTTAATGCGAGTTTATGCTTTCTTTTTTTGTAATGTATTCGAAAATTAAAAATTTTCGGATATTCAAAAATACTACGTATTTTTGCATAAATACCAAGGACTTTAGTCCTTGGTTTTTTATTTTAAACAGCTTTTAAAATTATCAAAAGTAATTCTAACCAATACAACAAATGTTTATATAACTCAGAAAAATTCCCAATATTGCAGTTTTTTATTTGTGCTAAGAATGCACCTTCCAAAAAATAAAAAGCTAATCAAACCCATAAATTATTTGAGAAAACTTGCTTTAACGCAGGTTTTCTCAACTTTATCTAAATTCTATAAATTAAGATAATCAATTTTAATAAATAAACAGAAATCGGGGGATAAAATGCTAGAACAAATTGTTTCACTGAATAAAAAATTTTATGACTTAAAATGTCAATCTGCAGAAGTAAGATATGGAGTATCATTAGAAGCAGGAGCATATTGTTTAAGATTTGAAAATAAACAAAAACTTGACAACGTAGATTCCAACAATAATAAATTCGCCGTAAAATTATTAGAAAAATATGGTAATAATAGTAAATTTGGAAAAGAAAATTTGAGTTATGTGCGACCTTATTTGATCGATAACAAATCAAGAGAAATTGTAGCAGTTGAATTTTTAAACTCATTTGTGAAAAATAAATTAAATAAAACGTTTAATAGAAATAACATAGGTGAATTAATTTGTGTAGATGAATTAAAAAAAGCAAATCTTTCAATAGGCGGATTATTCTTTTACTCAAAGCTACTTAAAAAAGTAGTGGTTGAATTGGAATCAAATAATTATAAAATAATCTAGAGGGATACAAATATTAATTAAAAACTCTAAATTAAAAAATAGTAGCGATATTGGTAATAATTCTGTACCTTTTTTTGAACAAATATATCCGTTCAATACTGAAACAGTTCAATTTAGTAAAAAAACAATTAATGGACGATATCCTGAACAAGGTTTTGCAGCAAATAGTGAACTGAGTTCTATTTACTATGTCGAATCAGGTGCAGGATATATTTGCTATAAAGATAACTACCATGAACTTTCAAAAGGAGATGCGTTTTTATTTCAAAAAAATGACAGGTACTGGCTAGAGGGAGAAGATTTAGTTCTTATTGTAACAAAAATTAATGGCAAAAGAATGTATTAAGTTTGCAATATTTGCAGTTCACATACTTAGTAGTATTATTAAATACAACCAGTCTTTATATAGTTTTTTGATACTTCTAAAGAGTACTGACTGCTAATTGTTGTTGCGAGTTGGAGAATTTAAAAAAGCCTCATTAAAAAATAACGAAAAAATGAATAAATTAAATAAAAAAATATTAGATGTGATATTAGAATTCACAGAAAATGAACAGACACGCCAATTAATCAAAAAAGATTTAGAAGAAGCAACAAATAATACATTTATTCAATATATTAAACACATAAATACAAAAAAGTTCAAACAAAAATGGGATGTGCATGAAGACAATATTAATAATAAAATAAAACAAGCAAATGAAATTGGACAAGAAGTTAAAAATATTTTTAAAAAAGAATTAGACTCAGCAGATAAACTAAACTATTTAAAAAAACAATCTAATGCACGATATATTCAAGATAAAAATAAAGTTTCCGAGATATTATGTACAGAATATATAGTTTCATTAGCGTACGATATAATTAAAAATAATATCATTCGAAGAATTGAAAAAGAAGAATTGAGTGAAGAATTTAACTCAGATCAATTATTTAAAAAGGTGAACGAATATAAAACAATTGCAACTAATTATATAGACACATTAAAAGTTTGTCAAGGACATAAACTAACTCTGAAGGAAAATATTGAAGGAATAATAATGGAAACATATGCTGCTAAACTAGATGAATAAAGTAAATTAAAAACTTTTAGTTTAACAGAAAAAAACAATTAATATTTAAGCATAAACTGCAAGGAATACATACTCACTTATGATTTCAATTAAGACAATAAAAATTAAATGAAAATGTTTACGGAGGACAAAATGAAAAATCAACAACAAAAAATAATTAAATTTGAAACTGAATTAAGCGAATTATTAGCAAAAATGTTAATAGGAAAAAAGAAAAAAGGACCCGATATAAGTTGTAATAGTTGTGCCGAAATATTTCCTGAACAAATGAAAAAATTAACAGGACCTTACTGCGTTGACTGTTATAGGGAAACAAATTTTGGGATTGCTCCTACGTCAGTAATTTTCCAAGACGAAAAACGATACGCTAAAGGATGCTCACAAACCTACACAAACATTTTTGACAATGAACCAAATCCTAGCTGGGAGAATGCAGTTAGAGCACTTGAAGAGGTAGAATGATAATGATCAACCCAGATACTGCTGTTCAAATAATGATTTTTGGTACTGCCGTAACATTAGGCATCGGAACTTTTACTATGATAGACGAGTATGCTGCAAATAAACGATTCAATAAACTAATAATTAATAGCGCATTAGCAGCAGTAAATGAGTTAGAAAATAAAATTAGAGATTCAAACCGAGAAGCTGAAAAGCAAAAACAAATGCAAAATGACAAACAACTCAATTCTGCAATTATTCCAAATTCATCTAATCAAAAATTAACTGCAACAATAAATGACGTTCAACCTAGAACAATAAATTATGTTTGTGATAATGAATATTTGAGTACGTCAATATCTTTAATCAGTGCACAAGATGGTCTTGGAAACTATGTTTTTATCAAAACTGGTTTTGATTTTGTAGAAAAAAAAGTTGCCAATATTAAATTTCAAGAATTAAAAAACAACAAAATAAGTATTGATCAACTAATTAAATTAACTAAGGGACAAAACTGCAAATATTCCAACAATGAAGTCGTACATGCAAAAGGAATTGTAAAGCAAATAACTTATGAATTATAACTAAATTTAAAATGAGACTTAAAGATTTATGCCTTGAAGATGGAATAATTATAGGCTGCGGTGCAGCAATGATTGTTGCAATAGGAATTATGATGTTTATGCCTACCGATAAATCGTCAGAACAAGAAAAAAAAGAAGAAAGTAGTCAATCTGAAAATAAAGAAACAAAAGAAGAACCTATTAAACCAGCAGTAGATAATATTTATGAATCAGAAAAAGAAATAACCACATTAGTTAATATTTACGATATTCAACATTTTAATATTCCTTATTTAAAACAAGATGATTCATTTGGAGGATTAATTCAATTAACCGGCGTGTTTTCAAAAGAGTATGATCAAAAACACATTTTAATAATCCCCCAAACACAACTTGTCGAGAAAGGTCCTGCAAATATCACATATGAAAAGTTCAATAATGGTAAAATAAATACAACTTATTTAACTAAACAATATGGCTGTGCATTATGTAAACCCATACAACCTACTGATCTCAAAGCAACAGGATTAGTTAAAAAAATTAGTTATGATTTATAGAGGTTATGTTAATGAGCATACTTAAAGATTGGGATTGGACGACCATAGGAGTTTGCGTTACATCCCTCAGCATAATCATAGTAGGAATTTCAATTAAAGCAAATAAACAGGCTAAGATAACAAACGAAAAATATTGTCAAAACATTAAAAAACAAATAGTAGAAACTAGCGATCTAATAAATGAACACGTTAACAAATATATTAAACAAACTAATTTTCTCGACACTTATCTCGATTTAACACATCAAACACAAACAGAAAAAAAACTGGTTCAAATCACAGATGTTCAACATAGAAATTTCACATATACTCAAAATCGCAAGTTAAAAGAATTTCCATGTTTATTAATTCAAACTAAAAATAATCTAGAAAAACAAGTATTTCTGTACCCATCTACAGATTTTGTAGCAAAAGAAATTGCAACAATATATTATCTGTCTTCATTAAGTAAACAAGTAAAGATAGAGGATCTAGTCAAGTTAACTGAAGATATTGATGCGGATTGCTTATCAAACAATTTAATTAAAACTGAAGGGATTATAACTAAAATAGAATATGCATTTTAAAATATCAAAATGATAATAGATGATTCCAATATGGACCCTGTCTTTCAAGAAATATATTTTCAAACCGCAAAGAGCGCAAAAAATTTAGATACTATAATACAAAATTTAAAGATATTTTATAGAGAAGATTATTTGAAACCTATATTTGAATTTCATAATAACGGGTCTCTTAAATTTATAAGAGAAGAACTCGACAAAATAAATACTCAAACAACATATCCTGCCCCTCATCTGTTAAGTATTGATTCAAAAATAAGCCTTTTTGAAAATAGTTTAGACGAGTGTAAATACGGAAGGATTTTAGATGCTTTTACAATACATGATTTAATTTTCCTAACAAGAGAAATTTCTAAATATCCCCTCGACACGCGTTCAATTGTAAAATCCAAACAAACAAAAAAAGATCGCAAATATGAAATGGAAAAAAATGCTCGAGTTAGACTAACCTACGAACAGTTAAATGAATTAAAATCTAGAGCTGATTTTTTTCAGAGTAGTTTACATCCAAGAACCCCTGAAGAATATAAACGTAAAAATAGAACATCAAATAATATAATATATAAATTAACAAAAAAACAATTAACTCAGTTCATATCTGACGTGAATAATTTTTATTTTTATGCTCCACAACCACTTGATCAAGATTGTGTTGCAAATAGTGAAAATACATTTTGTGAAAAATTTCCTGGTGCAGTGTTAAAAACCCCATTTATTTATGTAAACTCAATAAAGAAAACTATTTATGAAATATTATCTGATCATATTGAAGATCCTGAATTATTTCAAATATATGTTAAATTAAAAGATTATTATGAAACTAATAAAGATCAATATGGTTCATTTAATCCTTATGAAAAATCTACGTTTGAAAACTACGAAACAAATCTTTTTAAAAATAGGCTAAATCAAATTGCAGGAGTTAAACAGTGCCTTACGGCTTACCTGAGGGGTCAAGATTTTGTCTATAGAACTTATAATTTTGGTTGTCCTATTTGTTTAGAAGAACACGCATTAAAAGTTGATATTTCAAATAAATCAAAATATCCATTTAAACTTATTTCAGATTTAGCTGATGGTTTAAGTATAAGAGAAATATCAGAAAATGAACTCGCGCTGGATCAACAAAGTATGAGACATCAAGTATATTCATTAGCAACAAAGTTATTAAACAAAGAGCTAAGATATATTTTTTCTAGCAGTTCTTTACACGAGCTAACGTCTCGACATATTCGAGTAATTCCTCGTGTGCCTGACTAAACAAAAAACTGAGCCAAATTTATTTAACCAGCTCTTTAAGCAAATTAAGTTCTAAAACTATTCTAATTATTCCTCGCAGGCCATAAACCATATAGAATCTAAAAATGTTTGAATACTTCCCCGATAAAAGACTTAAGAATCAATTTGTCTTAGCTAAGATAACTAAGCATTATTAAGTTATGATTCTCAAACTTAAACATAAGTCATAGTTATGCATAAACAAAAAAAGCTTTGTAAATTCAGTTTATATGTTTAATAAAATTAAAGGAGAGCTAAAATGTTAATAACAACATCAAATCTTGAGAAAAAAACTAATTCTACATCCTGTGTTGTCGAAGAATATAAATTTAATAAAAAAAATGCGAGTTTAGCTAAAGCAACCATTAAAGGTAGATATCCTGAAAAAGGATTTGCAGTAAATGATGAATGTGATATGATATATTATGCATTATCTGGAACTTGCGAAATTCATTATAAAGATAACATTTACAAAATATCTAAAGGCGACGCATGCTTAATTGAAAAAAAAAATATGTATTGGGTTGAAGGCACTATCGAGTTATTAATATTTAATTCTCCTGCGTGGCACATTAATCAATATAGGCAATTAAATAAATAAATAAATTTGATTATTTATTGCATTAGTTCTAAATAGTATTAATCAATACTACACCAATTTATAACTAAGTTGTTAGTACTTAGGAGTTGTTAAATACTAAATGTATGTTAACCACAAACAAAAAAATAATACATAAAAAAAAATGGTGCAATAAAAATGGAAAAATTAAAACAAATTATACAAACTAATATTCAAGGCGATGTATTCGAAATGGATCAATCATCCGAATCAGCAGATCCAGAACAAGAAATTAAAGATTATTTTAATAACTTAAGTATGGTCAGTTTAAATCCATCTGAATCTTTAGAAAGAAAATGTCAAGTAATATCCAACTTATATTCTGATTTAACTGATGTTAATAATGAATTCAAAAACATATTGAATACAGTCACTGAAGATCTTAAAAAATATGAAGATGTAAACCAACCAAAATTAATCAACATAGTTACTGAATTATCAGCATATGTGACTAAACTAAGTAAGTTAAGAACTATTTTAATATCAACTGATAAAAAACTAGAAGAAATTTATCCAATAAATGAAGAGTCAAGTCTTGTTGATTTAGATGTCTCTGAACTCGCAAAAGAGAATGTACTAAACACAGTAATTAATTCAGCAAAACGTTATGTCCGAAATGAAACAGGACAAATAGAAACTGCATTAAAAATTATAGGCGGCAAACCTAATTCAGAAAACATAGTTTTAGAGAGTTCTTATGCTAAATTCGCATATGCTGTTTCAAAAAAATTGAGCGAGTTATAAAAAATGTTTAATTTTTCTTTTTTTAAAAAGTCAAAAAAGTCAGAACCTGTGAGAGATTTTGCACTTGTTAGAAATAATTCTGTCGTTGCATTATATGTTACGAATCCTGAAATGTTAAACAGAGGATATTTTGACGATATAGGTAAGCCTTTTTTATTTTGGACGCAAGAACCAAACAGACGTTCAAAAGATTCTGTTACAGGTTTATATTGCGAAGGATTAAAGGGACTTCCAGTTTATGTTGGAACGCATCACTCATTAGAACAGTTTATTTCAGGAAGAAATTTAACATCAGATATTCCTGAAATTATGGTTGTAAGAGGAGAAGAAGTTCCCGAAACTAGAATTTGCAGGAGTTATGTTCCTTTTTCAGGAGGAGTTTATCACGAGTGGGATGTTGGAGAATATCTTAACGGGAAAAGACACATCAGAACAAATATTGAATCTCTTAAAGAAATGATAAATTCAGTTCCTAGTAGGCTTTAATTTTTTATTAAATTATTTTACTTTTTTAATTTTGTTTAGGTAACTTTTTTTTAATTATTTTTTAATTATTTGTTAATTATTTTTTAATTGGTTTGATAATCTTCTTTTTTCTTTGCATTTTTCCACATTACCTTAAACTGATTTCTATACGACTCAGCAACATCCGGATTATCTATTACTATTGCTATTGGAGGTTCAGCAGTCCAGATAAACATCACAACAATATCCTTAAAAATCATTGTATCTGTCGGACTATGATGCTCTTTAGGATGAAACTTTGCTTCGCCAACAAAATCTTTAAGATATTTTGGATTTTTAAGTAATAAATCTTCATTAAAAATACATTTTGCATTTATTTTCCAATTTTTTTTCTTTTCTTGCCAAATATAAAAATAAGGACCTAAAATTTTTCCAAACAAACCTGAAACTCCAAAATCAAGATACTCTCCCCCATATTTTAATTCATCAAGTATTTCTTCGCAAACAGATTTAATTTTTTTAACTCCTGAATAAACTCTAACTTCTTGTTTTCGTTGATTTTTTTCTTTTAATTCAATAAGTGCAGGGATAATTGAATTTACTTGTTCTTCCTGCTCTTCTAGAAGTTCCAAGAGTATTTCAGGACTTGTTGCTTCAAATTCTCTCTTTCCTGATTTAGAAACATAACATGCAAGTCCTTTCTCAATTAATTTTTGCAATATTTGATATGCTGTCGCACGATGAAGTTTTGTTTTTTTAATAATTGGCCCTGCCAAAGTCAGTCCAGTCTCTAAAAGTGCTAAATATACTTTTGACTCTGCAGGTGTAAGTCCTAATTCCTCAAGTATTTTTTCTTCGTCCATATTATCATCAATGTTAAATACACTATTTTTTATTTAGTTAATTTTTATTTTTTCTGAATCAGACCACATAAGATCAAATTGATTCTTGTATCCTTTAGCATTCTCTTCATTTTTAATTAATATTGCAATAGGAGGATTTCCATTCCACACAAACAACACAACAGTATCTTTGTAAATTAATGTACCAATAGGAGTTGGAAACTCATCTTTATTTATTTTATACAATCCTTTTGCAGCTTTGAAATAAGTAGGAACTTTATTCTTTAAAGATCTATTAAGTATTCTTTTTATCTTAATCTTTTTATTTGTCAATCTTTCATTCCAAGTAGTAGCATAATTACCAACTATTTTTCCAAAAGAACCTTCAGCTCCAAAAGAACACAAGTAATCTTTTTCATCAAGTTCTCTTAATATTCTTTCACAAACACTTTTCATTCCTCTTGCCCACGAATATACTTGTATTTCTTGATCTTGTTTACTAAATTGTTTTTTGCCAATTAGTTTTGGAAGAATTGTATTCAATTGCTTTTTTTTGGCATTAATAATCTCAATAAGAACTCTCGGATCTTCAGCTTCGTAATAGCTCATCGAATCTTTAATTGTTTTTTTTACTAATCCTTTTTTAATTAATCTATTTATTATTTGATATGCAGTACCCCTATGGAGTCCTGCTTTTTTTATTATTCTTCCTACAGGAGTTGATCCAGTATTAAACAAAACATAATATATTTTAGACTCAAGTTCTGATAATCCTACTGATTCCAATATTCTAACAATATCCATAATGTTAAGAATGCCTGCTACATATTTAAATTTTTCTATTTGTAATCCTAGTTAATACAACACAATATTACAATGCAAACTAAACATCGAATTAATAAAAAATCATCTGAAAATATAATTTAATAGTAATTAACGCCTTATTGTCCTAATTTAAAGACCAGAATAGACGCAATTAAACTATTTTTTGATTTGATTCTATTAATAGCAGTATTCAATAAGACTACACTGTTATAAATATGAGCTCAAAATACTACTAGATAGTGGTTAAGAAAAATAAGGTGTGGCTACAACATTATAATAAAAACGAATTAAAAAAAGAGGTGAACATTATGAACTATAAAAAACTAATTGCAGGTGCTACAATCGCATTAAGTTGTTTGGCTGGTTGTACACAAAATACACTAACGCAAAATAACAGAAAACCAAACTATGGCCCTTCAAATGAAACAATTAACTCAGTATTATCAGATTCATCTTATGTGCAACTTGCAAAACCTGCAATTGTATACGAATCAGCATTTGGAGAAAATTTAAATAATGAATTTGTGGATACAAAGAAAAATAAAAAATCCAGACGTCAAAAAGCAATAGAAGACGCATTTAGAATAGAATAAAATTAAATAAAAAAACAAAAAAGAAAAAAACAAAATAAAAAATAGAAAAAACAAACAAAACAAACAAACAAACAAAAAATCAAAAAAAATAAAGAGGTAAAAAAAATGAATTATGCATTAAAATTAGAAGAAAACATTGAAAATCTTATCAATTCAGTTGTCGATACTCCTAAGTATCAAAGTGGAAGCAAAGGTAAAAGTATTGATAACTATATTAACAACAATTATCAAACAGAACTTGACAAAGTAGGAGTAAAAGTTGTTGAGTATAAACAAAATGGAAACGACATGATTCGATTTTGTGAAACAAGAAAAGGCAAAGGAAATAGATTCGTTTCAAGAAAAAATGTGATGAAAAGAATCACTGCATTTTACACAATACAAGATGACACAGTAGATTATACTACTAATGACATTGCAAGAAAAGAGTTTGATCCTGTTAAAATTTCCGACGAGCTTAATCAAACCATAAAAGAACAATTAGATCTTGAAAAAAGATGCCTTAATAACACTGGTTTAATTAACAAAGTAAAACGAAATGATGCGATCAAAAAACCGCAAGAAAAAAAACCAAAAAGTAAACCGAAATATTCAAGTGAAGCATATAACAAAAGTCTAAGTATAAAAGAATTTAAAGCAAGACAAAGAGAAAAATATGCTCAAGCAATAGAGTTATTTAACAAAGAACAATTAATTGATCCGTATCAAGCTAAAAAAATTGCAGAAGAAAGTAAAAGTCTTACAGAAGATTATGTAAATAAAGCAAATGGAACAATTAACAAAATTGAAAAAGAATACAAAAACGCTCTAAAAACTAATCCAAACAAAGCAGAAGCAATTGCTTTCAAATATTTTCCAGAAAATATGCTTGAAACAGGATTTGGAGTAATTAATTTAACAAAGTATGTTAAGAGATTAACACAAAATTTAAAAATTGCAACACCTGATCAGAAAAATAGAATCGAAAATGAATTAAATGGTTTGTTGAATTGGGACGAAAACATAATTAGAAAATATGATCAACCAACTATCAACGATTATTTAACTGCCAGAAATCTTGCTGCAAAAAATCAACAAGTTGTGTTAAATGAGTTTATATCTGAAAAACCAAAAGCACAAATCAAAGATGAATTATTATATCTCACCACAGCATTCGAAAAGAGTCTAGCAAATCTAAATAAACCAAAAACTACAACCCCAAAAAATATAGATGGTGCTAAAAATGCTACTAAACCAAAAATAGATTCCTGGTTTACAAGTACAAGTCTAGGAAAAGATGATTTGGCTGCTGTAAGTGTTTTGAATTTCTCTAATGCATTAAACGATGAATGGTTTGAAAACGAAGAAGGATCTGAAACCACTGCTAAACCACCCTGTGATTTAGATGATTGGTACGATAATCAAACAGACACAGAATTTTCAGAACAATTAAAGTTATTAAATCAAGACGTTGATTTTTCAGAAGATGACTACCTGACTGGCGTTCAAAAATACCAAGAATCAGGAAGTGTTGAAAGCAAAGTTGAACTGTTCGATACAACTCGCCAAGTACTCGCGCCAGGAAATTTTATTGGACTAATCGAAGAAGAGCCTGTTAATATATCCAGGTTTAGAATTTTAGGTCAAAGATTCAAAGGAAGAGTTAAAGAGTTTTTTAGTAATTAAAATAATGTGCTAAAACACAATTAACACTAAAAAACCACCAATTGTCTCATACACCTTCTAGCTCTAACCATAATATTAGGGGATAATTGGTGATTTTTTAATTTTTTTTAAACTATGATCATCTTAAATTAATAAACTAATTAAATGCTATAAAAAAATGAATAGAAAAAAATTAAATAGGAAATTTACAGTATTACTTCAATCAATTCCAGCAGATCAAAAAAATGAAATATTGAAAAATATTTATAATAAAGGAATTGCAAATGGTTTAGATAAAATAGCGAAATATTCAGTTACGCATCCAAATTATTCAGTAGATTCTTTGCAATGCGAAGCATATGAAAAAATAGGAAAAAGACTTATAGATTTTGCAGGCATAACTAATGGCACAAGATACTTTAGTGAATTAGAGCAAAAAATGTTTAATTTAGGACAAAATGTCTCATTTTTAATGACCAAATTTAATGATGCAGGTTTATCTCGTACTGAAAATCTTTGGTTAGGTATTTCGCAAGTTTCACAAGATTGTTCTCAATTTTTTTCGCCATCAATTAAACTTCGCAACTTAGAACCCATCCAGGATTGTTCTTCTAAAGAATTAGTTTTACTTTTTAATAATTATCAAGCAGGTAAAATAAATGTTTATGAATCAAATTTCGAGTATGGACATGCGTTTAATGGTAATTATAAATAATATTTTTTAATTTTTATGTTTATTAAAGTTCATATATTATAACTTTAAAATCTTTTTTGACAACTTCTCAGGATCATGTCTCAATATAGATGGATGAGAAATATAATCATCTACAATAAGTTTAGAATAATCCCAAACCTTTGATGATTCATTAAATCTAACAATATGCGCAGTTTCTTGTCGATAACGATCCAATGTTTCTTTAGGAACTTTATATAATGAATGATCATGAACCAATACATAATCCATTTTAGTTTTAGAGTATTGTTCAATTACATCAACAAAATCTTCTGCATTAAAAAAATTTGTTTCGCCATTTTTAGTCATTAAATTACAAACATAAACCTTTTTTGCATTTGTTTTTTTGAGTGCATCTGAAATTCCTTCTACTAATAAATTAGGAACTACGCTTGTAAATAAATCTCCAGGACCAATCACTACAATATCTGCATATTCAATTGCTTTTATTGCACCATAGTGTGCTTTTGCAGGATTTGATAGAAATGCTTTTTTTATTCTAAGCTCAGGATTGTGCTTGGGAATATCAATATTTGTTTCTCCAATTATTTTTTGGCCATCTTCTAATTCAACACAAAGATGAGAATCATCTAAAGTCACAGGAACAACTTTTCCTCTAATATTCAAGATTTTACTTGCTTCAAGTATCGCATTTTCATCTGATCCTGTTACATAATTAAGAGCTGTTAAAAATAAATTTCCAAAACTATGTCCTCCAAGACTCCCATTTCCTTCAAATCTGTGCTCAAATAAATCTTTCATAAGATCAGTTGATTCAGAAAGTGCAACTAAACATTTTCTTATATCTCCAGGAGGCAATATACCATATTCATTTCGTAAAACTCCAGTACTTCCGCCAGAATCCATCATAGATACTATTGCAGTAATATCACAATCATATTTTTTTAATCCTCTAAGAAGATTAAATATTCCACTTCCTCCACCTATCACCACTATTTTTTTCATAATAGAACAAACACAACAAAAAATAATTTTTAAATACTCCTAAAAAAAAAATTGTAGCAGTAAAAATAAATTAATTCTATAACAAACACATAAATCATAAGCGAAAATAACCACTCGCAAGTACTCAAAAAGCAAACCTTTATATATCATTAAAAAAGTAACTACTAATAAGAGGTGAACCTTAATTATGGCCGAAACAAATTATACTTTAAAAAATGAACGTTATACAAGTTTAACAGACTTGATTAGCTCAGATTCTAAACAAAAACTCCTCTTAGATGATAAAAATGCCATTAGAGATCAAATAGGATCTATTTATGCAAAAGAACTAGCAAAAATGGGTGTTAAAGTCTTAAAATACCAACAAAACGGCAAAGATCAAGTAAGATTCTCCGAAGTACATTATGGACAAGGACACAAATTCTTATCAGATAATAACCTAATGACTATGTTAGATGCATATTATCAACTTCAAGATACAAAATCAAGTTATGAAGAAGTTAAATCTGCAAAAAGCAAGTTGTTCAATAAAATTTCACCAGAACTCGAAGAAGTAATTCGAACAACAATTAATTCTCCGAAATATGGATTGAATCGAAGCGAAGAACTTAAAGCTTACAAAAAAGCTCAAAGAGAAGCATATCAAGCAAAAGCTGAAATTGAAATTTTATCAAAACCAAAAGCAGACTACACTAGTGCTTGTTTAGTTGATCCTTACAAAGCTAGAGAAATTGCTCAAGAATGGATGGACCAAAAAAAAATAGATCTAGCAGAAACATTAATTGAACAAACTGAAGCTGAATTCAAAACACTTCTTGAAAAAGACAGCAAAAAGGCAATTGCGTTTGGTGCAACCTACTTACCCGAAGGATTATTTTCTATTGCAAGAAATCATCATGTAGATATTAGTAAAATAGTTAGTGCTATAAGTACAAAAGTAAAGGATCACAAGTATGGAAAATTTAGAAAAAACAGATTGGAAAAAATACTTACAGATTTAGTTTCTGATGAAACATATGAAACAGCTATTGAAACAGAAAAATTTGATGCAAGATTTTTAATTGCAAGATACAAAGCAGCTAAATTACTCGGACTTGATAAAAAAACATTAACAATAATGAAAAGTGAAGCAGAGTATGAAACAATGCTGACTGATTTCAGAACTAAACTTATCACCAGTCCTTATGATGCATTAGAACTTGCTAAACAAAATCTTGGAAAAAGAGAAACAAAATTGGCAAAAAATAAAGTTGCTAAAGTAGAACACGAATATAAAAAAGCTTTAATGAATAAAGATCTAAGTAAAGCAGTTGATGTTTGTTCTAAATATCTTCCTGATTCAATGTTTGAATTAGCAATAACAAAAGATAGAGATCTTTGCGAATTAATTACGCAAGTTGTTCATAAAACTCGAGGGAGCGGACAGATTAAACGCGATAGAATCAAGAGATTACTTACTGATTTTGCTAGCGATACAAACTTACAACTTTATGAAATTAAAGGCCAAGTTAATGAAAATTATTTCAATGCTAGAATTAAAGTATCAGAAATTTTAGGTCTTGGAAAAAGTAAACTTTCATTAGAAAATTATCGTCTAAGACAATTTCAAGAAGAATCTCAAGCAGAAATTAGTAGAGTTCAACAAGAATTAAAATTAGAAGCAGAAGTTGCAGAAAATGAAGCATGGAAACATGTGGAAACATTAGACGATCTTAATGATCTAGATGTTGATGAAACAATTGATGCTGATTGGGATGAATTAGCTAATTGGGATGATTGCAGCATCAATTTAAAACCAAAAGAAGGTTTGTTAAAAAGAATTGCTAACAAAATTAGCAGTCCTAAAATTGCATTGCAATTTAAATAAGTCTTAATTTTTTTATTTTAATGATTTTTTTATTTCTTAATATGAATTCTAACACTAAATATGAGTAATTAAAAAAGTAATTAAAATTTGTAAGAATTAACTGAACTTAAATCACATCAAATAAAAACAAATCAAATAAACATAAATCAAATAACATTAAATCAAATTATTACAATTATTTCTAAGAGATCGCATTGCTGCGACTTTTACATCAATCGATGCAGTATAAATATCTTCCATAGAATTAAAACAATCAAGTTCTTGTTCAATATATGCTGAATGCATTAAAAGAAATAGATTAATTTTTGATGATCCTTTATCAGACAATTCTTGATAAAGAGTTTCGCAAGTATAATCTGAATCAAATTGGCTTCTTCGATTAATCAATTCTCTAAATGCAGTATAATCAGGCCTATCTACTAAATAATTGACAACTTGATCATGAGACATATTCTTGATATTTATATTGCTTTTAAACTTTTTAAGAACATCAGGCTCTGTATGTGTCAAATCATCACAAATTTCATCAATACTTTTACCTTTATACCTAGATCTAAATTCAGAAAATATGATTAAATCCCCCATATACTAGAAAACCACCCTCTCATTTATAAATTTTATTATAAAGAAGTTATAAAAAACAATATAAACAAGTCTAACCAAGTATAAACAACAAAAAATTAAGTTAATTTACCTGTTAAACTTAGCACAATATTCTCTATTTTATGTCGTAAACAGTAAATTAAAACAGACAAAATTAACAAAACAACCAATATAATGCCTGAAATAATAGGGTTAAACACAGCCATTCCTGCACCAACCAATGTTGCTATGAAAAATCCAGGGAATCTTCCTATAGCAGAAACAATTATCAAATCTCGTATTCTTAAATTAGTCAAACCTGCCACAAAACATACTAAATCATCAGGTAACATAGGCAATAAAAAAATTAAAAAAAATACAAACAATCCTTTTCCTTCTAAATATTTATCAAATTTTTTTAGTGATTTTTTATTGACAAAAAGTTCCACAAAATATCGCCCATAACGCCTAGAAAAAATAAACGCCAATGCAGAACCTATTATTAATCCTATCATTGAATAAATAATGCCAAATACTCCGAACAAATAACCGCCTCCGAATGCAACTATTTGACCAGGTATTGGTGCAAAAAAAACTTGAATAATAACTAATAATATAAAAACTAGAGGAGCTAATATTCCAAAATTAGACAAGTATAATCTGATTGAATCAGAACTTGAAAAAATATATACGACTGGTTTCCAAAATAAAATTCCCAAAACTATTAGAACAAATAAAATAACAATAAATTCAATAATTCTAGGATTTAAATGTTTCTTATTATTCAAATAAATCATTAATTGTTTAAAAATCATTAAGTCCCTCCCAAAAAAAACAAAGATAAATTTTATTCCAAAAACACATTCCCAAAATCTTTGTGATAAATACTATCATCTTCTGTATTTGCACCCTCAACTAATGTTTTTATTTGAGTAATACGCGCATCTGTTTGATCTGCATAAAATACTGCTAATGCCTCGGGAAAACTAGGAGTTTTACTGCTTCCATATTCACCCATATGAGTAAGTAGCATATGAATTAATTTAAGTCTAAGATCTTCAGGAGTTTCTATCTTATCCATTGAACGTTCAAGCATATCTATTCCAATTGTTACATGACCAACTAACATTCCTCTTTTTGATGGTCGAATATTTGTGGTAACTTCAAATTCGTCAAGCTTTCCAATATCATGAATCATTGCTCCTGCAATCATCAAATCTCTATTTAATGTTGGATGCACTTTATGAATTCCATCAATTATTTTTACAACAGAAAGTGTGTGTTCCAAAAGTCCGCCAATCCATCCGTGATGAATATACATTGCTGCAGGAGAAATTTTAAACCTCTCTGCAAATTCAGAATTCTTAAAAAAATGTTCAAGTACTTTTTTAATTTCAGAATCAGTAACACTATCAAGATATTGCATTAATGCAACCCACATTTGTTCAATATCATATTTTGTTTTTCTAACAAAATCTGAAACATCATATTCGCCAGGACTAAGAATTTTTATTGTGTGTTGATCATTTGCTGCAATTTCTAAAACATCACGCCACTCTGAAACTCTTCCTTGAATTAAAACAACATCATTTTTGTTTATAGACTCATAAATTATTTTTACTGCGTCTTCATTTTGTGATCCCCAAAACTTATACATTATTTCTTTAGTAGAATCTCCAAGTCGAAGTTCGAATTTATACCCATTTTTGTATGGTTCTACTGGTTTTTTAAATTTTACAACAAATATATCATTAATTATATCATCTTTTTTTAGATCTTGAATAAATTGATTTTTTCGAATCATAACAATTACCCCCTATAAAAATATCATTAAAACAAATTCATTAAATTCTAAATATTATTTAAGATTTACTCAATATATCACGTAAAGTTTATATATTCTATCCTCTGTAGCTTACTTATATGGGGGAACAAAATTCAGTTATTGAACTAGATTCTATGAGAAAGAAAAAAAGAAAAAAAAGCATAAATAGAGACAATTATTCAATCAGAAATAATTCTGCAGAACAATTATACTTTGATTATATTTCTACAACTAAACTTTTAAAGGGATTAGAGGAAGAACAAGAAATTTGCGGAAATTTAGAACATGCATTTAAAAATTTACTTTACTCAGTTTGCGATTATGAAAGATTATATTCTGAAAATTATAAAACAGGAGTTGCAATTTTAAAAAGTGAAATTATGCACACAATGTACGATAAAGATATGATTAAATTAGAAAAAAAAGGCATTAACGGATTAAGTAAAAAACATATTTATAGAGTAGTATCTGAGCTAGAAAAAAAACTATATGAATTAGATAAAAATAATGAATGTAAAGACAATAATAAAGACTGTACTGTGGAAAATAATAAAACATATGAAACTGAGAAAAACCAAATATATAACCAAATATTTATTCATACCTTTTTCATGCAACCCTATCTTGAAAATCCTAATCCTAAAAATAATTCAAAAAAAAATAAAAAAATAAACTCTGACAAAAATTCTAAAAACCAATCTAAAAAACAAAAAGATGAAAATCCTGGCCATCAAAAAAATAAGTCTTTGCGTGAATGTATTAAAGACTCTGCAAAGCAACTTATTCCTGAAATCGATGTTGCCATTGTAGACTATACAAATAGAATGATTAAATCCAAAGGAATTCCTGATCAACAAAAAAATATTTATCTATATGAATCAAAAATAGAAGAATTAGTACAAACTAAAAAAAATATAAAAAAAAATATTTCTATAGGTGAACGATCTGTTAATCGTTTAGTAGAAGGTAATCTTAGATTAGTTCTTAATGTTGCAAAAAAATATGCGAATAAAGGGATGGAATTTGGAGATTTAATTCAAGAAGGAAATATTGGATTAATCAAAGCAGCTTATAGATTCGACTATAGAAAAGAGTATAAATTTTCAACATATGCTACTTGGTGGATTAGACAAGCAATAACAAGAAGTATGTCTGATCAAACTAAAATCGTGCATGTTCCAGCAACTGCTGCAGATGTTGTTAGCAAGTATATTCGAACTAAGTTTTCTATGGCGGCAAAATTAGGTTATATTCCAAAATTAGAAGAAGTTGCTGAAAAAATTGGAGAAACTCCTGAAACAATAAATAGGTTTAAACTTGCATTAAGAGATCCTATTTATTTAAATCAACCAGTCGGTGGAGAAGACGGAGCAACTGATTTAATTGAATTATTTGAAGATATAAATAGTGCGAAACCCACTGAAGAGTTTGGTAAAAAAGAAATTAATAAAGCAATACGTAAACACCTAGAAGAAGTTGGTGATTTAAGAGATATTTGTGTGATACTCATGAGATTTGGGTTACTGCCTGGAAGAAATTATGGAGTTGAAGCCACTCTTCAAGAAATTGGAGATATGTTTGGAGTTACTCGAGAGATGATTCGTCAAGTAGAAGCGAAAGTATTAAGAAAACTTAAAAATCCAATAAGAAAAGAAGTTTTGAAAAAGTTATACAACGAAGATTAAATTATTAAAATGAATCCACTACACTTAATAAAAAAATATTACTCGCAAGGATCAAAATCATTTCATTTTTTGGTAGAGCATAGTAGACTTGTCACAGAAGAATCATTAGCTATTGCAAAAAGATTTCAAAAAAAAAATCCAGATCTAAAACTAAATCTTAATTTAAAGTTCATCAAAGAAGCTGCAATGCTTCATGATATTGGAATTTTTAAAGTGAATGATCCTGAAATTTGTTGCACGGGCACTGATCCTTACATAATGCACGGAGTTCGAGGTAGAGAAATTTTAGAAAAAGAAAAATTACCAAAACATGCGCTTGTTTGTGAACGTCATCTCAGTTGTGGAATTACAAAAGAAGAGATAATTAACAAAAACCTCCCCTTACCTCCTAGAGATATGAGTCCTATTAATATTGAAGAACAAATAATCTCTTATGCAGACAAATTCTTTTCAAAGTTTTTTGGAAAATTACATGAAAAAAAATCAATCGATGAAATAAGAACTGACTTAAAACGATTCGCACCTCACCATATTAAGCAGTTTGAGAAATGGGTTGACATGTTTGGAGAATAGTTCAGAGAGAAAATATACAAAACAAACACTCAACAAACATATAAACACTCTAAAAAACCCTCAAAAACAAAAATTTATAAATACTAATTCTCTTTTACCCTCGATATGAACATAAAAAAGCTAAGAAATGATTTTCCCCTACTATCGGAGGAAAATCAAAAAAATAGAAAAAGTAAAAAAAATATGCCAATCTATTTTGATAATGCTTGCATGAGCTTAAAGCCTATTCAAGTGGTTGAAGCTATGAATCAATATTATACAGAATTTCCTGGTTGCGCAGGTAGAAGTGCACATAGCATCAGTACAAAAGTAAATGATGAAGTTTACAATGCAAGAAATACAATCAAGAAATTTATTAATGCTAAAAGAACAGAAGAAATTATTTTTACAAGAAATACTACTGAAGCTATTAATTTAGTTGCAAATTCTATCAATTTCAAAAAAGGGGATGTTGTGATTCAAACTGATAAAGAACATAATTCTAATTTGGTGCCTTGGTTAATTAAACAAAAAAATATTGGAATCAAAAGAGAATTTATTAATTCTAATTCAGATAATACATTTAACTTAGACGAGTTTGAAGAAAAATTAGCAAAATTAAATAACAAAGTCAAACTTGTTGCCATGGGACACACGTCTAATCTCGACGGGACTACAATTCCTGCAGATAAAATTATTAAAATTGCTCACAAACAGGGAGCTCTTGTTTTACTTGATGCTGCTCAGAGCGCACCACATCATGAACTTAATGTCAAGCGTCTTGATGCTGATTTTGTTGCATTTTCTGGCCATAAAATGTTAGGTCCTTCAGGCATTGGAGCATTATATGGAAAAAAAGAACAATTAGAAAAACTCAACACATTTATTGTTGGCGGAGACACAGTGAGTGAAACAACTCAAAATTCATTCAAACTAGAAGGTTTACCTAATAAATTTGAAGCAGGTCTTCAAGATTATGCAGGAATTATTGGTTTTGGTGCTGCGTGCAAATATCTTAATAAAGTGGGAATTAAAAATATTGCAAAACAAGAATTCAAATTAAACTCACTTATGACAGAAGAATTATTAGAATTTTCAAAACTAAATCTTATTGGGCCAAAAGATCCTAAACTTAGAGGAGGAATATTTAATTTTATGGTAGATGAAATTGATCCTCATCAAATTGCAATCATGCTTGATCAATCTAAAAATATTATGATCAGAAGCGGAGCTCATTGTAACCATAGTTGGTTCAACGCCCACAAATTAAAAGGTAGTGCGCGTGCCAGCACTTATTTCTATAATACTGAAGAAGAAGTTGAGACTTTCGTAGAAACTTTGAAAAAGATTGTGTTTTGAGAAAAATAATGAAGTAAATATTAAAAACAAATCTAATTCTATTGAAAATAGTTCAACTTATTCAAAAATTATTCAACATTCTCGAAAATCCCTCCAAAAAATATAAAAAAATTTCAACTTTTCTGAAAGATTTTCCGTCGAGAACCATTGGACACTGGACATGCTCGTGTGAAGCTTATAAATGAATCAATATATAATTTAATCATATCGACATGTCAAAAAATTAGAGGTGAAATAATGGCAAAAATAGAGGTTTTAGGAACAAATATTAAGATAATAACTAAACAGAATAAAAATTACATTTCTATAACCAGCATAGCCAAGTATAAAGATTCGAAAAGAACTGATTATATTATTCAAAACTGGTTAAGAAATCGTAGCACTATTGAATTCATAGGATTATGGGAAACAATCAACAATCCTAAGTTTAAACACATCGAATTCGATGGGATTAAAAAACAAGCTGGATTAAATTCATTTATTCTTACGCCCAAACAATGGATTGAAAAAACAAGAGCTATCGGACTAATTTCCACGCCTGGAAGATATGGAGGAACATATGCACATAAAGACATAGCATTTGAATTTGCATCATGGATATCTCCTCAATTCAAACTTTATCTAATAAAAGAATTTCAGAGATTAAAAGAAGAAGAATCTCAACGAAAATCTCTTGATTGGAATGTGAAAAGAACTTTAACTAAAATTAATTATAGAATTCACACAAATGCCATAAAACAAAATCTAATTCCTAAAAAAATAACAAAAAAGCAAGAAAAACAAATTTATGCATCTGAAGCAGATGTATTGAATGTCGCATTATTTGGAACTACTGCAAAAGAATGGAGAAAGAAAAATGTAAGTAAAACTGGAAATATTAGAGATTATGCAAATGTTTCACAATTAGTTTGTTTATCAAATTTAGAAAATCTAAATTCATTATTTATTAAAGAAAAAATATCTCAAAAAGAAAGATTGATTAAACTCAACAAAACAGCAATAGAACAAATGAACATTTTAATAAATAATAAAACAATTAAAAAACTAGAACAGGTTTAACCGCCAATTATCAAACAAAAAAACAACACAACTACAATTCCAAGAATAGTAGGTAATAATCCTGCTTTGAAAAATTCTTTTGTGCTTATTCCTGTTTCTGTATAAACTAATAAATTAGGTGCAGTTCCTGGCGGCATCATAAATGTCATTGATACTGCCATTGTTAATGGCAACACTAACTTCTCAGCACTTACGCCTAATGTTGCAGATATTCCCACGAGAACGGGTATCATGATTCCTGCTGTTGCAGTGTTTTGTATAAATTGAGTTATTACTAAACCAAGTATTGCAAAACTAAATGCAATTAACCAAATACTTTCAAATCCTGTCATCTCAAGAAATCTTTCTGCCATCCATTGTGCAGCTCCTGTAACTTCTAGTGCTTTTCCAATAGATATTGCTCCTGCAAGAATTATAAGCACTCCCCAATCTGCTTTTTTAGTAAAGAATTTCCAATCATAAATAAAAAGTGCCATCAATAGGCCACCAATTAAACCAACAGTTAGCGTCGATAAACCATGCCATGAACTTGTTAACCAAAGTAAAACTGTCAATCCAACTACAACTGCTGCAAATTTCTCTTTTGAAGACCAAAAACCAAGATGATCGAGCGTCACTTTTTCAATTTTATGTTTTGGTTTAAAATATATTAAAAATGAAATATACAACAAGAGCAACATTATTAACATAAATGGAAATCCAAAAACTAACCAATCTGTAAATCCAAGTCCTAGTGCATTTGCTGCAAGTAAATTTGGTGGCGTTCCAATTAAAAATCCTACACCCCCAACATTTGCACTAAATGCTATTGATAAAAAAATTGCAATTTTGTTCATATCTGTTTTTGCAATCATATGTCGAATAATTGGAATCATCATAATTACTGTTGTTGTATTTGACATTATCATTGATAACATCGCAGTTATTATCATAATTCCAAGAATTACAGATCTTTCTGTATGACAATATTTTAAAATCTCATTTGCTATTCTCTCGTCGAGTCCTGCAGCTTCCATCCCAATTGCCACCATAAATCCTATAAATATTAAGAAAAATGATGTTGATCCAAATCCATATAATGCTGTGAGCGGAGTTACTGCTCCTGTAAGAAGTAATAAAAATATAGTTATTAATGCAGCAACACTTAAGTGAACTAATTCTGTTGCCCACACATATATTGTAATTAAAAATATTGCAATTGCAGTCCATCCTGCTTGTTCTAGACCTACAGGTTTAGGATAAAAAAAGTAGAATATAAGTACTAATATTATTGGAATGAGTTTAAGAAAGAAATTTAAATTTTTATCTGTTGTAAATTTATTAATTGAATTGATAAAAAGATTACTCGCCAGTCCTCTTTGTACCTCGTTTTTTCCCCTAGTTTTTTTCTTGTTCACCTTACCTCTTTTTCCCCAATCAATCAATTAATTGGCTGATTTAAAGATAGAATATAAATTCATATTATAAAACTTTCGACAAAACATTTAAAACAAACAACATTCTTTGAGTTACAATGCATCAAAAAACCAAGACTCTAATATTTAGGATAATTATTGCGAAGATAATATTAGTTATACTTGCATTATTAATTAGTGCTTGCACTCAAGAAAATAATCAAACAAATAACCCAAGCGCAAGATCTAATATTATCACAATCAACAACATCGAATACAAACTCGAAAACAACACATTAACACAGCTGACATTAGATCAAGACAACATTGCAAAGTTTGGAGTGCTTGCAGATTCCCATGGTCATTGTACTCACGTCGAAAAATTTGCAGAATCATTCCTAGATGAAAACGTCGACGGAATTATATTCTTAGGAGATATTGCTAATCGTTACCGTCCAAGATATAATCCAAAGATAAGCTACCGAGACGAAATTAAAAACTGCGTTGAAGCAGCTGCTCAAACAAACCTGCCTGTTTATGTTATTCCAGGAAATCACGAAACAAAAAAAGATTATTATGAAATTATAGAAGAATTAATAGAACAATATAATTATACAAATATTATTGATATGTCAACAACTAGAATTGTTCAAGGAGATGATTTTGATTTAATCAGTAATCCTTATGGAAACGATTACACATTCCAAGATGAAGGTTTCAAAGAAACAGAAAATGATAAAAACAATATTGAAGAACTGATAAAATTAATAAACCAAGATTCTGAACTTGACATTCTTATTTCACATCAACCTCCCCAAGGAAATTCGAATTTAGGAATTGATTTTGCAAGTAAAAAAAATGTAGGTAGTGAAAACCTAAATAACATTATGATAAATAATAATATATCCATTAGCCTTTCAGGTCACATCCATGAAGCAGGAGGTAAAGCAGTTACATCAGAGGGAATCATCGTTCCAGAAAATACATTCTCCTCAGATCTCAGATTAAATCCTGGTTCTGTTGAACCTTGGACTTATCAGTTTGGAAATTTTGAACAAGGTCTTGCAAGCATTATAACAATAGAAGGTCAACAATTGAAATATGAAATTCTAATTATCACAGATTAAATAGCCTAAAATTGTTTCTATAAAATTTCAAGACATGCATACTAATATTAATTCTCTTGAAAAATAATTATGAAAAAAAATTAAAACATAACAAAAAATTTAATAAACTCACTCTTCGGATTTTTCTTTTTTATCCTTTTTATCTTCACCAGATTCTTTCTTCTCTTCTACTTCTTTTTTCTCTTCGTCTTTATTCTCTTGAACTTCTTCTTCAATTGTTTCCATAAATTCTTTCGCTTCTTCTTTTAGATCGTCGAGTTCAGATAATTTAGATTTTAAGTGACTTTTTATTTCATCTTTTGAAACAGCTTGCTCTACTTTTTGTGTAAATGCTTCATCTCCATGAACTTCATTTAACCAATTTGTCATTGTTCTTTTTTTGTTTTTTACAAAATCAGTAAATTCTTCTGCAGGTAATGATTCTATATACCCTATTAAATCAAGAAGATTGTCAACTTCAGTACCTTCATTCACAGTAAATGAATGTACATTTGACTCCCCTAACATTTCTTTTTGAGGATCTTCTACTTTTTCTAAATCTTCTTGTCCTAAATTTATTTGTTGCATTTGCTCTTGCGTTTTTTCTTCACTCATTTTTATGCCTCCTCGTCTTAAATTCTGATTTTAAACATCATCATTTTAATTCTAACAAGTTTTATTTCAATCATAAAAAATTTTATTTCAACCCTAATGATTTTAATTTTCTAAGTAAGGTTTCATATCTTAATTCTATTTTTTTAGCCATATGGGATAGGTTACCATCATGTTCTGATAATAATTTTTTAAAATATGCTAATTCAAATTCGTATTCTGCTTTTTTGAGCGACATTTCTTGAATAGGTATTTCATCCATTATATCTTTTGAAACTTCATCGACATTTCTATAAACATTTTCTAATTTTATTGGGTGGATTATTGTTTTATAATTATCAAGCACATCTTCAATTAAATTACTTACTGCTTTTTGTTTTATGTCATATGGTCTGATCATTTCTTCACGGATTCTAGATACATCAATTCCTGCATCTTTTACAATTCTATGTATTGATCTGCGATCCACACCTATTCTTTTTGCTACTTCTGAAATATTTCCATAACTTACTCGCAACATTTTTCTTAAGAAATTTCGTTTAAATATTTTTTTTGCTTCTTTGAAAGGAATCGATGTATCAATATCAAAATCGAGCAGAGGACTTTTTAGTAGTTTTTCACTTATGTCTTGATTTAGTTCATCAATACTTACTCCTAAAAATTTATGTATTGCTTCTTCCACTACAGGACTGATCTTTTTTGTTATTACTTTTTCTAAACTTCCATCAGAGCTCTTACTAGAGTTTTTGTCTGACTTCTTCTTAGATTCTTTATAGTCTTCTGTATCCTCAAACTGCTTATTTTCACTCATTTTGTTAGAAATTAATTTGAAATTTTATATATATTACTAAAAAAAAGCCAAAACAGGTGCAAAAATACCCAATAAAGACTATGGACTATTTAGAAATAGTTACAAACATTTATAAGCTGTTTTAGTCTTGTTTCTTCTTAAAGATGGAATTTAAATGGAACCCAGTGGTTAATCCTAATTTGAAAAAGTATTCTAAAGAAGATTATGATATTGCACACAAGTTTGCTGCTGAAATGTATAAAGAATTTGGCAAGTTTATTTCGTGTATTGCAATTTTTGGTTCTACTGCAAGAGGTAAAACAACTAAAGAATTAGCTTCGACAAATAGAAAAGGAGATATTGATGTTTTAGTTATTGTTGATGATTTAAAAATTCAAATGAGTGGTGATGTTGTTGAAGCTTACAGAATTATCATCGACAAAATGGTTGCAAAAGTTAGTACACGACTTCATGTTATTTCATTAAAGCTTACTGCATTTTGGGAATATTCACGGTCAGGCGATCCTGTTGCAGTTAATATTCTTAGAGATGGAGTTGCATTAATCGATACTAGTTTTTTTGAGCCACTTCAAGTTCTTCTAAAACAAGGGCGGATTCGTCCAAGTCCCGAGGCTGTTTGGACTTATTTTAATCGTGCTCCAGCAACTCTTCAAAATGCTAAGTGGCATGTCCTTCAAGGAGTTATTGATCTTTATTGGGCAGTTATTGATTCTGCTCACGCTGCAATCATGCGTCTTGGAGAAGTTCCACCTAGTCCTGAACACGTCGCAGATATAATTGAAAAAAAACTTGTGACAAAAAAGCTTGCAACAAAAGAGCACGTAAATATAATGAGAGAATTCTACACTTTGCAAAAAGATATTACTTACAGAAAAATTCAGTTCATTACAGGAAAAGAATTTGATGAATATCTTATAAAAGCAAAAAAGTTTGTCGACGAAATGAGCAAGATTGTTGAAATGTGAATATAATAAAAAACAATTAATTCTAAAAATCATAACCTTGTGCAACAACATCGTCCAGTTCGCGAACAACAGGTTCTTGATCATAAATAATCATATCAGCAGATTCAAAATCTGAATCTTTTACATCTAATAAAGTTCTTTCAACAGAGTCTTCTAAACCAAATGTGGAATCATGTTTAAGTTTTTGAACAGAATAATTATTCTTTTGTTTCTCATCTATTTTAGAATAATCTTGCTGTGCTGGCGTCGGCGATGACATAAAAGGAGACATTACTAAAATTAATCCAAAATAACCCCAACTTTTCAATTTTAATTTTTTTTGATCATTCATAAAGTTTACCCCCTAAAAAATTTCATAAAAAAATAATCAAATTATAAAAAAATCATAAATCATAATTTATTCCGCCCTCAACAACAATACCATCAAGTGTGTTTGCTATAATTCTATCAGGATCAATAGCACCAAGTTCTGTTTTTACTAAATCAGATTTCTGTCCATCCCCCAAATAAAAATTAACTAAATCACCCGCAGTTATATTTTGATTAACAACTAAAATAAAGTTAATTCTCGCAACTTTTTTATCTAATGGAGCATCTGAATCAGTTCTTACTAATAACTTTTTCTGTTCTCCAAGCTCATTTGTTGTAAAAATTCTATAATGCATAACATCATTAACACATTGACCATATTGACTGCATTCTTGATATCCTACACTACCATAAAAGTTTTCACCCATTTGTGTAACGACTGAAACTTGTTTTCTTTCAGAATCATTTAGTGTTACAGGCACAGAAAGGATAAAATTATCAGGATTTGACTCTTCTTTAATATATTTAACATCCACACTTACAAACACTCCTAACTTCTCTGAACCTTCAGGTAAATCATATTTGCATCCAACAACACCTAATCCTAAAGCTAAAATTATTGTACCTACCCAATTAATTTTTTTCATTATTAATAACTCCTTAAAATTAAAAATTATATTCTGTAGCAGACAAAGAAGTATTTGGTTGATATGATTCAATATTAATATTTAGAAATCTAACTATCTCTGCATCTTCTTGAGATTGCCAAGGCCAAACCACCATAGTGATAGGAAGTTTTCCTAAATCAAGTCTTAAATCTTTTACAGAATCGTTTTGATATGCTAATTTAAATACATATTTTGCTTCCTCGACACTGATTTCTCCATTTACATCTTTATCTGAAAATGCTCTTGCAGCTTTACTAATGTAATCTTTTTCATTTTCACCCAAATTATTAAAACTGTCTTCAAGTGCCAAAAACATTGATTCTTTTAATCGAATATCTCCTGCTTTTTGTGCACCTTTGAGTATTGCTATTTGTTTTTTTTCAGATTCGAGTTTTGAATAGATTTCTTCACCATCACAACCCAGTATTTGATAAACCTGTAATGCTTCATCTACACTTACAGATCCATTTTCATCACCTAAAGAATCTGCTTTAGACAATACTTCTTCTCGCATATTTTGATTTCCACAATCTCGAACTACAATACCTGCAGTTGTATTTAGCATAAGTGCACCTAGTAAATAACACGCTCCTCGAGTCCAAGTTAGGTTTTTGGAATTCATTTCGATTTATTTTATTATTAAAAATTAAAAAAATTATTGTGCTTCTAATCTACTAAGAGTCTCAAGAGCAGACGCGTGATCAGTTTCCAAATCTGAATCTAATTGTTTATACAAAAAGGTTACAAGATTTGCATCAACATAATTTAATTTTTCTATTGCTCTAGATTTATAATCTGTTAAGTTACCGTCTGAATCAACTAAATCCATTCGATCAATCGCAATTTGTTCCATAGATCCAAAAACCTGATCTCCTTTAACATGTTTTTCAAAAAATCCATATAAACCTGCATCTGTAGCTATATTCTTAACTCCTTTTAGTTCATGACTAATAGCAAATAATACCATTCCACTAAGTACCATACCTTCATCTGATTGACGAGGTTCGCATCCAGCTATACAAGCAGTATATTTAACATCTCCCTCAGGCGTTTCAACCTTAACTGAACTCATTCTCATTCCAAAATTAATTCCCAAATTAGTTTCATAACTCATTTTCTTTTCCTCTCTAAATTTGATTTATTTTATTATTAAAAATCGTCATAAATTATTCTACAAAAATAACTTACAGAACTCACCTTTTTTTATAATTAAAATATAATTACTTAGTAGTGGTTATAAGTATCCATTATATAAAGCTTTCGATTAACGAAAACCGACCAAAACCCTCAAATTTTACAGAATTAGACCCTCTAAACCCATTTCATGACATTTTAGTCCCAGAACCTACCAACCAACCCCACTATTCTTTATAAATTACTATATCCTCATAGTATTTGATATGACATATATGTCCATGGGCGGATCTTATTCAGGGAAAATATCTTTAGAAAGCACTATTAGCAGTTCATACTCTCCTTCAAGCCCTAGAGGAAATTACTTTAATAAAATCCATTCATCGATTCAAGCAGAACCTGTTTCTGCAAGTTTAAGTTATGATGCGTTAAAATTAGATAGTGAATCTGGCTACTCTGTTAATCTTGATTCTTTACCCGAAATTATCCCCTCAGATATGCCTGGACAAAATTACGCCCCCCCGAAAGCGAATTCTAAAAATGATGTCCAGGATTATTCTCAAAAAAAAGATGAAGAAGAAAATCAACCCGCGCAAACTTATCAACCTACAATTACTGTCGGACTTCTAAAATCTAATCGTCCAGTAACTCAATTTATTAATCAAGCTGCAGAAGTTCAAAGCTTAGTTATTGAAACTTTTGAAACTCTAACAAAAGAGTCATTCCCCTCAGACATTGAAGTAAATGTTTGCTCAGAAGAAGAAATGAAAAAAGCTCATGAGTCATTTGGAGGAAAATGGCACAAAGGAATTTTAGGTTTTGCAATCAATCCTCTTAAAGGAATTAAAAAAGTTTTTGTAATAAAAAACCATCTCGACGCATTAATGCTTACAATAGGTCATGAATTAGGACATGTTCTAACTCCAAGACTAGAAAACGAACTCAATGAAGAAGCAAAAGCATTTGCTTTTGAACTTGCGTGGATGAAAACAATCATAGAACATAATATTGGTACTTTAGCAGAATGTTTTGATCCAAATTTTAATCCTGCACAAAATGGTCTTCACGACGTAGCATTTAATTTTATAGCAAATCTTAAAAAAACTGGAAAAGAAGCAATAGACACATTTAAAGAATTAGCAAAAGGAATATTAACTGTTCCTAAACCAACTAGTAAATTAGAATTCTAATAAATACTCAAATCCCTGACTTTTTTGTCACACAAATCACTACCAAATCCAAGAATTCTTTATATACCCCCATTCATTATATACTATTAATATGACATTATAGTCATCATTAAAAAAATATTAAAAAAACAAACCCTAAGGAGGAAAAATAAAATGGCAATGGAAGAAGTTAATGCAGAAGCACAAACTGGTGCTGCTGATGCAATGAAAAATGTTTCAAAAGACGAACAAATTGGTTTTCACAAAGGTGCTTTATCAACTTTAGCAAAAGAACGAGAAGAGATGGCAAAAATCTTAAATGTTGTAGAGCAACTTATGCAAATGCACATTAGTGCTTTAAAAGAACTTGGTGTTGATTTAGAAGCTATGGCAAAACAAGCTCAAGCTGCTCAAGGAGCTCAACCTCAAGGAGAAAATAAACCTTTAGAAGATAATCTTTAAAATACTTAAATAAATATAAAAGATAATTTTTAAATTTTTTTTACTCTACTTTTTTTAAAAAAAAAACTAGGACAGACTTGTCCCACTATTGATTACACAATCAAACTAATGCTTATAAATTCACAACTCCTAACAGTAATTAAGAAAAAACGTGTGGAAAAAAATGCACACAGGAGTTGAAAAAAAATGACAGAAGAAACAAATTATCAAACAGAACTTGATTATGCTGATATTTTTAAAAAAATAAAAGATGATCAACCAAAAAGATCTAACAACATCGCATTAGGAATGCTTGATCGCATGGTTCAATTCATGTATAGTGATAAAGTAGAAAAAGATGAACATGGAAATGTTAAAGATTTTAGACTAGACCAAGGACAAGCAAAAGATCTTTCAAAAAATTTAATGCAGTACTTAACTGGAGAAGTTATGCAACAACTTACAGGTCAAACTTATGATCCTAATTCAGGCGGAGATGAGTTAATGATTAAAAATGTAGTTCAACAATTTACAGGACTCAGCGAAAACACACTTACTGATTTTGTAAAAGATAAAGAACTTACAATGGAAGCTATGGGTCAAATCTCAGGAAGTCCGGGACAATCATGGGCAGGGTCTGAAAAAGAATATTGGGCTCAAACATTCGACAAAGATCTTAAAGATGAACAAGGAAGAGTTGGACTTGAAAATTATCTTAATGAAAAATTCGGAGATGTTGGAATTAAAACAAACATTGGCGAATATAAAACAGGTAAAGAAGTTATGGCAGATATTGAAACGCTTGCTACAAAAGGAGTTGGTCAACCTGACAAATATGTTGCAGCAAATCCTCAAAAATACAGTTTGATTGGAGAAACTGCATAATAACTAAAAAATTAAATTTTTTTAAATTTTTATTTTATTTAATTCAAACACGCACACAAAAACAAGAAAAAAAGAAAATTAAAACAAAAAATGGATGCAAAAATTTATAATTTCGGAACTGGAAATGTAACTCAACCAGATAAGTACACTAAATACGATTCAAGTACTGGAAGTTATGCAACAAGAAATTCTGATTCTCACGACGATGGAATTGCAGGAATGATTGAAGGTATTGTAAATTCAACAATTCAAATCCCATTTAATGAACCAAAAGCAGTAATTGCTAAAGGTTTGGAAACTGTTGCATATAGTGCAGCTCAAGAAAAACCTTATACATTAAAAGAAGCAAAAGGAAAATTTGAAAAATATTTCTTTGAAACAAAACTTAGAGATAACTATGGAAACATTGCTCAAGTTGCTAGAGTTACAGGAGTCAATAGAAGAACTATTCATAGAAAAGTTAATGAGCTTGGACTTGCAGAAGTTGTTGATGGTTATCGTCCTCAAAAAGAGCAAGAAAAAGTAGATTCTGTTAGAGAATCAAAGAGTTTGTTTAGTGAAGATGTTGTTGCAAACACAATCAAAGAAACCATAAGCGGATTTAAAGATAGTTTACACCCTCAAGTTTATACTAAAATTGAAACAGGCATTGATACTCTTGCAAAAGAAATGACCACTAAATTAAATAATCAGAATTATGGAATCACAAATGAAGAAAGAATCAATACTATTTATGATAATATCCAAACATCTAACTTAAAAGATGCCGAAAAAGAATTCGAGAAAAACTTTGTTTACTCAACATGGGAAGCAGCAGGTTTTGATAAAAAGAAAACTGCAGATTATCTTGATATTGATGTTAGAAGTTTGAATAGAAAAATTTCAGATTTTGGATTAAATGAAAATAACAACACAAACAACAATGCAAACAATAATCCTAACAATGTAGATAATACTCTTGCTCAATATTATGCTAGTAAAGAAGAAGAAAAAGAAAACGCAGACTCGAATTTAACAAGTGCAGAAAAGTTAGATACTCCTCAAAACGACACATATACAGACAAAGATAGTGAAAACCTTGCAGATGTTGTGGATTTAACAAAAATAAAAAAACAAAAAGATGACAAAGAAAAAATTAAAGATAATGATAAAATGTCAGATTTAGATCGTCTTAAAACTTTATTATCAAAAGCTGCTTGAAATTAAACTATTTTTTCTTATTATTATATATTATTAATTAAATTTATTTTCTAAATTAGATCACTATATAACCCCGGTCAAATTTGACCCACTATATTCTATTCTCGTCGATAAATGCTTATAACTGCCTGTGACATAATACTTATTAGGCAGAAAAACACTGCACTAAAGTCACAGGTGAAAAAATATGACAAAAAGATATGGAAATTCAAATACAAAAAAATATGGTGGAAGCAATACTGGTTACACAGGGAAAAAAAAGAGCGGAAAAAGAGGAAATAAAAGAGGTGATACGTCCCCTTTAGATTTGAATGCAGATGATTTAAAAAAATTATTAGCAGAAATCCAAGAAGAACAACAAGAATTATATGGTGGATTAAATGCACAAGCAAGTACAAATTATGCTCCAGGAACAAATGAACTTGGATCATATGGCGCTGCAATGCAAGCAACTCCTTGGGATCGTTATAGAGCTTTCTTCGAAGGAGGTGCTACAAATTCATATGCTCAAGAAGGAAAACCTATGGAATTTGATTTAACCCCTCAAGGAAATCCTGGTGCTTATGCAGGAGGACTAGAAGGAAAAATGCCAAGTGCAATGCCAGGATATGATCCTAACGCGCAGCAAACTTCAGAGGCAATTCAAGTAACATACAGAGGTCCCGACGGTACAACATATAATATTAGTGCGACTAGTCCTCAAGGAAACGGGCAAGATCTTGCAAGAAATGTTACTGATACTTTGTATGGTCTTTTGAAAGGCTATGATAAAGGCGGAAAAAGTAAAGGTTCAAAAGGTTACAAATGAAAAAAGTAAATAAATACTTTTTATTTTTTTATTTAACTATATTCCATTTAATTATATCGATTTTAAAAAATTTTCAAAAACATTGAAAAAAATCCATTAAAAACACCACAAAATTTATATAAGATTATGTCTTACTTAGTCTTACAGGTGATTTTATGGAATCTATAACCATCAAAGTTGATGACCGATTATTAAAAGAAATAAATAATTGCACAAAATTAGAATATAGCACAAAAACCGAATTTATTAGAGCTGCTATACGAGATAAAATAAAAACCCTAAATAAAGAAAAAGCAATGACTGATCTTTTAAAACAATTTGGAAAATCTAAATCAAAAACAACAAATACAGAAGAACGAAAAATCAGAGAAAAAGTAGGTAAAGAATTTGCTAAAAAATTTGGAATTGATTTGAAATAACATTATAAAATCAAAGCTTAAATTAATTCTTCAGGTAAAGCCACGTCGACAATATCTAACAAAAGTTGAAAGTGATTATCTCTTGTTACCAACAAAGCAAAATTGTCCCTAGAAATAATTGCATGAAGAGCATCTCCAAACGCCACATTTCTTTGTTTAGAAATTAATGCTGCTTCTTTAGCTTGAATTTCAGAAATATTAACTTTAATTAACTGTTTTTTAGAACCTACAACATCAAGAATTGCTTTGATTTCTTCGGCAGAATATTTTATTTGTAATTCTTTCACAACAAAATCAGAATACAATATAAAATCTCCATCTTCAAAAATTTTATTAATCAACAATAATGCGAATTCTCCTAATGGTTTAAATTTATCAATTCTATTTTCATAATAGTCTCGCCATATACAAGTGTCAAAATAAAAATTTACCATAACTTATTAATTCAAAAATCAGAATAAAAGCTTTTCCCTAAAAAAACATATGAATTTTCAACAATATTGAAAAATTTTCGGAACATATAACCCTCAAACTCCATAAACTCTAAAATCCATTCCCCCAATCATTATTTTCTCAAGTAAATTTAAATTTAATGGTAAAAATAAATTGTTCATAACTACAATCTTTGTTCCTTTTTTTAATTCTTTTTGTAATTTTCCCTCGAGTTGATATAAATAATTATCAGGATTAATAAAAACAAAATCATAATCCCCTAAGTCCATTTCTAAAAAATCTTTTTGTTCAATTTTTATTTTATTTAATTCTAGTTTATTAGAAATCTGCCCTATTACTTTTTTACTCTGATTAAACAATTTATTATCTAATTCAACTCCTAAAGAATCTAAAAATAAAGATGCTACTGCGATAACACAGCCATCTCCACTTCCAAGATCAATAAATTTAGAAAATTTATCAAGTTCTATTAATTCAAAAAAATCAAATAATAATTGCGGATCTGCCATTGCCCAATATCCTGCTCCTTCCAAAGTATGTTTAGCAGGCACGTTTCCTTCATCAACAAATGTTTCATAGAATTCAAAATATGCTTGTTTGATTATTTCAAGTTTTTTTTCGTTTTCAGAAGTCATTTTAAAATTTTAAATATCTTCTAAGATTAAATAATAAACTAATATTATTTAATAATTTATTCCATAGGTAAGTCTGACCAAAAGCCCCATTCTTCACTAGGCCTATATTGTCCAACAATGTACGGTGGCGGCGTTGTTCGTCCAAAATAACTATTTTGTACATCACTAAATACTGCACCTCCTCCTCCCGATCTTGCTGCACTATATATTGGAGATCCAAATGCTTCCCAAGTTCCAGTCATGAGTTCTCTTAAATCTCCATGTCCTTCTGAACTTAATGACGTTACTCCTTTGTCTTTTAAATATTCTACTGCTTCTACAACAGGGAGGATTCCTTTTCCAACACCTAAGTGAGAGTGTGATCTTCCAAAACCATCAACAACGTGTATATTTCCTATTACTTCATCCTCGCCCAGAGCTTTTACTTCACCCATATACCATTCTCTAAATCTTGCGATTCTATGTTCTTCTGTTTCTCCTTGTTCTGGTTTAAAATATTTATACCACATCCCCATGTGAGCAGTATCAAGTGTTGCTTTAATGTGAGTTTTTGCAAACTTTGCTGCTTCTTCTTTGGTCATATTAGGATCTCTATCTAAGTTATCAATATAAATCGGAGTTCCATCATCATTTATTCGTCCTGCAGGATCAGCTATTTGTTCTGCTGTTAATCTATTTATCATTGTTTTTCTTGCAGTTTTAACAAGTTCAATTAATTCTCTTGGATGACTTCCATATCCCATTTCTGGAAATATGTTTTCAGGAGTTAAATAAATTGGATTACATTTTTTTGCTTTAGTTTCTCTCATTGCATAAACTCCTAATTCTGCTAATGAATTTACACTTTTATTTAATCCATACTCATCAAGAAATTGTGCATTTTCAACAAGATCTTGTACTTGTCTTGCTCTTTGTCTTCCAGATACTGCAGTTTCTCGACCATAAGCAATTTGTCTTAATACTCCATTTAATTGTTTTTGTAAATGTTCTGTTGGAAGTTTTAATTCTCCAGGAGGAAGCATAGGACCAAATTGTTCACGGAATCTATGAGTTAATTCTTCTTTTTTTTCTTCAGAGGATTGTGCTTCAATATTTCTCCAAAACTTTATCGCATCTTTTATTTTTTCTAATTGGTCTATCCCTTTATAATAATGCTGCTCAAATTCTCTTGCACTTCCAAGTGAACTAGAAATTTCTGCATCATGCATTTTTTTGAAAAATGATCTTACTAATTGTCTTTCAGTAAGTTCTGGTCTTTGAGCCATTTCTTCTTCTTTGTACTTTTCAAAAGTTAGTTTTCTTGTTGCAATATTTCCTTGTTTATCAAAATCCCAAACAGGAACTAAAAATCGTCTTACTTCTGGATCTGTTAAATCTTTTATTTTTCCATCTTCATCAAATTTATCTTCATATCTTTCTTTCCAAAACTCATCTACTACATATTTATCATTTTCATCCTTTAACCATTTTTTTCCATCGGGCGCTCTAGGATCATCAGGATCTTCTCTTTGTATCGGAACCCATAATTCTTGATCTTCTTTTATTGTTACAAGTTTTCCAGACCTTGGATCTATTAAATGGTGTTGTGCTTCTTTTTCTTCTCCAGGATATCCCCAGAATTTTCCTTTTGTATGTTTTCCATGTGCAATTGATCTTGGAAATTCTCCTGTGTGAATTACAATCGATCCTCCGCCTGCAACATCTGCTGCAAAGTCTACATGTTTTTTTATTTCTTCCATTGCTCTGTAACGTTCTGATTCTGAAAATCCTTCTCGGGTTTGTCCACTAAGATTTGATACTACTTGATGCGGTACGTGTACCGAGGTAATTTCTGCTTCATTTATTTTAACTAATTGTTTTATTTCTTCTCTTTCTTCTTTACCATACTCTTCTACTTCTCCACCACCAACCATTCCTCCAGGTATTGGTTGAAGTTCTATTCTCGACACACCATCTCTTAATGCTGCACCAATTGACTGAGTAAATCGTCCTGCTTGCGATCCATCAATTACTGTTTTTCCAATTTCCTTAGTAGAAATTTTTGGTTTTCTTGGTTCGTCTGCCTCAGCAGTTGGACTAGTATAATATCCAGAATCCATGGAGTGATAATTTCCTCCCGCATTAAATATAGCCATTTTCTTTAAAGTTGTTCATTAAAAGTTCATTAAAGTTTATCATTAAAATTCATCATTAAAAATCATAATTAAATTTTTTATTAAATTTGCTTCATCTTCCTCGTCGATCAAACCAATTAGTTTTATATCCGATTTCTTTTAAGATTTTTCTTGTTGCAATAAGTTTATCTAACGCTTCTTCATTTTTTTGATATAATCCTTGTCCAGTTTCTATTTGATGAACAACAGCCTCATATTCAGTTTTTACTTGTTCATATAATTCTTTGATAGTGTCCTCATATTCACTAGATAATGTCCCATTATTTGCTTTTTGTTGCCAATCGTCAAGAGCATTGTAAAGTTTAGGACTTGTTAAATATTCTACAGAGCCATAATCTACTACTTGTGATTGTTCCAACTCAAGTTTTATTTTATGTTTTTTTATTGAATCCTCAAGATCATCACCAGATAATTCTTCTCCAGTTAAATCACCAAGTTCTGATTCATCCACTTCTTTTTTTTCATCTTCTTCCTTTTTCTTGTCAGATATTTCGCCTAAGCTTTCATCGAGTAATTTTTCTGTTTCTTCTTTTTCTTTTTTTATTTTCTCTTCTTCTTTTTTTCGTTTATCTTGTAGTTCTTTTAGTTTTTTCACTCTTTCTTGAAGAGGTAATTTTTTAATTTCGTCTAAAGTTAACTCTTTTGAATTTTTTTCAGAATTATTAATAGATTCAGTTTCAGAGCTTGTCTGATCTTTTTTTTCATCAGCCATTTTTCAACCCCAGTTCACCAAGTTACCATCCTATTGGCTTTCTTAAAATTTTTGTAAGTTGCCCAAAGAGCACCATTTGCTTTTCCTGCAGCTCCTTTTTTTGCTTTTGAAACTTCCCATGCAGATTTCAATTTCTTTTTATCTTTTATTCGCCCACCCAGTCCATCAAGTGCAGGAACTAAAGATACTGTTAATTCTTTAAATCCATCAATTAATGCAGTAAATGGTTCTGCCATACCTGGCGTTTTATCTTTTTTACTATTTTTTTCTTTGTGTGCATCAAGCGCTTCTTTTTTGATATCTTCAGGTAATTTTTCTCCGTGTGATTCTCTCAAATATGTTTTTAACTCATCTCCTAAAGCATCTAAAGCATCTTGTATGCCGCTATCTATCGAACCTATAAGTTCTAAATCTTTTGCTTCCTTAAATTTTAAGAAATTATCTAATTCTTCATTTGTCCAAGCATAACTCCTTAAAGTTAATTCTGTTCTTCCGACGTGAACAGGGCCTTTATGTTGATACCCTTCTGCATGAAAATCCATACTAGGTCTTGTTCTAAAATATATGCTTAGCAAAACAATTGAATTAGTATCTTGTTTATTATCCTCTTTTGTATAATCTTTTTCTCCGTGAGGATCTCTGCAAATTACTTCAATTTCTACAACACTTCCTTCAAATGCTCCGATTAAATCTTCACTTATACTTCGCTCATAATTCATAGATAGTTTTTTTACATTTCGCAAATAGGGTTTTACCCAATCAAGATATAGTTGTATTGAATTATAATGCTGTCTCAAATATCTTAGTACAAAATTTTCTCTTGTTTTAAGTTCAGTATATGTTGCTTCTTTCCAAACAATAAACTGTTTTAATTTTCTTCCCAAAACTTCTCTTACTTTTCGATTAAATTGTAATGAATCAACATAATCCGCTACTTGCGCATTTTTCATTGCAGGTGCTGCAAAAAATAAATCCGGAAGAGTTGAAAATCCTAAATTAGCCGCCATTCCATAAACAGATGCTGGACTTTTTGCCCCTCCATCTTTTAGATCTACCCAATATCCTCTCAATGCTATTTCTGCAGGATTATTTAATCGAGCTTTTGCCATATCATCTCGTATTGCTTCATTACTTTCATCATATAAACTCAATCGCTCTTTTAGAATTCTAATTTCTCTAACTATATTAAATAAATCTTTTAATAATTTTCCAATTGTTTGTAAGTAATTAGATACATTCCCTTGTTGAATACTTAATCTTTGTTGTGCTTGTCCCCATATCGCACTCATTTCTGAAGCAGAAAAAACATCTTTTACTTTTTTTACATCCCACAAACCCCAATCATCTCGAAGTGAATTTATTAACCAAAAATACATTTCTTCTATTGATTGATTGAATTTTTCCTGAATAAGTTTAAATCGATTTAGTGGTTTTGGATAATCATCAAGTGTTACAAATTTTTGTTTATCGCCTCTAGCTTTTTCTTCTACATCAAATTTACTAAATCCAAACTCTTTTAGTGATACCATCTTTTTATTAATTAAATTTTAATAACCACATGAATAATATAGATTTTATTAACAATGTTAACAATATCAATATTATTAACAATCATTGACGTTATTAACCATAATTGTCTTTAATTGCATTTATTAATAATATATATTTTCTTTTTATAAATATTTATTGCTTATTTTAGTCTTTTGTGAGACATTTATTTCGAAATATGAGACATTTTTGTCTTAACACTTGGTCGAGATTTATACAAAACTAATACTCCCCCCATCTGTTCTATTAATTCTGATTTGGTTTTTTTAGATATTTCAACACATATTTTTTTTTTATCTGCTCTAGATATTTCGTCAGTGTATGCAGGCAATAATTTCAATTTAATCAACTGCCTTTTTTTAAGATGAGTATTTAGTTCATTCAAAATATTTTCTGTAACTCCATTTTTTCCAATTCTAATTAGGGGAGTTAATCGTCTAGCATCACTTTTCAATTTTTGTTTTCTTTCTTTAGTTAACATTTTTTATTTACACCTTCAAATACACTACATCTATTAAATCAACCATATATTAAATCAACCATATATTAAATCAACCATATATTAAATCAATCACATATTCATTGGATAATTATGACCTAATCTTTTTCTTTTTATTAGTTCTTCCATATGTTTAAATCTTTCTTGATGTATTGTTGCTCCATCTTTTTCCATTTCTCCAAGTATTAATGAAACATAATTCCCCCCTATAAAATGTGGAAGTATAACATAATCAGCACCTAACTTATAAAGATCTAATGCTTCGTCAATCTTACTCGCAGATACAAACACTCGCACATGAGGACTTATACGTTTAATTACTCTAAGCAAAAATTCATTGTCTTCATATTTATTTGCAGTACTGATAATTAATTTTATTTTTGTAAGATCTAATCTTTCTAAAACTTCTATATCTGAAACATCACCATACATGCAAGGTATATGATTATGAAATAATTCTTTTATTACATCAGGATTGTAATCTATAACAAGAACTTTTCTTCCTTGATCACGTAATGTTTGCAAAACACTATACCCAACTCGGTCATGCCCACACAAAACAATTTCATAATTTTTCTTGTGCTTAACACGCTGATGTTGAATATGCTTGTGAGGAATTAATGTTCCAAACACAGGAATAAATTTAGATAAATGGGAATAAATAATGTGTTCAAATTTTACTAAGTAAGAAGTTCCAACCATTGTGATTATTGCAACAATTATTGTAATTGATAGTAAATCTTTTGAAATTTGTCCAAGAATTACTCCTTGAGCTACTAGTATTAAGGAAAATTCACTGATTTGTGCAAGACTTACTCCTGCTTCAAAAACAGTTTTTTTGCTGTAGCCATAAATTGATGTTGTTACCATTATTAATATTGGCTTAAATAATAATACAATCAATGATAAAACTACAATTGGTAACCAATAATTTAAGAGTCCTGATAATTGCAATTGTAACCCTAATGATGTAAAAAACAATATCAAAAAGAAATCACGTAAAGATTTTACTCGAGAGATTATTTCTACATTATAGGGCAGATTAGCTAAAGTTAGTCCTCCAATAAATGCGCCTATCGCAATACTATAACCTGCTGCGTGAAGTAATAGTGAAAACAAAAAACAAATACTTAATGAAATTATTAATAATAAATCTTGACTCTTTGCCGCAAGTTCGAATACTTTAGGGAATACATATTTACTTGCAAGCCATGCTATCAAAAACACAAATATTCCTTTTCCAAGGAAAAGTAAAATATACAACAGAGTTATGTCTTTTGCGGAATTCAATGCAGTTAATGCAAATAACGCAAAAAAATCTTGTAATAAAAGCAAACCTATTGCAAGTCTACCATGTAAAGTATCGAGCTCTTTGCTATCTGAAAGAAGTTTTACTACAATCATAGTTGAGCTAAATACAATTACAATTCCTAAGTATGTAGATTCCATCTGAGCAAATCCAAGGAATTTCATTGCAAAAAAACCTACACAGAATAAAATTATTGTTTGGACTGTTCCAGTTACAAGGCTCACACCACCCATGTTTTTAATTTTCTTAAAACTAAGTTCTAAACCCACTATGAATAAAAGAAATGCTATTCCTATTTCGCTCAAAGTATAGATTACTTCAGTATTTACTTCTCCAAAGAATATTGTTACAAGTAATCCTGCAAGTACATAACCAGGAATCAGAGGTTGTCTTGAAATACCTGCTAAGTATGAAAATATTGCTGCAAGTATTATTATCACTCCGATTTCTATAAATATATCCACTTTTCACCCTCTTTTAAATTATAATTTTTAATCATATTTTATTAAACTTTTTATTTTAATTTTTATTTTTTTAACATTATCTAACATTTAACTTCATTTAACATTTAACATTATTTAATATTATAATCCCAAGCATAACAGATAACCCTCACTAAATACTTTGTCCAAAGCAGCAACACTCATTCGATTAACCCCTAATCTTAATAAACTACATTTTGCTAATGCTACTGCTCCGACAAAATCTTTATTCTTTTCTGCGACCAGGACGCCTCCATTTTGTCCTTTTAGTATTTTATGAAAATTAATATATTTTTTAATAATCAAAGATTTATCAACTCCCTTTCTTTTTCATCAACCCATTTTAGTTGATTTACTACTTCCATAGCCATTGATTTCATTTCATCTACATTCTGATCATCATACACTTTACTCAGACTAAACATATACGTATCTAGCAAATCAAGTCGTAAAAAAAATGGAATGTCTTTGTGATTTAATTTAATAGAATTGCCAAGTTTCTTACTGTATTTTTTATACAATCTTAAAAAGAAACTTGCTTGTTCAAAACTAAAATCTTGAAATCGGTTTATGGTTGAAAAATAATACATACTTTTTACAAGTTCATATTGCCTATAATCTTTGTGACTATTATCAAAATCTATCACTGCTTTAATTTTATCTTTTTCATAAAGTAAATTACCCTCGTGAAAATCTGCATGTATTGGTATTATATCTTTTTTCTTGTATTTTACATCTTTACTATGTTTTTTTATTTTTTTATAGATTTTTTTGACATAACCCATTTGTTTTAATACAAATTTATCAAATTCTGATCTTTCAGATCTATCTTTTTCTTTTATTCGTTCTAAAAAAGATCTACTAAGACCTACATCTTTCCATATTGTTTGAAGTTGACCAAAATCTAAACAACTCACATCACATCTTGATTTTTTGTCTTTGATTTTTGTATCTTTAACTAAAATATGGTATTCTACTAAATGTCTTATTGCATCAAGTATTCTTTTGTGCGTTCTTGCATTTACAGTTTCTATTTTTCCTCTAAACAAATCATCATAAAAACCCGATCCTTGTATAAAAGGGAATAACGTAAAAAAATTATCTGAATGATTAGTAAATGTTGTACCATAATTATTAGTTATTGGCCGCGGAACAGAATAGTTTTTGTTATGTAAATGCAAAATTATATCATGCTCAAATCTTATTGCATCTGCTTTCAAAGTTCTATTCTCAAATTGTTTCATTGCGTGTTTTCTCATAACAAATCTTCCTTTTGTTGTGTGAACTTCTGCATTTAAGTTCATCAATCCATCTTTTATTGTTTTATATCGTTTTAATTCTCCTAGGTCATATTTATTTAATACACCCGAAACTTCTTTCCTACTAGTCCTCATTTTTTCTCTACCCCTTCTCGCGTCACTATTTCTACTGCATTTTTTCTCAATTGTTCTATTGGTTGATCTCTTACTAGCACTATATTTCCCTGAGAATCCAAGACTACTTTGATTTGATCACCTTTTTTCCATCCCTTTGCATCTATTAGTGCTTTTGGCAAGGTTATCTTGTACTGTTTATTTAGATCAAATTGTAGTTTTACCATGAAAAATCTCTCAATATGCATTTATACTATCAAAGACTCAAACCAATCATACATATTTATACATATTCTAAGGCATAATTTAATAGCATTATCAATATATACTCTGATACCTTAAATTATACATATCTTATTTAAATGTTTCTAAAATTTAAGAAAAAACAAATCGAAGCCAAAAACCACACAAAACTTAAAAACAACCAATCAATAACTACTTTAAAGTAAGGAGTAAGCGAAATATGGATAAAACAAAACAAACAAATACTAAAAAGCCAATTGATCAAGAATCTCAAAAAGTAATTGACTTAGAAGTTAAAGAAGTTCAAAAAGTCATTGATCAAGAAGTTCAAGGAACTCAAGAAGTAATTGACCAAGCAGATTTAGATTTAACAAAATATGTCATATTAGAAGGTAAATCTCAGGGAAATTATGAATATCCTGATTTATTAGTTTCAATAGATCTGCTTACAATTGGCCAAGCATGGTCTACAATTAAACAAGATGAAGCACATTTGAACCATTACAACATTACTCTTGAACGAAAAAATGATCCATTGACTTGCATCACATGGAATCAAGCGCACAAAATTCTTGATGGTTTAGAAAATAAACTAATAGAAAATAAAAAACCAGTCATGTTGAATCCAAAACAGTTTATTGATTTAATTCAATCAGTGCATAAAGGAAAACTGCATTTAGGAACTGGAGATTTTATTAATTTTGATGCACTCAAAAAATTAAAATATGATTTTCATTACATGATGGCAACGCATAAATATGGAGAATTTATAGATGCTCAATTCAAATTAATAGAAGATCAATTTATTATGAATTTCGATCATAAAATTCAAGAAGGTGAATTAGTTCCTACTTATTCTATACCTGTAACTAATTGTTTACAAATATTTCAACCAGGACAAACTAAAATTAAAAAATTAGACCAAAATACAAATGAAACAGGATTATTCATCAACAGTAAGCGAAAACCAATATTCAAAAAAAAATATCATGAAAACTGGATTGAATTTACACAAATTAAAGACCACGGAACTGCTAAGTTTTACTATGATCCTAACAATCCAAATAAACATAACACAAAAGTTTTACAATATCATGTATGCTCAGTTATGCTTGATAGAATAACAGGAATCAGACCAGCATTTGTAAAATAAGGAACAAAGAAACAAACATTACTGCCTTGGCATGTTATTTGAACATATAAATGTTCAATTATTTCAAAGCTTTGCTTTGATGATTTCAGCGACGAGTGAAACGAGTTGCTGAATTACAGCAGAAAAACGTATGATTCATGCAATACGTTTTTCGTTAATTAAAATCCATAGGATTTTACGAACTGCCGCAGTAATGTTTTAAAAAAAAAAGATTATCAAAAATAAAAAAACAGCACCAACAAACACCAACCACTAAAATGTTCAAAAACAAATTTCAAGTCAAAACAAATCTTGAAGAAGAACTTGATAAAATAGATAATAAAAAATCAATAAAAAAACTCATTGATCCTAAAAACTATTTAATTCTTCCAGGTAAAGATCATGGAGCTTATGAATATCCTGATACTCTAATTTCATTAAAACCTTGGAATTATAAAAAAATCATGTCTGTTTGTAAAAAAATTCCTAAATTAAACAAACTCCATGATAAAATGGAAAATGAATTTTATGAATCTAAACAATTTGGAATGGTTTCAGCGCCAAATAATATTAGTTGGAATAAAGCATTTTTTATTTTAAAAAGTTTAGAGAAAACTATTTTTGAAGGAGATCATCATTTTATGCTTACTCCTCGCCAATATATTGATTTAATACATTTAGTTGATTCAGAACAAAAACTATTTGATGGCAATGGGAAAAAATTATCTTTTCTAAAAAAAAGACAAATTAAAAAAAGTTTTTTTAAAAAAGCAGGAACATATGGTTGGCAAGTTACATTCGATACTGAATGGATGGATGCAAAGTTTGTAAAAAAAGATAACCTTACCTATATTGAATACGAACATAAATATAACGGAGATATTCTTATTCCTAAATATTCTGAACCATTAGAAGATAATTATAATAATGACCCTACAGCAATTCAAAGAACTAGTTATTGTTCTAGAATTAATAATTTGTTTAGAACAGCAAATCATCAAGGATATCCTACTAAAAAAACACAAGTTGATGAAACTAATACATATATAACAAATAACAAAATATTCACAATCACTCCTAACCTAATCGTAAACGATCTACTAGAATTTAAAGAACACATTGCAATATTAGTTAAAAATCATGGATATAAATTTACCTGGGAATTAGAACAAATAAATAATCCTAATAGATCACTTTCTAATTTTTATAGCATCAGACCTGCTAAGATAAAATAATAATAAAAACAAATATTAATTTAAATTCTTTTTATTATTTTATAAAACAACAAAAACAACAATTCATAATATGAAAACAAAAGAAAAGTTTATATAAAAAGAAAACTTCAGAGGTGTTAATGGCAATAGAATATTTCAGCCCCATACTAATGGACTATAAATCTTGGGCTGTAGCGACAATAATTTTAAATGTGATATTTGTTATTCTATTATTACTAATTTACAAAAAAACTTCTAAAGATTATCATTCATTTTCTAAAGGAAAAACAATTGCCACAGTCATATGTTATATTTTAGTTCTTGTTTCTCAAATTTCTCAACTATTTTTAATAGATTTCAATCGAATAAATTTTGGATCTGACTTATTATTTGGAATTATGTTTATATTCGCATTTATCTTAGGATTAGTTGTTAGTTTTTTTATGATTTACTTATTTATATCATCTATTGTTTTAATATTTAGAACAATAAAAAAGAAATTATACAAAAAGAACAAAAAAGAATTTGTTGTTTCTTGGTTAGTTTTAATTTTTGGGAATAGTTATTCAACTGCAATAATATTTTTAATCATATTTGCAATAATAAGTTCTGTTTTACATCCTATGACTTATGAACCTTGCGGATTGTTAATAGAGCAAGTATCTGAAGATTCTCCTGCTGCAGATATAGGCATCAATACTGGCGAAATAATTATAAAAGTAAATAATCAAGATATGTTAGTAAGCGAAGATTTAGTCAACATCATATCAGATAAATCTCCAGGAGATAACTTATTAATTAAAACAGATAAATCAGAATATAATTTAATAATTGGTTCTAACCCTAATGATGAATCTATAATTTATTTAGGAATTAATGTTTTTCAAAAATATTGTGATAAATAGAATTATTATTTAATTAATTTTTTATTTTTCAACCAATTACAATTTTTCTAATTTTCCCACTAAAACTAACACCCATCTTAAAATGCATAATCAAAAAACCCAAACATTTATATATCACTTTAACTCACTTAATAACACAAATAAACAACTAAGATGATAAAATGTCACAAATAAATTTTAGAGCACAAATAGATGAATACACTAATAGAGTTCTTGGAGTAATAAAAGAAAAATATGGTCTTAAAGACAAAGCCCAAGCACTTAATAAATTTGCAAATATGTTCGGAGAAGATTTTGTAGAAAGAGAAGTAAAAGAAGAATTTATTACAGAAGTTCTAGAAACAATTAAAGACCATAAAAAGAAACATTCTAAAAGAAGAACCTCTCTCAAAGAACTTGATAAATTAACAGGACTGTAAAAATGTTTGAATTTGATTTATCTGATAAATTTAGAAAAACATTAATAAAATTATCAAAAAAAGATCCAATAATAGCAAGAGCAATAAATAGAAAAATTAAAGAAATTATTAATCGTAGCGAAGAAGAAATACATATTTACAAGAATTTAATGCACGGACTTAAGAATCTAAAAAGAGTTCACATAACAGAATGGCTAATAATGACTTTTGAAGTTGACTTAGAAAACAAAATTATATTATTCACAAATATAGCTTCACGAGATGATGTATACAAAAGAAAATAACTACTTCTCAACCAATTTTGATTCTTCAATTATAAAATCTCCTCGAATCTCACTTTGCATTTCTATTTTAGAATCAATAATTTCAATACGCTTAGAAAAATTAGGACCATCTATCATTAATGATTCAAATTCTCCTCCTTCTCCTGCAACATTGAATCCGAACTTTCGATCTAGTGCAGCCAATTTATCAACATCAGATAATGTTATTTCTCGACCTAACCAATCCTCGCCCAGACATTCTGCAGCAACCCTTGTAAAAATAAATTTAAATCCTTGATTGATTATTTCTCGCATTTCAGTTTCTTGATTTACATGCCACAAAGGACTAAATATTTTCAAACCAAGTTCATCACAAACTGCCTCGATTCTTTTTCTTTGATAATTAGAAAATAATGCTCCACTCACAACTCCTTCAATTTTAAATTCTTCTTTAGCGCGAACAAGCGCAGCTTTCAAATCTTTTAATTCAGTCTCTTTCTCACCCAGAGTTTCTTGTTCAATTAAAGGAACTCCTACAGATTCTGCTTGCAACCTTACAAGATCTACTGCAGGAACATGAAACATAAATGAATCTGGATTTTTACTTTTCATTGTAATCATACAACCTATTTTATAATTCTGACGAGCCATCACATCCATTGCATAAACTCCATCTTTTCCAGAACTAACTAGTGCTCCAAGACAAACATTATGTCCAGAATAAAAGGTCCTCAAGTATTCAGATCGCAAACTAAATCCTGCTTTTTTAGTAAGCTTAGTTATTGCTTTATGAAAATTTGATCCATACTGTGCTGCTTTTTTTCGACGAGAAAACCATTCTTCTTTCAAACCCATTTCTTGACCTACTAAACGAAGCACATATTTTTCTTGTCCTTCAAACAACTTATACTTTTCTGGAATTTTGAGTGAATATTCTACAAGTTCATGATCTAAAAATGGAACTCGAAGTTCTAATGAATTATACATTGTAATTACATCATCTCGATAAAGATCTCGCTCGTACATTTTTAAAAGTCCTGACACACATTCATTATTTACATTATAACTTTCTTTATGTCTAAGGTATCCTGCAAATATCTCCTCGCTGCCAAGTCCTGAAAAAATAACTTTACACCCATCTTTTTTTGCTTGCTCGCAAGCTGCATAAAAAGTCAATGCAACTCCTGACTTTACAACGTTTGAATCTTCTATTAGTGGAACTATTATTTTTAGATATTTTTCAGCGTCAATTAGTCCAACTTGTATAATATTTAACTTTAAACCTAAATCTGCTGCAATTCTTTTTGCATAACCTAAATCTTCTGGAGCTTTTAGATCAGGATCGTCAAATACACAAGTGTAACATTCAAAATCACATCCTAATTTTTTTAAAACTAGTGCAATTATTGTTGAGTCTATTCCTCCAGAAAAGAGCAGTGCAAATTTTCGTTGAGGAATTCTTTTTTTAACCGCAAAAGTAAGTAGTTCCTCTACTTTTTTCTTAACAAGTTCAATAGAGTCTGTGTGTTCTGGTTCAATTTTAAAAAATTCTCGTTCAATAAATTCAATTCTATCATTATCCAAATTATATTTTAAGATTTTTCTTGGATTTAGTTCATTAATGTCAACATAAGCTAACTGTTCTAGTGTTTTTTTTTCAGAACAGAATCCAAACCCTCCTGCGTGAGTATACCATATTGGTTTTAGTCCAAGAATATCTCTTGCAAGATAAATATTAATTCCATCAAAATAAACAAATGCAAATACTCCATCTAATTCTTCCAACAAAGAATTCAAATTTTCTATTCCTTTTAATTCTATTAATTTAAAAATTAATTCTGCATCATTTTTTGCTTCAACATCATACTTTTTACATAATTCTTTCCAATTATATATTTCACAATTTGCAGCAAATATTTTCCCTTCAGAAATCAAAGGTTGTCCAACTCTTCCAACTATCGAATGTAAAAGATGTCCAATACAAATTTTCAAATCTTTTTGTTCAAAATATTCTATTCCTTCAGAATCTTTTCCTCTATATCTAATTATATCTAGCCCCTTAGATACAAAGCTAACTAAATCAGCATTACTTAATTCCTTACTAACTAGCCCTATTATTCCACACATAACCTATAGAAATTAGTATTGCCTTTTTAAGATTTTGGTTCAGATAAATAGAAAATAGCAAAAATATTTAAACAATAAAAAAAGAAATGAAATTATGACTTTAATAAAATTAAATCCACCCTACCGCCATTTATACCAAAAACCTGCATTTTGCGGTCCTTGCTGTGTTCAGATGATATTTCTTAGAAGAGGTTTATGGGAAGAACAAGAAGAAATTGCTATTGAACTTAATACTGGCATTTTGAAAAAAGATACAATTCATTATTCTATGCCTCCTAAAATTGTTGATGGCAAAGATGAAACAAAAATAGGTGTTGCTCTTGAAAAATTTGACATACACCTTAATGAACTTTTTAAAAAGCACAAATTTAAACTTCACGCAAAACAATTTGATAAAAGTGAGATAATTAATCCTAAAAATTTTATAGAAAATAATCTTAAAGAAGATAATGATATTATTGTTGATTTTTGGCTAAAGCAAACATCTAATTCAGGAGTAGGACATTTCATTTTAATTTCAGGAATAAATACTGAATCAGAGCAATTAATTATTTGTGATCCTGACGGTGACGCAAAAAGTGAATGGACCATTAGTATTACGGAACTATTTGACTTAATGGATAAAAAATGGGACGGTAATAAAAGAGGTTTTGTTGTTGTGAAAAAAATAAATGATAAATAAAATAAAAAATAAACTAAACAAATCAGGTAGTTACTCAATCACCCGCACATCTCTCTAAAACATGCGCATAAACAGAATTATATATTTCCATCCCTTTTTTCTTATCATTCGTTTTTTTATCACCCTCAAAAACCAATACAGAAAAAAATAACTTCTCAGCCCCTGAATCTAGTGCTCCATTTGCAGCAGCCATAACATCATCTTTTGAATCTAGTTCTGATTCAGTTACCCAAATTGGTTTTTCAATGTTATGTTTTGTCATCAATTTCTTAAAATCTTTTACATTTAAACTAGTAACATCACCATAATTAATATAATGTATATTTGCAATATCAAAATATTGTCCTCCGCCTAATTCAAATATTTTATCCCAATAATCTAACATGTTAAGTGCAATTCCTGCAGCTCCGCCTTGAACTATTTTACAATCACTACAAGTTTCTTTTATTGTTTCATAACTAACTTTTAAAATTTCAACATATTCTTCATGTGTTCCTTTAAAAAAAGTCAGATCAGGACTATCTAAATCTGGTTCATTTAATATTTCATAATGTTTTATAGGAATTTTTAAGTCCTGCATATCATCAATTCCGTCGCCATCATACCTTTCAACTAGTGTTTTCAAAAAGTTTTTGTAATCATCAAAATTACACGGAACACATCTTGATTGTGGAATTCCCATTCTCACTCCATTTTTTTCTTTTAAAAACAGTAAGTCTTTTTCATTTTCTCGAGGAAAAAATACATCTTTTTCTGAAACTTCACAAGTAGAATCATGACATGAATTTTGATCCCACTTTGCAAATGGAAATATTGTTGCAAGTATTGCAATATTGCTTTCACCAGATTGTTTTGCCCATTTATCAATTAGTTCGAAATTAAATTCATCTTTACTCTCCTCTATCCACCCCCACATGAATGGTCCAGGATGTGGTCTTACCCATCCTCCCCCTGTAGATGGAATTGCATTTGCTTCTTCTGGAAATGGAGGATAAAATCCTAAGCAATTTTTCAATAAAGAATCTGGAATTTCAATCTTGTTCAATTTGACAGAAACCAATTCATAAATTTTAACAAAATTATCTTCATATACTAATTCAAAAAATTCTAAAGTTTCTTTGTTTAACATTTTGTTAAATATAGAAGATTCAATATTTTGGTCTGAATTTGCAAGACCTATAATTTTAAACAAAACAAATGAAGCATCTAAATCTCTTTTAGTTGTAAATAAATATTGTGCACCATATTTTTCCATAATATTTTTTGTTATAATTGCATCATTTGATGTTAACGCAGTTACAACATCAATTATACTTTCTGTAGAAGAAAAATTACCGCTCGCTTTTTCATCCCAACTCTGACTTGCTAAACTCCACAAAATATCTTCTGAAGGAGAATAAATAATCACATCATTATCAGTATATCCTCTTATCATATGTCCATAATCCCACCAATTCAAAAAAACAGAATTTTTTATGTTTTGTTTAATCCACTCAAGACTTGGTTTAAGCAAAGGATCTATATATCCTTGAAACTCTTCTTCATCTTGTTCATATTTAATATATTCAACTTCAGGAGTTTCTTGTTTTATTATAATTTCAGCAGAATCTCCTATTTTTTCAACCACAAGTTCATCATTAGATTCGACAGTATTTTTTGAAGAATTAAAAGAATTAAAGTTAAATTGAGAGCAGCCACTAATTAAAACTAACAAAACTAATAATACAAAAATTAGAATTACTTTTTTCATAAAGTTACCTCTTGTAAAATAAATATATTAAACAACTATTTAAAAATTTCTTAAAAATGATTTCTAAATAGTAAAAAATCAATTTTAAAAAAGTAAAAAATAGAAATTTGCTCAAGTATCAGATTCACTCAGTTGTCAATACCTTCAACTCAATCAAAATATGATGCCATAGTTTCCATCATAGAATCCAAATCAAAATCAACATAATATGAACTTTTAAAAAAAAATAGTTTATCCTGTGATACTTTTAATTGATTTATACTTGCAACTCCATTAATCGCCTTAAATAAAATAAGTTTTGCAACTAGTTCATCAGAAGAATAATGTTCTCCAACATTAATACCATATGAACCTGTGTGTTTTTCTTCACCCTCAGAATCTACACAAGATTTACTTGCATCCCCCAGATCAATATTATCTTTCTCTAAACACGCATGGCAAATAGAATCTAAACTGTCAGTAATTTCTATATCCATTTCTTTTCTTTCTCTTAAATCTTTAACTATTGATTTAACAAAATTATAAACACTACCCCCATACCCTTCAATCGCTTCAAGCTCTTCACTTTGTTCTAATCTATCATCAGAATCAGTTCCTGAATAACCTATTTCATTCAATATTTCCGCTAAATAAGTTATATGATGGCCTCTTAATTGTATGCGTCTTACCATATATATCCTGCGTAAGAAGTAGTATTTAAACCTTTCGGTTTTGTAACTACTCAATAAGGGTAAAATAAGCGAAACTTTTATAAATAGCAATTCAATACCCCCCATTATAAACAATTCATAAATAAACAAAAGGGGTTTTGAGTAAATTATACAAATAATCAATACTAGTTAGACTTATCTAAAATGACCCCTCCAACAACAGCACCAAATTACACAAGCGCAAAATACAATCCGACCACTGCAAAGTTAGATTTCTTTATGTTTCTTCGTAGAGATCCTTTAGTTAAAAAACTTAATGCTGAAGAAAACATTCGTGAAATTACTCAGGCAATATTCGAATATCAAACATATGTTAATAATATAAGATTTCTAACTAGACACCAATACATTCAGCAAAAATCAGATCTTTTATCTAATGTTGAAAATGATAAAAAATATTTTGAAAAAAATGGAGAACCAAATAATGAAGAACATCCTAAGTTTGCAAGATATCAAATTTATATTTCAATGAAGCACCAATTAGAAAGTCTTGAAGAAAAAATAGATTTAAACCAACAACCAGTTAATTTAGATTTTAGAGATATTCAATTTGTTGCTTATGAAATGGGTACTGCAAATTCTAAAAACGTCATCTCATCTTTATTTAGTTTAGATCCATTAACAAGTACAAGACGAAAAATTAAAAAAGCTCATTTCAAATATGCTAAAACAAAACAACTAGATACTGCTTGTTTTGATAAAGATACTCAAAACATGATTAGCAATCTTCAATGTGCAACAAATTTCGAGGAAGTAAACTCTACATACAACCAATTATTTCAAAAAACTTCCAATCTAATCGATAGAAGTAGGAATTTAATTCAATTTTCAATGTATGAAATGAGAGTAATTAGACACGACCGTAAAACTTTAGATTGGAAAGACATCTGTACTCTTTGTAAATATTTTGATCGTATGGAAGACATAAATTCTGCCAAGAAAAATTTCTTAAAAACAATCCTTGTCAGAACAAAACAAAAATATGAAGCAGAATTTAAAGCAATAACAAAACAACCGTGTAAAGATGAATAATTATGTATGCAAGTAATCATATCACGACATTAATCCAATTATAACATTAATCATATTATGACTAATTTCAAATTAATTCTTTGCATGAATTGTTATATCCTAATTCATTCCAAAATGCATGATCGTATTCTATAAATTGATGAGTAAATGGGTTCTTAACTTCAATTCGTTTTATGCCCAATAATTGAAACACTGATTCTGATGCTATAACCAGTTCTTTTGCCTTTTCCCGAGTCCCATTTTGCGAAGAAAGTATCACTTGATATGCAGTTAGTGGCGGATATTGTTTAGGAGTCTCAATTTTATTCAAATTCATTAAGAATTGATACATCAAATCATCTTCTTTTACAGATCTATATTCTATATTATATATCCTTTTAATTCCTGATACAGTCAACTTATCTTTAGAATCATATAAAGTAGGCATTTTTGAAAATTCGGTTAAAACTAGCTTCGCAATACTTTTTGTAGATCTCGTTCTTTTTCGCCGTAAAAATAAATCAATTAATCCCATATATATTCTAAATAAAAGTACAAAATAAATCATATTTAAACTTTTTGCTACAGAAGAATAGAAATCCCTCCAAATCAGCAACAAAATTAATTTATTTCATACAAATAATAGTATTTTTCTTTAAAGTATTCAATCAAATCTTTATGAGTCAACTTTCTTCCACAAGCAAGTACAATAATATCTTCTGCACTTTTTGTTCTTCCATGATCATGAATTTTTTTACGCAACCATTCACGCACAGGCCCAAAATTACCTTTTGAAATCAATCCATTAAAGTTTTTAATTTCTTTTTTCATTTGATTAAATAACATTGCAGAATACATTGTTCCAATAGCATAAGTTGGGAAGTATCCAAAGTATCCTTCGCTCCAGTGTACATCTTGTAAAATTCCTTCAGTATCATTTTTTGGAGTTATTCCTAAATATTCTTTATACATTCTATTCCATTCTTTAGGTAGGTCCTTAACTTTTAGTTTTCCTGAAAATATTTTTTTCTCAAGTTCATATCTTATAATCACATGCATGCAATATGTTACTTCATCTGCTTCAACTCTAATAAATGATGGTTTAACTTGATTGACTTGTAACAAAAAATCTTCAAATTTTATTTTATTCAATGCAGAAAATTTTTTCTTATACTTAGAATAATAATATTTCCAAAAAACTCTACTTCGCATTATTTGATTTTCCCATATTCTTGATTGAGATTCATGAAGTCCATAAGATGGTGAATCACAAAGAATTGTTCCAGAAAGATTCTTTCCCATTCCCAGTTCAAACAATGCGTGCCCTGCCTCGTGCGCAGTTGAAAGTAAGGAATACATAGGATCATTTAATTTGTATGTAGTGGTTATTCTAATATCATTAAATGAAATTCTCGTCGTAAATGGGTGAACTGATTTTGCACCATAATACCTGCTCTGATCAGGAATTATAAAATCATGCATTTCATTAACACAAACCTCTTGCGCGCCAAAGTCAAATTTTAGCTTAGATAATTTATCTTTTTGTTGTTTGTATTTTTTAGACGAAACAATTTTTTTGATTACAATTTTTAATTCGTCACGCAAATCATCAAATACTGGATTAATTTTATTCATAGTCATTCCTTCTTCATATTCGTCAAATAAAACATCATAAGGTTTTTTGCGAGAATCAATAAACTTTGCTTCTTTTTTCTTCATTGCAATTACTTTTTCAAGATATGGTTTAAATATTTTAAAATCTTTTTTTGATTTTGCAATTTCCCAATGATGTGCAGATTTCATAGTTAGTCTAGAATATTCTTCAACATGTTCTCGAGGAATCTTTCTTAGTTTAACTAATTCTTTTTTGTATCGTTCAACAATTAATCTGTCAATACGAGACAGTTTTGATTTTGCAGAATACAATTTGTTAATCAAAGAATAAAATTTTGAATCTGTAACACAAGCATGTGTTTTTGAAGCTAAATATGCTGCTTGATCTGCTCTTTCATCTAATGCTTTTTTTGGCATGATTGTTGCGCGATCCCATTGAAGTAGTGCACTCATTCCTTTTAGAATTGTAATTTCAGTTTCTCTTTTTTTGAGTTCAACTAATAATTTTTTAAGTTGAGTTTTATTGATTTTTTGATTATTGATTTTTAATTTGACCATAAAATTCACCTCTTTAAAAAAAAATAGATTTAAATGATTTATATATTTTGTTCTAATATGTTCTAATATATTCTAATAAGGTTCAACTAATTTATAAAAACACAGCATCATTACAAACTACTAATCAAAAATACTAAGTCTAGAAAATCAAACTAAGTTTACATCATGAGATTTACTTTCACGAAGTCCTGAATTTGTTATTTGTACAAAATTTGCATTTGCCCACATCCCATTAATACTATCTGCACCGCAGTAACTAATTCCACTTCGAAGTCCACCGACGAGTTGAGATAATACATCACCAACACTCCCCTTATAACGGACCATTGCTTCTACTCCTTCAGGAACTACATCTTCTAACTCTTTGTCGTCTGTTTTAGAATTTCCATTGAGTCTATATTTTCGACCCATTGCAGCACCAAAACTAGCCATTCCTCTAATTATTTTATACTTATCTCCGTTTCGAAGTACAAGAAGCCCAGGACTTTCATCTGTTCCTGCAAGTAGATTTCCAAGCATTACAGTACTTGCTCCTGCCGCAAGAGCCTTGGTTACATCTCCAGAAACTTTTATTCCTCCGTCGGCAATTAAAGGAATTTCGTATTCATGCGCAACTTTTGCACAATCCATAACTGCACTTAGTTGTGGAACTCCTGAACCCGATACTATTCTTGTCGTACAAATACTTCCAGGCCCAACTCCTACTTTAATTCCGTCTGCTCCTGCTTCAATCAATTCTCGAGTACCTTCTGCTGTTGCCACGTTTCCTGCAATTACCTCGACGTGTTTGAATGTTCTTTTAATTTCTTGCAATACTTCAATAACTCTTGTTGAATGTCCATGCGCTACATCAATTACAAGCACATCTACTCCCGCGTCAAGTAATGCTTTTGCACGAATCATAAAATCAGGTTTTGTTCCTATTGCAGCACCAACTAGTAATCGTCCTTTTTTATCTCTTGATGCATAAGGATATTTTTCAATTTTACTTATGTCTTTTTGACAAACTAAACCTCTTAAATTTCCTTCAGAATCTACTAAAGGAATTTTTTCTATTTTTGTAGTTTTAAAAATTTCTTTTGCTTGTCCAATAGTAAGATCTGGTCCCCCTGTATGCAGTCGTTCAAAGGGAGTCATGAGTTCTGCTACAGGCACATCTAAATCAATTTGAAATATTACATCTCTATTTGTAATTATCCCTCTTAGTTTTTCTCCTTCAACAACAACTAAACCATTTACTCCTCTAAGTTGCATTAATTCTTTTACATCCCCTAATTTTTTTTCTACTGAAATAGTGTAAGGTTCTTCTATTACAAAATTATCTGCTCTTTTTACTTGTCTTACTTCTTCTGCTTCGTCTTCTACACTAAGGAATCTATGAATTATCCCAATTCCTCCTCGACGTGCCATTGCTATTGCCATTTCTGCTTCTGTTACAGAATCCATATTAGCACTTACTACAGGAATATGAAGAGCTATATTTTTAGTTAATTTTGTTTTTGTAGAAATTTGACTTCTAGAATTTACTATCGCCTTATTAGGAGAAAGCAATACATCATCATAACTTAGTTTTAATTTGATCTCAACCATCCTCAATATTGAATTTGGAAGTAGTATAAATAGTTTATCATATTATGTTTAATACAAATTAAATTCACCACTGTTCAAAGCGAAATGTTTATAAAAACACACCACATTATAAAAATAAGCAAATAAGAGACATAAATTAAATGAATATAAATTAAATAGATTAAAATTAAATAAGTTAAAATTAGAGAAATTAAAAAATGTCAAACAAATTAGTTAAAAAAATAAACAAGTCAATTAAAACAATCAAACCCACAACACACAAGGGTCTTCCACTTTTATCATTTGAAGAATTTAGATCACAATATACTTCTCAGTCAACAGACAATACAATTAAAACATTTGATTTTCAAGGTTATGTTGAAATGGAAAATGGCAATATAGAATATAGAGATGTTACTGCAATGAATGGTCTTAGAGACGGAATCCATATTGGTATTGATGGAACTATTGATTATCACAAAGGACAAACAGGATTAAAAAAACCTGAGCAAATAGAAGAATATGTTGTATACATAACTATTCCTGCAAGTGTTCAAAAAAAAGAGGGCGTTATTTGCAAATATGATAATTGTTACAGTATTGAAGATTATATTAAAAAATGGGGTGAAAAAGAAGCAAAAGAAGATATAAAAAAAGCACATTCAGAAGACAAACTAAATTCTGACGGATATGTTGTTATGCGTTTAGATATAGATCCTAAAAAAACTCCTAATGCACGAAAAAAAATATCCTCATTAAGTCATGCATTCAATGAATATTTAAGACAAGATTATCCTCTAGGAAAACTTTATGATTTTATGCGCGTAATCGATTCTTTACTTGCAGGAAATATTAATCCTTTTGAAGCAAATTCTAAAATTAAAGAAAAACTTCTTGATTATTCAACTGATTAATTTAGTTGTTTATATCATTTTTATTTTTTAGCATTTTTTCTAATTTTCTCTGATTTCACGAAATTATCACAAAAAACATATTTAAAGAAATCAACATCTATTAATAGTATTAAACGGCGCACAAACCTGAAAAGGGAGATCTTTTGGGATATTAAATTTGAAACTTCAAAAACAAAAAAAATGCATAACTAAATCACCTCAATACCTTCAAAATTTTAAAAAAAACCTCCAAAAAAATTAAAATTATTTTTTCATTTTTTTACTCTTTTCTATTATAAAGTAGTAAAAAGCGAAAAATATATAAATTCACTAAATAAAAAACCACAAAGGGAGGCAAATATTGGTTTATCAATATTAATAATAACATAATATTATTGTAACCAATAACAATTATCAAATTTGTTACATAAACAATTATTAGGGGGAACATTAAAAATGAGTTTAGAAGATATTGGAATATATAAAGTTCTTGCAGCAACAATCGGAGCAGTTGTTGAAAGAAAAGCACTTGCGGAATCTCTTGAAAGTGTTGGATTAACTAAAGATGAATTAGTCAATGAGTGTTTAGCTCCACAAAGTTCAGAAGTTGCAAGAGAATATATGGCTCAAACAATTAATAAAAAAATGGGCGCAATGATTTCTGAAGATGAAGATCTATATGTTATTAAAAAAATTGCATGTGCTCCTGAGCATTTTGAATCAATTGCGAATGAAGTTAATAAAAAAGATGGAGAAAAATATAATCGATTATTTTTAATGTCAGATAATTATGAACTAATTAATTGTAAAAACGAAGGTAATTGTTTTGAAGTATATTTAGTAGGTGCACAAAGCGACATAGAAGCACTTGAAAAAGTTGAAGGAGAAGATCCTATTTTCAACATGCACGGAGATATAAATTTTGTAACTTACATAAATCAGTTAGACTCATTAGTGGAAAAGTGCATAAGCAACCATACTGAACAAGATATAATTAATTATTTTGAATTAATGCAAGAAATAATACAGAGAACAAGCAGAAATTGGTAAAAATAAATTCAACAAGTTCAAAATAATTTTTTAAATTTTTTATTTATCTTATTTCTAAATTCTGTTTGTAACAAAAATAACCACCATTAACAATAAAACAAAAACATTAAAAACAACCCCCACTTCTAATCATTAATCCACCTACAACTTAATAAAAAATACATCCATAAAAACAATCTTAATAAAAACCAAATTGATAAAAATCGAATCAATAAAAACCAAATTGATAAAAATCGAATCAATAAAAACCAAATTAATAAAATCATGATTACAACATCTGAAATGAAAGCTCTTGAAAATCAAGCAGAACTAGAAGGTACTACCAAACTTGAACTTATGGAACGAGCAGGAGAAGGTATTGCGCAAGAAATTGAAAATACAATAAAAAACAATCCTGGCTTAACTAAGCTCAATAAAAAAAATAGAATTCTTTTTGTCTGCTATCACGGAAATAATGGTGGTGATGGTTTTACTGCTGCAAGATATCTTCTCGATGAAGGATTTAACACAAAAGTAATGTTTATTGGAAATATACACAAACTAAAGTTTGAAGCTCAAACAAATTTTGAAAGATTATTAGATATTGAAAAAGAAGAATCAAAAGAAATCTTTGTAAAAAACCTGCCCGATCTAAAATCAGAAATTATTGTTGATGCTATTTTAGGAATTAGCACGACAGGAGAAATAAAAGAACCAATTGCCAGCACAATTGATTGGATCAATCAAAAGAAGGTATTTAAAATCTCAATTGATATTCCTACAGGAATAAGTCCAGATACAGGAGAAGAAAATAACACACATATAAACGCAGATTTAGTTCTTACAATGCACGACATAAAACCAGGATTAATTGAATTAAAAAAAGAAGATAAAGTTAGAATTATTGATATTGGATTAAATTAAAACGTAAAAAACCAAACTATTTTCAAAAAAAATCACTTATATTATTAAATAATAAATATAATATGTTGTTATTAAAAAATTAAAAATATAAAAAATTCTCGTCAAAAAATGAACTGATTAAACTAAATCTTTAACAAACAAAAGTTTTATATAACATTAAATTTTTAAACAATTTGTGATTATCATGACATACCCTAGAGTTCTTCAATGAATCAGGCCATTCTGGCTAGATCTATTTATTTCCTCACCGTTAAAAATTCTAACGGGAATTTCAAGCTCAACAATCTGCTTGGAAAAAATATTGCGTTTTTATTTCCATTCAATAATAAATTAGAGATTTATTAGTCTCGCTATTAACTGTTACGATCCAATAAGGATTATAAATATTCAAATATCAATTGAATTTATTAAAAATTAATTGAACAAAATGACTCAGGTGAACTAAATGCCTCCAAAAAATAAAAAACAAAAAATTAATCAAAAGAAAAAACAAAAAACAACAATAGCCGCAGAAAATCAATCATCTGATGCTTTGATCAAAGTAGATTCACTTAGAAAAGTTTACAAAACCCACCATAGAGAAGAAGGGTTATGGAATGCTGTTAAAAGTTTATTTCATAGAGTTTATGAAAACAAAGAAGCATTAAAAGGAATTTCATTTAATATTGATCAAGGAGAGATTGTTGGACTTATTGGACCAAATGGTGCAGGTAAATCTACCACCATCAAAACTCTTTCAGGTGTTCTTTATCCCACTAGTGGAGACGTTAAGGTGTGTAGTTTTACTCCTTGGAAAGATCGTGTTAAGTATGTTGAAAATATAGGTGTTGTTTTTGGTCAAAAACCTCAGCTTATGTGGGACTTACCTCCTGTAGATTCATTTGCATTGAATAAAGAGCTTTATGATATTCCACCTAAAGTTTTTGAAAAACGTTTGAAATATATGACTAAGCTACTTAGAATCACAGACATCACTACAACCCCTGTTAGAGATCTTTCACTTGGTGAGCGTATGAAAGCAAAGATTGTAAATGCATTATTGCATAATCCTAAACTTGTTTTCCTTGATGAGCCAAGCATTGGTTTAGACGTAATTGCAAAAGATCTACTGCGAGATTTCATCCTTGATGTAAATAAACGTTACAAAACTACATTTATCATTACAACGCACGATATGCAGGATATTGAAAAACTGTGTAAGAGAGTTATCATAATCAACCACGGCATTATTGTTTATGATGGTCCTCTCGATCATATCAAAAAGTATTACTTGAAATCAAAAATTATTCATGTTAAAGCAGAGGATAAGATTAATGGTTTTTCGATGAAAGGTTGTAAAATACTTGAACAAGATACTTATGAAATTAAGATCGAAGTAGATATAAAAACTACACCTATAAAAAAAGTAATTGTTTATTTACTCAAAAAGTTTGAATGTGCAGATCTAATAATTGAAGATCCACCAATTGAACAAGTAATCCAACGTATTTTCAATGAAAAAAAACAGAAAAAGATAATGGAGTAAAAGTAACAATACAAAAAAAATTAATGGCCGTTACAACATAATTATTTACACCATACATCAACAGCATTACTGCCTTGGCATATAGTTGAATGCGTAGCATTCAATTATTTCAAAGCGAAGCTTTGATAATGTCAGCGACGAACGAAGTGAGTTGCTGATTTAAAACAGAAAATTGGGTGATTCATGCAACCCAATTTTCGAAGTGTAAAATTCATAGAATTTTACGATGTGCCGCAGTACTGCAAAAATAAAAACGCATCACAAGAAAAATTCCATCACCAATAAAAAATGACCCTAAAAAAAGAAATAAGAAAAATAACTGGAACAATTAAAGCAGGACTTAAAATAGCTTTAGCTTACAAATTTGAATTCGCTATTGCACTCGTCACAACTCCAATTTCCTTATTTATTTTTTATTATCTTTGGAAATCGATTTATGAATTCAGTAAAGTCAACATAATTAGAGGTTATACATTTCCAGAACTTGTAACTTATTTTGTGCTAAGTATGATTGTAAGTTTTTTTGTTTGGAGCGATGTTGATCAATGGCTCGAACATGAGATTGTTAAAGGCGATTTAGTTGGTTGGCTTCTTAGACCAATCAGTTATATCAAAAACGAATTTTGTTTTGAAACAGGACTTAAAATCATAAGTTTTACAATTCAAGCAATTCCTATTGCTATTGGTGCACACTTAGTACTCGACTTAAATTTAACGTCGTGGATTTGGCTTTTGTTTGCAATAGTTTCAGTACTTTTAGCTTCAATTATGATTTTCCTAATTAGTTTTGCAATTGGTACAACCAGTTTTTGGCTAAAACGTATTCAAGGATTAAGAAGATTTAAGCGAGGAATAATTTTATTGCTTAGCGGAGGTTTACTGCCTTTAACTTTTTTTCCAACTTGGTGGACTAATGTTTCGCACTTCCTTCCATTTGAATATATTCGATACGTACCTATCAATATTTATTTAGGAAAATATTCACTTACAGGATCAGGATTTGAAAATGTGTTCATCACACTTGCAACACAATTAATTTGGGTTATAATTTTATTTGTATTATGTAAGTTGTTATGGAACCTTGCAATTAAGAAATTTGCAGGCGCTGGTGCTTAAAATGAGACTAACAAAATATTTACGGATTTGGTATAAAACATTTGCATTAGAGTTAAGTTCAGATCTCGCATATAAGTGGAACTTCATCATAAAATGTTTTGCAATTATGTTTGTTGATTTCATTGGTCCTCTTATTGCAATCTTAATTTACTCTAGCTCGAGCGGTATTCCTGGTTGGACTTTTGAACAGTTTATATTTTTCACAGGAACATTTACTTTGATTTTTGGACTTAATCATTTCTTTTTTGTAAGTTTTCCAATCAGAGTTATTAGTAATGTTAGAAATGGAGACTTTGATCAGTTCTTACTAAAGCCATTTAATACTTTGCTTTACATGACGTTTAGTGCTTGGGATCTAGACGGTATTGCAGAAGTTTTAGTTGGTGCAGGTTTGATTATTTGGGCACTTCCTCAACTAGGAATTACATTTGCATTTTGGAATGTATTTTGGTATATCATATTAATTTTGTTTGGATTATTGTTCCAGTATTCAATCATGGTAATGATATCTGCAATTTCATTCCTTGTTGTTAAAAGCTGGGGATTGTTTGACCTCTTTTGGGGTTTTACTAAATTTGCAAGATATCCATTAAACATTTTTGGAGTTAGTGCACAGTTTATTTTTACATTCCTATTTCCTGTTGCAATATCTGCCCATTATCCAGCATTAGCTTTGATGAATGGAGCAACCGCATGGGGATTACTTAAAATAATATTGCCTGTCTTAGGATTTTTTGGTTTTTCATTATTACTTTGGCATTTTGCTATGAGAAATTACAGCAGTGCTGGAGGGTAAATTAAAAATTTTTATTTTCTAATTTTTTATTTAAAAAAAAAAAAAAAAACTCAAAAAATAACACCTCCATAATATATTGGTTTTGCTCTTTTATTTTGATATTCTAACAATTTCTTTTTTGAACTTGAAACAATATATTTTCCAATATTTGAACTAAAATTGTTTTTCATAGTTACTTGTAAAACATTTTTTTCAAGTCTAATTATATCAAAATGAACTTTTTGTCTAAACCCCATTCCTCCAGGAAGTATTAAAGCATCTTGTACACTATATTTTTCACCAACTGGAATCATCCATTTCCAATCAAATGCTTTTGCAAGACCTCTTTTTAATACACCATCATAATAACTGTAAGGATTCAAACGAAATGAATCTTCTTCTATTCTTAACTTTCCTTTAGAATTAATATACCTCATGGGCTTTATTGACAAAACTAAATCTCTTAATGGATGCGCAATTTCTGCAGATAATCCCTTACTTCTAGCGCAAAAAAGCAGCGCATCTAAACCTCTTCCTATAAACATTTTTTTTCACCTCAACATATTTGTATTTGTTAATAATATAGATTAATAATTTAATTAATATCAATTTAATTTAATGCTAGTGTTATGTTCTTTATTCTTTTTTATCTACTCTTCTTATAAACAAGGAATATTTTTTGATCTTTTTAGGGTCATCATATTTTGGAAGCAAAACATTTTTGCTAAGCGTTATGTACAAGTCACAATTGCTGGTCGTCCAACAATAAGATTTTAGGTAGTCATCCACATCAAAATTTTCTATATTGCCTGCTATAAGTTCTTTGAGTGTATCTCCTGTAAATGGAGTTTCGTTAAATCCTGCTTCGTAAAGTAATTCTCTTTCTGTTTTTGGTTTTTTTGGAATGGTTTTCATTTAGTTAACACCTCGCAACCTACATCTTTTTTTGTTTTATAAAATTGAACAGGTATGAAAAAAACTTCTATATGTTTATCTGCTTCAATTGAAACATAATTTCCTCTTGAACATGCAACTGTATCGCGTGACTTAAGACGCCTAATTTTTTCAGAAACACCCTTCTCAACTTGATCTAATTTTTGCTCATAAGTCTGAAATTTCCCATCTATCCACAAATCACAATCAATATCTAAAAGACGAGGCAAACCCTCTGGCTCTAAATTTTCTAATTTTTCTAACTCTTTCCAATCTGCAATTTGTTTTAAATCACTCATTATTTCTCACCTCAACACAAAATAACTATTGAATTGAAGTAACAAACACACCCATATTAATATTATTTCTCCCAAAAAGGAGAAAGATATAGAAAAATTTAAATAATTAAAAACATATCTTTAACTAATATGGAAAATAAAACAAAGAATAAACTTGAACAAAAACTAATCGAATTGGGCTTGACAAAAAATGAATCCTCAATTTACTTATTTCTCCTTAAAAATCCAAACTCCACAACCGGACCTATAATTAAAGAAACTAAAATTGCTAATTCTAGAGTATATGAAACATTAAACAATTTAATAGATAAAGGTCTTGTTACATACACAGTTCAAAAGAGTGGAAAAATATTTAATACAAGCCCTCCTGAAAAATTTATAGAACAAGAAGAAGAAAGAAAAAAGAAAATTGAATTGCTAGTACCAGAACTCAAAAAGCTAAAACTTGAAAAAGAATTTCAGACAAGCACTGCAGTCTTTGAAGGTTTTGAAGGTTTCAAAACTGCATTCAAAAAAATAATTGATGACTGCCCACCAAAAGAAACAATCTATATTCTTGGATTTTCAGAACAGCAATTTGCAACAAAATCACTACAAACATTCATAACTAATATGAATCTAAAAAGTGCTCGAAAAAAACAAAAACTTAAAATTATTTTAGATCGATCAACAAAAAAATCATTAGGTAAAGATCGAGAAAAAGAAAAATATACCCAAGTAAAATACATGCCTCCTGGCTACATTAGTCCTGCAGCAATTGACGTTTTTCAGGATTACGTTTATATTTTTTTGTGGGAAAAAAAACCATTTGTTTTCATGATTAAAAATGAGCGCATTGCACAAAGTTTTAAACAATATTTTAATTTTATGTGGACTGTTGCAAAAAAATAAATATTTTTTTATATTTTATAGACCAAAGCTTTATATACATCTAACTCCTTAATTACTATATAATCATCAATAAACCCTTGCTGGAGGGTTAATGGAGGGATATATATAATAAATTTTAATATTTTTTTTAAAAAAAATAAAAACCCTATTTCTAAAGAAACACCTATATCTTCTGATGAAGAAATTAAAAGTTATGATGACCCCAAGTCTAAATTTGAAGATACTTATAATAAAACCAAAGATAAAATTCTAGAAAGAGATTATTGAATTGAATGAAACTACTGTTCGATAGTTGTTAAATGAAATAAATATTAGTGGTCTCTTTAAAGCAAAAGTTATAAATTAGATATATTATTAACCTCATATAATGAAAAAAAGAAAAAAAGAAGTTATTGAAAAATCATTTTCTCTATTTGGTCTATCTAATGATTCAAGTACCAATCCTGCAATAATAAAAAAAGTTCTAAAAGATATAAGATTAGATGATCTTAAAACTAAAAATAAAATTATTGATAATTTTTTTCAAGAAATTAAAACTAAACCAAAAAAATTAGGTTCTATGTTTAAGATTATCAAAAAAGCTATCCTAACCAAACATCCTGCAATTATTGAATTTCTAGAATTAGGAAACAATCAAAATTGGTTTAAACCCTCAAAAAATATGATAAAAGCAATTCATGTCACGTATATTCTTGAAGCTTTAACAAATATAATGTGTAATGACCATGAATTTTTTATTGAAGTTCAAAACCATTATAAGCAAAAAGAAGATGAACTTGGCTTAAATACCCAACATCCCATCAAAACTTTTGTCAATGCATTAAAAATTTCACCTCATTTTTTTGATATAGTAAAACCATTCTCCCTTGAACCATTTCTAGTATATTTTAAACTTCAACAAGGTTTATCAAAATCTCAAATAAAAAAAGAAGAACTTAAAAATTTGTATAAAGAAAAAAAAATAAACTATATTGAATATAGACTACTCTCACCAATTAAAAAAAACCACATCCAACACATTAATGAGCTAGTGAGAATAAACATTTATGAAGCAGGAATCACCGAATACAAAAATGGTTTTAAATCAAATGCATTATGCGCACACACATTATGCGAAGATCTGAAAATTAATCATCCAAACACAACATTCAAAAGAAAAATTGTTACCCCTGAGAATAAAACTGCATTTTATAAGTTCTATTCTAAAAGCAGTCTTTTTCCTACAATAGAAATGAGTCAAGAATGGACTAGCTTGTATACAACGTGGAATATGGCGTTTGTATTAGGCAATTTAAATGATTTAGATATTATTTTACCAAAACTGTTTATACCTTCAATCATTGATGCAAAAAGTGAAAATTTCCTAGGAGCGAGATTTATTTCTCTTTGGCTAACAATAAATTATGCAATTTTTAGAAAATCGGATAAAATTGAAGTTTGCGGTCCAAAAAATAAAACTGAAATGGCAAATGCATGGGCAAATATTAACAAAAAATATTCTTTGGGTATCTCTCAAAAAGAAATGCATGAAGATTCCAAGATATTAAATAAGTATTATAAGAGATTTTTCTCACATCCTTTCTTGAATTTATTTAAATTAGTAAGAAATTTTGATTAGACCTTAAATGTAAACGCCCACTTAATAAATCACGAATCTGATTAGAAAACATTATAAACCTCCTTTAATAATTAAATATTAATGAAAATCGATTTCAAAAAATATTTCCTAACTAAACTAAAAATAGTAAGTTTTGTTCTTGCTTTATTTGGTTGGTTATTACTATTCATATTTGTGTTTGGTCAATTTTTTGAACAACAACTACTGTCATTAACAAAAGTTTTTGAATCTAACATATTCATATGGGGATTAAGAATTTTTATTATTTCTCTTATTATCTTTTTAATTAAATACAAACAGTTTGTACAAAAAATTATTGAGAATAAAAAAGTTAAACTTACTTTACAAATTATTTTCATAGGTGGAGCTACAGGGTGGATTTTGTGGTTTATTACCTTATTATTTTAATAAAGTCTTTAGTATTCCAATATTCATTAAGGTAAGAAATCTTATTTCCTCTCATTTTCAGAATCATGATTCCGACCATATGATGTTTCTTTTTTTTATGAGTATTTTTACATTCCCATTCAGCAAAACCAGTTTTTCCATCTTCAGACACATAACAGTTCCCAACTCTAAATTTTATTTTCTCAGTTTCTTGCTTAACTACTTTGTCCCAGAACTTTTTAATTTCTTTATGTCCTCGATATGGTTTTGCCAATGGACTTTCTTGATAAATTCCATTTTTTGTAAAACATTCTAGAATTAAATTGGAATCTTGATTTTCCCAAGCTTCTCCATACTTTTTCATCACTTCTTTTATTTGTTTGACATCCATATAAACAGATAATATTATTTTATTTATTAATATATCGCAACAGTTACTCAATTCACCTTTTCTTAACCTTGCACCCTCCACCAGGTATTGCTCGAATTATCTCATCAAGATCACAGTCTACTAATTCTTTTCTAATCAACTTTGCTACTGAACTTGGTTTGTCATCGCCTTGTATAATCTCAACATATTTTTTACAGTGAAGTTTTATAGCATCTAACGGTCCACCCATTACTCGACCATCTTTATCCAAACCTACAGCCAAACTTATTTTTGGTCTTACATAATTTGTATCTCCCCGTATCATAAATGCTCCTTTTGCAAGATACTCTCCTGATTGTGCTTCTTTTGTTACTTGTTCTGGTTTTACCCAAAAAACTTCTGTTGTTCCAAATCCGAGTTTCCATGCTTTACTATAACAAAGAGTTGCATCTGCTGCTTCTTGAATTGTTATTTCTCCAATCTCAATAGCATCTGATTCAGAGTCTGATGTAGAATCTGATTTCAAATTATGTAATTCATTAATTTCTTTTTTAACTACAAAAAATGGACTCCCCGACATATCTGTGTGAAAAATTATATCGTTCTTTTCAACTCTTTTTTTAATTATTATTTCATTTGTTGTGGCATCTCGTCCACCAATTACTAAGAATCCTTCACTGCTTCTAAACCATCTAAATGTTTCAAACCATTCTTTTTTTTGCTGTCTAACATCTCGTTCTTTTTCTAATCTTGCATCTTCATCAAGTAATGCAAGTTCATCTTCTCCTTTTAGTTTTGCTTCATCTAACTTTTTTTGACTTTTTACAAGTGCTTCCTGCGCACCTTTCATTTTTTTCCGAGCTTTTTTTGCTTTTTCAAAATAGGTTTGAGCATTTTGATCTACTGTTTTATTTATTTCTAGACGAATTTTCATAACTGAATCATAAAAAATGTCTATGTTTTTAAATGTTTTTAGCAAAAAATAATAAAAATTTATAAATAATGACTATATTGTAAGTTCTATGAATAAATCTATACTAATAACCGGCATTGCAGGAACAGGTAAATCTTCAGTGTGCAAGGAATTTTCTAAACTAAAATATGACGTATTTAGTATAGAAGACATAAAAGGATTATTTACTATGATTAATAAAACAACAAACAAACCTTTTGAACATTATTCAAACTATGATCTAGAAATAGTAAAACAAGGTGCTTGGGTTTGTGACAAGAAAAAGTTAAAACGCCTTATTAATAAAAACAAAGAAGGCATTGTGTTTTATTGCGGCACTGCAGAAAACCTGGATGATTTATGGAATTTGTTTGATCATGTTTTTTTATTACAAACAAATATTCGAACTCTTAAGAAAAGACTTAGTCAACGTAAGTCTAATGATTTTGCCAGAACTAAAGAAGTTCAAAAATGGGTTTTTAGTGGAAAGCGAAAATGGGAAAATCATTTGATAAAAAAAGGAGCAATAGTAATTGATGCAGGTCAGTCTCTAAAAAAAATTGCTGCCAGTACTATTAAAAAAATTCAAGAATTTGAAAATTAACTCAAGGTTTTTTCTGAGATTTAAATCTTCCCTTATATTTTGCTTTTCCTTCGCATCTTTGAAATATTAATTGACAAACTTTAGTTCCAGGATGTAGCTTTAAAGGAACAGGTCCTGCATTATAAATTTTTTGATCTACATTTTTATTTATTTCTAAGCGAAGTTTCATAACAAAAGAATAAAATATGTTAATGTTTTCAATAATCATCACTAAATAAAAAACCACAGACTAAAGTCTGAAATATACATTACAAAAAAAATGATTAATAACCTTGTTTTAAAAAACTATCTAATCTATTTTTATAATATATTCAAAACAACCAAATTTGTATTTGGTCTAACAAACCAAAATAATGACTGAAATATTGGTCTAATAAACCAAACCTTTATAAATAATAAGACATTTTTAATATAAAATGGACAAAGAACTGCTAAAACAAGTATTAATTGAACAAAACTCAAAATCTATAAAACCTGATTTAATAAAAAGAGATATATTTCATAAAATTAAATCTGCTTTTAATAATAACTTTATAATTATAATTTCAGGCGTGAGACGTTGTGGAAAATCTACATTACTAGATCAAATAAGAACAGATCATGATGGATATTATGTAAACTTTGACGATGAACGATTAATAAATTTTGAAATAAGTGATTTTCAAACCATGTACGAATTATTAATTGAATTATTTGGAGAAAAAAATACATTTTTTTTTGACGAAATTCAAAACATTAAAGGCTGGGAGCGATTTGTTAGACGACTTCATGATGAAGGACAAAAAATATTTATTACTGGATCAAATGCTAGTATGTTAAGTAAAGAACTTGGAACACACCTAACAGGACGACATCTTAGTTATTCACTTTATCCATTTTCATTTATTGAATTCATACGGTTCAAAAATCAAAAAATACCTGACTTAAATAAAATTACCTCAAAAGAAAAAAGTAAGATAAAGAAATTATTTCGAGAATATCTAACAAAAGGAGGGTTTCCAGAATATTTAAAAACCAACGAAGAAGATTATTTAAAAAACACATACGAAAACATAATTTATCGAGACATAATAAGCAGATATAATTTACCTAATGAAAAAACAATTAAAGAAACTGCATTATATGCTGCCAGCAATATTTCTAAAGAAATCAGCTTTAATAAAATTAAAAACCTGCTAAATTTAACTAGCGCAACAACAGTAAAAGAATATTTTGAATATCTTAATAACACATATCTCGCATTTTTAATTCCAAGATATGATGCTTCGCTTAAAAAACAAATTTATTACAACAAAAAAATGTATTTTATAGACGCAGGAATGGCAAAAAGTATAGGATTTCGACCAAGCCACGATTTTGGACGCATGGTTGAAAATTTAGTCTTCTTAAAATTAAAAAAAGAAAACCAAAGCATAGTTGAAAGTATATATTTTCACAAAGATAAACATGAATGCGATTTTGTGTTAAGAAAAGGAATTAAAATTGTTTATGCAATTCAAGTTACAAAAAAGTTAGGAAAAAATAAAGAAAGAGAATTAAGTGGATTAATAGAAGCTATGCAAAAATATAAATTAAAACAAGGTCTTATTTTAACTGAAGATGACGAAGATATAATTAAAATTAATAATAAACAAATAATAATTAAACCAGTCTGGAAGTACTTAATTCAATAAACAAAGAAAAAAAAACTCAAGGTTTCTTCTGCCTACTAAATCTTCCTTTATATTTTGCTTTTCCTTCGCATCTTTGAAATATTAATTGACAAACTTTAGTTCCAGGATGTAGCTTTAAAGGAACAGGTCCCGCATTATAAATTTCTAGAACTTGTTGATTAGCAATTCCTGGTTGCATAAATGATGCAGTTAAGTGAACCATAAGTCCTATTCTTGCAAATCTACTTCTTCCTTGAAGCCAACCACACATATCTTCAGGAATTGTTACTTTTTCTTTTGTTATTCCATGAATGAGTTCTCCAGGCATCAAAGTATAAGTTTTTGTAGTCACACTTCGAGTTATTTTTTTATGATCTGCTTTATTAGTTACATTGAATTCTCCTATGTTTTCTTTGAACACTCTAAAATGACTAGCCAAAGTTAAATCATATGAAGCTGGACCTAAATTTTCTTTTTTGAATCCTGAAATTTTTATTCTTTTTTTCTTTATTTCTTCTAATATTTTTTCTTTTGTTAGTATCATAAACCAAACCTCACTAAATCTAATACGCAAGTGCTCCTTGTGCTAAACTTATCACAAAAAATCCTATTGTCATCATAATCAAACTATGTTTCATTCCTGAACTCATATCTCCTTCAGATAGTTTTCCTAAAACAAGTCCTGCAAATAATCCTTGAATTAAACTAAGCATTAAAAATACTCCTCTTAAGCTAACAAACCAATCAGCCATAGTACCCACAAAATCTAAAAGAGAATTAAAACTAATTTCAACTTTTTGAGTAACTGCAGTTAATTGCGATGATGATTCCATTGCAGGATCGCTCATCCCACCAACACCAAGATCTTGAGTTGCCATTCCTACAACATAAGGAATTAATAAATTTTGAATTACAACCATTACTGCTAAAAATACAATGAATATAATATAACTTTGAACTACTTGTCCATGTATTGCTGCTTTTCTTTTTTGTTTTATTTTTTTAATTGCAAGTACTGAGTTTGTAACTTCAGTTAGTACATCTTCTATATTTCCTCCACTTGTTTCTGCTTCAATCACCGTGGAAATTGCTCGCGTTATTATTTCGTTTTTAGTTTCTTTTGCAAAATTATTTAGTGCTTTGTGAATAGGAATTGACCATTCTACTTGATTTGCAAGTTTTACAACATAAGGGGTAAGAGCTCCATAATCTATTTTTGAAACATAAATTATTGCTTTTGATATTGGCATTCCACTTTTTACACTTCCGACGAGATTTCTTACAAATTCAGGAAATTGAGTTTCTATTTCTTTTTGTTCTTTTCTAAACGTAAAATAATCTATCCAAAATTGACTCCATCCAATTGTCAAACCCACGACAATAAGAGGAATTAACCATTTAGTCTGCCTAAAGTAAATTACATCAATCGCTATTACTGCAAGTCCTATTATTATTGCAGTTATGTGTCTTGCATCCCATCTAAATTCCATTTTTTAATAATACCTCATACATCAGGTTGTGACATTGATAAAAACATTATAAATAAAATATTCAAAAGGGGAATTACGATATATGTTCCAACAACAATTACAACATCAACATCAGTTCCTCCAACTTTTCCACCCAGCATTCCTACAAGAGATAATGCAGCTACAAAAAACAATGGCGCTGCAATTAGCAAGCCAGTATAAATATCTGAATATGTAGCTATTGTTTCAGTATATTTATCTCGTTCTAATTTATATTTATTCATTAATTCTTCGCTTTTTTGCGAAAGGAAGTCTTTTATATCTCCACCGCTTTGAATAGTTGATACCAGTCCTTCAAAAAATTCTTTAAAATCATCTGATGGAGTTGTTGACGCAACAGATCTAAGTGCAGTCACAAAATCATATCCGAATACTTCTACATAATTAACAATTTTTTCAATCTCTACACTAATCTCTCCATATTCTTTGCTTTCTGAAATGAGTTTAAACATTTTTGTTGGCGGTACACCAGATGATGCTACAGCAGACATGTGATTTACTGCAAAAGGTATGTTTGAATTTATACTTCTTCGACGAGTAGTTATTATACTTGCAGGATATTGCCAAAATGCTACAAATGCTAGTATTCCCAAAATTATTGAAAATGCAAAAGTTCTTGCAATAACAATTTGCCAAGGAAAACCCATAAACGCAAATACAGGGGCAAGTATTGCAATACCTAAAATGAATGAAATAAGTACAGAAAATACCATCAAATTAACATATGTGTTGGATAATATTTTTAGATTTGCAAGCCTAATATTTGTGTAAACTTGTTTAAAGAAATTTGGAAAATTCTCAAGTAACCACAGACTTATTCTTTTAATTGTAACATTTGCGAGTTGTCCCCATACAGATGGTTTGTATATTTGGTATGATTTTCTTGAATCAAGTATTGATTTAATTCTTTTTGCTTCTTTTTGAAGCATTGTTGCAGTTATGTTCTCTACATCTTCGTTTATTTCTGTTTTTGATCCTCTACGTATTCGTTCTAGTTCAAGAGTTGAAAGTGGAACATTTTGTTTTTTTGAGATATATTCTCGTTTTCTTGATTCTGATAATTTTTTTCGAATAAAACTTAACCCAAAGAATCTACCTATTAAATGACCTTCTTCTTTCTTCATAATTTTCTTTGAAGGTAATGCGCTTTCTTCTTTTTCTTTTTGTTTTTTTAACTTTTGTTCTTTTAACAATTGTTTTTTTAGATCTAGTTTTGATTCTTCTTGTTTAATTTTTTGAGAATCTGATTTTTTTCTAAACTTGATTCCTAATAATGCTAAAATATGTTTGAATAAAGACATTTGGTCTGTTGAACTGCCCTTTTTATCGTCGTGTTTAGATTTAGATTTTTCAAATTTTCCTTGTTGTTCTTGTTGTTCTTGTTGTTCTTGCTTTTCTTGTTTTTCTTGCTTTTCTTGCTTTTTCGCAATATCTTTATCTAACAGTTGCGCAACTTCCCTTTTTCGTTTATCATCAGATGATTCAATTTTGGATTTTACTTGTTTTGATTTAGAACCAAATAATTTACTTAAACTCGATTTAATAGATAACATAAACTTAGAAAATATTGATGGTTCAACTTGAACTATTGCAAGTTTCTTATCCTCTGATTTAAATCCCAGATCTACATCAAGATCTAAGGGAGGAACTTCATCTGTTTGTTTTTTTCGTCCAGGAACTAGTTTACTTTTTACTTTTGCTCGATGATCTGTTAGTTTATCTGCAATAATTATTTCTCTTTCGTCTGATTTTGCTAAAGGATAATCATGATGCTGAAAAGAAATTTGTTCGTAAGATGTATCATCATATGCATCATAGAATAATTGGTCATTTAGTGCTTCAATTTTTTTAAGTAGAGAATAAATATATTCATCATAGTATGCTATCCATTCTTTTTTTGTTTTATCTTGCAATATCTTCTTGGATTCTTTTTCATATTCGAAATAAGTAAATCCTCCTTGCTGATATTTTCTAAATAATTTTTCTAAGTTAAGTAAAACTAAATCTTTTTGATATTCATAACTAGTTATTTCATCTACAAAATCACTTATTTTCTTTGTTAATATTTTTACGTTATCCATTTTGGGGTTTTCAAAATCAAGATCATTAAAATCTTAAAAATCAATAAGATAGATAAGATCATCAAGATTATCAAATACATTACTTCACATTACTTTTTTCCTCGAGTGAATTAATTAGTTGTTTGTTTGACAGTGTTAATTTTAACATTCTATCTCTTACAAATTTTGCTTCTTCTTGTTTAGTTTTAGCTTCTGAATTACTATAAACTGTTGAATCTATTAATTCTGAATAAATTTTAGATAATGTTTCTACTTCAGCAACATTTTTTTTCAATATTTGTAATTTTTGAGATATTTTCATTTTATATTGATTTATTATTTATTGTTTATTATTTTATTATTTTATTTTTTATTAATTGGTTTTTTCACAGTATTTGATTTAGCAACAGTTGGTTTTTTTGCTTTTGAAACCACCCTTACCAATCCAAACTGTTTCAAAACTGCAACAGGATCTTTATAATAATCATTCACAACTTTACTAAATAACTTAAAATCTGCCACATCTCTATCTGCAAGATGTTTTAGTAATGCTGCTCGTCTTTTTAATTCAGTTTCTAATTGTTGCGCAGTCAAACCAGTAGTTAAAGTTATTTTCTTAAATATTACTGAATCTTTGTTAAAAGTAAATACATCTTTTACAGAATCCCAAATAAATACTGCATTTGATTTTACTTCGCCTAGTGCGCCATCTACAGATACTATTTCATTTAATTCTTTCATTCTTCTAAAATTTCTTGTCGGTGTTTTAACATGCGCACAAACTATTACCAGATCTAAACTCTCGACGAGAGATGGAGATAAATTTATAGGAGGAGTTTCTAATCTTTTTACAAGAGTTGGTACTGATGCTGCGTGGAATGTTGCAAAACTTGGATGTCCCGATGCCATTCCTTGGAAAAGAACATATGTTTCTTCACCACGTACTTCTCCTACAATTACATAATCAGGTGCTTGTCTAAATGTTTCACGCAATAAATCAAATAAAGTTATTTCTCCAAATTGTTGTCCTAAAACATTAGGCATTCCAAATCCACTTCGAGTTACTGCAGGTAACCAATTAGAATGAGGTAGGTTAAGCTCCCTAGTATCTTCAATTGAACAAATTCTCGCTTCAGGAGGAATAAATGTTGCAATTGCATTCAAAAATGTTGTTTTTCCCGACGCAGTTTCTCCAATTGTCATAATATTAAATTTATGTTCTATTGCAATCCATGCAAATGCTAATGCTTCAGGACTTGCTGTTTTAAATTGTATCAAATGTATTGGTGTCCAAGGCTCTTTTGTAAATTTACGAATTGTAAATGTAGGACCTCGCGTTGTTATATCTTCTGTATATGTTGCATTTACTCTTGATCCATCTGGAAGTGTTCCGTCAAGAAGTGGTTTTGCATAAGAAATATAACGCCCACTTTTTTGTGCTAACTTTTCAACAAAATCTGTCAAGTGTTGTGAAGATTTAAAAATCACATTTGTACGTAGGTTTTGATATTTTCTATGAACAATGTATAAAGGAAAATTTATCCCATTACATTCAATATCTTCTACATAATAATCATTTAACAATGCTTCAATTTCATTAAATCCTACTGCATTTCTGTAAATAAAATACATTAACTTTTTATATGTTTCAAGAGAAATTTTTGCACCCAACTCAATAAGTATACTTTGAACATTTTTCTCAAGATATTTAATTAATACATTTGCTTTTGCAGCTTTTACATAACTAATATTAATTATTTCTTCAAGTCCTAATTGAATTAATTCAAATAATTCTATTTCAGATTTATCTAATATTGGTTCTTCAACATCGTAAACAAGTTCATTTGCTTTTTCATCCCAATAAATATGTATAAATGCGAATGGCGGAAGTACAGGATATCTCACATTAATCGATTGGGGATGATCAAAAGGAGGTAATTTTATCAGTCTTGGACGCAGATCAATATAAAATGTTTCGGTTTTTATTTCTGTTACAGGCCCGTCTATTTCTGCTTCATCAGAATCCGAATCAGAATTAGAATCAGAATCAGAATCCAGTTTATCTTTTTTCATTTCTTTTTCAATTGTTTTAGGAACATCGACTTTAGAAACATCTACTTTAGAAACCTCTTTTTTATCTGTAACATCTGTGTCACCAATACCTAAATCAGGAATATTATCTAGCAAATCTACATCAGGAATATCTGCACTACCTGCATCTAATAAATGAGCATTTACTGTAGAATCATTTACAACAGGAGCATCTAAATCAACAGGTTGTCCAATAGGTTTTCCCGCAACAGAGCTTGCGCTAACTTGAAAAGATTGGATTGAATCTTTATTTGGATCTTGTTCTATGGGATTTATTTTTTGTGTTGAATTATCTAATTGTGCAGGCGCAACATTAGACTTTTCCTCTTCTGTTTTTTTCCAAAATTTGAGATTCATTTTTTCACCTAATTTTTTTACATGTTTACATGTTTACATGATTAGCCATTCTTAATTACAAATTATTCTATTTTTTCATCTTATTTTTTATCTTATTTTTCATTTTATTTTTTATCTTATTTTTCATCTTATTTTTACTTGTATAAAATCACAATTACTTTCTAAAGTAAATTCTATTATTGTATACACACTTGAATTTGAATTATTAACTAAATAAACAACTGATGCACTACCCATGTTCACACCAACGTCTTCAAGTTTTGAGTACCCTGAATAATTCCATCCACCAGTTCCAAATCCTACATCAAAGTTTCCCGATGAAGGATATTCTACACCTGTATCTGGATTTATAAAAGTTATATTTTTAATAATCTGCGACGAGTTAAGCGAACAACTAATTTGTGTTTCGCATTTGTCTAAATAAATTTTTACATATGAATTCTGAAGTAAATAAGTATTAGTTTGAGATGATGCACTTACGTCTGCATTTGAACTAATATACAAATCTCCAAGATCAATTTCACTTCCTGAATCTAAGATTCTTGCATCAGTATGCAAGTCCCATTGCAACATTCCATTTTGTACTTTTAATTGTCCTGCTTCAAGTTCAATTGGAACTACTCTTTGAGATCCTGCACCTTCATCTCCTACATCTTTTATGTGTTCATTAAGTGCAGAAAATAAATTCTTAGTACGCGTGAAAGTAGTTTTATCTTGAAGCCGTCCAAGTATTGGTTTCCCTGCATTAATTACTATTGCCATTACAACAGTTATAATTAACAAATACAAAATCGCAGATATCCAAATCTGTCCTTTTTTCATTTTCCGAATTTTAAAAGTTTGTGCCATGATCTAAATCGTCCCATAATTAATTCATATTTAATCAATCTTTAATCTATATTTAACATATCTTTAACTATCCTTTAACCCTTCCTTTAACCCATCTTAAATTGTTTAATATTATATTCCTCACATCCTTTAGGATGAAATACAACTAATTTTTCAAGTTTCATATTATCTAATTTGAATGTTTGTTGTGATCCTGCTGGAACCATCGACGTGTCAATGACTCTTTTTTCATCACCAGACTCTACAATTAATGTATTAATTACATCACCATATGTATTTCGCAAAGTAAATGTTAAATTTCCATCAACATAAATTAAGTCTTCAATATTATATGAAAAATCATTACAAGCAAATACTTCTTTTGTTCCCTTTTCTGAATAAAGGATTGAAGTCATGTATGTTTTGTATGTATATGATCCCGCCATTATTGCAACAACTACAAACAGTGCTACTAAAAAAATCATTGTTGCATATTTCATTGATTTTGCTTCAACCATTTAGTTTCCTCGTAACATATTAACTCTATTTGATTTCAATATATATTCAATTGAATTCACTTTCAGTTCTAAAAAATTTAAAGTAATTAAAAAAATTTCAAAAAATTTATCGAAAAAAAATTTAACAAAATTACCTAAATTTACAAACCAATCCTAAAATTAAAGATTGATAAAAAAAATATTTGGTAATCTTGTTTCACTTAAGTCCATACAATTGAACAAGTATCTATATCTGAAAATGTCAATTTACTTCCAGAGCAAGTTGCCATTTCACTTCCAATTCTTACCATAGGCATAAGTTCTACTTGAACAGGAGTTCCATAGTCGGTAACATTGTATGTAAAGTTAAGCCACTTTGCTTGTTTCGACGTCAACTGAGGATTACTTACATAACCTGAAACAGGAGCTCTTGATCCACTTCCATAAAACCTATAAGATATATTCTGCACAGTTCTTTTTCCCTGATTCTCAATTATTAATTCAATTGTTCCCACTGTTGCACTACTACCTGTTGCGTTATAACATACTTGTGTTATTCCATCAATTGCTACAACACCTAAATCAATTTCTGATGCACATACTAGTTCTGCATCACTTCTTTCTTTTGCAGTCTCTGCTGTGTCTTCTACATATCCACGTCCCCAATTCATTACTACTGCACCTAATGCTACTGCAAATGCAATTAGTAATACTGTTGCGATTAGAGGGGATACGCCTTTTTTATCCTTAAACATATTTCTTAGTTTCATCTCGTTCACCTCTCTAATAACGCATCATTTTGTCGATGAGCTTATTCAGTCGTGTCTCTTCTGTGTGCATTGTTTTTACATAAGGTACTGCACCTACTATTAACACTGCTAGTCCCATAACTATCAACACATTCAACAAATTTTTCGATATATAGCCATTAACAAATCCCAGCACTGCAACAAACATAAAGCAAAAATACAAAATAAGACTTTTGTTCATTACAAGCATCGACTTTTCTCTGTTAAGACGGCTTTTTTCCACTTCGAGATTTATAACCTCTGTTGGAATTCGTTTTACACCTCTTTTTGATGCCATTTTTATCCTCCTTTTTTTAAATTATTTTTAATTAATTTTAATTAGGTTAAATTGTTTTAAAAACAAAAAACAAAACCTATGAACATGATTGAACTATTGTTGTTGAACTTGCTTTTTTATCACTACATATTATTGTAAATTCTTCTTTATTTACTGAAGGTATTATTTCCACGAGTCCAAGTTGTAATGAAGTCACGCCTGATAAATTCAATGTTTTCTTTCGATTAGGATTTAAGCTAACATTAGTAGCATTTGTTGAAATTGGTTTTTGACTAGCATCATACAATCTATAATCTACTAAGTCAATTCTTCGGTAATTTCTATTTTTTATTTCTATATTTAACTCTGAGGTTGTTGTATTTTGACAAACTGATTCAATACTTAAGCTCACAGATCTACACTCGTCAGTATTATACACTGCTTCTTTTATTTCATCTGTTGATGTTGACGTATACTCGACCATAAAACTATACATAAATGCACTTAGTGCTACTGCAAATGCCATTATTAAAACCCAGGATATCCATGGTCCTACTCCTCTTTTATCTTTGATAATCAGTTTTAATTTTTCATTTTTGAATTTCATTTTAATTTTATTTTAATTTCATTCTAAATTCATTCTAAATTTCATTTTTTATTATTTGAATATTATTTCCTCTTTTTACACGCATCACATACTTTAATTGATTTGGTTCATTTGTTATATTAAATAAATACCTAAACGTTCCTTCATTATCATCTTCTATATTTACTGCAAAAAAGTTTTCAATTGAATCATTATTTACATTCATTGAACCTGCAGGTTCTAGTGTTTGATTTATTTGTACAAACTCAACATAATTATCCATTTTATTTATTGCAGTTTTGTCTTCATCAATAACAATTAAATAAAATAGTTCAAGATCAACATTACTTAATCGAGCATAGTCTACAAACTCATCAGTAAACAAATCTAATTCTTTAGTTACATTTTCTCCACTAATTAATGCATTATTAATAACAGTTACAGTTTCGATTTCAAAGTTTTGTTTCATTTTTTCTAATTTATTGTTAGGATTATCAAGCCCTACATTAGGGCGCAATATCAACATAGCATACACAATCAATATTACTGCCGTAAATAGGTAATATTGTCCTTTTTTGTTTTTGAAAAATTTCAATTGTCGTTTTGGTTTCATTGTTCATTTTAAACTTTCTAAAGTTTCTAAAGTTTCTAAAGTTTCTAAATTTGATTAATTAACTTTTTTAAGATTAACTAATCTGAATAGTAATGTTTGTTTTTCCAGTGCTTGTTAATCCATTATTTTTTATTGTGATAGCATATTTTCCTGATTCTGCAATTTTAGTTCCACTCAATACTAAATCTGTATAACGCAGAGCAGTTCTTAGTAAATAATCTCCTTTTTCATGTCCAAATCCAAATGATGGACTTATTTTATCTAGGAATTCGTCGTCGTCAAGTTCATCTTCTGCTTGATTAAGATCTGCATCTGGTGTTGTCATAAAAATCTTGATTGTTTGATCTGTTGTATCTGATTGAACACTCGTTGTTGTGATTGTTGCACCTTCATTTTCTGTTCCTGCTCCAAGATAATAATTAGCATCAGTGCAATAAGCCAAGTGCGAATCTGTACTTCCACTACAAGGCAATGTAATCTTTAGTGTTTTATTTGTGAGTCCAGATATTATTGCTTCTTTGATTATGTAAATACTAGACGATGTTGTTGCTACATTGTTTGAATCTACGGCTATTGCATAAATTTGGTTTGTTCCTTCGCTTAAAGGAATTGATGAAATTGTTGCAGTTGTGTTTACTGAAGCATTTACACTAGTGTATGTTGTTCCATTAGCCATCACACTAACTATACTTACATTTGCAGCTTCATCAACAGATACACCAACATCAATTGTGTCTGAAGTAAAACTTTGTCCTGTATATGGGGATGTGATTTCTACTCCTGCTCCAATCGTATCAACTATTATTGTATAATGTGATGTATTTCCAAAGTTTCCTGCTTCATCTTTTGCTTTGACATGGAAATAATATGTTCCATCTGCTAAGTTTTCATATCCTACTTCCCACATATTTCCTGCATCAACTTTTTTAACTTCTATTGCAAGTTCATAATCTGAAGTTACGTTTGTACAATCACTTGTTGCATTACAATAAATTAAATCTGTCCCATAATTAATATCACTTGGTTTTGTCGTCGTTGCAATCGATAAATTATTAGCATTATCTGAATCAGCAGTTACTGAAGTTATCATTAAGTAAATATTTTTCGAAGTGTGATTAACACTCGTGTTTAAGGTTAGATCTGCTGCATAAATTGTCGCGGATTCTCCATTTTGTGCATATGCAAAATCTCTATTTAGTTGAACTTGGTTTGAAATTATTGATGCGTCAGTATCTCCAAATGCATCAGGCGTATCTCCACTATCAAACATTACTGCATAAACAGTTACACTCATATTATCTCGAGTATCAAAATCGTTTTCAAATAATGCAAGACGCACATTTAATTCTTGATCTGATGTTAAGTTTGATTTAATCTGCGAATAAAACTGATATTTTTCGCCATTTCCATTTTCTTTTAATAATTTTGAATTTCCATTTGTGTTAAATTTTTGTAATTCTTCAGAATATCTTGATTCAATTGTATCATCAGGTCCGGTTCCTGGATAACTATCTAACACATAACTATAACCAAGCACACCACTACTTACTCCTCCACTCGTCGGATCTGTTGCTGTAAAATTAAAAACAGGATCTGCATTAGCATAGGTTGTATTTTGAATTATATGCGTCGTACTATTTAGCCCAGGTGCAAGAGGATTTGTTAAATCAACAGTTGCTCCATCAGACTGTGCATTTGTTCCAGTTATATTATATGGATTATATGCCATAACATCAAATGAATAATTTGTTCCTTCTACCAAGCTCAATCCAGTTACGGTTACAGATGTATTTGTTCCAACAGATGTGTAATTGGTTAAATTAATTGATCCATTAACCATTATTTTATATTTATAATAAACCGTCGATATGTCGTCGATTGCTTCTGTCCAATGTGCACTTAAACTTGTTGCACTATTTGTCCAATTAATATCATTTGTACCACTACTCAAACCATCATAAACAATTAATGTTCCTGGAGGTGTGTAATCTTGAATAAGTCTATATTCAATTGTTTCATTATAATTGACTATGTTCCCCACACTATCTTTTATTTGATACATCACAGTCTTGTTTCCATAACTAGGACTCAAAACCCAAGGTACAGTTGGTGAACAAGTTCGCCATTCTGATCCAATATTTAAATTATTTTGCCACCAACTTAAATTACCATTATCATTGTAACCAACTATATCTAAATAATTATCATTATCAATATTTGCTGCTTCAATTAATCTTGAAGATGTAAATCCATCTTGAATAATATTCTGAGTAAAAGATAAACTACTGCTCCCTTGATTTTTAAACCAAACGAGTTTATTCAAACCATAAGATGATGCTAATATGTCTAAATCATTATCAGAATCAAAGTCATAAATTTTCAAATCTGTTGAACCATTTAATGATGTGTTTAATGCGCTGTAACTAAATGTTTGATTTCCTAAATTTTCCCAGACAGATACTGTGTTATTAGTAAATGAAATTCCTGCTAAATCTATATCTCCATCTGAATCTAAATCAGCTAATTCAATTGCTCTAGGAATTAATCCTTCATTAATAGTGTGTTGCGTAAAGTTTTGAGTTCCATTGTTCTCCCACCATACAGTTAAATTTAATGTTTCAGATGTTCCTATTACATCAATATCTCCGTCGGAATCAAGGTCAATAGGTTCTAAATCTCTTGGTGCTGCAAAACTATTATTTATTGAGTGTTGAGTAAATGATGCAGTACCTGAATTTTCATACCATACAACTTGATCATTTTCATTTGAACTTACAACTAAATCATTATCTCCATCACTATCTAAATCAACAATATCAACATCAAAAGATGCTCCAAATGATGCATCAATAACAGTTTGCGTAAATGATTGTGTTCCATCATTCTGCCACCAACTTAATGAGTCAGTATCATAAGTTACAACAACTATATCTAAATCTCCATCTCCATCCATATCTCCAACTTCAGTATCTGTAAAATCAGAGTGGCCATTTGCTATTTCATTTGCTGTAAAACTTCCTGCTCCATTATTCTCCCACCAATGCAATGAATCAGGAGTTCTTGCTGACGAGACTAAGTCAATATCTCCATCGAGATCAAGATCTACAACAGATAATCCAAATGGATCTAATAAGCTATTATTAATTTGAGTATGAGTTAATCCAACAGTATTATCAAATCCACTTATATTTTCATTTACAAATCTACATTGACCTATATCATTTTCATCCGAGTAACTTACAGATAATGTTACTGTTTGTGATCCTGTTAATGATGATCCTGCAGGTCCTTCAATAGAAATTGACCCTGTTGGATTTATATTATCAACTGTAACTGTGACTGCTGATGAATTAAATAAATTTCCAACCGAGTCATTCACTAATGCTTTAAATGTGTGTTCAAAATTTCCTAAATTTTGTACTAAAATTGTTCTCGTGTAAATTCCGTCATTATCAAAATCTGTTAAAGTATATGTATATTCTCGTAGAGGTGATGCGTTTAATGTTACAGTGTATCCCATACCTCCAGAATAACTAAATGTTATCTCATCGCCATTTTTAACAATTGATTTGTCAGTAGTCAAATCTCCAACAGGTACAGGTGCTTCTCCTCCACAAATATTTGCTAAACTAAATGGAGAATAATATGTACTTCCACCATATACTATACTGCCACTGCTTAGCACACTACTCTCGACAACGCCTGCATAAAGATTAAATCCGTCACAGAATGTGCTGTCGCGAACATTTGAATATTCGATATATGAATCAATAATTGTTGAATCTTCAACTACACTATCAATTATTGTTGTTGGATCTATATAACTATTGTAAACATGTGAACTAATTATATTCGAATTAATTATTGTTGAATTGATTATTCTACACGGATAATTATAATCTGAATCATATTTTACTGTTGAATTTATGATAGTACTATTTTCAACATAACAATTATCTACATGTGAATTAGTTACAACTGAATTATTTACAGTTGAACTTCCTGTTATGTTTGAATTCCACCAACTTGTGTTTTGTATGTAATTATCAAAAACAATATTTACTTGATAGCTTGTTTTTGCATTTTCTTCATTTGCAACTGCATCTACAGAATAGTATCTAAGCTTAAACTGGCAAGTTGAATCATAACCACAAGTATAGTTAGATACAAATGACAAATTTGAATCTGGAACTGAATTATTAAATCTGTTCCCTGTTGAAGGAGTACATGCAGCATCATAAATACTATAATTACAAACAAAAGTGTAATTAACTCCATCATTATCTGTTGCATTAAATTGTATTGATGCATTTGTATCAATGTACCAAAATCTTGAATCAGTTGTTGTGTTATCTGTTGTCGTCGGAACTGTTCTATCAATAGTAAAAGTTGCATCGCTAGTTTCAAAAGTTCCATTAATATCTTGACTCATATCAAGAGGAATAACTCTAACCATATATTCAGATCCATCCGGAAATATTGTTTCATTAGATGTGTTAAGAGTATATTCTAAATCCAAAGTATATGCAGATAAATTCCAAGTTGTTCCTGAATTATTAGACCAGAATATAGAGTAATTAATATCAAAAAGAGATGATTGCGCTGTCCAATTTATGTAAACAAAATCTTGTCTTTTTTCTCCACCATTAGGAATAGATATATTTGCAGGTCCGCAATCTTTTGTTCTATTCAATCCTAATGTTGAGTTGAATATTGAATTATAAAAATTTCCTTCTTCATCAATACAAAAGTCATTGTTTTCAGATGTTCCAGACTCATTAACTGCATAATCAGATCCATAAAAATGATTTAACCAAGTAAATGAAGAATCTGAATTTAAGAAAGTTAATGCTGATTGTCCTCCTTCAATTAAATTGTAACTAATTGTTGCATTATCTGAACTGCTTAAGAATATTCCATTGGTAGCATTTGTTAAAGTGGTATTTTGAATAAACACATAATCTGAATTTGTAAGAGTAACTCCATCACTAATTGAATGTAATATGCTGGAAGATGTTATTGATAAATTATGTGCTCCATCTCCAACTACTGCTTTTTCTTCTGCAAAAAAGTTTAATCCCGATAATGATGAATTAATTGCGCCAGTATAAAAACCAAACGTTCCATTGCTTATTGACGCATTAATTATGTTCGAATAATCTGCAGTAGCGCCTAACGCCACTCCCGTATAATAATTTGATAAATTACAATATCTTATATCTACTCCAAATCCTTCAACCCACATCCCATAAGTATCTGCAGTATCAGATCCTTTAAGTTCAGTAGCATTACAATAAATACTCATATTGTTTTGATTTAAAGAAATTACTCCTGCAAATGCAGTTCCTGCAATTTCATAAGTTCCATTGCATAAAACTTGACTGTAATTTAATTCCATTCCATTATAAGGAGTTACACAATCACCAATATAATAATTATGCGGATAAATATCTTGCACACCCCCATTTATGATGCCGTCATAGTTATCATCACAAACTAAATCATTGTCATTATCAATGCAACCTTCTATTATGCTATCATAATCAGACCAGTAGTTTCCTTGCTGCTCTGCTTCAAAATATGGTTTAAAACTAGTATCAAACATTCTTTCCAAAGAGCTATTTAAAAAATTATTTCTGTAAATTAATAATGATGAAGATCCTGCTGAATGTGTTAAGTTTAAACTTCTTTGATTATTAATGAATGTGTTGTTAGTAATGTTTGTTTTTAAAATAGACGTTGCAGTTGATTTTATTGCTTGATTATTGTTAATAAATAAATTATTTACTATGTTGGTATAATCAGTTCCTACAAGCCGTATTCCCACAATATTTTCAATGTAAGTGTTGTTGAAAATGTAATCATCCTCTATATTATAAGTTAAGTAATGTGCAGTACTATAATTTCTTAATTCGCAATTTTGGATTGTATGATTTTGACTACCTGCTGTTCCTTGAAAAATACCATAACCTGCTTGACTTCCAATTAGTACACTCCCATTACAGTCAAGATTGGTGTTATTAATTCCGCCTTCAAATATTAAAACACCATTACTTCCCGAGTCAGAAATATAGTAAGTTCCATTACACAATGTTACACTTCTGTTAATTATTAAATTATTATAAGGCGTTAACACATCAGGATCACTTGGTGCACAGTCAACATTATCAGAGGATCCATCTCCGTCACTGTCTTGAGATAATATTGGCCCAAAATCAGTAACATTAACACTAACATTTCCACCATTAGATAAATTATAAGGATATTGAGAACCAAAATCTCCATAACCATCTCCATTCAAATCGTATATTTCTAAACTATTCAAAAATATGTCGTCCCAATAATTCCCTTGTGCAACTCCTGCAACTGATGTGTTGAAATGATTATTTGAATTTAAATTATATACATGCGAGATGCTGGAATTTGAAAAATTATTATTATAAACTAAGTTATTTTCTGAATCAGTTCCTGTAAAATATAATCCATAAGAATTATTGTTTATTATGTTGTTAGTTATGTTATTAAAAAAAGACAGATAAATATCAAGCCCATACACATTTAAATACAGATTATTTAACGAAACATTAGTAAAATTTGACTGATACAAATTTATTCCATCTGAAGATCCTGAATAAATTTCATTTGAAAAAACTCGGGATGAATGCGTTTTATACACATTAATACCTATAGATGAACTTAATGAAATATTATTATCATATAATTGAGATTCATTACTCTGATATAATCTAATTCCTGATTGAGAATTTAAAACAGTATTAAGAATCCCCCTGCTGTACATCGAATTATAAAAATCTATTCCTGTATTAGCATCATCAATAAAATTATCAGTAACATTAATATAATCTGAACTAAGCAAATAAATTCCTTTTGATGAAGAGTTATAAATTGTATTATTTTGAATCATATTTGAATAAGAATCCTCAATAAATATTCCTGCAGTCGTAGTATGATTTATGAATGAATTTTTTATTAAAGATGAATTAACATTGTCAAAATATATTGCATTAGTGTAATTATAAAACGAACAGTTACTAACTTGAATTCCTGTTTTACCCGCTGCTTTAATTCCTGTTGTTCCAGCACCACCTCCAGTCCCATTAAATTCTGTTTGATTACAAAAAATACTCATGTTATCTTGTCCAAATATTAGAACTCCTGAATTTCCAGATCCTCCATAATTATAACTTCCATTGCATATAACTACACTATAATTTAGTTCCATTTGGTCTAGAGGAGTTATACATTCTCCAATATAATAATTTGAAGGATAATAATCGAGTCCTGTTCCTATTACATAAGTTGAGTCACAAATCAAATTTAAATCTGAATCAAAACAGTTTTCCATTTCACTATCATAATCAGAGTAATAATTACCTTGAGTGGATAGGTTGAACTGATTAGTTAATCCTCCTGCATTAGACATCGCATCTGAATTATTTAAAAAATTATTTGCCCAGATTAAATTATTATTTCCAGTAATACTTATTCCTTTATTTGAATCTAAAATTGCTGATTGAGTAATATTGTTATAATCTCCCAGTATTTCAATCGCAGTGTCAGAAAATGAATAAGACGATACAGTTATGTTTTCAAAATAATTGTTTTCTGAAGATGAACCTACTTGAATTGCAGTACTTTGATTTGTTTCAAAAACAGAATTTTTTACTGTATTATTATCTTTACTTAAGTATAAAACAACATAAGCTGCAGGAAAATTATTCCCATAAATTTTATCAAAATAATAATAACTTCCAGATCCCGAAATTGCCCGACTATAATTAATAAAATTACAACCAAATACCCCATTATAATCAGTATTTAATTTCATTCCAAAACCAGTATGGTCTCCCCTAAGATTGGTATTATTACAATATAAACTAATATTATTTTTTGAAAAATTAATAATACCCCAAGATCCATCTGAATCTGTTAAAGAATAATTACCTGAACAAAGGATAGTACTATAATTAAGTAAAAGGCCATCATGAGGTGTAACGCAGTTTCCTGCTAAAGCAACTCTAGGATGATAATCTATTGCACCTTCTTCCGCAGTATAATCGGAGTCGCAAATAAAATCTGAATTGTCATCATAACATCCGGCATAAGGTCCATCGTAAGTACTCCAAAAGTTACCTTGAGTAGATAGATTGAATTGATTTGTATCTGAGTTTATTGAGACTTGATCGTCTCCAGGATTATTATCTATAAAATTATTATTCCAAATTAAGTTTGATATGGATGCTCCATAACTAACAGATATTGCTAGAAAACTATTGTTCATGAATGAATTGCTAGTGATGTTATTATAACTGCTGCTTGATGATCCTCCGTCAGTAATTCCTCTATAATTGTATTCAAATAAATTATTATCTATTGTTGAATTTTGAATATTGCTAATACGGATTCCATTTGTAGAATACCTAAATGTGTTTCCCAGGATATTTGCATTAGATCCTGATGAAAAAGTAATTCCATATACTGTGAAGTTTGAAATTATGCAATTTTGAATCGTTATATTATTCACTGTTGTTTCTTGAATTCCATTAGATCCGCTATCATTTCCGCCAATGGTAAATCCTTTACAATCAATAACTACATTATCTGCAACAGATCCTATGCATGAACCTGCCATGGTGCTTATATCTCCAGTAAGATTAATGACTCTATTCGCAGTTCCTGCAGCAGTTGCACAACTACTACAAGAATTACAAGTTACTGAATCTGCCAAAACAACAGTAGAACTAATTAAAATAAAAGTCAAGACAAATAAAACTAATAAATTTAGTTTAAATAATTTATTCACCTCTTTTTTCCCACGAGCAACAACCATAATTAATTTTTAACCTCTTTATTTATCAGATTTTTCACCCATAGTTTAAACACATTATCTTGAATTTCAAATACTCCTCGTTTTGTATTTACAACCAGTTCTTTTTCTTCCATTATTGACAAGAATCGTCTAACATTTGTTTGTGAATAATTAATTTCTTTACTTATCGACGAGGGAGTATTCAAATCCTGCTCTATCATACAAACCAAAATCAGTTTTTCCTTATTACTCAAGCGATTCATTTGTTCTCTAAATAAAATATTTGCTTCTTGTTCTAAAAAATCTTGAATAACTTCAGAAACAATTTTTTGGTCAAACGAATTAGCAGAAACAAAACCATGTCGACCAAGCATTCTTCCAATAAATTGAACATAAAATGGAATTCCTCCTGTAAAATCCAAAATTAGTTCCAATGCATTTTCAGGAATCTTTTTCCCACTATTTTTTTCAAGAGTTTTTTGAATATGCTCTTTTGAAAAACTAGAAATATCTTCAACATGAAAAAATCCCTCAAAAATTGATCCCTGCCGCAACAAAAGTTCTTCACATGCAGGTTTGTTTGAATCCGCAACTAAAAGTAAAGTATTTTCATATTTTAAAACAGCTGACTTAAACTTTTCAAACAACAAATTAGAATCAACTCCATCTTTTAGATTTCTTAACCCGCAAAATTCATCTATAACTAACAAAAGTTTTGTTTTTGTTTCTTTTGCAAGCATATCAAACAATGAAAACATTGCAATAAACACAGAATTCATATCAACTTTTTTTTCTCGATCAAATGTAAGCAGTAATTTAAGATTTATAATCAATTCTTCGCTAAGCCCACGCTTTAAATTTTTTAACAAAGAATCTAACATACCCATAGGTGTATTGAATAAGTCTTCAACATTAAATTCGAATCCTAATTTAGATTTGTAGGTATTAAGAATTAAAATTACAACTCTTTTTACAAAATTCTGTTGAGAATTATCTGTCAAATCATCTAATGATACATACAAACAAAAAATTCCTTCTTTTTCAACCAAATTTATAATTTTTTTCAGAACTGATGTTTTTCCCACATTTCTTTTTCCAAGAAGAGCAATCCCTTTTTTTTCTTCATAAAGTAAGTCTGTTGGTTTTAGAATTAGCGAAACTAGTCTATCTACTTCTGACTTCCTGCCAATAAAGTCCCTGCCTATCGCAGGCAATAATGTAAATGCCACTTATTGTCCTCTTTTACCTCTTTTTATACAAACTATACAAGTCATCTCTGCTGTTGTATTTTCGTTACTTCTTTTTTGTACTTCTCATACACCCTTAAATTAAAAATTAAAACCCACCATAAACATGAAAACATATGATCAAAAATTATTATAATTTGTTTTCTAATAATTATTTTTATTAAAAACACACTTAGTATTTAAATGTTTGTCAAAACCACCCGCAAAATAATTTTTTTTATTAATAAAAAAAACAAATTAATTATTAAACAATAAAATTATTAACATTTTTTTTATAATAATTTTTTTTATTAACCACATTGGAACCAGCAAAGCTAAATCTAGAAAACAAATCTAATGCAAAAAAACAGCATTAAAAATACTAGAAAAAACTCTGTAACTAATTCCACCCCTTGATTTTTTAACCCAACAAACCATTAATAATAGATAAGATTTATTTTATATATTTAAACTTATTTATTATTATAAATTATTTTATTAAAACATCAACAAATTCCGTAATTATTTCTAATTCTTAAAAAAGAAAATAAAACAAAATAAAACAAATTAATTACAATTAATTACATAAACCCTCAACTATAATCGACACATATATAAAAAAAAAGAACACAACACCCATAAAATAAAAAAAGAAAAGAAAATAAGAACGAGAAAAAAAGAAGAAAAAAAGAAAAGAACAAATAAGAAAAATAAAAATAACAAAAAATATAAAAAAAAGAGGCATAATGGAACAAAAACTGTCGCCCAACCACTCACCAGACGATCAATGCGCATTCTGTCAAATAGTAAAAGGAGAATTTGAATCACTTAAAATTTATGAAGATGATATTTGTACAGCAATATTAGATATCAAACCTGCAAATCCAGGTCACGTATTATTACTGCCAAAACAACATTTTGAAATTTTTCCTATAATTCCCAAAGATATTGTAAAACATTTATCCATAACTGCAAAAAAAATTTCTCACGCAATACTTCAATCAATTAAAGCTTCAGGAACCAATATTTTAATTGCAAATGGTGAAGCTGCAGGACAAGCCTCAAATCATACAATGATTCACATAATTCCTCGGATTGAAAATGATAAAATAAATCAATTCATATTAGAAAAAAATCAAATTGATGAGGAAGATCAAAGTCAATTATATTCAATTATTAGCCAAAAAATCCAAGAGGTGTTCAATAAATAATGACAAGTTGCCCTTACTGCGATTTAATTCAAAACGAACAATTCCCTTTGCTTTACGAAGATGAAATAGCTGTAGCTTTTCTAACACCAACACCCCATGTTGCAGGACACACAATTGTTTGCACAAAAAAACACATTTCTATTTTAGAACAACTTCCTGACGACATTGCAGGACATTTATTCGATCTTGCGAACCGATTAAGTTCAATAATCCACACTGCGTTAAATACAGATGGAACTAATATTCTCGTCAATAATGGACCTACTGCAAATCAAGACGTTCCTCATTTTTCAATAAATATTCTACCAAGAAGAAAAAACGATGGTTACAAATTTGATTGGAACAAAAGAGAATTAAACAATGAATTAATGCTTGAAATTCATAACAGAATAAAAACACAATTAGATAAAAACATAAAAAATAGAAAAGAAGAAAAAGAAGAAAATATAATTATCGCAAACCAAAACAAAGATCAAGATAAAAAACAAAACAAAGACGACGAAGAAAACTACCTTCTAAAACAACTTCAAAGAGTTCCTTGAATAAAACAGTACTACAAAAATAAACCGTACTGCCTTGGCACCAATAGTTGAAATGTAATTTCAATTCTTTTGAACGTAGTTCGATTAATTCAACAATGAGCAAAGCGAATTGTTGATTAATTGCAGAAAATGCTCCGATTGCTTTCAAATGCAAAGCATTTGTAAGACCTCTCGAATTTTTAATTTGCAAGGCATGCAGGAGCATTTTCGATATGTCAAATTCATACTTCAAATTTTAATTTGACGGCTTGCGAATCTCAAAGAGATTTGAAAGAGAATTTGATAAACTGCCGCAGTACTGTCTAAATAAAAAAACAATCAATAAAAAACCAAAAAAAAAGAACTAAAAAAAAATTAAATTCTAAAACCCAAGCAACTTAAACAACCAATTCTTAAAAAAATAAGTTACTATAAAAGATAATAAAAAAGTAGGTACAAAAGGTATTCCCTCTTTAACCAGTATCTTATTAATCTTTTTTTGCTTCTTGAGTTTTATTAATTCGGCAATTTGCTTTTTACAAATACCCAAATCTTTAGGACCGCAAATTAATTTTGCACCTACCTTAATTTCCTGAGCAATCCAATCACCTTCTGTCAATTCTTCAGGCTCTATTGATTTAATCATACAAGATTTTTCAACAGAAACAAGCAGCAACATTACTAAATATGCTATTAATAATATAAGTCCAAATAAAAACAAAGGAATGCTAAATCCTGCAGGAACAAAGAATGCACCGATTGTAAACAATACAACAAGACCTAACACAATAAAAAACTGAACCTTTTTTTCTCCAAATGATTTTTTAAATTCTGAAAAAAATGCTCCTTTTTCTTTATAGATTAAATAAAATGAATACAACAAACCATAAATCGCTCCAACAACAATCAAATTTACAAAAAAGCCAACCATAAATGTATCCATTCGAAGTTTGACACCAATTAATGCTCCAAGTCCAATAAGCAATTTACTATCTCCACCACCCCATTGACCTGTATAAAACATAATCAAGGCTATAGCAAGAAATATCAAAAATCCAATTATTCCATCTTGTAAATAAGCAAACTGTTCATAGACTATGGCAAATATAGATCTTATTCCTAATGCTATAAAAACAAGACTATAACTTACCCAATCAGGTACTTCTCTGAATTTAAAATCTGTAAAACTCCCAACCAGCAGAGTAATTAAAGCAATAGAATACATTATTTGATCAATTAGCAACATTTTGAATTACCTCTTTTTTAAAATATTACATATAAAAACCCAATTTTAATACATTTATAACATAAAAAACTTTATATATTTAATAATTATGTTAGTATTGAAGAATAGATACTATAATATACACCTGAATATACTCTATAATAAAGAACAAAAAAATAAACAAAAAAATGCTTATAAAACCAAAATTAGATCGTAAAAAAATGCCCAAACATATTGCAATTAGTGTTAGCGGCCATAAAGATTGGGCAGAAGAAAATAAAGAATCTATTGAAAATGTTTACAAATATGTTTTTGAAAATGTTAAAGAAATAATAGAATTACAAATAAAATATAATACACCTTTAGTAACATTGTATTTACTCACAAACAAAGTATCTAAATCAGAATATTTTTCAGAAATAATCGATAAGTTAGTTGAATTTTTTGATCTTTTAGTTCACAACAATTCAATTCATGAAAACAAAATAAAAGTTTCCATTCTTGGTAAATGGTATAACCTTCCAGGCAGAGTTATTGATTCTATTAAACGAGTTATCGACGAGACAAAAGATTATGATCATTACTTTCTAAATTTATGCATCAATTATGATGGAAAAGAAGAACTAGTAGATAGTTGTAAATTAATTGCGAGAAGAGTTGTTAATGGCAAATTAGATGTTGATTCTATAGACGAAGATGCAATCAAAGAAAATTTGTATTCATCATATTTTCTACCCCCTGATTTAATTATTAAAACAGGATATAATAGAAAAATTGGCGGTTTTCTTTTATGGGATAGCACATCTGCACTAATACACTTTACAGATATTCCTTGGATAGATTACGACGAGGAAGAGTTCATTAAGTCATTAAAATATTATCAAGATTATAAATAAAAACACAGGAACAAAGCGAAATAGCACAGCTAAATAACAAAAAATTAAAAGAAGTAAAAAACAAAAAAAAGTAACAAATTAACTAAAAAAATCATCCCATCACAGCTTCATCAGGCAAACTAACTTCTTTTGAATTAAGTCCATTAAAGTAAACATCTGTAAACGTATGTTCCTCAATAACTTCAAATCCATCATCAGTTTCTTCTAATTTCTGTTGTTTCATAATCAATCCATAATATGTATCAAACCAATACTTAAAATTATCATCAGTCTGAACAATTACCGTATTGCGATCTTGAAACATATCTTCTCCAATTTCTTCAATATAATTAATTGAATCTAATATATCCAAAGGAGTTTCTACATTTTCTTTTGTAAAACTTAATTTAAATGCTTTTCCCATTCTCTCGTCGATACAATCTGTTTCTGCAGCAGTATCATAACAATACCCATATGCTGTTTTTTTATCCCTATCAATAAATACAACATCAACTCGATTCGCAGGCAAGTATGAATCAGGACTTAATCTTTTCTTGAGTTTATTTCCTTTAACCCAAACTTCATATCCTTTTGAAGTTCCACTATCTTTAAAATAATGATATGATTTTATTTTAGTGTGTTTTTCAAGCAAATTATTCATATCTGAACTTAATTTTTTAGAAAGAACAACAACTGGTTCGTCCTCAAGTTTCTCTTCTAATTCAGAATATTCTTCATCTACATTTAATTTATCATCAGTCATATCGACATCAGAATCAACAGATTTTACCACAGTCTTAGATTTAGGACACAAATCAGGATCACTAACAGTCGCCCCATTTGAACAAACATATTTAGCCCCGCATCCAACAATCACTAAAAGAACTACTGCTATTATAATAGTCAACATCAATTTATTTAATATTTTCAAATTCATAAATCCACCCCATTCAATCAATAGATATATAATATAATAGTCCATAATGATAATTGAATATATTTAAATCTAACTATCTATACTACAACTATAAATCAAGTTATCCTGCCCTCAAGCACAATCTTTATAAGTGACCTCTTTTTTCTGAAGAACACCTGGTGATTTATGAAGACAAAATGTCTGAATGAGGGTGAAATATTATTCATATTCATCACTTCTCATTTTATAAAAAAAATCCAGCGAATAAAACTATTAAACCGAAATCAATTATTCGGGGTGAAATATTATGGTAGGACAAGAAGTCGAAAAAGAACTTGTTGAAAAAGTATATGAAGCAATTGAAATTTCCAAAAAAACGGGAAAAATAAGAAAAGGATCTAATGAAGTTACTAAAGCTTTAGAAAAAGGCACTGCTAAACTAGTTGCTATTGCAAGCGATATAACACCTCCAGAAGTTGTTATGCACCTTCCAGTTCTTTCTAAAGAAAAGGAAGTTCCATGCATTCAAGTTGGAAGTAAAGTTGAATTAGGAGCTGCTGCAGGTTTACCAATTGGTACAAGCGCTATTGCTATTGTTGATGAAGGAGAAGCAAAAAAGACTGTTAAAGAAATACTAGCAGATCTTTCAAAGTAATTTTAATTACTAGGTGTGAAAAATGGCTGAAAAAAAACCGGGTCGGAGAGATTCAAAAAAAGACGACTCAAGTAAGGGAAAGGTTCGCTTCACAAATGCAGTTCCTGCACGTGTCGAGGAAGTAATTGGACGTACAGGTACCAGAGGAGAAGCAGTTCAAGTAAGATGCAAGGTTCTTAGCGGTCGTGATCAAAATAAAATTCTTAGACGTAATGTTAAAGGACCTGTAAAAGTTAATGATATCCTCATGCTAAGAGAAACAGAAATTGAAGCTAGACCTCTTCAAAGCAGACGGAAGTAGGTGATTAATATGAAATGCTCTTTTTGTGGAACACAAATACCTCGCGGTTGTGGCAAGATGTATGTCAAAACCGACGGTAAAGTTTTTTATTTTTGTAGTATGAAATGTGAAAAAAATATGATTAAATTAAAGCGTAAGCCTAGAGATATGAAGTGGACTGAAGAAGGTAGAAAAGAAGCAAAAAAACAAGCTAAATAATTGGTGAATAAGTATGATACAAAGAACGTTTGTTGCATTAAAACCAGACGCTGTTCAAAGAGGAGTTATGGGAGAAATAATTTCTCGATTTGAAAAAGCAGGTGTTAAAATCATAGGTATGAAAATGATTTGGGTTGACAAAGAAATGTCTCAAAAGCACTATAAAGCACACGTAGAAAAACCATTTTATCCTGGACTTGAAAAAATGATTACAGAAGGTCCTGTTGTTGGAATGGTTATTGAAGGTGTCAACTCTGTAGAACTTGTGAGAAAACTTGTTGGCGGAACTGAACCTAAAGGTGCTGCACCAGGAACTATCAGAGGAGACTTTGCACATATTAGTTATGCTTACGCAGATGAACAAAACAAAGCAGTTAAAAATTTAATTCATGCTTCTGGAAATAAAGAAGAAGCAGATTATGAAGTTAATTTGTGGTTTTCAAATGAAGAACTTCATTCATATAAAACAGTACACGAAATGCACGTGTTTTAAATTTCAGAATTAAATTTTAAAAACAAAATTTATTAAAATTATTAAACAAAAAAAATACTAAAACAAAATAACAAGGTGATATTTTATGGCTAAGATGAGCGAACGTGTCTTAAAAGCAATGGAAAAACCTGAACAAATCAGGAATATTGCTATTTGCGCACACATCGACCATGGTAAAACAACTTTTTCAGACAACTTACTTTCTGGAGCAGGTATGATGAGTGAAGAACTTGCAGGAAAAGCAAGAGTTACTGACTTTCATGAGGATGAACAAGAAAGAGGAATCACTATTGATTCAGCTTCTGTTTCAATGGTTCACCAGATTGAAGATAAAGAATTCTTAATTAATTTAATTGATACTCCTGGTCACGTTGACTTTGGTGGTGACGTAACTAGGGCTATGAGAGCAGTTGACGGATCAATCGTTCTAGCGTGTGCCGTCGAGGGAGTTATGCCTCAAACAGAAACAGTTCTTCGTCAAAGTTTAAAGGAAAGAGTTAAACCTATTTTATTCATCAACAAAGTTGATCGTCTAATTAAAGAAGTTAAACTTACTCCTGAAGCTATGCAAGCAAGATTTATTAAAATTATTGATCAAGTTAATGTAATGATCAAAAAAATTGCAGAAGAAGAATATAGTGACAAATGGCAAGTTAATGTTATGGATGGTAGTGTTTGTTTTGGAAGTGCATTTCACAATTGGGGTCTTTCTCTACCTTACATGAAAAAACATAATGTTTCTTTTAAAGAAATTATTGATGCTTATAACGATGATGAAGCTTGGAAAGAACTTAAACATAAAGCACCTATCCATAAGGTTATTTTAGATGGTGTTGTTGAGCACTTACCTAATCCTATTAAAGCTCAAGAATATCGTATTCCCAAAATTTGGCATGGCGATTTAGAAAGTACCGACGGACAATCTCTGATTTCTTGTAATCCAAAAGGACCTATGTATTTTGTTATTACTAAAATTGTTGTTGATCCTCAAGCAGGAGAAATTGCAACAGGAAGAGTATTTTCAGGTACAGTTTCAAGAGGTTCTACAGGACATCTTAATGGTGTAAATCAGAGTATGAGAATTCAACAGGTTTTTGTTATGAATGGTGCAAAAAGAGAAATTGTTGATCATGTTCCTGCAGGAAATATTATTGCAGTTGGTGGTCTAAAAAGTGCACCGGGAGAAACAGTAACTAATGAACCTGGTGAACCGTTTGAACAAATTTCACACATATTCGAACCAGTTGTGACAAAAGCTATTGAAGCTAAAAAACCAGCAGATCTTCCTAAACTTATTGATGTTTTACACATTGTCGGTAAAGAAGATCCTAGTATTCATATTGAAATTAATGAAGAAACTGGAGAGCACTTAATGAGCGGTATGGGTGAACTTCACTTAGAAGTTATGGAAAATCGTATCAGAAAAGATAAAGGTGTTGATATTCAAACTTCATTACCAATTGTTGTTTACAGAGAATGTATTCTAAAAGCAACTTCAGCAGATGCAGAAGGAAAGTCTCCTAATAAACACAACAAACTTTATTTCAGAGTTGAACCATTAGAACCTGAAGTTGTTGAAGCAATTAAAAAAGGCGAAATCCGAACAGGTAGAATTCGTGCTAAAAAAGATGAAGCAGTTGCTAAACAATTTGTAGAAAAAGGATATGATTCTAAGATTGCAAAAAAAGTTAGAGCTGTTTTCAATGGAAATATACTTATTGATGAAACAAGAGGAATTGTTCACATTGGTGAAATCATTGAAATGGTTCTTGACATGTTCCAAGATGTTATGAATGCAGGTCCTGTTGCACACGAACCTTGTTTAAATGTTAAAGTTAGATTAATGGATTGTAAGCTACACGAAGATGCAATCCACAGAGGTCCTGCTCAGCTTTATCCTGCAGTAAGAGAAGGTATTAGAGAAGCAATGAGTATGGCAACACCATTACTTTTTGAACCAATTCAAACTTTACAGTTTGAAGCCCCTACTGAATTTATGGGAGAAATTAGTAAGTTGATTAGTAACAAACGTGGACAATTAATAGACATGCAACAAGAAGGTGATTCAGTTACAGTTATTGGTAAGTTGCCTGTTGGTGAAATGTTCGGACTTAGTAATGATCTAAGATCTGCTACTGGTGGTCGTGGAAACTATTCATTAGTTGATCAGAATTTCGAGAGACTTCCAGGAGAATTACAAGATAAAATTAAAAAGCAGATAAGAGAACGAAAAGGTTTGAAGGTAGATTAAACTTGACTAATGCATTGACCGACATAGAATATATTATATAAAAACTATATAGAAATTATAAAATTGGTCTAAAAATACGAAAACCTTTTAAATACCTTCAATATCCTTTAAAAAACAAAACAATGATGTGAGCGTTGAACTGCTCAGGATAATGCACTGAATAAGTGCTCATTAACAAATTAAAGGTTAAATAATCCATTAACCAAAAAATGGAGGAGATAAATTATGGCTAAAGAAAAAATACACATGAACGTTGTTTTTATCGGACACGTTGATCACGGTAAAAGTACTACAGTAGGAAGATTAATGTTCGACTCTGGCTCAGTTGATGAACAGGCTATGAGAAAATTAAAAGAAAAAGCTGCTGAACTTGGTAAAGCAGGTTTCGAGTTTGCTTTCGTTATGGACAATCTAAAAGAAGAGCGAGAAAGAGGCGTAACAATTGACCTTGCTCACAAGCGATTTGAAACTGACAAATATTATTACACAATTATTGATGCTCCTGGACACAAGGACTTTATTAAAAATATGATTACTGGCGCATCTCAAGCAGACGCTGCAGTTTTAGTAGTTGCTGCTAATGATGGTGTAATGGCTCAAACAAAAGAGCACATCTTCCTATCCAAAACACTTGGCGTTGGTCAGTTAATTATTGCAGTTAATAAAATGGATATCAAAGGTGTTGAATATTCAGAAGCAAGATATAATGAAGTTAAAGAACAGGTTGGACAACTTCTTAAAATGGTTGGTTACAATCCAGAAACCACTCCTTTCGTTCCAATCGCTTCCCTCCAGGGAGATAATGTTTTCAAAAAAAGCGAAAATATGAGTTGGTACACAGGACCTAATCTTTTAGAGGCAATGGATAAATTAAATCCACCTGAAAAACCTACAAACTTACCATTAAGACTTCCAATCCAGGATGTATATAACATTACAGGAATTGGAGTTGTTCCAGTTGGAAAAGTTGAAACAGGAGTTATGAAGGTTGGACAAAAAGTTATTGCAGTTCCAGGTAGAGAAGGTAAAGGTGTTCCTGGAGAAGTTAAAAGTATGGAGATGCATCACGAACAGCTTCAACAAGCAGAACCTGGAGATAATATTGGTTTCTCAATTAGAGGTTTTGGTAAAAAAGATATTGCTCGTGGAGACGTTATTGGACCTGCTGATAATGTACCAACTATTGCTTCAGAATTTACAGCTCAAATTGTTGTTCTGAATCACCCTAGCGTTATTACAGTTGGATACACTCCGGTTTTCCACATCCACACTGCACAGATTGCTTGTCGTGTTACAGCAATTAACAAAAAGCTTAATCCTACAACTGGTGAAGTTTTAGAAGAGAATCCTGACTTTATTAGAAATGGTGATGCAGCTATTGTTACATTAAAACCAGTACAATCATTATGTATTGAACGACAAAAAGAAATTCCTCAGATGAGCAGATTCGCTATTCGTGATTCTGGTTCAACAGTTTCTGCAGGAATGTGCATCGACTTAGTTGAGAAAAAACTCGACTAAAATTTTTTTAAATCTTTTATTTTTCCCACAAATTAAGTGGATATAATGAGATAATAAAATGCAAAAAGCAAGAATTAAACTAACATCACACGAAATTGACAAGATCAATGGTGTCTGTAATAGCATTATGGACATTGCGGAGAAAACTGGCGTAATTATGCGTGGACCTATTCCACTCCCTACAAAAAAGCTTAAGATAACTACAAGAAAAACACCTTGTGGTGAAGGTAAAGCTTCATGGGAACGTTATGAGATGAGAATTCACAAGCGTCTTATCGACCTTGGTCTCGACGAACGCGCACTCAGATTAGTTATGAGAGTTCCTATTCCTGAAGGTTTAAAAATCGAAATAGAAATGCTCGATTAAGAAAACTTCAATTATAAAAACTGCTCAAATATTTGTTTCAAAAAAATCGAAAACAAATCTGAAATTTGCCAACCAATCTTTAGATTAAGATCTCTATATTATTTAATCACTAATTCTATTTTAATATTATTTATTATGCTATTAATAAAAATAGAAAGCATTATAAACAAAACTTTTTATCTTGTTAAAAATATAGATTGTATTAACTATTACAATAAAAAAAGAGTAAACAAGAGGTGAATTACCCTGCATAAATCTAATCACGCATTATATTTTCTTCTAAAAAATAAAGAATTAACTGAATTGTACGTGACTATGGGTATTAGAAATTTTGCAATGGGTATGTTAGCATTATTTATCCCTGTTTACCTTTACAAACTAAGCTATTCAATACCTTCAATTTTAGGATATTATATTATGTTTTATGCCTTCGCATTTTCATTTTTCTTTTTAGGACTATATTTATGTAAAAAAATAGGGGTTAAACATTCAATTTTAATAAGTGCCCCTGTCACGATTGGGTATTTGATTTTGCTCCATACATTAAAATCAGCAGGGTGGCCTTTGTTTTTCATCGCATTAATTGGCGGTATTGGCGACGGTATTTTTTGGAGTTCATTTCATATTTATTTTGCAACAAAAAGTGATGATGGTAGTAGAGGAAAACAAGTAAGCACGCTCAATGGAAGTATTGCAATTCTTGGTGCTTTTGCTCCTATTGCAGGAGGTGCTATTGCAGGTTTTTGGTCTTTTGGAACATTATTTATTATAGGTTCTGTATTATTTTTGGTTTCAGCACTTCCTTTATTTTTAACACATGAAAATAAAATAGAAGTTAAATTTAATCTTAACCAACTCATCGAAAAAAAACATTTTATTGACGATCTTCCTTATATTGGAGAAGGTATTCGATATGGTGCACTAGGAGTTATTTGGCCATTTTATATTTTTTTAGTTGGTCTTAATGTTGTTCTCGTCGGATTTAGTTTTACATTGGCTAATGTTTTTTATGTTATTTTTAATTTTATTATGGGAATGGTTACTGACTCTGAAAATAAAATTGCATTAGTAAGACTAGGCGCAGTAATGCATGGCTTAAGTGTTGTTGTGCGTGGATTTGTCGGTAATGTTTGGTCTGTTATGTTTGTTCATTCTTTTGGCGGCGTTACTGCTCCAATGTTAGAGGTTCCATTCCTTTCTTTGTTTTATGAAAATAGTTCTAAATCAAAAGGAATTATAATTGTCATAAGAGAATTTTATCTCGCACTGGGAAGAATATTTGTATACTCATTAGGAATAGTGCTTTTTTGGTATACTGGAAGTTTTGTAAAAAGTTTCGCACCACTTTTTATTATTGCAGGTTTAAGTTGTTATTTTCAAACACTAATGCATCCCCTAAATAAACCAAAAAAGAAAAAGTAAAACAATAAAATTAATCAACCGAACCACTCATAAACAAAAAGTTATTTCTCGCTCTATTTTACTACAATAACAATCCAACTTTTTATTAAGCTGAAAAATATCTTCTTGATTCTTATCACCATAAGAATATGCAGATATAATAAATGTGTGAGCTTGACCACAAACCTCTTCTAACTGGTATTTATCATAGCCTCTAACAACTGAATTGTCAAAATGTATTTTTTTTGCTCGCCTGAGCATGCAATCTGCTAACTCAACACTGGCTTCATATTTCTCAGCAAGAGATAATTTATCAGATCCTAATTCTTTTGCTCGATTAATAGATTGTTCAAAAGCTTTTACTGAACGTCCGCAATATCCTTGTTTTGCTGCCCAAATACCCATATCATAAATATCTTGTGGCTGTTCAACTTTTTTTCCAGTTACTGATTCATATCTTTTTGCTGTAGAACAATTCATTCCTGAAAAACCAATAGCAATCAATCCTGCAGTAATTAAACTTATTTTTATTTTTTTGTTCATAATCTCAACCCTCAAAATTTTTCTAAAATATGTTAAATTTAGTCTCGCAACAAAATTTAATTAAATAAACGATCCATTTCTCGATCTTTCTAAAAGACCTCTATCTCCACAGTAAAAATTAAAATCTTGTATTATTCTAATTAAATTTATTTTTTCAATAGACCCTGCATCTTCTCCTTCTAATCTTTTTTCTAATGCAATTGCTCCTTTCAAATGAGTTTCTGCAAAATTGCAGTTTTGACTCATTTCCATATAATCAAAACCAGTTAATGCTCCCTGCTCATTCCTAAATAAATATGTTCTTTTTGCTTCGTTCACATAACAATCTCCTAATGCAACATCTAAGTCATAAAAATCTTTTGCTCCAACTCCTAATTTTTCTAAACCTTCAAGACTGAATCCTTCAACTGCATTACTTAATTCAGTTTTTCCTGCAAAACAAAACCCATTCTCAGCAGCCCATTTCGCATATTCAAATTGTTCTTTTTTAGATTCTATAGAATTTCCAGTTTTACTAATATATTTTGTCTTAACATTAAAATGCTTACAAGAAGGTAAAGCTAGTAAACCTAAAACACCTACTACTATTGCAGCTTTGTTTATCAAACTAAAATAACACCCACCCATACAGATAGTAATAACCCCTGGATTAATAAATTTTACTTAACTCAAACAGCTATAAACCAAAAACATTTATAAATAAGCCCAAATTTCTTTATATTCGTGCATAAACGCCAACGTGGCACAATCTGGTACTGCGCAAGCCTGGAACATTGCAATAGCAAAATTCTATGCTTAACAAGAAAGCTTGTTTCCTCCGGGATATCCCGGTTCAAATCCGGGCGTTGGCGTACATTTTTTTTTCTTATAGGTTAATATGTCACTAGTAGAAAAGTTTATTAAAATAAAGTTTGACACTATTTAAAATGGAAAAAAAGTTTCTCTTAGATAAAATCAAGTTAATCTATCTATTTAGTTTTCTAAGAGGTTTAGAATTTTTTATTCCCATCAGAGCTTTGTATTATCAACAAGAACTTTTTACAGTATTTAATGTTACACTTATTCTAGCCATTAGAGCAATCTCAACGACTATTTTTGAAGTTCCTAGTGGAGCAATTGCAGATCTATTCGGACGTAAGAAAACATTAATTGTTGCAAGTATAGCCGGAATAATTGCATTGATTTTCTTAAGCATTGGACAATCATTAATTTTCTTCGTTTTGTATGCTGTCTTAATTGCGATTGCAGATAGTCTTGTTAGCGGAACAGACACAGCGATTTTGTTCGATACTGTAAAGTTGTTTGGCAATAAAACTAAACCTGTAACAAAAAAAATAGCCGTTGCACAATCTGAAGCAGACTTAGGAAAAAAGGAAGCTCCAGTAATTCCAGAAACAATAAAAAAATTTCCTAAGTTCAAAAAAGTAATTGCAATAAATAATAGCATGTGGCCAATTGGAGCTAGTATTAGTTCAATCATTGGAGGATTTCTTGCAATTAATTCTCTTAGGACTCCAATCATAGCAACAATTTTACCATTTATTCTTGTATTAATAGTAGCACTTTTTATTTATGATCCTCCTTACAAAAAAGAGAAACATAAAAATATTTTCAAACATATGTTTTCATCATTAAAATCAGTAATTAACAATCGACAAATCATTATCCTTTCCTCTGCAGGATTATTGTTCTTTGCATTTGCAGAAGTTGCTCATCAACTAGATCCTGTATTTTATGAATTCAAAAGCATATCTGTTGGACTTTTTGGAATTATATTTGCAGCAACATTTGGTTTAAGTTTTGTTGGTTCGTATATGTCTAATTGGGTAAGTGATAAAATAGGAAATAAAAATACTATATTAATAACCGCAATAATTCCACCATTTCTATTATTTGGAGCAACACTCGCATTTGGAATTTGGTCAGCAGTACTAATTATTCTTAGTTCAATATTTTGGGGATTAAGATGGCCAATTACATCACACCTTATGAATATTGAAGTATCTTCAAAACAAAGAGCAACAGTAATATCAATAGGTAACTTATCAAGAAAATTAGGTTTTGCAATATTTGCGCCAATATTTGGACTTTTTGTCGATAATTATAACATCAATGATGCGTTTAAATTGCTCGCAGTGTTATCATTTTTCGTATCATTTCTAATATTGTTCTTAAAGGAAAAAGATTAAAGTATTGTTACAAAAGAATGGACTTCCGGGCCACTGCGTTTTATACTTTTGACTTATGTCCTGAATTCTAAATATAAAAGATTCATTTGATTGATTTTAGAAAAAACTGATTTTGGGCACTAGATTTAAAGCTAAAAACAAGACCTTTTAGAGAATTATGTTATTCCGGGCGTTGGCGTACATTTTTTTTCTTAATTTCTAACCATCAAAACCACCCAAAAACCTTATAAAAACCACCCCTATAGCTAAGATTATGATTCCTTTTTATCAAAACATGGGGGCTGCTTACAAGCAAATTGAAGATATGTTTAATGAGTTTAGAGTAGAACATAAAGGCAAATTTCGTCCAAAATTCATAAAAACAGCAACACCTGTTATTCTTCCTATTGGTTGGACGTATACTAAAAATCCTGATCAATCAAATAAATCAGAGACCTCAGATTACGCCTACAAAGCAACAAGAACAACAGTGATATTAAGAAATAATTATGCAGTAAAGTTTACACCAATAATTGGGGGGGAAAACAATCTAAATTATATTCAATTAAACAGAATTGCTAGTAAATTCACTACAAAATTTGAGGATCATAATGTTCACATAATGAGAAAATTTGGTTTCAAATCTAAAAATGGTTTGTATGTTCCAGAGCATGTTAATTTTGGCATAGAGTTAGATAAAAAATCTGATAAATTAAAAATTGACAAGTTAGGTTGGGGTTTTACTTTAACAGAAGACTTAACAGAAAACAATACTTACGAAGTTACAGATATTATACCAAAACATTTCTCAACTCTCGATAACAAAAAAGAATTTATGGATACATATGTTCATCATATGGATGCATTATTAAATTTATTTCAAAATCCTGAAATTCATCCAAGCATAAGACGCCATGGAACTCCAAAAAACCCTCTTCCAATTCTTTCGAGAATGCTGTTTGTAAAAGTAAAAGAAAATAAAGGAAAAGTTGTTATTGGCGATTTGGATAATTTAATTTTTGACGTGAAATAAAAAATGAAACTTAGAATAACAAAAAAACCAACAGTAATTACATACATAGCACTTGTAGCAGCAGCAACAATAGGATGTGCAAGCACAACAACTAATCAAAATACTCTCCAAAAACAAGACATGACACCCCAATATGTCGCAAACATTGCAACACTTAGAGAATACATCCGCCACAATGTTGATAATAAAAAAATAAAAAAATTAACTCCTGTAAGAGATTTATGGGAATTATTAGCAAATAGCGACAGTTATTTTGAAGATTGCATACAAGATCTTACTATAAGACAAAAAAAAGATGCTAGCAATGCAGCAAAAAATATTTATAAAGTTCTAAATATGTATGATCCCAAGCAAGAACAATGCGAAAACATTGCAATTTCAGATACAATAGATATTGAAACGAGAATTCTTAATAGAGCAATAAGTCAATGTATTAAACCTGGAACTCCAAGTCCTAAAAGAAATAGAATTGCTTATAATTTATACTAAAAAAAAAAAAAAAAAAAAAAAAAAAAAAAAAAAAAAAAAAAAAAAAAAA
>JABJCP010000035.1 GCA_018668595.1 Candidatus Woesearchaeota archaeon
AAAAATAATTTTTTTACTTTATTACAAGCCTTTATCTAAATCATAACAGTTTGCATCTACAATATTTTTATATGTCGAAAGCATTGGAATTCTCCAACCATATGTTTCTATATCGCAAACTTGTCCATTTTTTTCTGCTTTTTTTAGTTTTGATTGTAGATCTGATGAATCAAATTTTCCTTCAAGAATTGTATCTGAGTTTTCAAAGCTTAGCTCAATATCTTTTTCTATGTCTTCTGCAAAGATTACATATTTTTCACTCATGTCTTCTCCACTCCCACTTCTTACTCTTTCTGTTCCTGTTATTTTTACTTTGTAGTTATCTCTTACAAAGTGACTTGCGCAAGTAGCTCCTATTGCTAGTGTTGCAATTGCTACAACTCCGCCGATTAAATATATTGGTTTTACCATTTTGTATAATTCCCCCTAATCTAATATTTATTATTTATATTCGCCTTCTTTTTTTATGTTATGTTTGATATGTTCTTGATCGTCTAATTTTTTTCTTTTTTTCTTCGGTTTTAGGGCATTTCCTAATTTTTTATGTTGTTACTCTTCAGGTTCGGGAAGCCGTTCTATTTTATCCATTCCTGTTTTTACCTGAACCTCTACATCTCCAACCTTGCTTTCTAGTCCGCCAAATGAGTCTTCCATTTCTTTTGCAGAATTCATTCTTGTTCTTATTTCTTGAACATAATTTCCTTTGTCTAAATCTGCTAAGTAATTAATTAATCCTCTAGGTGATAGTTCATAATTATGAATTGTTTTTAAATCGTCGTCTTGCCAGATATGTTTATGTTGTTCAGGCATGTCTCCTTTGTAAAAATGTTGTGCTACAAATTGTATGTATGCTTTTTGTTGAGTCATTATTTCTTCATATTTTTTCTTTTTCTTCAAAAGAGCCATTAGTTCTAGTTTTTCTTTATCTATGGCAGTATTATTTTTGACTTTTGCATGTAATTCGCGCGCTTTGTCCATATCTGGTTTAAATCCCATTCCCTCATATCTTCGCATGGTGTAATCGCGAATTATTCCCAGAGCAGTTTGGTATCCTGTTTTAGCATCAGATATGTCGCTAAATGGCATGAAGAATCCTCTACTCCTTATGTTTTGAGGGAATGATTCATTGGATGCAACAACAAGTAAAACATTTTCGGGCGGTATTACTTTTCCTGACTCATATATTCTTCTTATATTTCCCACAACTTCATCAGTCATAAATCTTGAATCTACATCGTCGATAAAAAGCACTGTTTGAGCATCTTCTTTTTCAAAAAAGTCTAGTATATCTTTTAGATTTTCTAGTGCGTGCTGATCAGTTCTGACTAGGTGTGTTGTTGGAAAGTGCATAGAATATGCTTGTATTAATTGTGTTTTTCCAACACCTGGTGGACCTTCCATTATGATGGGTCTTGTCTTTTTACCACTTGCAAAGTCTCTAAATTGTCCTTCAAGTATTGATTTGATATCAACATAACCATAGAATTTATCTATTTCTTGGAGTCCTTCTGCAACTCCTCGTGTTAGTTTATTTGTTTTATGATCAAAATCCAAAATTCTCGACGCAGAAAATATATTTTTCCCGTGTGTTTCTTTTGATAAGTAATTTATTATTTCTTCTGCAGTTATATTGTCTTTTAGCAAAGGGTGTGTTTTTGATTCTGTTGTCTTGCTTTTTTTTGGAATTAATATTCTTGGTAAATTATCTTCACCTGTATTTTTTGGTTTTACTAAGCCTATATATTTTTCGATTAGCAAATCAACATTATTTTTTGCAATTCTTATTGCGTGTTTTGTTAGAAATTCGAGTGTTTGACTTTCTCCAGTTTCAGAGCTGAAATTTTTTATTTGTGTACTGTTTGCAATTGCATTCACATATTCGCTCATAAAATTTTTACTTTGTTTTGAAGATGAGTATTTTGCATACAAGCATAGTGCATCTTCAGGAATTTCTAAACTTTTTTCTTTAGGAATTCTTATTAGTTCTGCTGTTTCTTCAAATATTTGTAATTCTTCTGTTATTTCATCTAGTTTATAATTTTCAAAGTCAAATTCATTATCAGATTTATTGTCAGATTTATTATCTTGTTCATTAGTTCTGTTTTGTTCATTAGTTTTGTTTTTTTCATCAGTTCTGTTTTGTTCATTAATTCTTTCTTTTTCTAGGAGTTTTATTTGATATTCTTGTAAGTCTTGGTGTAGTGCCATGAGCACATTTGTAGGGTATTCTATATCTACTCCGTGCGATTTAAGTACTGAAACACTTGTGATTGTTTTATTTGTAGTTCTGATTAGTTGGGATAAATTACTAAATAATGCTAAATCTAATTCTTTTTCTTTTTCTGTAATTTCGTTCATAGTTTTGCCCCCTAATTCTCTATTATATCTAGATTATTTTTAAACTTTACTATTATTTTACTATTTTAAAGTAGTTCTAATGACAATCTTTATATAATCAGCAATTATAATTGATTATTATGGTCTTTACAAAATTGCTTGAGGGCGAAACTCCTGAAGAGATCGATGATCTTATCAATAATTATTTAAGGCTGGGAAATTGTACAATCACAGGAACATATGGTCTTAATGGTAAGCATTATTGCAGAATTGTTCATTCTAATGGTGCGGGTACTAATGGTGATAAGAATTTAGAATATTTAGCAAACTTGCCTTCTAGAACTGAAGCTCGAGAATCTGATTGGATTACTGCATTAGAATTTATTAAACGAGATGATCGGGAATCTGCAGCAGAAATTCTTAATTTTGATGTTGATTATATGGCTTGTGTTATTCGTAATGCGATTTTAAAAGAAGATATTCCAAATAAAACAAGAGGAGATTATAATAATCTGGGTTTAAAAATTGTAAGTTTAAAAAAATTAATTAAAAACTTTGCTAGAGACTCTTATTCTCAACATGGCAAAAAAAAGACTGCAAATTATTTAGGAATTTCTATAAACGAATTTAATGAGCGAGTTAATGATATAATTTGTAAGAATTAATTAATCTTATTCTATATTTTCTGTGCTTGTTTGATCTGATCTAATTAATTCATAATCAAAAGACTTTTCAGACTGATCTTCCTTTTTTAGATATTCTGCTACTTTTTTTGATTGTTTTTTGTGTGAATAATAATCAAAAACTTTTGCAATTCCCATGGGCATAAAAAGGCCTGTTAAAGCACCAATACTTCCAGCTCCAATTTGCAGTCCTATATTTCCTGTGAATTGTTCTGCAGCATATACGCATAAAAATAGAGATACAAATCCGCAAGGCATACTAAAAACAGCATTTATTTCATTTTCAACACGATTAGTATTTAGTTTTTCAACAATTTTTTCAAATTTTTTTGCTTTTGAAGTTTCAACTTCAATTCTATATGTTCCTTTACATCTTTTTGTGTCAATTCCATCTAAAAAAATATATTGTGTTTTTTTACCTTTGATTTTTTTAAAATATCCTTCGTTTTTATTATGATTTGATGATTTTGAAAATTGTATTTTTATAAATTCAGAATTAAATAATTGATCTTCAAGACGAGGTAAATATCTTCTATCTTCTCTTGTTTGATAACATAATTCTTCTAGTTTTGATTTTTTTTCACTTATGCCAATATATGTTTTAGAGTTGGTTGATTCTATTTTCTTCGCCCCTGGTATTTGTATGTTTAGTTAATTAATTTATCTTATAAATTAGGGTATTTCTTTTTTTAAACCTTTCAATACAGTTATGCTTGTTTATCTTAAAAATTGCTATTTGTTTAGAACAAATACTAACATAAATGAATATAATAATATAAAATAGTTCAATTGGATGTTTTAGCATCTATTAGATCTTATCTTTTCTTCACTTTCTTCAAATCCAAAAAGATATTGCATGCTGCAAGCACGCACTGCTTCATCAACAAGCATTGAACCCAAAACTACTTCTCCTTGCATTCCACAAATCCATTTTGATTCTTCTTCTGTTAGGTTATCTTGGTCAGGTACATAAATTCTTTTTTTAACGTCAAGTTTTAATCTGTCAACAGAGGGTATTGTTTTTGGAAATGATTCATAAAATGCAGCATAACTTACTGCATTTAATTTAAGATTAGGTATTTTTTCATCAATAAATGAGTTGATTGTAGAGCGTGAAAAAAATAAGTAAGATGAAACATCTTTTTCTGGTTCAAATTGTTTTATCACGTCACAAGTGTATTCTGTTGCAGTTCCAAGCATGCCCATATCTACAATAGTTATTTTATCTGCATCAAGAGCATTAATATGTTTTAAATAACTGTAAAGTTTTTCTGCATTAGATCTAAACTTTTCTGTTTTTACTACTTCTTCTCTTGCGTAAATAAGTCCTTGTTTGGATAATTGTTCTCTTTTTTTTTCTTTTTGTTCCAGAGCATTTATTCTTTTTTCACTCCAGCTATAGCTTGGATATTCAACATTCCCTCCTAAAAATGCAATCATTGGAGGAATTCCGCCTATTTCTTCATGTATTGCTTCGCTGTATTCTACAGAAATCATAGGTCTTGTTACTGGAACTAAAAATGTTTTTTGATTATTTCCTTTTCCTAGTTTTTGAAATAGTTTTGCGCCTGTATAAAACATTCTCGCGTCGCGGTCTAGAAATATTAAGTTTCCTTCAAATGAATTAAGAAGTTTGTCTAAAAAATGAGGTATTATTTGCAAGTATTGTTTCATTTCTCTGTATGCTTTTTTGTACATTCCAATTTTTTCTTTAGCAGCTTTCTTGCCAAGTACAGAATAAAATTCATTAACTATTTTTTCAACAGATTCATGTTCTGCACTAGTTATTATTTTTTTGAGAAGTTTCAAATCAGGACTATGTCCGACGAGTTTTGCCATTCTTTTTTTAACTAGTGATTTTTCAGTTTGATTTAGTCTATATTTTCCAAAGTGTCTATGTGTTTTTATATCCGATTCTTTGATAAATTTACTAAGCTCTGCTCTGTATTTTTTAAATGTAGGTTCCATTATTGAGTCTAATTCGTTTATTAGGTTCTTTGTTTCTTTTTCAAAAACTTCTGACCCTTCTTCTCCTAGATCACTTTTAATTGAGCGCATAATCATTTGGTAATACCCATCATTTTTTGTTATACCTGGAACAAAAACTAAATGATCTGCAGTTCCATTATCTCGAACCATAGGGTAAGATCTGAATTCGCATTCTAGAGTTCTATTAATTTTATGTAATTTTTCTTCATCAATAAATTGTTTTGTTTTTTCTAATGCACAATAAGCAATTCTTTTTTGAACCTCGACTTTAATGTCTGCGATTCCATCTATTTTTTGATTATAAAACCATGCTTTTAATTCTTCTTTTGTTATTAGTGAACTGCTGAATTTAGAATTAGTTTGTTTACTTTCTTCAACTTCATTGTTTACTTTGTCTGTTAGGTTCATTTTATTTTATAATTAATAGTTTAGAATTAATTAATCTCCTCCGTCCTTACCGCCACCAGAGTGACCAGATCCTTGAAACCTGTGTTGTTTTGAAGTTGGTTTTTCAATCTTTTTTTCTTTCAATCCAAACATTGATTTCCAATTTCTTTTTTTAGGGTCATTTATTGGTTCTAGTTTCTTAATGGTTAAACGTGTTTTATCAATTTTAACTTTAACACCTCTGGTTCCTAAGTTTTCTTTAATCAATCTTAGTGTCGCAATATAATTTGCAGTATCATCGATATAGGAATAACTGTGGTAATGTCCGAGCATAATTGTAGAATTAATTTCGTTTATTGTTTTAGTTATGTCTCCTGTTGCTTCAAATAATCTAAATATGTTTGTGTTTGTGTAGCATTCATTTATTGCAGCATTTAGTTGTCTTAAAGTAAGTCCTAATTCATCATTTAGTTTAACGCCAGGCACATCTTCAGTTGTTTGATTTATTCGATCTACATATTTTTTAATTGATTCCTGCATCCAGATTTGTTTTGATATAATAATATCTAACACTCCTTTTCCAGCATCATAATTTGATCCTTCGCGAGCAACTTTTGAAGCATGATTTAAACTTCGTTCGAGATTGTCTTTTATTTCGTATGCAGTGTTTTTTAATGAATCTAATGATGAAACTAATTGGGCATATTCATCTCCTTTTTCTAGTAACCGCTCAGCACATTTTAAATCTGTCGCATCTATTTTTTTTTCACCGCTTCTGAGTTTTCTTAAAATAGGATAACTTTCTTCCATTAGTTTGTACATGGATAATATGCCTTCTAAGTTTTTTATTCCATAATTATTATCGTTCATTTTATTTTACCTTTTTGAATCAGTCATTTAATTTTGATTTTGATTTTATTTTTTATTATAAATCGGTTTTGCTCTTTTAACAATCAAACTTCTTTTGTTAATTTTATACTTCACTCCTTTATTTCCTTCAGCAACTCTTTGAAGTTCTGTTAAACTAGTTATATAATTTATAGTTATTGAGTTATTCTTTTTATTTTTTGATCTAGCATTTAATTCATTTACAAGTTCATATGAAGTGTCACCTATTACACTTGCAGCTTCATGTAGGTGAAATAAATTTGTATTTGTATAAAATTCATTTATTGCAGAGTTTAGTCTTATTAGTACTGAACCTGTGCCTGATTGAAGTTTTGAACCCGGAACATCTTCTACTGAAGAATTTATTATTTCAATATGTTGATTTAATGATTCTTGTACCCAGATTTGTTTTGATTCAATTATATCTAAAATTCCTTTTTTACCATCCATATTTGATTGTGGTGCTTGGGCTATTCGAGAAGCGCGATCTAAACTATACATTAAATCTCTTCTCAGTTTAAATGCCGTATTGCCTAACTTTTGTAGTTCAGAAACTAACTGAACATAATCAGTTCCTTTTTCAATAATTTTTTTTGCACATTCTAATTCTTTTGTATCTATTTTTTTTACTCCTCTTCTTAATTTAGATAACACTGGTTCAGTTTGTTCCATTAATAGGTACATAGATAATATGCCTTCTAAATTTTTTATTCCATAATTATTATTATTATTATTATTATTATTCATTTTATTTTACCTTTTCGATTCATTTATTTAACTTTGATTTCATTTTTTATTATAGATTGGTTTTACTTTTTTAACTGTCAATTGTGTTTTATCAATTTTATACTTCACTCCTTTATTTCCTTCTGCTGCTTTGTAAAGTTGGTTTAAGGTTGTTAAGTAATTTTCAGTTACATCATAAGATCTATATCCTTTGCGAATTATAGTGTATGTATTTTCGTAAATAGTGGTTGCAATGTTAAAAATTGTTTTCGAAGCTTCATATAAGTGAAATATATTTGTATGTTCATAACATTCTTTTATTGCTAAATTAAATTGTTTTAGTTCAAGTCCTATTTCATTGTCGAGTTTTACGCCTTTAATATTTTCAGTTGATTTATTTATTTGTTCAACGCAGTGCTTAAGCGATTCATTGACCCATAGTTTTTTTGATTCTAATACATCAAGAACGCTTTTTTCACCTTCGAGAGGTGTAGTTCCTTCTCGACCTATTTTGGACGCATATTTTAAACTTTCTCCAAGATCATCTCTAATTTTTTTAGATACAAACATTAATTTGCGTATGTTATTCTGAAATTGAAGGTATTTTTCATTTAGTTCAATAATTTCTTTTGCACATTCTAATTCTTCAGCATCTAATCTTTTTGTTCCATTTTTAAGTTTTGATTCGAGTCTAAGAGTTTGATTTTTTACATTTAATATTGTTAATATCCCTTCTAAATTATTTAGTCCGTGATCCGTTGTATCCATCATTTTAGTTTACCTTTTTGAATGTTTTTGTATTAAGATATTATTAATTTATTCTTCTCCTAGTTTAGCATAATCAGAAACTTTTTTATTCTTCGAGAACCAATTCCATTTCTTTTTTGGTTTAGGGAGTGGTATTTGTTTTATGTTTTTAATATAAATGCAATAATCTGTTCCATATTTTACTTTCAGTGATTTTTGTCCTTCTGCTTTTTCAATTAGTTGTATTAATGCAGCATGGTATTGACTTATTGCTTCGTCTTCACTATTGTTCCAACGTCCTTTTTTTGGAACCAAACAATCTACTATGTTTGCTGTTGTTCTAATTATATTTCTACTTGCAGAGTGTAGTTTTAATGAGTGCTTGTTTGTGTACCACTCTTTTATTGCAGAATTTAACATTTTGATTTTAATTGATAAATCAACACTGGGTTTTATAGGTTGGATGTTGTCTGTATTTTCATTATATGTTTTGAAATATTCGTCAGTTGTGTCTTTAATTAGTATTTCTGTTGAAGAAATTATGTCTAATGGTCTGATAGTTTCTGCTTCTTGCTGAGAAGTCATACTTTCAAGGTTAATGCTGCTGGTTAATTCTAAAGTTTCTTTAAGATCATTTCTAACTTTTGCTGCCAGGTTGTGAAGTTCAATAAGAAAATTAACTGTTTTGTTATATTGATTAAACTCGTCTATAAATCGTTTTGTTTTTAGTATTTCTTCAGAAGGTATTTCTGTTTTAAATGGTGTGTTTGTATACTTTTGTTCTTTGAAGAATTTGAGTATTTCAAATGAGTCTTGACTAAGTTGATACATTGCAGCTATTTTTTCTGCATCAATTTGAGGTATATTATTTTCGCATTTCATTTTTATCATTTATTTTTGTTTAACTTCTGTTTTCTTCCCTAGCAAATACCATCTTCTTTTCATTTGTGGTTTTGGTGGTTTTGGTTTTGGAAACGATATTGATTTTATTTCTAAAATTTTAAAGTCGTGGTGGTGTTTATATTTTATTTTAACTCCTTTTTGTTGTGCAGAATACTGGTTTAATTGTGCTAGTAAATTCACATATTCGTTTCTCTGTTTGTGGTGATCTCTGTGGCTACGTCCCCAGTATTTTTCCAGGCCTATACTTGGAGTTATTTCATTAAACACCCAGTTTGTCGTTTGCATTATATTCATGCATGCTGCATGTACTTGTAATAGATTTCTATTTGTGTAAACTTCTTTTATTGCAGAATTTAGTTGTTTTATTTTTATTCTTAGTTTTGTTTTTGGTTTGCTTGGTTCTATTTCTTCTAGTTTTTCTTTTAAGTCGGATAATTTTTCTTTTGCAGTTTCATGTATTAGTATTTCAGTAGCTTCTATTATGTCTAGTAATCCTCTTTCTCTAGATGAACTAGGTTGATTTGCTGAAGTAACTGAACTGCCTGCTAGTTCTAATGATTTTTCTAATTGAGGTTTAATATTCTGTGCTAGGTTGTAAAGTCCAATCATTTCATTCATGACGCCATAATGAGCATCTTTATATTCTAAAAACTTACTTGCAGCAGCTATATCTTCTGTTGGTATGAATATTTTTCCTTCTTTATCAGCAAAATAATCTAATATTTTTATTGAGTCATTATACTCATTAAATATTGTTGCAATTTTTCCAGCATCAATTTGAGGTATGTATTCTTGTTCCATTTTATTCTTCTCCTAATTTAGCATAATCAGAAACTTTTTTTCTCTTTAAGAACAAATTCCATTTCTTTTTTGGTTTAGGAAAGGGTATTTGTTTTACTAATTCAATAACAATGCAATTATTCAATTTATACTTCACTTCTACTGCTTTTTGTCCTTTGGATTCTTCTTTTAGAATTTTTAATGCAGCAAGATATTCAGTTCGTGCATCATCTTCATGATAATGCCAGTCTCCTTTTTGAGGAACCATTGGTCTAAATATTTCTTCTGTTGTTTGCATTATATTTGAAAATGCTGAGTGTAATTGTAATATGTTTTTATTGGTGTATAATTCTTTTATTGCAGAATTTAGTTGTTTAATTTGTATTTTTAATTTAATAGGTGGTTTAACTGGATCTATGTTTGATGTGCTTTTATTATATTTGCTAAATGTTTCTGTTGTCGTTTCTCTAATTCTTATCTCTGTTGATTCAATAATATCTAAAAGTCCTCGGTCATTTGAATCTTTTGTTGTAGTCGATGTTGGTAAGTTAGTGTTATTTGTAAGTTCAAGTGATTCTTTAAGTCCTGGTTTTATTTCAGTTGCTCGGTTATGTAGGTTAATTAGAAAATCAACTGTTTGATCATATTCTTCAAAGTATTCAATAAACTTACTAGCGTTTTCAATATCTGAGGTAGGTATTATTGTTCTACCTGGTTTATCTGTAAAATAGTCTAATATTTTCACAGCGTCTTGACTAAGTTGATACATTGCAGCAATTTTTCCAGCATCAATTTGAGGTATTTGATTTTCATTATCCATTTTTATTTCACTTAGTTCTGTTTTTATTATTTATTATTTTTTTTAATTTTATTTATTTTTTCATTTATTTTGATTTTTCAGTTCTTTATTATTCTATTTTTTCTTTTTTATTGGAACTAATTTTTTCTTCCAAGGTTTGTATAAAATTCTTTTTTCTCGCATATTGTCGTCTGATTCACTTACTTGTCTCATAATATTGATATTTATGCTGTACTCTGAACTAATTTTAAATTCTATTCTTTTTTTCCCTTTACTTACTTCAACTAATTTTTGCATAGACTCTGCTGAATTTTTTGCAACGCGATTATAATCTGAGTATCGCGTACAGCGAAGTGGTTCGATTAATTTGTTTAGTAATATTTTTGATGAACAAATTATGTTATTTGCAGCGCCGTAAATTTGTATCATGTTTGTCGAAGCGTAACATTCTTTTAATGAAGAGTTAAGGCGAATTAGTTCTTTTCTTAGTTCGGATTTTGGTTTTAGTGGATTTATTTCTTCTAATGCCTGATTTAGTTCATTTACTTCTTCAGTTAGTGTTGATTGCATCCATTCTTGTGTCGAATCTAATATGTCTAATATTCCTTTTTTTTGTTTAGAGTCATTTTGAGATTGAGCAGTTATTATTTGATTAATATCTCCTGCAAGTTTTGATGTGTATTGTAATGAGGTATCCAGATTTTCTTTTAGTTGTTCTGTGAATTTATTTATTTGTTCTAAGTATTCTACAACTAAAGCATATTTATTTGCGTGTTCTATGAACTCTGTTAAGCAGCTCAGGTCTTTTGTGTCTATTGAATACACTGCACCTTCGTATCCTTTTGAATGTTTTATTGTGGTGATGTGTTTTGTGAATTTCATTCCTTCTTCTAGTTCACTTATCAGTGTAACAATTCCTTCTAGATTTTTTATTTGAGGTATATTATTTGCATAGTTCATTTTTATTCACTTTTATTTTTTTGATTCTAATTTTGTTTTATTGGCACTAATTTCTTGTTCCATGGTGCATACCAAATTCTTTTTTCTTTCATGTTTGGATCTGGAGGTGGTATTCCTTGACGCGGATAAACCATTAGTCCGTGTCCAGTGTTATAATTTATTAGTATGTATTCGTTTCCTTCTCTGAGTTCATTTACTTTTTCCAGATTACTTGCGAGTTTAATTGACGTATTTACAAGCGAGTATTGTTCTGTTCTATATTCTGGTCGCGTAACGAGCTCAGAAATTATTTTTTGTGTTGCATTTGCTATGTTATTAGCAGCAGCACGTATTCTTAACATATTTGTATTTGTGTAACAATCTTTTATTGAAGAATTTAATTTAATTATTTCTAATTTTAATGTTAATTCTGCTTTTATTGCAGGAACTAGTTCTAAGTTATTATTTATTTCTTTAACGTATTCTCCAAGACTTTTTTCAATCCATTCTTTTGTTGAATCAAGAACGTCAAGTAAGCTTGTTCTATTTTTAGATTTTTTTTCATCTACACCAATATTTATTCCTTGTTCTTGTAATTGGATTATTTTTGACAAATCTCCAACAACAGTTGAAGTATATTTCATTGATTCATCTAGTGTGTTTTTTATTTCAATAGCGCATTTGTTTAATGAATGTAGAGTTCCAAGAACTGTTTTGTATTGAGGGGAATATTCTACTAATTTATTTATACAATCAATGTCTTTAGTGGGCAGTAGATGAGACCATCTTTTTTTAATTTTACGATATCCTATTTTTTTCTTCACTGTTTCTGCTTCTTTCAGAGCATTAATTAATGTAACAATTCCTTCTAGATTTTTTATTTGAGGTATGTTATTTTCGTCAGTCATTTTTTCATTTTTTAATTATAGTTCATTCAATTTTAATTCTTAATCATTCAGCACAAGTATTTTTTTCCAGGGAGCATACCATAATCTTTTAAATTTTGTAAGTTCTTCTTCTGGTTGTGTTACTTCTAGTGAAATTATTCCATTTCTTTTTTCAGTGTCCTCTTCTATCTTTTTTTCAGGAAATGGAATTTGTTTTTCAATTTTTATTCGCATTCCATACATATAACTTATTTTATATTCTACTGCTTTTTGTCCTTCACTTGCATCTTTTAATGTTTTTATTACTGGAATTCCGCCCCCAGCGCTTTGGCCAAACATTCTTGTTAGTGAATTTTTTATACATTCTACAGAATCATATATGTTTTTTGCAACAGCATACATGCGAATATTATTTTTAGTTTGGTAACATTCTTTTATTGATAAATTTAGTTTGTTAACTTCTCTAACTAATTCTTTATTTGGTTTTATTGGATCAATTTCTTGTAGCGAAGTATTTATTGTTTCAACAGAGTCTGTAATTAGTTCTTGTATCCAATTTTTTGTTGAGTCAAGTACGTCAAAAATTCCACTTACACATTTTTGTTGCATATCTTCTGCAGTTTTTTCTAATGATTCTTTTGGAACTTGAGCTGTGTGCTTGAAAACTTCTTCAAGATTAATTTTTAATTTTGCTGCACTATTCCTCAAATAATAAATTCCGTCTATACAGCGTAGATACTGGTCGGAGTTATTTAATAGTCCGTTTAAACAATCTAATTGATCAGTTTCAATTACATATGAGATATAAACTCCTGAACCAAACGGGTTTTTTTTAGTTGGTTTTTTTTTATTTTGCGTGCTTCGTTTTTCAAATTGCATGGCTGTTTGCGCAAGTTCTATTAATCTTGCAATCCCTCCAACATTTTCTATTTGAGGAACAGCAGTTTCACTATTTGTAGAATTAGCATCATACCTAATTACTTTATTATCAACACTATCGTTAGCTTGTTTATTCATTTCTTTGCCCTCGCCCCGATTTTTGTAAACTGTGAAAATGATTTGTTTTTTTTGTTTTGCATTACTGCGGCAGTTTGTAAAATTCTCTTTCAAATCTCTTCGAGATTCGCAAGCCTTCAAATTAACATTTGAAGTATGAATTTTATTTTTCGAAAAATACCTTGCATAAATCAGGTATTTTTCTGATTTACATCAGCTCCTCGTTGTACTCGTCGCTGAAATCATCAAAGCTTTGCTTTTAGCTTATTGAACATTTACATGTTCAACTAATTTGCCAAGGCAGCAATGCTATTGTTTAACTTTGTTCAACTGCTGCTTTTTTCCATGGCCAACTAAATTTCTTTTTTGGTTTTGGATGTGGTATTGCTTTGTATTTTGTTATGTATAAATGATAATTCTCAATTGAGTGTTGCACGCCTGCATTTCCTTGAGCAACACTTTTTAATGTTTTTATTGTATGAAAATAAGTTGTAATATCTTCAGGATCATTCACCCACTCTCGTCGAGTATGATAATTTGGCGGACTAATTTTTGCTGATAGTTTTGCAATACAGTCATATATACTTTTAGCAGCTGAGTGAAGATGAATTATGTTTGTATTTGTATATAATTCTTGAATTGACATGTTTAATTTTGTTAATTGGATTTTTGTTTTTGTTTTTGGTTTTACTGGAAGAATTCCTTCTAATGCTTGATTTATTGGAGTGATTAGTTCTTCAAGTGTTGCTTTAATTTCCATTTCTATTGCAGGTATGATATCTAAAACTCCTCGTGTTTTTGGTTTTTCAGTTGTTTCTGTTGGGGTGTGTTGCGGTGTAAGTCCTTGAGGTATGTTTGATGCATATTGCAGAGTTTTTTCAAATGTCTTGTTTAATTCTTGCATGTATTTGTTTAAATCATACAATCCATTTGTAATAGCTCTGAATGATGTTTCATTTGCTAAAACTGTATCGGTAATTTGTAGACTTTTTGTTGTTGCAACAGTCTCCTTCAGAAATCCTGTGGATTCTTGCATTATTTGGCATAATGCTTCAAATGCCCCTAGATCTCTAATGCCATATTCTGTATTATCTTGATTACTCATAATTATACCCTCGCCCTGGCTTTTTTAGCCTATTTCGCCATCTTTTAGAGACAGTTATACACCTTTGTTTTATAAACTTTTCCTTTTATAACTATTCAAAAGTAGTAATATATCAGTTAATTTTATATAAGTAGTATGTTTTGCTACATCATACGGTTAAATTATAGATTATTCAGTAGGGGGGTAGTTTGTTATATGAAGCGAAAGCTTAGTATCAGCATTGAAGCTGATAAAATAGACCTGATAGAAGAAAAAGTAAATAATGGAGTCTTTAGAAATAAAAGCCATCTAATAGAGTTTGCTCTAGACAAATTTCTACAAAATAATTCTATTCCTGCTGCAGATAATAAATGTGATAAAGAGGAGGATATAGAATGAAATCTGCAAAACAAGAATTTGATTCCTTAATAGCCAAAGCAAAACAAGGAAATCAAATTAAATTTGGAGAAGCAGAATTATTATTTGCAAATGCATTTCTTAGAAGATATTTCCAAAATCTAACTTCAAAAAAAGAAAGAGACAAAGCATGGAAAGCAGTAGTAGATCAAAAAAGAGAACAAGATGAAGATTTTGATGAAGAATGCAGATATGATCCTAGTCAATACGCGCATGAACTTGATTGGGAAAATAATTATGAAGGACTTGAAACTTTAATTGAAAGTGAGCTTGAAAAATCAAAAACAGTTATTGGAACTTTGGGAGTCAGACCTGATATTGAAACACTTCAACCTTATATTGATTACGCATTAAAAAAATCTGATTGGGATTTACTAAAAAAAGTTCTTAATATTTCTAGAGAAGGAGAATTAACAGACAATTCGTTTGAAAAGATTGCTATAAAAAATATTCTCTGTGCAAACACTAGAGCCCTTGAAAAACTTAAAGAAAAATTTGGAGATATTAAATTCTCAAAAGAAACAATAGCAGATGCTTACAAAGCAGCTTTTGCAATGAAAGAGTTTGGATCATTAGGAAAATTGAGTATTGAAACCAAAACAGAAATTCCTAAACATCTTTGCCAGTCTGCGTATATCAATGCATTAAAAGAACTCCGTCCAGAAATCAATCCTCTTCATCCACAAAATAGAATTCCGTCGGATCATCAAAATTACTTAAACGAAGATCATATTGATGACATTTTAAACTTTCAATCAGAAATATCGAATCAAATAACCTCTTTAAGAAACACATCAAAAGTAGATCTTGTTTTTGATGATTCATTAAGAGCAGATATTGGTTCAATAATTCAAAGACAAGATGATTGGATGGAGTTTATTGTTCTTCCTGAGTTTGTAAAAAATCTTGATTCTACATTTGGTATTTTTAATGATAAGAAAATTTCAAAATCATTACAAGAAACAGCATTAGAAAAACAAAGATATGATTTATTCAAGTGTGTTTTTGAGCGCACAGATTATAAAGCACCTCAATACTTAATTGATAAATTTTATGATAATTCAGTTTATGAAATTGAATCTCTTATTGGTGCGCTAAAAGAGTATTCTAAGGAAGCTAAAGATTTTGAATTGGCTGATATGGTACGAAATGTTTTCGTTAAGACATTAAAAGTTCCATCGTCAAGAAAAGCAAGAGATCTTATTATTTCTAAATTAACAGATCATGATTATTTTAAGCAATCAAACATTGATAATTTATCAAAAGCATTATCTTATTTCAAAGATGCAGGTAAGTCATTTGATCACAAATTAGTTCAAACTTATGGTGCAAAGGTTTTGGCAAATTATGTAGGATCAGAAAATTATTCACACACATCTAACGCAATGCTTGATTTATTTAACAATAATAACATTGCTATTTCAACAGAATTATTAAGCAACAAGGTAGAAAATGAAATATCTTGCGTTTGTAGTGAGCTAAAAAATTTGGAGCATCATACTTGTGGTGGCGAAAAGCACATTTTAAATCCTGTTAAAGGGAAAAACATATCTTTATTTAACAAGTTCAGACAGAGTTATTCTAAAGAAATAAAGTCATTAACAAAATCTATTGAAGAATATAGACTGCAAGATCCTGATTTAGAAATAAGTCATTTGAGTAAAATCCAAAATGTTTATGCCAAGACTATTGAGTTAATGCTTGCTGAAGCCATGGTAAATAAGCCTTTGACAAATCTTAATTCTTTAATGAGTGCCACAAAAGTTCCTATGGATTCAGATTCAGAAAATAGTGCTTTAGTACGACATATACAACTCAATCATGATAATCCTTTTAGTGAAAATTTTGCAGAAACTATTTTATCAAAAATAAATAATGCTGGAATAAAATTAGCTATTGATCAAAAAGCTCATACTGTTCTTGTAAAAAACATTATTTACAAAGCGTATAATAAAAATTCTAATCGTGCAGAGATAGGATCCCAATTAAAATATTTAAACAAACTAATAAATTTAAATTTTTCAGAAGATTCAAAAGAAGAAATCAGAAAGTATGCGGTTAGATCGTTGGCTTTTGGAGATATAAAATTCTTTGATCAAATTAAAGATTTAATTAAAATTAATGAATTCAGTTCCGAAGAAACAGACCAACTTAGTAAAGGATTGAGTGCTTTCTTTCAAAGGGAAAGAGATTCTTCAGATGTATTGATTTATTTAACAAAATTAAATAAAGAATCAGATTTGAATATTACTTTGTCAGTGTCTGATACTGATTTTACTGAATTGGTAAATAAGTATTTACATCAACATTATCATAACAGTCCAAATTTGCTTGGCAAACTTTTTAATAAACAACTTCCCATGGGCAAAGTTCAAATGAAGTATGTTTCTTTAATTGAGGATTGCGATTATGGTTGGGAATTTAAAAGAGATTATGTTAATAATTTATTTAATGATACAAAAATATTGCCTACATCTGATTGGACTAAAAAAGTGATTTTGGATAAACCTGCATTATCAGATTTATTTATTAAGGATATTGGTTTCAAATTTTCTCAAGAGGATTTAGAAGATGTTTGTAATCAAATTTGTACTGGTCGCTATTGGATTTATTCTAGTTTGATGGATAATTTGTTAGACACACATATTGATTTATTTACTCAATCTATTGCAGATAAGTATTTTGGTCTTAAATCAAATTATTCTTCGTGGCAAGTACATATTGATAGAGACGCAGATATGAGAGCGAAAAAATTAATTGATTTTGGATTTCAATATCCTGATAAAAATTTAGAAACTGATGTTACGAATGCTTTGAAGCGTCCTGGAGAAAAGAATTCTAATTTAATTCATATTTTAAATATTCTAAATGAAGTTTATCAAAGGTCGGATTTATTGACAGAGGATATCGCAAAAAAAGCAGTAAATGCAATGGAAACTGAATTCAGGGTTAATTTTTCTGAACAAAATAGAACGAGCACTCCTATTTTAGATATTTATTATATTTACAAGATTGCAGGTGCAGAGCAAGTAGCAAAAGAGCGTGCAAAAGAAATGTTTAATGAGGATAATAGTAAAACTGTGTGGACTGCTTTTTCATGTTATGCGTATTGTGCAATAACTGGTGCAAAACCTGATGTGCCTGTAGATGTGTTGAAAAAGTTTAAAGAAGGTTTATTTTCATATAAAGCTCAGCATTATTTTTTAACAGAACAAAAAAATCATTTTAATCAAATGCTCGACGAGTGGATTCAAGATAAATCTGATAAATCTAATAAATTCGATAAATCCTATAATTTAGAAGAATCAAATAAATTAGAAAAATCAGAAATACCAACTGCATCTGAACTGCGAGGTGATCTATAATGCCTGGCATGGGACTTCATATGGGTTTAGGTCTTGAACAGAGATTAGAACAGCGTATAGAATTAAGACAAGCAATATTAGTTCAGGATTTAGGAGTAAAACCATTTAATACAGATGGAGAGATTAAACAAAAATCTCAGTATGAATTTTTACAAGATCTAAACACAGTATTAAGAGATGGAGATTATTTTGACGATATTCATTTTGGTCTTGAGATTAATCGTTTAATATTTGCAAATCCTTCAGAGGAATCTGTTTCAAAACTGGGTAGAGACTTATCTAATCTAATTCAATTTTATTCTGCAGGAGAAAAAGTAACAAAAAAGATTCTTGATTCAATTGGTGCAGATAAAGATGATCGAGAAAGAGAGCTTCCAGGTAAAATTACTGCTTCGTGGAATGATGTTGTATCTTCAAAACATTTTGTAGGAAAAGAAAAGCGTTCAAAATTTATTTTTAAACTGATTGAAGATATGAATAAAAAAAATGCAGATGTTGAGTCTGGTTTAGACATTCTATCAAGGACAAACAAATTAAATGATCAGAAAATATTAACTCTTGAAACTTTAAATAAATTAAAAGAGTATGCGAGTGTTGATCATAGAATCATTCCGTTTGCACAAAAAGTTTTAATACCTGTACTTAGAAACTTACCAACTAGTCTTGACGAAAATCAAGCAAAGTATCTTTATGAACAAATTCCTGAACAATTATTTATGTTAGACAGAGATTTGCGTGTTGGCGGTATTTCAGAAAATATTGCAGCAAAATTAGTTGAAAAAGGAGCAGCATATTTAGATCAAAATTCAGTTATTTCTTTACCTATTAGATCTTTAGTAGAAAATATTTCTGAAAATACTGATTTGTTAAATCAATTAGAACTTTTTGCAGATAGTAAAAGTTTTTTAGAGGGTAGAGATGTTCAGAGGAGAATTTATAGAGGTCTTGCAGCTCTCGAGTCAGTGTATGAATCAGAAGATATGTTAGAACATTCATTAAATAATTCTAAAGATATCAAAGGTTTTGCAAAAATCTTAAATTCTATTGATCTTGTTCACAACGAACCTGATTTTAGTTACCCATTTGATTTGCAGGATCAAGATTGTATTTTGAAAAATTTAAAACTTCAATTAGTTGATAAAAGCATTAAGCGATTAAATCTTAGTGATGATTATTTAGAAAAATATCTTAATAAACTTGGTTTAGATGAGAGGTTCAGTTTAATTGGAAAAATTATTACAACGCTAGGAGGGTATGCTCATTATCAAAATAGTGATCAATTGAATTTACTAAAAGAAATCATCCAGTCGGAAATAGACGGCAAGTTTAATGAGTGGCGTTACTCTCATGACAAAGCAGGGGCTCAATTAGAAGTTCTTGAAAATAGGACGCAGACTTGGAAAGAAAATTCTACTGTTAAACGTATTGTCGGCGAGCTTGATGCACTTGAGTCTCATATTGGTGCGGTTAAACAAATTCTTCCAAAAATGATAAACTCATATGAGGAGTTTTATAATGAAGATTTGGGTAGAGTAGATATTGAAGAAATCGAATTTCAAATTAAAGATAATGAATCTAAGTTAAAATCTAAAACATTAAGTAAAAAAGAATCCAAAAAAATGGGTTTTGAAACCAGTTTGCTTCGTGAAAAAAAATCTTATTTTTATTTAATGGGGCAAATTGATAATTTATATGCTGATAATTATGATAAAACTTTAAAGCTTGTAGAGGGTATTGTTAAAAGAAAATCTAAAAATCCTCTTTATGAAAGTGCTAAGTGGATTCGTGAAACTCTCGACCAGCCTGTTTATCGTAATGCAAGAAAAATCACCATTAAAGAAACTGACGATCTTGAAGAACTTTTAAGATTTGGTGAAAATCCAGTTCCTCATTGTCAAAATTGGAAAAATAATTCGAGTTATAATAAGACTTTGCTTAGTTTTGTCGCTGATGCTAATAAAAAATTGTATCTTATGCTTAATGGAAATGATAAACCTATTGGTATGAGTATGGTGCGGCTTGTTGGTTGGTGGGATGAATGGGATGATAAGTCAGATGCTACTTTGCTTGTTGAAAATTTTTATGGTAATGAGTGGAGTGATGATTATGGTATTGCATTATTTGGAAGTTTAGCACAGAAGGCATTAGAACTTAGTGGGGAGATAGGACATCAAGTAAGGGTTGCAATACCTGCAGATCATGATAATAGATTAGATTCAGTTCTTGGAAAATTCAGCAAGCAATATGGTGTTGAAATTTTTGAAGATACACTTACAACCAAACCTACTCCTAGTAAAAATAGCCACGAGTATTGGGATTGTGGTCGGGGAACATTGAGTAGTGAAACTTCTGTTTCAATAGGTGTAAAATATGTATGTTTTGACGGATAAATAATAATAAACTAACTTATCAAATTCAACATAAAAAATCAAATTCAATTAATAAAAAAATCAAAATAAAAAATAAAATTGAAAACAAAAACACAAAAAAATAAAGATTAATTAAAATTGTTGGGGGCGGACATTAAATGAGTTCATTAAAATATAAAGATTGGAAATTGCCAAATTATCGTAACACTAAAGTTATCGATACAATTGGTGAGGTAGATATTACTGCAGAAGATGTTTTACTTGCATCACAGTTTGCAGGACAAAGTGTTTTAATTGTAGGACATTCCGAAAAGGGTAAAAGTTTTTACATGAAAGAAGTTCTTGATAATCATTATGGTGGAAACGGGTTATATCTTGATCCGTCGGATTTAGGAGCATCAGCAGATCTTATCAGTTCTATTTTTTACAAATTAGATAAAGCTGAAGCAAGATCTAAAATTGATGAAAATCAAATCGAAGTTGCATTTATGGGTATTAATGAATTAGGAACTCTACCTAAAGAAATTCAATCTAGTTTATACAATTTAGGAGATGGAGTTTTGCGTGATCGTGGAAAAAGTTTTTATGTTGGTGTTCCTAGCAATGGAACAAAATATCTTTTCTTCGTCGCAGCTACTAATCAACTTCGTGAAGAAGACAATGGAGATTATGCGAATTTTGGAACAACAACACCTATTGTTAGTCGATTTGGAATTACGTTAGATTTGCGTGCGCTAAAAAGATCTGAAGAAGACATGTTTGTTATTCGTGAAAGTTTAAAAGATGAAGGTAGTTCTGGTTCTCGTCATCAAGAAGCAAAAAAAATCGATCTTACAGATCAAATTATAAAAGAGTATAAATCAATTAGAGAATCTGCTCGTGACCAACCTCTTGAGTTTGAAGTTGTTTGGAATTATCTTGTTCATGGAATGGCAAAATGTAAGCAAGGAGAAAAAATGGAAGGAATCTGGCACAATAAATGTCTTGAGTGTTCACATGAATATGGTTCTGATGCGTTAGGTAGTGATGATGCTGCTGCTGATGCTGCTGCTGATGCTGCTGCTGCGGGAAATGTTGCTGCAGAAAATAATGCTAATTCTGCGGGCTGTCCGAATAAGTTTTTTTACATGTATGAAATGAAGCGTCTTGAAAACAATTTTCCTTTATTTGTTGCAGCTTTAGAACGTGTTGCAAGAATCAAAAAACCTAGAGCAAAACTTGATTTGTATGATTTAGTTTTTACTGCTGCAAAACTTATGCTTCCTGGAAAGTTTCACATGTTAAATTATAGTTTACTCATGCAAGAATATGAGGGCATTGATTCGATGATGGTAAAGAAAGGAATTGAAGTTGCAAGAACTCATTTTAATCTTATCAAGCCATATATTGAGCGAACTATTGATTGCTATAAGAATTATGGTGAGATCGTCGATAAATTCATTAGAAAAGATGATGGGACATTGTTGCCTTATACTAAACGATTTTTTAGACAAATGATTACTGCAGATCCTAAAGTAAATGCCTTAGATGATGATAAGTTGGATAAAGTTATGAATGGTTTTGTTTCAAAGTATAGTTTAACTCAACCTTATGAAAATGATTGGGTTGATATGTCTTGGCTTAAGAAATTTTTAAAATTTAAAACTAAAATAGCTAAAACAGAATCAAAAAGTAAAACATGAAATTAGTTAAAATGAGATACACTTGAATAATATGGAATACGAACCAAAAACAAAATCTAAATCTACATCCAAAATAGTGGGCGGTAGAAAAGATAGAAAATCTTTAGATGAGTTAGCTAGAGATACTGCTGAAATCGACGCTGATTTAATAAAAAAAGCAATGAATCACAAGTCAGAACTAAGTGCGGAAGATTTGGCTGCAGAGCCAGAACCTGAAATAATTCATGAAGATGAACATTCGAATAATCAAGAAAATGATGGATTAAATCAAGATAATAAATTTAATGATCTTGCTAATATTATTTTTATTGCATTAGATAGTGAAAGTTGGATTCAACATTCTTGTCTTCATAATGTATCTCCTAAACCATCAAAAGGTTTGTTTTATTTTGATTTGGCCACTAAACAATTAAAATTTGTAGGAAAGTCTAATGAACGAATTAATTCTTTGGAGTGGATTTATGGAGTTGGGTTATGTGCTGCAGATGCTAGAGGGCATATAACTAGAATCACAAATGGTCGCGGAGAGTTCATTAATAAAAAATTACATTATAGAAATTCTTCTGCAAATACTTTAGAATGGTCAAATAAGTTAGGTCTTTTTGCAGGGTTTGATGATGGGACTATTGTAAAACTGTTGGATAAAGAAGGAACCAACCTTGATGATATTCAAATTCCTTTAGAATCTAGAACTATGACTTGCAAGTATTCTGTTAAAGATTTTGTTTGGTTAAACACTCAAGGTCTTATTGGAATAGGTATGCGTAAAAAAATGTTTAGAAAACCTGATTACAAACTTATAAAATTTGTAGATGCTGAAGGAAATTTTGTTTTAAACAACTTATTTTCTTCAAAAAAAGAATTAACTGCGTTGGGTTTTTCAAAAAAGAAGGGGTTTATTTTAGGTTCTAATAATGGACTTTATTCTTATGATTTTGCCAGTTTAGAAAGTAATCTTAGCATGGTGGGTGGTAGGCGTAGTAAAGTTTTAACAGTTGAACATATTCCATACGCACCTAGTAATTTAGGTTTAGCAGTAGGTTTACTTGATGGAGGAGAGTATGGTGGTCTTATGTATTCATTAAGTTCTAATTCAATAGGACGATCTGGAACTCCTTTTTTCCATTCAAGTCATCCTGTTACTGCGATAGCTTATGCACATATTAAAAATCCTAACTTAGTTTCAAAATATTAAATTACTAAATAAATCAAAATCAAAAAAATGAAAAAAGACAAAACAAAAATTGAAGGCAGTAGAAACGATAAGCCATCTCTTGAGGATTTAGCTAGACAAGCTGCAGTTGATGATCGAGATTTAATTCACAAAATAGTAGGAGTTCCAAAACCTAAACTCAAACCAACGCCAAGGTCTAAACAAGATATTGATTCAGACATAAATGCTCAACCAACTCCCATTTCAACAATACTGACTGAATCAGGTAGGCGAAAACATATTCCTGTTGTTTATTTGAGTGATGTTGACTTAGATGAGTTATATGAACAAGCAGGTGATGGGGGAGTTTTTGCAAATCCTGATTTTTATTCAAAAGTTGACACTGAAGAGCGAATTGTTTTTCACACAGAACCTGATAGCACTGATAGATGTTTTCTTTTTTGTTCGTCAAACGCAGTTAAACAACCTATTGCAATTCTTAAGGCGCCATCAAGTAGTATGGCATGGGTTCCTGATAAAGGTTTGTTTATTAGTTGTGATAATAACTATATTTATAATTGGAATCCTTCATCAGGAAAAGTTAAAATTTTTGAACATGAATTAATTCAACCTTCTCTTGAATACGCTCCTGATCTTGGTTTGCTTGTTTCTTCTGAAGGAACAGTAATTAGATATATTGATCCACAAGGAAACCTTGATAAGAAAGAAATTACATCTACAAAATTAGATATTCATTCAATGAAATGGGTTCCTCATCTTGGTTTGTTTGTTCTTGCAAATGAAGGTTTTTACAAAATTACTGAATCTGATTTGGCACCTAAGATTTATACTTACTCAAAGTCAGGATTAGGTCCTGATTCCCGTATGGCTTGGGTCCCAGATTATGGTTTAGTTTATTCTTGTAATTCTTCCTCTTCAGGTAAACTTATTTTTAGAGTAGACAAATCTGGAACAATTAGAAATAAAGTTTTCAAAGAGATGCAGAATAATTGTATTTCTTCATTAAAATATGTTCCAAATAAAGGTCTTTTAGTCGGTGTTGAGCAGGGAATAGTTCTAATTCAAGTTCCTGAATCAGTTCCGAGTTATTTAGAGAACAATCTTTCGGGGTGGGTGTCTGCAATTGAAGGCGTTCCTAAATCTGATTTGCAAAGTATGTTAACAAAATAAAATAAAGAAATAAAGAAATAAAGAAATAAAAAAATAAAAAAATAAAATAAATTAAAAAATAAAAAATGAAATCAGAACTCGAAAGAATATTAAATCGTGAAAAAGTTGCATCTAGATTTGAGGGTAAGATTGAGTTAGAAGAAAATGAGATTTTAGTAGATCCTGAGTCTCGCAGACCTATCGAAACTTCTTTTTTAGGAATGAATGAAGGTGAACTTTTTAATAATATTAATATTAAATACAAACCTAGTTTTGAACAAAAAAGACCTGGTAAAACTAAACTTGTGGTTCAAGATATTGGCAAACACGAAATTCTTCATAATACTGACGCAAGATTAAATTATAGGGGCTGCCCAAAAAATCTTAATAATCATCTTAGACTATATGAAATAGTTGGTAATATTTTATTTGCTAAAAAATTTAATCAGTTTGATGTTCAATATATGGTGAATATTTTTGAAGATTTAGTTGTTAATTCACTTATTGGTTCTAAATTTGATGGAGAGGGGTTAGTTCGATTTTATGAAGAAGTGGGAGAGGTTGATGGTTTTACTAATTATTACGAAGCTTTTGTTAAACTTCAGATGTCTATTTTTGGTAATAGGGGTTTGAAAAATATTATTGGCCGTTTTTACAAACACGAACAAAAAGTTCAGGCTGTAATTGGAGATTTTTATGAGCGTTCTGGTTTAAATGATTTCAAAAAGGTTGTTGAGATAAATGGTGCTAGTCAAACTATTCGTGATCGTAAAAAAATTATTAATCACTTAGCGGATGAATCTAATTGGGAACAGTTAGTAACTGTATTTACAGAGGAGTTTTCTAAATTAATTGAGAAAAATTATGCTCAACCAATTCCTGGATTGGGTGGTTGTGGGACTGAAGGTCGAGAATCTGAGATGGATGGTCCTAAAGGTAAAGGTGAAGGTTCTGGAAACGAAGATGGTCAGCCGGGAGATGGTCAGCCGGGAGATGGTCAGCCAGGAGATGGCAATAATGCAGGAAATGGCAGTCCAGGATCAAATATTGATTCTTTTGATGATTTATTTGGCGATGATGCTTATGATAAAGATCGAGATAATATTAAATGGGAAAATTTGAAAGGAGGAAATGTTTTTGATAAACAAATGCAAAATGATGAGATTAGAAAATCTCTTGCGTGGAATAGTTTTAAAGCAGGTAATGGAGTTCCTACTTATTTAAAATCTCATGAAGCTTTGGATGCAGTTTATGCAACTCTTGCAAAAAAATTAAAGATTAAAGCTCAGTCTCAGACGAGAACTACTAGTATGACTTTGACAAGGTATGGTACTAAAGATTATGATCCTAAGCGTGATGCCCCGAGACATTTGAAATATATTTTTGATGAAAAAGGAAATCTTTCTTTAAAACGTAAAAAGTATGATTATGATTATCCATTAAATGTTAAAACCAGTTTTAAGGGTTTTCCTGAAGTAAGATTTGTAATGCTTGATACGTCGAGCAGTATGGCTGATCCTCCTGGAGGTTACAGTTATGGTAGAAATAGAGACGTAGGTAACACTGATTTTATTCCGTGGGGAACTAAAAGTAAATATCATTATGCTTTGCTTGCGTGGTATGGACTACTTGAGTATCTTCGTAAAAATCATTTGCTTAGAAAGTCTAGTGTTGCGCTTGCTAATTTTTCATACAATACTGAAGTTGTTCGTGGTTTGTATAAAGCAAAACGTCTTGCTCTTAAGCCGCAGTTTGGAGGCACTAGTATTCATATGGATCAGGTTAAAAATATGTTTGAAAAAAAAGGAATGCTTATTTTTACTCTTAGCGACGGAGACATTCAGAATTGGTATTCAATTAAAGATGAATTTATTGAGTATGCGCACAAGCATCATTATTTTCATTTACAAATTGGAGGAACAAGTAGAGCTTCAAAAGATTTAGATAATGCAGGTTTCCCTGTTTTTTATGTTCAAGGAGAAGAAGATCTTTGGAATCAAGTATTAGATCTTACTGATAAAATGTACAAAGGAAAGTACAAAAAAGATGATAAAAAAAGAACAAGATCAAGATTAAGATAAAAAAATGAATAAAACAACAAAAACTAAAATCATAGGAAATAGAAAATCATCTAGCTTAGAAGAACTTGCAAAAAAAGCAAGAAGTGATGATTGTGAATTAATAGATATGATTCTTAATCCTAATCCTAGAACAAAAAATAGTAATAATGATTTACCTGATGAGTTTATTGAAGATACTGTTGCAGAAGGAGTTAGCAATTTAGATTTATCAGATGATGATTTTGGAGGTTATTTATTTTATGCAGTGACTGATCTTTCTAAAGGTGAGAAGCATTTTATTAGAGGTATTGATTTATCAACTCGACGCCAAAAGTTTAATATTGAAGTTCAACTACATAAAGGTTTCACTCCTTTTGCTTCTGGACACGTTCGAACTCTAAAATATATTCCTAATTTAGGTTTATTTGCAGGAACAAAAGGAATGGTTAAACATCTTTATACTGCAGACTTAACTTTTATTGATGAAGATTATTGCCCTGTTGATAATTCGATTGTGTTAGAGTTGGATTTAATTCCTAAGATCGGTTTTACTGGATTAGCACAGGATATACATGGCCAAGCTTTTTATTTTCGTGTAGAAAATAATCTTCCTGCACAAGGAGTACATAGAAAAGAGTTTCAGTCAAAGGATGATTTTGATCACTACGATATTCATTGCTGGGCGCATAACCCTTTACATGGTTTTTTTATTGGTTCTGATAACGGAAGTGTTCATAAAATTGTTGATTATTTTGGAGGTGCATATACTAATTCAACAGGCATTGTTATTGGTGGAAAATTATCTGATTTAGAAATTGCTACTGGCATTGGTTTGTATGGTGCAATTGATAATAAAGTTTACAAATTAGCTAATTACCATATGAAGTGTCTTAATGAACCAAAGCAAATAGCATCATCTGGTAAACTGCAAATATCTAAATTACTTTACATTCCGGGTACTGGTTTGCTTTTCTCAACTAATCATAAAAATATTTCATTAGTTTCAAGTTTAAATGAAGAAAAGCCTGCTCAAGTTTTTCACAAAACAGAGGGTGTAGTTACTGCTATGGAATATGTTTCAAAATCTCAAGTAACGCAAGCAATAGAGAAATTAAATGCATAATACAACAAAAGAAAACAAATAATAACAGAAAATAAAAAATGAACACAAAACACAAAAACAATGAATAAAAAAACAATAAAATCAAAAACTAAAATTATCGGAACGAAAAAATCATCTAGTCTTGAAGAGTTAGCTAGACAAACTAGACATGATGATGCTGATTTAATTAATTCAATTATTCATCCTGATAAAAAACATACTAAAAAAAAGAAATCAAAATCGAAAAAAAACTCTAAACATAAAAAACAAAAATCTCAACTAGAACTTTTATCAGAATCTCTTGCTTCAGGGTCTCCTGTGCTTAAAGATCTTGCAAAACCTTGGAAATACCCTCGAGCTAATCAAAAAGGAGTTTTAGTTTATGCTGTTTATGATATTAATGGTTTAGATCTTCCTGAATTTCAAGATAAAAAAGATAAACCAAAAGCTGCAATTTATACTTTAAATCCTAATACTAAAAAAAGAAGTTTAATTGATACTCGTGAAGATAAAGTTATGCGTCTTAGATGGAATTCAGACTTGGGTTTACTAGATTGTGGAGATTATAATAATATTGATATGTGTCTCGACCGTAAAGCAAGGAGTGAGTTTTTCCATAACAACAAGTCTATAAATTTAGAGAACAAGAATATATTGAAATTAAGAAAATATTCTACAAACATGAGTCAAGTTTATTCATTGTCTTGGTTTCCGTTTAGGGGTCTATATTATGGAAGTAAGAATAAAAATCTTGTTGAATTATTTGATAAACAAGGTCTGTTACCTACAAATGGTCCACAATTTATTAAAAAAACTTCTCAACCAATCACTGCTCTAGAATGGATTCCGAATTATGGTCTTGCTGCTTGTTGTAACCAAAATGAAATCTCTTTTTGTTTAGATGCTAATGGCAATCCCACTGATCATGAAATTGTTAGACGGCAAGGAACTACTCATGATCTTTTATGGGTTCCTAGACGTGGCTTATTTGATTGTGGTAATTATAATAAAGTTATGCACGCTGTTGATCCATTATTAAATCCTGTTGATGAGGTATATTTTTCTTCAAATGATTGGCTTAATGCATTAGCCTGGATTCCAGATCAAGGTTTGTATGTTGCAGGTACTTCAGGTTATATCAATAAGTGTATGGATCATCTGGGAAGAAAAATTGAGGATATTTTATTCAAAACAGGACATGCAATCACTGCAATGACATATATTGATTTAGAAAAAATGAGAAAATAAAAAACTAAAATGGTATTCAATAAAATTTTAGGAAATAGAAAAAAGAAATCTTTAGACGAGTTAGCTAAACAAGCTGCTAAAGATGATAAATATTTCATAGATAGACTTCTAACTCATCATCCTAAAAAAAAAGAAAGGACGAGAGTTGTTGTAGCTGATTCTATTGATTTCAAAAAGGGAGTGTTGCTTGGGGCTATATACAACAAAAAAGGATTAGATATTACTGATTTTAAAGAATTAACTGATAAACCAAAATCAGCAATTTTATGTAAAGATTTTTCATCTAATGAATATAAGTCTATTTACACATCTGATAAACAAATAGGTAGTATGTGTTGGAACGGAGAAGATTTATTTTTTATTGATTTTAATAATAATCTTTTTTCTATTAATCTTTTTGATAAGAAAATAAATATTCCTTCAAAGATAGGAAGTAATTGGAAAAGTGTATGTTATGCTCCGAATAAAGGATTATTTGGATTGAAAACAGGTGGTGACTTGTATAGGCTGTTCAAAGAAAATAATAGTATTGAATCAGAACATTTGATTGATACTCGCGAGTATGCGTTTCAACTTAAATGGATTGAAGAAATATCTTGTTTTGCTTATGTTTCGGCAAAACAAAAAAGTATGAGTAGTATTAGTTATATTGGAAATGAGTGTTTTAATGATAGTGAGGTTATTTTACTTCCTGATTTTGTTATGGATTATACATGGGTTCCTGAATTAGGATTGGTTACTGCATTAAAAGATGGAACTATTCGTCATGTTTTAGATGTAGAATGTAAAGAAACTAGTTTAACTGCAAATCATGATGTTCTTTCAAATCGAAAAAAAGATTCAAAAAATAACAAACTTAAAATTTCTTGTCTTGAGTGGATTCCAAATTTAGGATTATTAGACTGCGGCAGTGATGGTTTTGTTAGACGGTTATTCGATGGAGATCTTAATCATGTTGATGATATTATTTTAAATTCAAAGTATGGTATTAATTCAATGGCTTACATACCAAAAAAATAAAGAAAAATGAAAAAACGAAAAAAAATTAATATTAGTAAAGTGAGAAAACAGATTTCACTAGATGAGTTAGCTAGAGAAGCTGCTGAAGATGATGCGGAATTAATTAATATGTATCTTAATCCTAATGATTTTCTAAAAGATAAAGTTATTATTCCAAAACCTGAAGTTACAGAAAAACAAAGAGTTTTGTTTTTTTCAGGAATGTATGATTTAATGCCTGATTGTGATACTAGTGCGGTTAGAATCCAATATGCTTTATGTAAACTAGATTTGGATTCGAAAATATTTAAACAAGTTTTTCATCGTTTGTGTTCGAGCATTAAATTCCAGGAGGGAGTGGGTCTTGTTGGTGCAGATAAAGATTTGGTGCTTATATTTAACAAATCTGGTGAAAAAGATTATAAAAAAATACTTAACTTAGATGGCCAAACTACTAGTTTAGAATGGATTGGTGCACGTAACAGTGGTCTTATAGGTGGGGGCGTATACGATCAAATTGTTGGTTTAACTGATGCGAATGGAGAATTTTTTAGAAAACCAAAATCAATTCATCAAGTCAAAAATAGTTCTTGTCTAAAATGGGTTTCTGATCGTGGTTTGTTTTATGTAGAAGATAATAACAATATTATGTTTGAAAATTATTATTCTGTTCCTTTTAGTGTTTATGAAAATCAACCTAAATTATTTTATAAGTTTGAAAATAATGAAACACTAACCTCTTTAGAATGGATGCCTAATATTGGACTTATTTTTTCTACATTCAACGAGGTTGGTTTAATTTCAGATAAAGATGGTTTTCCTCTAAAAGATAGAACTGGAAATCCTATGTATAGATCTATTATGGATTTAAGAGGGCAAAGTTCAATTTATACTCCTATTTGCGATTTACAATTTATTCCAAATTATGGTCTGGCTTTTTTATGTCTGAGAGGTATTTATAAAATTTTGAATACTCGAGGAGAAGCAGAAAAAGAAACTATATTCAAAGATAAATGTATTGCTCCATCAAAAATGACTTATGCTGAGTTTGATAAAAATGACTGATGAACTATCTAATAAGACAAAAATTGAAGGAAATAGAAAAAAATCAACTTTGAATGATTTAGCTAGAGAAGCAGGGCAGGTTGATAAAGATTTAATTGATGATTTGTTAGGTATTAATCAAAAAAAGAAAAAACCAAAAAAACAAAATGGAAAATCTGCACTTGAAGAACAACTAGAATCACAAAGATCCAACAAACATAATAAAGTTGATAATATTCCAGTCACACAATCTCCACAAGATCTTTTCGCAGAAGGTTATTTACTTTATTCTGTTTTTAATTATTCTGGTCAAATTGATCCCGACACTAATAGATTTAATGATAATGTTAAGTCTTTTATTCTTAGAACTGATTTAACCAATAAGAAAAAAGATGTTATTGCTCGAAGGCAAGGTTATGTTCATTCTATTGCGCATGTTCCTCTACAAGGAGTTTTTGATGCCGGACTGTATGAATATGTTTGGAAGCTTTTGGATGAATATGGTTCTACAGAGGATAGAATTTTTTTGGAAACATTCACATTCAAAATTAAAGAAATGGAATTTATTCCGGGAAGCGGACTTTATGGTATTGAAGATAATTTCACAAGTTTAAGAAGTCTATGCGATACATCAGGAGATAGATTGGGAAGTAGGGAGATAATCTCTTTGACAAAAGAAGTTTCCTGTATTACTCAAGTAGATCTTTCTTATTTGTATGGTTGCGCTAATAATAAATTAGTTAAGTTGATTAGATCACAATCAGGTGAATTAATTGCAGAAGATTCTAGCAGAGAACTTTTATTCAAACCAACCGCAGCCGAATTTATTCCTGATTATGGTTTTGTTGTAGCTTATGGTGGAAGAATGGCAAAGGTTACTGATGAAAACAGACGAGCATTAACGTCATTAGATTTGTTAGAAAGCTCACCAGATTGTAATAAAATTAGAGAACTGGAGTGGGTTCCAGATATTGGTCTTTTACATTGTGGCGCTTATAATAATATTTACAGAATCTTAGATGCTGATAAACAAGTTGTAAATGAAATTTTCATTGAAACTGAGCAACAAGTTACTGCATTGCATTATGTTCCTTTTACAGATTTAATTAGATAAACTATTTAGGTGAAAAAAATGTCAGATAAAAATAAAAATAATCAAGACAATCAACCAGAAACTAAAATTAAAATAATTGGAGATAAAGATAAAACATCTCTTGACGATCTTGCTAGAGAAGCAAGTAGAGATGATGCTGAGTTTATTACTGAATTATTAAAAGAACCTGATGCGCCAAATTCAAATGATGATCCAGAAAATCCTGATAATTTAACTGGTGCTGTGGATTGTAACATAATTATAACTCATATTGGAGATCTTAATTCTGGACAGATTTATTATTCAGTATATAATAGAAATGATTTAAATTTAGAAGGATTTGAAAAACCTGTTAAGTCTGCAGTTTATTGTTATAATTTTAGAACACATCTTAATTGTTTAGTTCACGCATCTGACGAAAAAATTAATGATTTAGAATGGGTTCCTGATCATGGTTTGTTAAAATGTGATGATAAATCTATTACAAAAATTATTAATTCTGACGGAACTTATACTGTTGATATTAAATGTACTAAAGATCAATTCACAAATCTTCCTGAAGACATGCTACCCCCAAATAAATTGTTATCTATGTGTTGGACAGAGGAGGATGGTTTGTATGTTGGGTGTGATAAAGCAATTTTTCTCTCGTATGATATTAATATGGAGTTTATTAATCATGTTGTAACAAAACGAGCTAATTCTACTTTTGCTTTAGAAGAAATTCCTGATTTTGGTGTTGTCGACGGTGGAGACAGAAGAGGAATTATGATTGGCGCTTCAAGAGATATTAACAAATTCAATACTTTAGTTAATAATTCAAGTCAAGTTAGTGACCTTTGTTGGAATCCTGATGTAGGTCTTTATGTTTCCCATGGAATTAGCATTCAAAGAGTTCTCGATGTTGATAACAATATGATTTCAGGCGATAGCAAGGAATTTGATGAATTCGTAGAAAAATTAGAGTTAATTCCTGATTATGGAATTATTGGTTGTACAAATTCAGGAATATCTCTTTGTGTTGATAAAAATAATAATTATGTATTTTCAGAAGTAATAGTAACTAATAACAAAATTACCGCTCTAAAATATGTTCCTGAATAATTCATCAAAAAAGAATAATGAAAAAACCAAAATATAAAGAAAAAACTTCAATAAAAATTGAAGGAATCAGAAAACGTAAATCTCTTGACGATTTAGCTAAAGAAACTGCTATCGATGATAAAGATTTGATTGAAGATAGTTTACAAGGTAATTTTAATAAAATAGTTTCAGCTAATTTAAAACATAGTTCTAGATTTTTAGTTTATTCCTTGTATGATTTAGAACGAAACAAGGGGATTGATATTCCCGAATTAGAAAGTCATAAAATCAAACCTTGTTCAGCATTATTCGCATATGATTTTAATTCTAATAAACATATTTTTCTTGCAAGTAGAAATGGCAAGGTTAAATCTTTGAAGTGGATTCAAAATATGGGTTTGTTTGATTGTGGAGAATATTGTTCTAATAAGTTATTGCCTTTATTATTTGATAAAAATGTAAATATTGTCGACTCAGTTGTTCATGAATTTAAAGATTCAATAAATCTCAAAACTCCTATTCATGCTCTTGAATGGATTCCTAATTGTGGACTTATACAATCTTATTTTGAAGGATTAAATGCTCAAGTTCATGTCTGTATGGAAGTTAAAGATTCTAATTATGCTTTGGGACATTTAGAACATTATAAAAAAATCAAAGACATAACAAAAATAAAGTGGATTCAAAATAAGGGTTTATTTGTAGTTTCAAATAACTTAATATTTTTTAATAGTCAGTTGAATTATGTTACAAATAAACAAAATTATTTTAGTACTGATAATATTTCTGCTATTGAGTGGATTCCTCAAATGGGTTTAGTTACAGGAGGAAACAAACAAGATATTATCAATTGTGCAGATAAAACTCTTAGTAGATGTAATAATATTATTTACAAATCAAAATATGATTCTGTTAAAATTGACGAGTCTGAGTGGGTTAATGATTTAAAATGGATTCCAAAGTCAGGTTTGTATGCTGCCATTAATAATAGAATTGTAAAACTTCTCGACAAGAATTTAAAAAAAACTTATGATGTTTTGTTAGATTCAGATTATGAAATCACTGCATTAGAATCAATTAGTAATCAACCAGGATTATAAAAATGAAACAAGATAAAACAGATAACAAAAAGAAAGATAATGAACGTGTTGCAATAGTTGGTAGTAGAAACAAAAAATCTATGGATGATTTTGCTAGAGAAGAAGGTAAAAAAGATCAAGATTTAATTAGAGAAATTCTTGAAGGAAACTATGAGGGTAACTCAGATAATGATTCTCCGGGAGTTGATTTAGGTGAGGATCTTGAAGATGTTTCTGAATTAGATATTATTCATTTAGACCCTGAACCTGACGATTCTGAAAAACCTAAAGTGCCTGAAGTGCCTGAAGTGCCTGAAGAAGATGATTATGGTGCTACTCTTGCAGATATTGATTTTGATTCTTTATTAGATGATTTGCCAGGAGATTCAAAGTCTGATAAACCTTTTAATTTTAAGGATATAACTTTTGATGAATTAGATCATCTTGGTAAAGATACATTAAACCCCTTGGATAATTTACCCTCCTCAAAAAGACAAAGAGGATCCGTTCCTAAAAGTAAACCTCGTCCACCTCGCGATCCTAAACTTCCAACAGAATTATTAGTTTATGCGTTGTATGATAAAAACGGACTTGATCTTTCAAAGCAAGGTTTTGATAAGTCTAGTTCTGTTTCTGTAATTGGCGCATTTGATATGTATACAAATGAACATAAACTTCTTGCAACTCCCACTGCAGAAGTTCTTGATTTAAAATGGATTGATAGTAAAGGATTATTTTATTGCGGTAAAGATAAGCAAGTTACACAATTATTAACTGAAAAAGGTCAACGTTTTGATGATTTAATTTATAGTTCAGATAAAGAATTATATTCTTTAGAATTTATTCCTCAAAGTGGTCTTGTTGTTGGTGGAGAATCAGGTTTACTGAGGGTAGTTTTGACTAAAGATAATAAAAAAGTCGATAAAAGATTTACTGATGAAATTCTTGAAAAAAAACTTATTCGTTCAATGAAATATGTTAGCGGATCAGGTCTTTTTGTTATTTTTGATTATTTTGGTTTTCTTACGACTAGAAAATCAAAAATTGTTTGTTTAGGTGAATTTAATAAGTCTAGTTTTGAATTATTAAATTCGAATAATAGAATTTATTCTGTAGAATCATTACCGTTAACAAAAACACTGTGTGTTTCCTCTGATAAAGGAATTTATAAGCTAACTGTAGATAGCGTATTTTCAAAAAATAATTCTATTGTGACTACTAAATTAAGTATTAGGAATTCTCCGTCACATGCGTTAAAATGGGTCCAAAATTATTCAGCGTCTGGTTCTGCTATTGGTTTATTAGACGGGAATGTTGATGGAAATATCCGAAAATCAATACTTAATCAAAAAAGTTCAGCATCTAGTTTAATGGATCTTGGAGGATCTGTTACTGCACTAGAATATGTTAGATATTTTAAAAAACCAAATGATAAATAAAAAATCAAATTCAAAATCAAATTAATAATAATAAAAAAATGACAGACAAAACTAATACAAAAATAACCGGAATTCGTAAAACGAAGAATTTAGATGAGCTTGCAAAGTTTGCTGCTAGTGAAGACTCTGATTTTATTCAAACTTTGTTAAGTTTTGATTCAAAAGTGGGGGAAGAGTTTAAGTCAAAAAGCACTACTGGCATTTCAGGTAATATTTTTTATTCAATACCTAAAAAAATTATTACATCAGATAATGATGAAAATACTATTGCATCTGCATTGTTTTGTTTTAATTTATCAACTAAAAAAACTAATTTAGTTTACACATCAGATAGTATAATAACTGCTATACAGTGGGTTCCAGAGAAGGGATTGTTTTTAACAGAAGTTAAGTCATTAATTCAATTAACAGATGCTAATTTAAAAATGAACAAAAAAGAAGTTTTTTCAAAAACCGCTCCAATTACTGCATTAACTTATTTTCCTACTCAAAAAATTCTTTTGGATGGTAGTGCAGAGGGTTTATTTTTTAATATTTTTTCTTCAGGAGATACTTGGTCGACGAGACGAGATGATGAAGTATCGCCGCCTATTTATGACTTGAATTATTTTCCCAGTAGAGGTGTTTTTTATTCATCTAATGATGGAATTTATTGTGCAGTAGATCATGATTTGAAGTTCGTACGTGAGAAGATTTATTCTATTGGTAGATCTAAATTTGAATGTTTTCCCAATCATTGTTTTTTTGCAGCGTATAAAAATATGATTCATCCTTTCAATTTTTTAAAACCAATGCAGGGTCCATTTGGTGAACTAGAAAGAAATTCAACTATTACTGATTTATTGTATGTTCCTAATTTAGGAATTTTAGATTGTGGTTATTACAAACAGATTCGTTTATGTGTAGATCATAATTGTAAACCCACAGATCAAGAAATCCTAACAACTGATAATACAATTATTGCAATGGAGTATGTTTCTGATATTAGTAAATAATCAATAATAAAAAATGACTAAAATTAAAATAATTGGAAATAGAAATTCATCAAAATTAGAGGATCTTGCAAAACAAGCAGGTGATGATGATGCTGAGTTAATCCGTGATATTTTAAATCTTAAATCTGAAAATAAACTTTCAGACCAAACTGATAATCAAAAAGATAAAAGAATTAATCCTACTACATCTTCAAAAAACAAAGCATCTATTCGAGGAGATTTTTTATTCTACGCAGTTCATAATCCTGAGAATGTCGCAACTTGGTCTCAGATCATAAACAAAAAACATAAATCTATTTTATTTAAAAAAGATCTTAATGCTAGTGGTATGTCTGAAGTTTTTGCAGTTTCAGATTTTAAAGTTACTGCTCTTGAGTATGTGCAAGATTATGGTTTGGTTTGGGCTGTTAAATGTCCTGAAGGTAATTCAATTTCAAGATTATCTAATGTCGATTTGAAAACTTTGTCTAGAGGATCAAAAGAACACAAGGATAGTAATCTTGGAAAATCTAATCGTAAGGTTAATAGCCTTGTATCAATTCCAAATTTTGCTTTAATTTCTGCTTGTTCGCCTAGTGATTTATTGAGGGTTAATTTATCATTGGAGGGTTGGGTAGATATTTTTTCTTTAATAACTCAGTCTCCGAGTCGTATTTGTTATCTTCCAAAAGAGGGTCTTTTTGGCGTTGAACAAAAAGGCGAAGGATGCTATTGTTTAGTTCGTTATTTAAATAAAAATAATGATATTGACAGAGAAACTTTAAGGGATAACATACTTATTGGAAATTTGAGTTTTATTTCATCATATCAAGAGGATAAGATTTTATTAGGTTTGGACAATGATTTTTATTCCTATTCAATTTTAGATGATGAACTTTCGAAAATTAATTTATTTGATTGTGGAGATTGTGCTATTTTTATGAATGAATTAAATAAATTCGCAGTTTCCAATATTGCTGGAACGTATAAACGAACAATCAATATGTATAATTCTGATTTATTCAGGGAGTCAAAGTTAGATGATGTCGACGGTAAAATAACTGCAATGAAATATGTGAGATTATAAAAGAACAAAACCAAAAATAATAAACTGATTAAAAAACATAAAACAAAAAACAATGAATAAAAAAACAAAAACAAAAATAACAAAATGACACAAAATAACAATAACAAATTAAATATCAAAGGAAATAAAAAAGATAATTCGAGTCTTGACGATCTTGCTAGACAAACTGCTGTTGACGACAAAGAATTGATTAAAGATTTGCTTAGTGGTAAAAAAGTAAAACCAAAAAGTAAAACTCCAAAACCTAAAATTAAACCAGTTAATAATATTGATCCAATTTCAGAAGATGATTTAGGCAGTATTATTTATTCTGTTAATAAATACAACCAGGATAATTTTGAAGTTAATGGGCAAATGGTTTTGTCTGCAACTTATCAATTTGATTTGCAAACAAAACAAAACATTTTACTCACAACTGCAAAAAATGTTTCAAATGCGTTAAAGTGGGTTACTGGCGCAGGTTTATTTCAAGCTACTGACGATTATATTAAAAAGATATTTAATTTCAAAGGCGAATATCTTGATTCTAAATCAAAAGTAATTTCGGCAGCAGTTAATACAATTTGTTCAATGGAGTTTTTACCAAGGGCTGGTTTATTAGGTGCTTATGATCAAGGTGTTATGAAATTAACAAATAATGTTTTTCAAAAAGAGTATTCATTAATTAAACGAGTGGGTTGTGTTGCAGCAATTAAGACTGTTAATCAATCTGATTTATATTATGTCAAAGAGGAGGGTTTTTTTGGTCAATTAATGAGTGATTTAGGAGTCGCAGGAGAAGTAATCATAAAAAACCTCGACATGGAAGTTCATGATTTTGAACACATTCCGGGTTTTGGTTTTTTATTTGCAACAACTGATGAAAATAATTATTCTCACATCTTGCACATGGAAGATAAAAATTTATTCAACAATCCTCCTGTTAAAGATTTAATTCCTGAGTTTGAAGGAAATCCTTCTCAAATTTTAGCAGTTCATGGTCATGGTGTTTATTATGCATCAGAAACCGATGACAATTTTGAAATAAAAAAACTTTTGCATTATAATAAAAAAGCTCAAAAATATGAATTACTTCACGAGTTCCTGATTAGTTCAGATCAACAAATTGTTGCAATGGAGTACGTTCCTAAATTATAATAAAAAATCATAAATAAATAAAAATCAAAAAACAATGATTCAAAAAACTAAAATCGAAAACAACAGAAAAAAGAATTCATTAGATGATCTTGCTAGACAAACTGCTCTCGACGATAAAGATTTGATTAATAATATTCTTAATTCTGAAAAACCTGAATCAAAAAAAGATAATAAAAAAACTCCTAAAGAAAAAACTATTGAAGAAAAAATTCCTGATTTAAACATAATTAAACCAAATTCTGCATCTATTCTGGGAGATTTTTTATTTTATGCAGTTTATAATCCTGAGAATGTCGCAACTTGGTCTCAAGTCACAAATAAAAAACATAAATCTGTTTTATTTAAAAAAGATCTTAATGCTAGTGGTAGGTCTGAAATTTTTGCAGTTTTTGATGAAAAAATTACTGCTTTAGAATACATTCCTCATGATGGTTTGATATTAGGTAATGCTAAGGGTCTTGTTACAAGGTTGTCTGATGTTAATTTATGCAAGTTAACTCTAAATCCTGGTGCAAATGATGATAGGGTTATTTCTAGGGGGGGTGCTCAAATAAATGGTTTAGTTTACATTCCCAATTTAGCTTTGTTTAGTTCTAAACAATGTTTTCATATAATTATAGAACAACGATTTAATAAAAATTTTAACAATAATTTTATTTCAACAATACATCGGCCAAAGGGAATTTGTTATTCTCCAGATTATGGTTTATATGGTATTGAACCTGATCACACAGGGTTAAAATCAAGTTTAATTTATTATATTAATAATAAGAATAAAATTGATAAAATATTGGTAACTACTTATGATTGTGGAGAATTTAGATTTATTTCTTCATATCAAAATAATAAACTTTTGTTAGGTTTAGGCGATAAGACTTATGTTAGAGTTATTAAATATTATAGTGGTACTGGTTTTTATGAACTATCTCAATTACAGGGTGCTAGTTGTGCAGTTTGGATGGATGAATTAGAAAAGATTGCATTTGGACACAACGATGATTTAAAAACTTATTCTTCAAAATCTGGAAGTAAAACTACTTTAGATTCTGTCGACGGTAAAATCACTACAATGAAATATGTGAGATTATAAAAGATCAAATCAAACTAAGACGAAAAAAAACATAAAACAAAAAACAATGAATAATAAAACAAAAATAAACATAACAAAATGAATAAAAAAACAAACAAATTAAAAATCGAAGGAAATAAAAAACAAGAGTCATCTCTTGATGATCTTGCTAGACAAACTGCTGTTGATGACAAAGATTTAATAAAAGATTTGCTTAGTGGTAAAAAAATAAAACCAAAAAATAAAACTCCAAAACCTAAAATTAAACCTTTTACTAATATTGATCCCATCTCAGAAGATGATTTAGGCAGTATTGTTTATTCTGTTACTGACGAAGATGAGTTTGAAGTTAATGGACAAATGGTTTTGTCTGCAACTTATCAATTTGATTTACAAACAAAACAAAACATTTTGCTCACAACTGCAAAAAATGTTTCAAATGCGTTAAAGTGGGTTAATGGTGTTGGGTTGATTCAGGCAACTGATGATTATATTAAACAGATATTTGATATTCAAGGAGATTACCTTGGATTAGATTCTGTTGTGCTTTCTGCAGCAATAAATCAAATTTCTTCTATGGACTTTCTACCTTTAGAAGGTTTAATTGGAGTGGATAATCAAGGTGTTGTAAGTTTAACAGATAATTCGTTCAAAAGACATTATGCAGTAATCAAACAAAAACAAGATGTGCAAAGCATAAAAACAATAACTAATCAAGAATTATTTTACATTACAAAAAATGGATTATTTGCCAAACTAAATCAACCGTTGGGTGTTGCAGGAGAGGTCATTATAAAAAATCTTAACATGAAAACTTATGATTTTGAATACCTTCCTAATTATGGTTTTTTATTTGCAACAACTGATGAAAATAATTATTCTCACATCTTGCGCATGGAAGATAAAAATTTATTCAACAATCCTCCTGTTAAAGATTTAATTCCTAAATTCGAAGGAAAAGTTTCAAAATTTTTAGCAGTTCCAGGTCATGGTGTTTATTATGCAACTGAAACCGATAGTGATGTTGAGCTAAGAAAAATTTTGCAATATAATCAAAATTCAAAAGAGTATGGTTTAATTCATCAAGTTATGTTTAGTTTAGATCAGGAAATAATTGCAATGGAGTATGTTCCTAAATTATAATAAAAATAAAATGACCAAAACTAAAATAATTGGAAATAAAACAAAGAATTCAAGTCTCGACGATCTTGCTAGACAAACTGCTCTCGACGATAAAGATTTAATTAAAGATATTCTCAGTGGTAAAGAACCTATTCAAAAACATATTAAAAAACCAATACTTCCATCAGGTGCTAATAGGCTTAATTCAGGTGGTTGGCTTGTTTATGGTGCATATGAACTTGGAGAAGATGTTAATAATGTTAAAACTGTAACTTATCAAATTCGTGCAATTAATATTAAAACCAAACAAGACATATATATTGATACTTGTACTGATAGGGTTTGCGATCTTAAATGGATTCATAAGTTTGGTTTAGTTGATTGTGGTGATTATAATTCTATTCATAAGGTCATTGATTTTGATGGACTTTTTTGTAGCGAAGAATTAAAAAAAAATGTAAGAGATATAAAATCCCTTGAGTGGATTCCTGATCTTGGTTTGTTTGGTTGTAGAGGGTCAAAAATCTATAAGTATTTAGATAAAAATTTGAACTCATGTCTCGATGAAATTTATGGCCGAAGAGATGAGGGCAAGGAGATTAGAAGTATTAATTGGATCCAAGGAGAAGGTCTTTTTGATGTTGGTCTTTACTCTGGTGTTTTTAGATCTCTGGATAATAGTGCGCGAATAGCAAATAAAAAATTTGCAGCAGTAACACCTAACTCATTTGCAAGCGAGTATGTTCCGGGTGTTGGTTTATTTATTGCAACAACTAATAACAAAATAATACATTTATTAGATTTGGATGTTTGGACGAGGGTAGATTTTGAGTATGGGAAATTTAATTATAATGTTAGGTGTTTAAATTGGGTTGAAAATTTTGGACTTTTAGCATCTAATGAAAATAAAATATATAGAGTACTTGACAAAAATAAAAAGCGCATTAATAGAGAAGAAGTTTTTTCATCTGATTATACCATCACTGCATTAGAATATATTCCCAACCTAAATATTTCAAAAAATGAATAGTTGATCAATAAAAACAAAATGGCGAAATTAAACATTAAAATAAATCGCAAAAAAAATTCATTAGACGATTTAGCTAGACAAACTGCTGTTGACGACAAAGATTTAATTAATGATATTCTTAATCCTAAAAAGAAAAAGCATACAAAAACTAACAATCAAGAACTTAAAAAAATTATTAATTCAAATAATGCAGATTCAGATATCGATTCTCATCCGGGTTTTTTAATTTATTTATCCCGATTTCAAAGAAGTCATTCGAGAGCTAGAAGATTAAATCCTCTTTGTGAATTAAATTATGTGGAATTAAAAAGTAGAAGACAGGGTAATTTGTTCAAGCAGGAAAGAGAATTGTCTAACTTTGTATTTATTCCTGATTATGGTTTAGTAGCAATAAAAAAACATAAAGAACTTGTTCGTTTAGCAGGAATAGATAATTTAAAAGACTCAGCATCGCCAGAATTTGAAACAATTACAAATTCAACTGAGGGGTATACTGCATTAGAATATATTCCAAAAATAGGTCTTGTTGCTGCAAGAACAGATAATGTTCTTGAGATTTGTTTAGACAAAAATAAAAAACCCTGTTCAATAGAGACTACTGATTTTGCAGAATCTATTAATGAATTAAAGTGGGTTCCAAAAAATGGTTTGTATGCAATAACTGACAATGGACAATTTATTAATCACATTCGCGATGGGCATTTTGATTCTGTTGATGAATGTGTAAGTAGTCAAGAGATGAATCCATTTATTAACAGACAACATCATAAAGTACTCGAGTGGGTTCCTGATTATGGTTTGATTTGTGCTACAGAGCAGTATATTTTTAGAGTTGTTAATAGTTTGGGCAAACCTGATCACGAAATTCTTTTTAACTCTGCTGATCGAAACCTGAGTGCTCTTTGCCACACTACAAATCAGGGTATTTGCTTTGCAGGAACTGGTTTTTGTGAAATGCCTAGTGTAACTAATTCGCATCGTCTGAACATATTTCCTGCTGAAAGAAATGTTAAACAAATAATTTACTCATCAAAAAAAGATTTTGATTTAATAATAGGTAACTAAAATGCAAACAGATTCAGAATACAATCCATTAAAAGAATTTGGTAAAGTACTAGATTTTATCATAGATGAAGAAGTATTGGAGTCAGGTAGTAGAGTTAGTATTGCAAAAGTTAACGAACTAATGTTTGACTTAGCAATTGCAAAAGATTTTGGACTCGTCGGAACTGTGCAATATAATGAAGTTATAGATCAATTAATTCAAGCAAAGAGGATGTTAAAACAGAATTATTCAACTAGGCATAAAATAGCAGCAACACATATTAAGCGTGCTGAAAAATTAGCTAAGTATTATCATATTTATCAATCAACTACAGAGGGAGGGAATTAATAATGAATATCAAAGAGAATATTAAATCAGAAGAAGAATTAAAATGTTTAGCAGATAAACTCTTAAATGAAATTTCAAATACTGAAGAAATTATTATTTCAAGATTCGTAAATACTGTTTATGATAGTGTTAAGTTTGTCGAAGGAAAAAAATCAGTAAATGAGATTTGGATGTCTAATTTTAATAAAGAAAATATTAGTCGTTCTCTTTATACAGATATTAGTACTAATTCTTATTGTTTAAATTCATTTGAAGAAATAGTTGTAGCAAGAGATTTAGATCCTTCAAGATTTAATTTTGATTTTAAAATGGAGAGCCTTCCTAAATATGAAAAATCATTTTTTGATTCAGTTCCTGACAATATAGATTATTTTGATAGAGAATTTTTAGAATTTTCTAAATCCCATTTAGGTGCTGCTTGCTTAAGAGAAATGGCAGTTCAACAAAAGATAGTTGTTAATTCTGCAGGGGGAGTTTGCATTCAATCAATTCCATTTATGAAAGTTAGTTTTTTTAATGGTCTTCCTCCTCTTTATTCTAGTAGAGATGTAGTTGTTCGTTGTACAACTAATGATGATGTAAAAAATCTGCCTAAATTGATTAAGTATTTTGCAGATCCCACTCCTGATAGAAGAGTTTCTTCTAAAACTTCATTTGCAGAAGCATTTGAAGAGTTGTATACAATATCTAATTTAAAATATGCAACTTTAGAGGATGCAGGAATTCCAATTAAGGGTCTTTATGATGTTGTTGTACTTTCTGGTTTTTCTGCTCATGAAATTTTTGGTCATCATTTTGAAGAGCCTATTAATTTTCTGAACTCTTCTGATTCAGCTCCGTTTAAGAGAGATCAGATTATTGATAATAAAGATATTATTTTAACTGATGATCATATGAAAACAGTAGAGGGTTTTCAAGTACAAGGTTTTACTTATTTTGATGCTTATGGTAGGCAGCGCCCAATAAGAACTCATATTAAGGACGGAGTTGTGCGAGATTTTTTAGGTAGTGAATATATTGATTCTGATAATATTAAAAATTATTTAAACATGGCTCATAGCGAATTTAAGGGTAATGCTTCTCAATTTACTGATGGTGGCTTTCCTCAGCCGAGAATGAGCTGTACTGTTTTAAAAGGAAAATCAGAGGCTGTTGATTTAGAAGGAAAGATTTTAATTGTTCCTTCTGGTGGAGAAACCAGTCCAAAAAATCATACTTATGTTGTTAATTCTAATGAGTGTTATATTGTTAGAAATGGAGAACCTTTGAGAATTATGCCGCTGAATATGAGTGGAGGTATTAATCAGGCTTTTGCTAATATGGTTTTGCTTCCTGAATATACTTATTCTGTTGGTATGTGTTCGAAACCAGAACCTATTGGTTATAATTTTCCTGCTCAAGTTCCTGTTTCTCAATTTACAAAGAACCAATTGTGGCAGGGTCAGCAAATTCAACCAGCGTCTATATCTGATGTTCATAAGAAAATTTTGATTGAGAAATAATTTAGGAGGCAGTCATATTTTCTAAATTATCAATCTATCCACAAAAACATTTATAAACTCCCTTATTTTTTTAGGTAGTGTGCTTATAATCGAGCATTTCAGGGGTGAATTATATCATAATTTACGATTATATAGGTGATTTACTGTGTTAAGAAGAGCTAGTGATAATATAGTTATTAAATATAACAAAAAAACTGTTGTGGGTTTAGTAGAACCTATAACTGTCTTAGGTCCAAAAGGAAAAAAGAAAGAAGTTATGGCAAGAATTGATACTGGTGCTACTAAGAGTAGTGTGGATTTTCAGTTGGCAGCAGATCTTGAACTTGGGCCGATCTTAAAAACTAAACTTGTGAGAAGTGCTTCAGGCACGGGACTTAGACCTGTTGTTAGTGCTAGAATTATTTTAGCTGACAAAGAAATCAAAACAGAGTTTACTTTAGCAGATCGTAGTAATATGAAGTACAGAGTTTTAATTGGTCAGAATATTTTGAGTCAAGGTTTCCTTATCGATCCTGTAAAAGAATCAGATAGATAAATCCAAATTTATAGTGCATAATTGAGGTTATGAAATTTATGAAAGCAGCATTAATAAGCTTAGGAAGTAAGAGCAGTCAGTGGACGGCAGAAGCTATGCGTAAATATTTTAGTGATGTTGATGAAATTGATTTGAGAGAACTTGAAGTTAATCTTGGTGGTAAGCATGCAGAAATTCTTTGCGCAGGTAAACCTTTTGATTTGTATGATTGTATTTATTTGAAAGGATCTTTTAAGTATGTTCAGATTATTAGTTCTATTGCTTCTGTTTTGAAGGGTAAATGTTACATGCCTATTGATGCATCAGCTTTTACTGTGGGTCATGATAAACTTGCAACTCATTTAATTATGCAGGAGCATAAAATTCCTATGCCTCCAACATATATTAGTTCTAATCCTGCTGCGGCAAAAAACATTCTTGAAAAAATTAATTATCCTATTGTTATGAAATTTCCTCAAGGTACTCAAGGCAAGGGAGTGATGTTTGCAGATTCTTTTAGTAGTGCAAGTTCTATGCTTGATGCTTTATCTGCTCTTAACCAGCCAGTTATTATTCAGCAATTTGTTGATACTAGTGGAGAAGATATTCGTGCTATTGTCGTCGGTAATAAAGTAGTTGCATCCATGATGCGCAAAGCAATTGAGGGAGAAAAACGCGCAAATATTCATGCAGGTGGTATTGGTTGCGCATGTACTATTGATGCTCATACTAAAAAAATAGCTATTCAAACAGCAGAAGCAATTGGTGCAGAAATTTGTGCTGTTGATATTTTAGAAAGTGTAAAAGGTCCTGTTGTAATTGAAGCAAATTTAAGTCCTGGTCTACAAGGAATTACTGAGGCGACAAAAGTTAATGTTGCAGATAAGATTGCCAAGTATCTTTATGATCAATCAAAGAAATTCCGAGATGGAACAATTAGTGTTGAAACAAATAAGATAATGGATGATTTAGGACTAGAAAAAAATGATCTTAGCACTAAAAAAATCATTACTAATCTTAATTTTAAATTAAATAGAATTATTTTGCCAGAGCTAATAACAAAAATTACTAAGTTCGACGATAGGATGGATGTTGAGATTAGTGCAGATAAACATTCTTTGATAATTACTAAGGCGCAGAGTTTACCTAGTGAGAAGGGCAATAGTAAGAAGAAGTGATTTGTTTATATTTATTTTATTTGAACTCTCTATTTGGCATATACAATAAATTTATATAATTCATATCAGATTTCTTAAACATGGTAACAAAAGATTCTAATACAAACTTTGAAAAACTTGAAAAACTAGCAATTCTCGATGCTGGCGCTCAGTATGGCAAGGTTATTGATCGTAGAGTAAGAGAATTAAATGTCGAAACTGATTTTCTTTCTCTTGACGTTGATTTAGAAACAATAAAACAGTATAAAGGAATTATTATTTCTGGCGGTCCTGAAAGTGTGTATAGTCCAAACGCGCCTAGTTACAATCGTAAACTTTTTTTTAGTAAAGTTCCTATTCTTGGTATTTGTTATGGTATGCAGTTAATGAATTATGCCCGAGGAGGAACTGTTGAAAAAAAAGAGAGAAGAGAGGATTGCGAGACAATTATTGGGGTGTGGAATAAATCAATTTTATTCAAAAATCTCGAAGGAGAACAACAAGTTCTTATGAGTCACGGTGATAGCATTGCAAAACTTGCTAAGGGTTTTGAACAAATAGCATTTTCAAATAATATTGTTGCAGGAATTGAAAACACTGAAAAAAATCTTTATGGTGTTCAGTTTCATCCAGAGGTTGACTTAACTACTAATGGGAAAACTATTCTAAAAAACTTTTTATTTGACATATGCAAATTTAAAGGATCTTATTCAATGGAAAATCGGGTGCAAACCACAATTGATCAAATCAAAACCACTGTCGCAGACAAAAATGTTTTGGTTCTTGTTAGTGGAGGTGTTGATAGTACTGTTACTGCTGCACTTTTAACAAAGTCTCTTGATCCAAATCAGATTTATGCGATTCATATTGATAATGGTTTTATGCGTAAAGATGAAAGTAAAAAAGTAGAGCAAGCACTGAAAAGTTTAGGTCTTAAAAATTTGGTTGTTGTCGACGCTAAAAATGAATTTTATAATGGCAAAACAGTAGACAATGAACTCGAAATTGGTCCATTGAACCAAATTATTGAGCCTGAACAAAAACGTAAAATTATTGGTGATGTTTTTATGCATGTTGCAGATCAAGCAATGAAATCATTTAATCTAGATCTCGATGATACTTTTATTGCTCAAGGAACTCTTCGTCCTGATTTAATCGAGAGTGCTTCTTTGATTGCAAGCGATAAAGCCTCAGTAATAAAAACTCATCATAATGATACAGAACTTGTAAGAAAAAAAAGAAAAAAAGGTTTGGTTATTGAAACTAATAAAGATTGGCATAAAGATGAAGTTAGAAAAGTTGGCGAGATGCTTGATCTTCCAAAAGAATTGATTTGGCGTCATCCTTTTCCTGGTCCTGGTCTTGCAGTTAGAATTATTTGTGCAGATGAGCCAAATCTCGACGAAGATGGGTATGGTGTTCAATCACATCTCGATTATTTAGCAGGAACTTATGATTTCAAAGGTGCAATTCTTCCGTTCAAAACTGTTGGTGTTCAGGGTGATGATCGTAGTTATCGTTATGTTGCTGCACTTAGTTCTGAAAATAATCCTGATTGGGTTAAAGCAAAACAGGCAGCTAATGAAATTCCTAAAGTTATTCATGAAATTAATCGTGTTGTTTATTTATTTGGTGATCCTGTTGAAGACGCAGTCCAGAATGTTACAAAAACTAATTTAACTCCAGATATTATTAATTTATTGCAAGAAGCAGATAGTATTGTAACAGAGAATCTTTTCAAATACGATATTTACAAATCTTTTGCTCAAGTTCCTGTTGTTTTGTTTCCTGTTGATTTTGATAATAATAATAATAATATTAATAAAAATCCAAAAAAACATTCTATTACAATTCGTACTTTTAGAACTAATGATTTTATGACTGGCATGCCTGCAATTCCTGGTAAAGATTTTCCAGAACATATTTTAGAAAAAATAGTTGATCAAATTCTATCATTAAATAAAGTAAGTAGAGTTGTTTATGATCTCACATCCAAGCCTCCTGGGACTGTGGAATGGGAATAAATTTCTTGAAAATCTTTCAATCTCGTCGGAGGATTTTCAATAATTCTCCACTGGACACTGGACATGCATGTGTGAAACTTATAACTTAGTTTAGTCTTTCACTAATTGATGAAAAAAAGAAAATATTTAATTGATACTTGTATTTGGAGAGATTTTTATGAAAATCGATTTAGTAAATCGAATAAACCTATAGGAAAATATGCTTCTGACTTATTTATGAAAATTTTAAAAAACAATGATGGAATTTTATTTTCAATATCTTTAATTTGGGAACTTAAAAAGGATTATGTTGAAGAAGAAATAAACAATATGTTGAATTTTTTATTTATGAATAATATATTAATAAGATTAGATATAACTAATGAAGAATATAAAGAAGCAAGGAAAATTTCTGATAAAAAAAACATACCTTTTGTTGATTGTTTAAATGCTATACACGCAAGAAATCATAAAGCGATCATGATATCTAGAGATGTGCATTTTATTAAGGATCTTTCCCATGTTGTAAAAACAGTAAAGCCCGAAAATATTAATTAAATTTTTTTTCTAGGTGTTCTATTAACTCTTTACTTACTATTTCTTTTGTTCTTTTATTATCTTCATAACTGGTTTTGTTCTTAGCCTTCCCTCTATATTTCATAAATTCATTTATCAATTCTTCACGATTTAATTCTGTTAATTTATCTCGTACTGCTTCTCTAATAAATTCAGTTCTAGAATTAAAATTATTTTCAATTATGCTTTTATCTATTTTTTCAAGTATGTTTTCTTGGAATTTTACTGTTACAACGTGCATAGTATTCCATTGTAATACGAAGTAATATTTAAACTTTTCGCTAAACCTGCTCAACCCAACTCTTAACTACTCAATAATAGCAAAATCACCGAAACCTTTATATATACTATACTCTATATTATCTAATATTAAGCCAGTTTTGGCATGATTCGGGCGGGAATTTGAGTTTATACCAGTACTATTTTTGTGAGTGCTACATTTGAAATAATCTCATATTTAATTTTTATAGCCAAAAAAAGGGTGTATCCGGGCGGGGTAAGATGTAAACTTATAGAGTAATCAGTGTATTTTTTGCACACTACATCTAATTATTACCTTTGTTCTTATTCAAACAAAACTTTTCGGAGGGCGAGTAAATGACAGACTATAGAGCTGAATTAAGAAAAATTGTAAAATATGTAAACCAAAATTTTATTGCAGAGGTTCCAAGAAATCTTTATGATCCAGAACTGGGTATAACAGAATTAGTGGATGGTAGCGGAAGAATTAAAGAACAGGATTTTGAGAAATATGTTCCGATTACAACAACATTGACATTACTCAATTCTTGTCTTGGAAACAATACTTTAATTGAAGGTCCATCTGGGACTGGTAAAACAAGACTTGCAAGTGTTATTGGCTCGATTCTTTTTCAAATGCCTTATGAACTTTTTGAACGAAGAAGAATTGTTGGAACTCCTGGAGCAACAATCAATGAAATTTATGCAACTCACGATTTAGCAGAACTTAATAGAGGTAATGATGTTGCATTTATGTACTTGCCATTTTTTGCACCATTTTTAATTGTTGATGAGTTGAATCGTTATTCTGAACTTGAGCAAAATAGATTAAGAGAAGGTATTGCAACTGGTGTTTGGAATTATGCAAACCATTCGTGGAAAGTAGATAAACAAGTAGTTGTTTCTGCTATTAACCCCTTAGATTATGGTGGAACATTTATTTTAAACGAAAATCTTCTTGACAATTATGCAATTGTACTTGAACCTGCTTATTACAATGCTTTGTTTCATGAGGATTTAATTATTGGCGCAGAACATAATATTAAAAATTCTTTAGGTTTAGAATCTGGTGTCGACGATTTAATGGAGTTTTATGCAACGCATAAGAATAATCCAAAAGATATTAAGGAAAAAATTCAAGCATTACAAGATAAAACAGTTACTACATTTAACAATAGAGGAATTCCTTTTATTAACAATGGTCATTTAGATAACATTAAAAATCAAATTAATGAGATGGAATTTGATCTTGAAGGAACTTTATTTTTTCATTGTGTAATGTCTGAAATGACTCACAGTAATAAGTATGGTCGTCTAAGAGTTGAAGATCCACCGACAGATGATTCTCATGATAAAGAGTATCTTGTAGCTAAAATGAAAGAAGGTCTTGCAGGTCGTTTCTTAAAAGATTGGAATCAGGTTTCTAAAGCAATTGCTTGGTATTTTGGTAATGATAAAGTTCAAACAGAGGATATGAAAGCAGCTTTTATTTATACTGCAAACAAACGAATCAAACCAGATATTGATTTTGCTCAACTGTGTTTTAATAGTCCAAGAAAAATTCCTCCAAATTTTAAAGTTGCAAAAGAACTTGTTGCACACGCATGGACTAACTATTCTGATTTTAAGAAAGCAGAAAATGAAGCATTTGATAAAATTAGAGAAGCTGTTGAAATTTTAACTGAAGAACGCACAGGTGATTACTCAACTGCTGTAGATATACTTAGTGGAAAAGAACTTGGTAAAATCAAAGTTGATCACCCTATTGCAAAGAGTGTACTTGAAAGTTTTGTACTAGAAGAGTATTACAAAAAACTAAACAAGGAATAATTAACAAAGCAGAAGAAAGATGAATTAGCACCGCCAACTTACGAGCAATGAAGAAACAAACTCTTCACATGTGGGAGGGGATGCTCCTTACGGGAGGGCACCACATTTCACTAAATTTGTCGACGGAGCGAGTCTGGCTGTGCTAACGAGCGAGTTCACAAGCGAGAATTTTTCTTCTGCATATAGAAATTACTATCTAGAAACATCTAAACTAAAAAAACAAAAAATAAATAAAAAAAAATCAAAATAAAAATTAAAAACAACAATGAATCAAACAAATTTAGCATTAAAGAAACTGAAAGGTATCAGACCCCGCGGAGTTAAAGTTAAAAAAAACTCCAATCTAGAGAGCTTGCTAGATCTTCATCAAAGAGTTTGGAATGAGTTTCAGAGTGCAGAAGAACGAAGTTCTAGAAATAATAATAGTTTAAGAGCATTTATTAGCCATAATTTATCAAATTATTTTTTTCAGAATAAACATAAATTTACAGAAGATGACTTAACTGGTTTTGTTTTTTCCACTGGAAATTATACAGATATACATTCGAGGTTTACAGGGATATTCTCAGGAGTATTACTGGATTATTTAGTTAGTAATAATCAGAGGAAGAACAAGAGAACTCTTCTTTATTTAGATGGTAATGGAATTAGTTATCCTTATTTGTTCTCTCGCACTCAAAACATTGATGTGTTAGTTATTAATAATTTTTCAGGAAACTGTATATGCAATTCTATAATTCCTTTCCCCGGATGTGCTAATTTACTTGTTGGTTTAAACCTTAAGGGAGATTTTGCGTTTCGAAAAGTCAGGAATTCAAATGCTAAAGTAGGTCTTGTTGGAGGCTATAATATTCAAGGAAGTGATTCTTTTTCAATTAATAGTTTTTATAACTCAGCATGGATCATTGGAGAGAATGTTGGAGATAAAAAAGCAATAGTAAATCTTAATTTTGATTCTTTTGAAAACATACACAAAGCAAAACAAGTTATGGATTTAATCAAATCAATTCCAGACAAACCTTACGACGAAGTAATCAAAACAGCTTTAGAAATAGAATCTATTTACAAATCAACATTAACAGATAAACAAGAATAAATAACAAAATGAACCAAACTAATCTAGCACTTAAAAAACTGCAGGGCATCAAGCCAAAAGGAATAAAATTTAATGAGCAGTCTAAACTAGAGCATCTTATCAAAACAGGGAATCGTATAGTTGCTGATTTTTCACCAAAATATAAGGGTAATGGCGGCGGTAGCGAGATGGAAAATCTTCATTTCCAAATTTTTTCCGAGTTAAAAAATAACTCACTATCAAATTTTAAGTTTGATATTGCTGATTTAACTTCTTTTGTTCATGCAAGGTCTAATTCAGATGGTTTTGAAAACGAGTTGGTTGTTTTAGGTCTTTATTCTGGCGCTTTACTTAGTTTGCTTACGAAAAGAAATATTTTGTTGAATAAAAAGACTAGAGTTCATATAAACGGGGAGGGAAATAATTTTCCTTATTTATTTAATTATGCGCAATATGTCGATGAGATTATTGTTGAAAACTTTAAGGGAAAAGAAGTTTGTAGTTGTATTTCATATGGTAACTTTAAAGCAAATTTAATAGCGTTTGCCAATATGGAATTAGGTAGGTCTAGTTCTTTTATTGGATCTAAAAATAATCCTGCCAAGTCTGTTTATTTTATTAATAATAATTTTAATAACTCTAATTGGCCTTGCGCGGTTGGATCAGATGTTTGGTTTATAAAAGGTTCTCTTGATTTACTTGACGATTATGTTGGATCAGCAGGGCCATCTAATTTATGGCTTTTGAACAATCGAGATTCTTTTGTTAATGTTAAACACTATAAGTCTCTTGAAAATTTGTTTATTGTTTGTCACCCTAATACAGATCTACATACAGTAAACTTATTGCCCACTCGTCAAGATACCTATATTAAAAATTTTATTTTATGTTGCAATCCTGAAAACAATGTTAGATTTGCTAATTTGAGAGTTAATAATATTCTTATGGGTTCAGCAGCTAATGAAAAATACAAATCTATAGTTGAGTTATCGCATTCATTAATTGGGGAAACAGATACACTAAAAATAATAGAAAAATCACAACAAATTAAACAATTATATGAAAAATTAAAATAAAATGAATCAAACACAAAACACACAAGCAAAAAATGCAAGAGAAAAATTGCAACCAACTTTTGCATTAAAAAAACTGCAAGGCATTAAGCCTAAAGGAGTTAAACTAAATTCCACTCCTGTAGTCAATAAACTAATTGATATTGAATCCAGAATGTTTGATCATTTTTATTATAATCCGCCTAAAAGGAAAATAGATTTGTATTATAGTTTGTTAACTAGTTCAACTAGTGCAGGAGTGGTTAATGAAATTTTGACTTTATGGTCAAAACCATTTTTAGATAATATTGTTTTTTCGCAATCTGATTTAGAAAATTATGTTTTATCCAGGTCAATTCAGGACTTATCAGATGGGAGTGAATCTTATTTTATCGGATTTTATTCAGGAATTTTATTATCAACTTTAACAGAGCGTAATTTTGCAGAGGGGAAAAGAACTAGAATTTATCTTGATGGTTTGGGTAATAATTTTGATTATTTATTTACGCATGCAAATAAAATAGATCAGTTAATTGTTGAGAATTTTAATGGAGATCGTATTTGTTCAAATATGGGTGCTTTTGGTTCATTCAAGTCTATTGCAGCGATTAATTGTTCTGGAGATTATATTTTGTATGATTGTAGTTTGTCATCAGAGCTTCCAGGAGTTTATGCTTTAATTAATTCAAAAGGCGATAAGTCTGGGAGAGGATATGCTAATGGTGCTTTAGTCATTATTAAGAATTATGAGGGGGGATCAAATAACATCAACGAAAAAAATTTTATTTGTTCAGATTGTGTTTTATCTGATGAAGATTTTGAGGCTATTGAACGAATAAAAAATAAACAAGGAAAAATACAATGTACTAAGCATTGGGTTGAAGCTGACGGTGTTCTTATTCAGTCTGGCATTTACACGTCTAAATATTTGTTCAAAGACGATTTAATAAAAATTGCAGATTTAACAGAAAAATTAGAAATTGTAGATGGAGTTGAGAAATTAAAAGTCCTGGATGAAATTTATCAAATTAAAGTAGATTCAGTAAATAGGTAAAAAAATGCAACAACAATTAATTCAAGCAAATGAAACTTTTGCATTAAAGAAACTGAAGGGAATAAAACCTAAACAAATCAAGGTTAAAGAATCATCTAGACTTGATTATCTTAATTTTGTTTGTCATGATTTATTCTCTAAACACGAGTTTGAATTTAGGTGTTGTAATGATTATCTTCCTACTGATTACTTTGTTAAGAGAGTAAATAAAATTTCTAAAGATTTAAAACCTAAATTAGAAAATTTTGAGTTAGATAAAAGCGTAATAACTGATTTTGTTCTTTCAAATACTAATAAAGAAGATTTAGACTTGGCAAGTTATTTAGGTGCTTGCTCATCTGTTTTGTTACAGTCTTGGGTTAATGATCTAAAAAATACTTCGAGAAGATCTATCTTTTACATCAACGGAGGAGGAAATACTTTCAATAGTCTTTTTCGAGGAGTTTCGAATATTGATTTATTAATTATTGACAATTTTCAAGGAACTCAGATCGCTTCTGATATGGCATTGGGCGAAAATAGTTTTGTTGGATCTTTATTTGGTTTAAACATAAATGGCAAGTATTGTTTTACTGAATTGGCAACAAGCAAAGGAGTTATTGGTTTATTGGCAGTTAGTAATTGGCAAAGTAATGGTTGTCTAGGTAGTATTAGTTCTTGGGAGAGTTGTGTTGATTTGTTTGTTGCTAATAATATTGGAGGAGATGATAATTTTAATAATCTTTGCGATCATGGCACTATCAGATTATTGTATGCGAATAATATTCGAGGAAAAAATTGTTTTGATGACTATGATTGTTTAAATAATCTAAAATTAGCTGTTGTTTCAGATTGTTTAATTTCTCAGTTAAATTTTTTAACTAAGCAGTATGGTCCAGAAGAAGAGATTTTAGATATAGTTGTTGCAAGAAAAACAATTTCCAAAAAAAATCCTGAACAACTTAAACAAGTTAAAGAAAAATATCAACTAACTAAAATAACAAATTTACTCGACGAGATGAATGGAGCGTCTGAACTTGAAATCATACAAAATGCTTTACAAATAGAAAAAATTTACCATCAAATAAAACTTAGTTTACCAAACTATTATGAAGGGAGATAATGAACCAAACACAAACAGAACAAAAATTAATGCAAAACAATTTTGCTTTAAAGAAGTTGCAAGGCATCAAGCCTAACGGGGTTAAGTCTAGAGGTAAAACTAATTTAGAAAAACTTCTTGCAACAAGAGACACTGTTTTAAAAGAAAATAGATCTAATTTAGACCAGGTGGGCAATAATGCAAGTAAATCCTTATTTTTAACAGGTTATATGTTTAGAGCTTTGAAAAATATTGAGTTTAATGAATCTGATTTAAGGCAGTTTATTTTTGCTACTGCGCATTATGGCTATGATGATAACACAAAACTTTTAGCAGGTGTTTTACCTGGTTGTTTATTGACTATTCTTACTAAGAGAAGAAGAGAAAAAAATAAGCAAACTTTTTTTCATGTTGATGGTGAAGGCATGGAGTATCCTTATTTGTTTTATTCGACGCAGTTAGCAGATTATCTTGTTGTTGAAAACTTCAAAGGAGATCATATTTGTAATAATGTCGCGGTTGGGCATGACACTTTTGTTAATGCAGTTTATTGTAGAAACTTAGAAGGCAAGTCCAATCTTTCAAGTATTGGTATGTCTGGTGCTAAATTAAATTTAGCGATTGGATTAGATCTAAGAGGAGATTCTACTTTTTTCAAACCAGGTTATAATAGTGGTTCTATTGGTTTAATTTATAGCTCAGGTTGTGAAGGAGAGCGAATGTTTGTTAATGTGGGAAGGTCAAAAGGAAAAATTGATATGATTATTGCACATAATGAATCTTGGAGGAATTATTCTTTAGAATTTTTTGGTTGGGGCGCTGAGTATGTTAATTTATTAGATATTAGTGGAGATTTGTCTTGTTGTTTTTCTGAAACAAAAAATTCAAAAATAAAAAAATATTGTCCTTTACAGAATGTTAAAATTTTGTTGGATCGCACCAGTGACCCTCAGGATTATTTAGCGGGCGCAAGTTATTTATTAAAATTATCTGCAAGCGAGAATTCTAAAGATTATGCAGATACTAGGAATAAATTTTTCATTAATCAAATTGAAGATTTGGTTGAAGATTTAAGAAATCAAAACGAAGAACAAATTTTTAATACGCTCAAGCAGGTCGAGGAGTTGCATGCTAAAGCTAAACTTAAACAGTTTGTAGATTTGAGGTATGGGCGATGACACAAATAGAACAAAGCACACAAGTAAGAGAAAACTTACGATCTGTGCAAAACAGTTTAGCACTTAAAAAACTGAAGGGCATCAAACCTAAAGGAGTTAAATTTAAACCAACAACTAATCTAGAAAGATTAATTTCAGCAGGTAAAGAAATTTCTAAGTATACTACTGAATTACTTGATTTGATGTGGTTGGATGTTAGTAGATATTATCCCGGTGATTTAGTTGAACCGTTTACTAAATTAGCTGAGAGTTTAGAGTTTTCTGATCAGGATCTTGCTGATTGGATTGATTATTCATATAGTGATGTTTCTTCTTTTGCTGAATGTATTGTTCCTGGTTTTTTTGCTAGTTGTTTGTTAAATGAATTTACAAAAAGAAAACATCAAGATGATAAATTGTCTGTTTTTCATTTTGATGGTGCTGGAAATAAGTATGATTATTTATTTGCTTTTACAACTAATGTTGATGTTTTGATTCTAAATAATTTAGAAGGTAATTATATTTCTCATAACTTAGGTTTTCGTAAGTGGGAAAAATATACAGCTCCCGATTTAGGTATTATTGCAGGAGTTAATGTAACTGGAGATCATAATTTTACCGAGGTCAAATTTAATGACGCAAATTGCCAGGGTTTGTTTGGGTTTAATGTTTTAGGCAAAGCTCTTTATGGTATTCGCGCAGGTTATTATTTTGAAGGTGCAGGAGGCAATGCACATTCGCGAAATTTTACTTTTTTTCCTAGACGTGTTAATATGATGGGGGATTGTGTTCATAGTTGTTTGGATTATTTGAAACTTTCTAAAAATGAAATTGCTAATCTTAGTTCTGATGAGGTTTTCAAAAGGCAATATGATGATAGATGTAAGTTTTCAAAAAGAGTGGCTGATAATGAATTGGATGTTTGGAAAGAAATGAACGGAGCTGAATTATTCGATTTACTAAGATATTTAGCTAAAAATCCTTGTTCAAAATCAACAAAGAATCAAATTGTTAACATAGCACAAACTACATATAAGGTAGGTAAGAATTATGAATACTGATACTAATACTGCTGTAAATCTAGCACTTAAAAAATTGAAAGGCATCAAGCCCAAAGGAGTTAAACAAAAAAATAACTCCTATCTAGAGAATTTAATTGATATTGGTAATGAGTTTTGCACTGCTGCAAAAGAGATTACTCAATTATTTAGATGGGGCACGAATAAACTTCAAATGGCGGAGTATAAAAATTTATTTAATAAATTAATCTTTGGTCAGAAGTTTGATGAATCAACTCTTCATGATTGGATTTTATCAACTTATCAAAACTTAAATAAAGATGAATCATTAGAACCAGGGATTTTTTCAGGTTTATTATTAACAGAATTAACTAAAAGAAAACATGAAGATAATAAGTTGTCTGTTTTTTATTTTAATGGAGATAATAAAAAGTTGGATAATTTATTTTATTTTGTGGAACAAATTGATGTCTTAGTTTTGAAAGATTTAAAAGGTTCAGACGTTGGATATTACGCAGGATCTGGTAAGTCAGGAAATCTTGGTTTAGTTGCAGGAATTAATATTAGTGGAGGGGGTATTTTTTCACATTTACAATTTAAAGACTCAGACTGTAAGGGTTTACTAGCGTTCAATGTTTCAGGACATTCTTTGACCAATATTGATACAGGCGTTGGTTTTAAAGGAGTAGTTCCATTCACTCCCGCTAGTCGTTTTGTTTTTCTACCTAAACGATATAATATGGCACAATGTGTTTTTTATTTGAGCTTAGGTGGTTTAGGAGTTTCAGAATCTGAATTAAACCAGATGAGTGCAGAAGAAGTCTTGAGTAAATATTCTCTTTCTCGTCTTGAAGAAAAGACTTGGAAACAAAAAAAAGGAGCACTAATGTTTGACTTACTTAGAAGTTTATCTAAAGAAAACACAAATGCTGATCACACTTTAAATCAAATTGTTAACATTGCACAAGAGACATACAGGGTAGGAATAAATTATGAATACTAAATTATCAATTAAAAAACTGAAGGGCATAAAACCCAAAGGAGTTAAAGCTAAAGAGACTTCTACTCTCGAAAGAATTTTTGAAATAGAGAAAAAGATAATTGCGGATCGTAGAGCTGAAATTGGCAACAGGCCTTTAGATCCTGACGCTTTTGATAATGTGTATGATGTTTTGTATTCTGATTTTAAGAATAATTATTGTAATGATTTTGAGTATGGTCCGCAACATCTTAAAGATTATGTTTGCGGTCAAATGAATTTTACAGAAACTGGTTTTGCTAGTAGCATAACTTCTGTTTTAAGGGGTATGTATTCGGGAGCATTGCTTGAACTTCTTTGTAGGAGAACTAATGAATCAGGCAAGAAGTTTCGTTTTGAAGTTGATGGGGCAGGCAATCAATTTGATTATTTGTTTCATTATGCTCGTTTTGTTGATGAGTTGATTATTGAGAATTTTAAAGGGGATGATCTTTGTTCAAATATGCTTAATAGAGCGGGTAAAGGAGAATTGATTTTAGTTAAAGATTGCAAAGGAACTGTGGGTTCTTTTGCTCAGTCTGCAAAGTCTGCTAACTTGTTGGTTATTTCAGGATCTTTTTCTCCAAGGTGGACTCCTGCAGATGGGGGAAATTCGCAGGTTGATACTGTTATTTCTCTTGACGGAGTCAATAAACTTAATGATTTTTATTTTCAGAATTCTGATGATGCAAATAATTTATTTGTTTCTAAACATAAATTCGCAAAGAAATTATTAACAGAGAAAAAAAGATCAGGTAGAGAATTTGAATTTCTTCCTATCGAAAATGAGTCTTTATTATTATTAAGTTTTTATTTTAGTTCGAAACAGATTAGTGGTGGTTGGAGATTTGAGGATAATCAAAAATATAATTCATTTGATGATCTCAAATTCAAAGAACGTCGTATTGAAGAAACAATTTCACAAGAATCTGATGCTCCGGATATTCATTTTGGTTATTTTCAGGAGAAAGTTACTCAAAGAAAATTAAGTCTAAAAGGAGATTCTTGGAAAAGCCCTGAGAAAATGAGTTGGACATCCTTACTTGTCGACGATAAAAAAGCATTAAAGCTTTACAATGACTTAGTTAGAGAATTTCGTTTTGATGAAATAATTCATCACACATTATTAATGTCAAAACAGTCAAAAGAAGTTATTGAATATCATTCAAAAAAGATTCATGAAATAGGTCAAGAAGTTAAAGAGAAATATAAAGACGTAAAAATAGAATAAAAAATGAATTTAAAGAATAATAAAATGAACCAAACACAAACAACACAAACTAACTTAACGCAAAACAATTTTGCATTAAAGAAACTGCAAGGCATCAAGCCTAAAGGAGTTAAGGTTAAACAAGATAATAGTAAGTTAAGTAGATTAGTTTCTCTTTGTGATGTTGTAAATAGTCAATTTTCTAATTTAAATATTGCAGGTTATCTTCCAATTTTTGATTATGTAAAAGAAAAATTAAATAAATTAGTTTTTGATGAATCCGATCTTATTACTTTTATTAATGCAAGATTTAATCATGATCAAGATCCTTTGCTTACTGGTGTTTATTCTGGTGCACTATTAGATGTATTGAGTTCAAGAAACAAAGAGAATAATTTAAAAACTAATATATTTTTGGATGGTGGACATAATCGTTTTGATTATTTGTTTGCTTTTGCAAATAATGTTGATGATATTATTTTGAAAAATCTTAAAGGAGATCATATTGGTAATGGTATTGGATCATTTGGGGGTAAAGCGAATAATTTATTTGCAGAAAATATAGAGGGGTCTTACTTATTTAATGGAGTTGGAATGCATGAAGGTTTTGTAAATATGGTTTATGCAAATAATGTTGCGGGTTTTGGCACTTTACATTCTATTGCTTCCTCGCATGGTACTGTTAAGTCTTGTATTGGAATAAATATTTTAGGAGACAGATCTTTAGCTTCCGTTGCTTTTAATTGTGGAAAATGTGATTTAATTTATTGTGATACTGTGAGGGGAAATTATCTTTTTATGAGTTCTGCAGGTATTAGTGGAAAAATTAAAAATTTAATTTGTAAAAACATTGAAGGAAAGAATGTGTTTGATTTGGTAGGTTCAGATAGAGGAAGTGTAGGTCTTGCTTATGTGAATGGTTTTACTGGAACACCCTCTCACACTGTTTATACTGATTCGGGTATTGGTTTACTTGCTGTTGAAAATACTGTTAAATCATCTAGGCGTGATTCAGATGTTATTATTGCAAAAGGTTTTTTGAAAGATATTAATTCGTTATTTAAATATTCTGATGCAATAAATTGTAGAAAAGAAAAAGCTCCAGAAAAATACAAAAAATTAGTTGAAAAATTTAAAATCTCGCAAATAAGAACTATTGTTGATCAGATGAGTTACAAAGATATCGACGATCTAGTAATAAAATCACATCAAATTAATGCAGTTTATGACACTCTTGAAGAGGTGCTTACAAGATGAAACAAACACAAACAGAACAAATATTAACGCAAAATAATTTTGCTTTAAAGAAACTCAAAGGCATAAAGCCTAAAGGAGTTAAAGCTAGAGATAAAACTATTTTTGAAAGTCTTTTGGAACCTATTGATTATATTATGGATAAACATTTACATAGGATTGATAGCAGAATTTACCAAAAAGCTCAAGTAAAAGATGAAATTGATAAAGAGCTTGAATCAGATATTCTCAAGTCAGTTGATTTAACTTCAAACGATTTAAAAAATTGTATTTATGCTTTGAACATTATCGAAAAAGGACAAGGTGCCTGGAATATTAATCAAAGATCATTGCTTGGAATTTATACGGGTTGTTTGCTTGATTTGTGGACGAAAAGACAAAAAGAAGATAATAAGCGAGCAGTATTTTACATGAATGGCGAGGGAATAATTTTTGATGATTTATTTTCTTATACAAAAAATATTGATATTTTAATGCTTGATAATTTTAAAGGAACTGGTATTTGCGGATTAACAGGAACTCATAAAGGTAATGTGAATTGTTTAATTACTAAACACATTGAGGGTCTTTTTACTGCTGAACGTACAGGAGCTTATGCGGGTAATGCGGGTTTAGTTATTGCATCAAAAAATAAATTAATGAATCCTTTTGGAGTTGGTGGTCATGAGGGTTTTGCAGATATTGTGTTAATGAATAATTGTGAATTACCTGATGGTGGACAAGTTGGAAATTACGCAGGATCGTATAAAGGAAATGTTAATATGTTTTTATCTTTGTTTAATAGAATTAATTATATTTCACAAGATCTTGCTCATGATGGATCTGCTGAGTGTATTAATGTAGACGAGGTACTTCCAGATACAAAATTACATTCAGAGGATTTAGATTTAGTTTATTCCTGGAGTGCAAGAGGTAAATCAAACGAAAAACATAATTTACATAATAAGGTATTTGGAAAAAAAGCTTTTCAGAGATATCAAGAATTCATATCTATGTTTCCTGCAATGCAAATTTTAGATTTAGTAGAAGAAGTAGGTAATTCAACCAGATCTCCTGAAGATATATTACTAGAAATTGATACTTTATACAAACAATCAAAACTAAAAAACTAAAAGAAGATTAATAAAATGAACCAAACACAAACAACACAAAAATTAACGCAAAACAATTTTGCTTTAAAGAAACTCAAAGGCATCAAGCCTAAAGGTGTTAAAACTAAATCTAACTCTAAACTTGAAGTTCTTCTTAATGTTGAAAAACAAGTTGTTAAAAGAACTGAGTTTTATATTGACGATTTGGGTTTATCTACGAAGATTATGACTGATTTACCTGTTGCAAAATTATTTGTTGATGAAGCAGTTCATAAATATTTGATTAATTTTGATTATTCAACTAATGATCTAATTAGTTATCTTCAAGCTAAGTCTGTTGAAGAGCATCCAAAAGTTGGCATTGCGCAGGGTTTATTCACAGGATCGTTACTATCTCTTTTAAATCAAAAAAACAGAGAAAAAGGAAAAAGAACTATTGTTTATTTTGATGGTAATGGTTGTAAATTTGATAATTTATTTTTAATGGCAAAACATTCTGATATTTTAATTCTTAATAATTTGAAAGGAGATAATATTTGTAAAGGTATTGCGAGTAATTCTGGACGTGCAAATATTTTGGTAGGATCAAACATTGTTGGTAAGAATTGTTTTATGTCTGTTGGATCATCTAAGGGTTATTGTAATTTACTGATTGGACAAAACGTTACTAATAGTGACAATTTTAATTTTCTTAGATCATTTGCTAATGAAGAGGGCGAGTTAGATATTGTTATTGCAGATAATTTTCCTGATTATGTTGTTATTACAGGCGCTTTACTCGATGCACCTCGTGCTAATTTTCTTTATACTTCAAAAATGGTTTTGAAAGGAACTGATGATTATCCTAAATCTAAGTATGCTTCTTTGGTTAGTGTTATCGAATCTAAATCAACTTCCAGTCCCAGATCTAAATCTACGTTTAATAGTAAATATTATCCTGAAAAAATTGAGCAGTACAAAAATAAATTCAGAGTTCAAGAAATGCTTGATTTAGTTGATAAAATCAATACTGAATCAGATGAAAAAAAGATAAAACTAATTTTAGAATTAGAAAAAATTTACAAAGATGTTAAAACATATTAAAATATAAAAGAAAAATAAAATGAATCAAAAACTATCACTTAAAAAACTGCAAGGCATCAAGCCCAAAGGAGTTAAACCTAAAGGTTCCTCTGCACTTGAAAAACTTTTAGCTTTTGAAAAAAAATACGTAGAAGAGTTTGAAGGTCATAAAGTTTTAATTGATTACGCAGGTTATATTCCTCATGGTTCTGTACCTGATTATGCTAATTTTAGAGAATTATATTCTGATCTTTACAGAATGGTTGAAAAAGATACTAATAAAATGGATTTCAATAATAATTTATTAGAATCATATATAGAATCTTCATTAATTCTAGAAGAATCTTCTGAAGAAGAAATATATTCTGACTATAAAGTTATTAGAGGTTTGTTCTCAGCTACATTATTACAATTACTTACATTCCAGAATGAAAAAGAAAACAAGCCTACTAAGTTTCATATTGATGGAAAAGGAAAAACATTTGATTATTTATTTGCAGGTTGCAGATTTGTTGACGAATTAATTGTTGAAAACTTTAAAGGAGAGGGTATTTGTTCTTATTTAGGTTCTTTTGGTTCTATTAATTCTTTTACTGCTGTAAATATTAATGGTGTTTATGCTCTTAATGAGTTGGGTATGAATGCAAAGGATATAGGTTCTGTTATTTTAACTAATATTCAGGGAGAATATTCTGCTTATACTTTATTAAATAACGCAGAAAATATTGAGTCGTTTCTTGCGTTTGATATTCAATCAGACAATGTTCTTTTTGCAATTGGAAGTGATTCTAATTTTGGTTTTGTTTACCTTGATGATATTTATGGTCATGAAACAACTTTAAGCGCAGCATTTAATCGAACCAGTATCAAAACTTTATTTATTGATTCTATTGAAAATGAATCATTTGAAGAAGAAGGAGATATTGATTCGTTTAATCATTCTCAGGTTGACTTAACTATTTTTTATCATGACGACGATGAAGCTGTTGAAGAAAAAATAGAGGAGTTATTTCGTACTAAAACTTGGAACAATTTGCTTTCATACGCGAGAAATCCTGAACTGTTAGATAAAACTGTTGAGCAAACAGGTTATTCTAAACTAAAAAATTTACTTTACGAATTAAAAAAAGGAGAAGACACACAAACCACTATTTCGGAAATAAGAAATATTGCAAAACCAATAGATAGTCCAATAAAATAAAAATTAAAAAAACAAAACAAAATGTTACAAACAACAAAAGCAAATCAAGCAAATGAATCTTTTGCACTTAAAAAACTGCATGGCATTAAGCCCAAAGGAGTTAAAGCTAAATTAGCATGTTCTAATTTTGAACTTTTGGTAGATTGTTATGATTTTTTTATAGATTATTCTTCTGATACTTTCAAAATAAAAAGTAATGCTACTATTTTTGATGATCTTCATAAATTTAAATCTAAAAATTATGGTTTGATAAAGCAAAAGTTAGAAAATGTTTTATTCACAAAAAATAATTTAGAAGAATTTATTCTTGCAAAGTCAAATCAAGATTATCTTGAATTTGAAAGAGCAGTTGTTGCTGTTTATTCAGGTATTTTAATTGATTTGTTAACTGAAAGAAATAAATCAGAAGATAAATCTACTTCTTTTTATTTTAATGGTAATGGAAATAGGTTTGACCTTTTGTTTTTTGGTGCAAAAAATATTGGTGAATTAATTGTTGATAATTTTATTGGGGAAGGCATTTGTTTATCAGTTGGTGCTGATAACGGAAAAGTAAATCTTGTTGCAGCAATTAATTGTCATCCAGAATATGGTCTTTTTGGTTTTGCAGGTATGGATAAAGGAGAAATAAATACTTTAATTGCAGTTGGCTGTTCAGGAAAAAATACGTTTATAAATTCAAATATTAGAGGTGGTAAAACAAAAAATTTGGTTTTTTTGAATAATGATTTTGATTTTGAAGGACAGTACAGAAATGATGTTACAGGAATACCTTCTAAGATAGAGCATGCTGAAAATTTTTATTATTCTAATGCTTGCATATCTAGTAATGTTTCAGACATTGTTGAATTTTCTATAGGGTCAGATAATTATAGGAATCGCAAGTGGATTGATGCAAATATGCCTCAATTAAATGAACTTGCAAATGTTGTTGCTAATGGTTCTGAGCAAAATAAAATTATTGCAGTAAGAAAAATTCAATATTTAATAAATGGAGTTAATAATTACAATTAAAAATTAAAAATTAAAACAAAATGTTACAAACAACAAAAGCAAATCAAGCAAATGAATCTTTTGCACTTAAAAAACTGAAGGGAATAAAACCCAAAGGAGTTAAAACTAAATATACAACTCCTCTAGAATTAATAACTAAAGCGGGAAATAAATTAATTAATGATATTAAGTCTAGAGAACTTTCTCATTTAGTAGATTGTATAAATGTAGTTCCTGAATTTAACCAAGCATATTTGAGGGTGAAGGATTTTGTCGACCATAATCTGCCTGATTTGGATTTTACTGTTGATGATTTGAAATCGTATATACTAGCTCACTCTAAAGTTGATTTACCTTCTAGAAATGCTCCTCTTGGTTTGTATACAGGAGTTCTTCTTTCACTTCTTTGTATGCAGAATAAAGAAAAAGGAGAACGGACTATTTTTTGTATGGATGGTCAGGGTGAGTATTTTCCTTATTTGTTCTTCTTGGCAAATCAGGTTGATGTTTTAGCTTTAAATAATTGGAAAGGTGATTGCATTTGTAGGGGTGTAGCGGGATTTGGAGGTCAGGCAAATATGGTTATTGGTTCTAATTTAGAAAGTATTGATGGTTTTAGAGACATGGGGTGTGAGGGAGGTAGTTCTGGTTTAGTTATAGCTAAAGAAGGAAATCAAACAGTTGATATTTGGCTTAATAGTTTACTTGCAGTTAGCTCTGGTTATTCAGACTTGCTTATTGTTGATAATTTTAAAGGTATTCTATTTGCAGGTAAAGAAGATAACAATCCTGCCACAAAATTCTTGTGGACTTCATCTGCTGCAGAACAAAGTGATTTATCAACTGAAAAATATATTGAGTTGATTACTGTTGCAAGAAAAGATTTAGAAACTAATCATTTGAAAAACATAACATTTGTAGATAAATATTACCCCGAACAGGTAGAAAACTACAAAAAGAACTTCAAAGTTCGAGAAATGCTTAATCTAGTCGACAAATTAAATTCAGAACCTGAAAACAAGCAGGTCGAAACTGTTTTACAATTAGAAAAAATCTACAAAGAGGTTAAATATTTAGAATAAAATGAATCAAAAACTTTCACTTAAAAAACTAAAAGGCATCAAGCCCAAAGGAGTTAAGGTTAAACCTAGTTCTAAACTTCAGTCTATGATTGAGTTAGAAAAGAAAGTTGTGGACAGGTATGGCAAACTTGAATATGAATTTCCTACTAGTAGCGCTCTTAGTTGTGAGTTTAAAGAAGAATCTTATGGTAATTTATATAGGAGATTTGAGCCTGAATTTGAAAAGTCAAATTTTTCAAAACAAGATCTTGTTAATTATGTTAATTATTGTTTTGCAGACGATTCTTATGATACTCCGTCTGAATTAATAGTCAGGGGTTTTTATTCTGGAGCTTTGTTAGAGTATATTAGTAAACAAGCTAAACAACGAGATGAATATTTGTGTTTAGAAATCAATGGAGAAAATAATTCTTTTGATCATTTATTTGCATTTGCAAGAAATCCTTGTGATTTATTTTTAGAAAATGCAACTGGACGTAAAATTTGTGAAAGGTTTGGTTTTCATTCAGGATTTAATAATTTAGCATTGTTCAATATTTCGGGAGACAACATAGGTCATGTTTTAGGTGCTAATTCAGAGAAAGGAGGAAATATTATTTTAAGTAATATTTCTGGAAATATGTTATTTGAAGGAGCACTTGTTGGAACAAACATAAATTCCCTTACTGCTTCAGATATTAAAGGATACTGTTTTTCTCAGGGAGCTAACTTGTTTGATTTAGATTTAATTATATTAAAAAATGTTTTAGATGTAGCAGGGTTATCTTTTTATTCAACAGAGGCAGATGTTGTTTGTTTTGAAAATGTTTCATCAAAAGATCTAATCAGTGCAGAGAATGATTTCAGGATATTTAGAGAGTCATATATTCATTTACTTCTTTCAAAAAACTTATCTTCTAATTTGGATGAGCATTTCACTTTACAATTTGGTTCGTCATTTAATGATTCTACAAGACATGAAGATTTACCCAAAAGTTTTAATTTCCACAAAAGATATTTAGGAATTAATACAATTTTAAATTTAGTAAAAAATTATAAAAAGTTCGAAGACAGGTCTGATTTTTTTAAAAGATTTGATGAGTTAAGAGTTAGTTCAAAAAATAAATTTGAAAAACGACTTTAGCATGGCTTAATAGAATAAAAAATGACGCAACAACAAACACAACAAGTAAAAAACATACAAACAGTTCAAACTAGTTTTGCGCTTAAAAAACTGCAAGGCATAAAGCCTAAAGGAATTAAGGTTAAAGATGATTCTGCATTTGGATCTTTAGTCGATGTATGTAATTCTATTTTTGATGCAGATTTAATTATTGAAGATTTTATGGGTAGAGTTAATAATCATGGAACTTTTTCTAATATTAGAGATTATTCTGCAGAAAATTTAAATGAGGTGAATTTTAATAATGCTGATCTAACTAATTTTATTTTTTCTAGAATTAATTCTGATTGCGATGAATTAGAAGCTAAAATAGTTGGCATGTATTCATCTGCACTTTTGGAAATTTTAACTGAAAATAATAGAGAAAAAAATCTAAGTACTAGATTTTATATTAATGGAGACGGTAATGAGTTTGATTATTTATTTTTTGGTGTTTGTAATTTTGATGAATTGATTGTTGATAATTTTAAAGGAAATAATATTTGTGAGGGTGCATGTAGTGGAGGAAATACAGGCAATTTTTTAGCTTTGCTCAATTTAGAAGGAGATAATATCGCTGAGGGTATTGGAGGAGGTAAACGGCAAATTTTAGAAACAGGAGAATATGTTGGAGGTCTTAATCATTTAGTTGTTTCGGGGTGTAATTCGTCTAGAGTTTGTGATTATATGGCGGGAGGAGGTTATATTGGCACTTGTTTATTTTTAGATAATAAAAAAGTGGAAAGTGTCGGTTACATGGCTATAAATCATCTTGGAACTATTGATTCCTTAATTGCGTACAATAACAATTTTTCTGCTAGATTGTTTCCCAATATTGGTTCTAATGAGTCTTATATTGGTTTATCTATTTTGGAAGATAATGTTTCATATGATACAATATTTTCTGATTTTTCTCAGGGTAATGTTAAGCTACGTTTATTTGATTTAATGGTTTTAAGAAATAATATCTGTAATACTTTATTATACAACTCAGGATTAGAGTCAAGACCTTCTGGAAAAATTATTGCTTCAGGCAATCAAGGTTTTAGAATGACTGTTCCTAAAAAAACATCTGTTGCTAATGATTATTTTGTTCGTAAGGATAATGATTTTATGAGTGTTGAGGATTTTGATCGTAATTGTGTTGAACAGGAAAATAGAGTTGAACTTTATGATTCTGTATTATCTGAACATAGAATAGATGATGTTATGTGTATTGTTAAGTCAATTAATACAGATGATCATGATGATATGATTCAAAAAGTAAAACAGATTGAGGCAATTAGGAATCAAACCAAGCACTTGTATAAAAATACTGGAATGATTCAATATTCATCAAACGCTTTTCAAGATGAGAAACTAAAAAAGGAAATATTGGAGAAATTCAAATAATAAACAAAACACAAAACAAAATAAAAAATAGAATAAAAAAAACAAAATGATACATCAACAAACACAACAAGTACAAAACATTGAAACAGTTCAAAATAGTTTTGCGCTTAAAAAACTGAAAGGTATTAAACCTAAAGGAGTTAAAGCTAAAGATAAATCTAAGTTAGAACATTTAATTAATTTAGGAATTGATACTGTTGATAGGTGTGGTCATTTAAATTCTCAAGATGATATTCTTGATTATATTTATTGGAATGTTAAACGTTCTGCAGGTGATTACAATGAGTCTGATTTAAAGCAAACTGTTATGGCATTATCTGTAACAGAGTTGAATAGTGAAAATTATGTCGTTGGTTTTTACACGGGTGCGCTTCTCAGTAATTTAACCGAAAGAAATAGAGCGAAAGGTAAGAGAACTCAGGTTTGTATTGATGGTGATGGCATGACTTTTAATTATTTGTTTAATCATGCAAAACACGTTGATGATTTAATTATTAAAAATTTCGAAGGAACTGATATGTGTAGTCAATTGGGTCGTGAGGGAGATGTTGATTTTGTTATGGGTTCAAATTTATCAGGTTTTGGACCTATGGATTTGTTAGGTATGAATGGTTCTGTTAATTTTGTTATTGCAAAAGATATAGAAGCGAATTCACCTTTGTTTCGTGTTGCCGAAAATGGTTCTTCAAAATTTATTGCAGGAATTAATTTAATTGATGGGATGATGGGAAACACATTTGATGTTGGAGATTCTGATCTTGCTATCATAAAGGATTGTTATTTTAAACAAATTATTGATCGTAATCAATGGAATCGTAAAGCAAATGTGGTTTATGTCGACTCAATTAAGGGTAAGTTAACTCTTTCAGAATATAACGAGCCTAATGTTGGAACTTGTATACATACAGATAATAGTGGTGAGTGGTTTGAGAGAAAATGGTTTGAGAAAACAATAAGCGCGAACAGAATTATCTCCGATTCTAATCAAGAAGAATTCACCAACGCAGTTAAACAATACAAAATTAATCAACTATTAGAACAGATTAACTTAATAGATGAAGCTCCAGAACAAGATGTTTTCAAACACGTCGACGAATTCAAAAAGATTTACTATTCAATAGAGCCTTTATTAAAAAAAGCAGGCATTAAAAAATGAATCAAGCACAAACAAAACAAAACACCCGAGCAAGAGAAACCTCGCAACCCCTACAAAATAGTTTCGCACTCAAAAAACTGCAAGGCATCAAGCCTAAAGGAGTTAAAGCTAAAGATAATTCTAATTTAGAAAATTTGTTAAATATATTTGATATGAATTGGAGTGATTTTTTAAAAAGCAGGATCAATTTACCTAGAGCGCATATTTCAACTACAGAATGTTTAGATCTTAAACGAGAAACTAAAACTTATTACCCTCAAATTAATTATTCAGAATCTGATTTGATTTCGTTTATTTTTAGTAAATCGCGTCCAGAAGATGCAATTTATTCAGAGTATGTTGGCATGTATACTTCGGCTTTACTAGAAATGTTAATTGAATCAAATAAAAATGAAGGAAAGCGGACTGTTTTATATTTGGATGGTCAGGGTAATGATTTTCCTTATTTATTTTATCATTTGAATGATATAGATATTCTTATTTTGAATAATATGTCCAGTTTTAATTTGTGTTATAACTTTGGTTTTCCAGGTGGGAAAAAAATTAATATGTTAATAGGTATTAATATTGAAGATGACCAGGTTTTCAGAAATACAAAAGGTGGAAGTTCAGGCGGTCTTTTGGCAGGTTATAATATTAACGGCAGAAGATCTTTTGATGTTAAAGAAAAATCAGCTGAGTTTGATTGGATTGTAGGCGAGAATGTTTGTGGAGGAAATTCGTTAATGTTGATAAATAAGTTCGCGTGTTCTTTTGATGAACTAAATTATTCTGCAAAACAAGTTATGAGTTTAATCAAATCAATTCCCAAAAAAAGTTACGATGAGGTCATAAAGACTGCACTCAAAATTGAATCTATTTACAAATCCATATTACCAAAAGAAGAATAATTAATAAAAACATAATCTAAAAAAACTAAAAAACAAAACATGCAAAGAACAAAACCAAAATGAACCAAACACAAACAAACACTAACTTAGCTTTAAAAAAGCTAAAGGGAATTAAACCTAGAGGAATCAAAGTAGATACTTGTAGTTCAACTAATAAAAAACTCCTAGACATTGGTGTTGAAGTCATTGATATTTTCAGTAAAGATTCCCAATTTCATATTGCAGATAGGGATGATAATGCTGATGAATACTATTACAAAAGTTTAACTGAATTTTTAGATGATAAAATTAAATTCAACTTCAAAGAATCTGATTTAGAATTTTTTATTTATGCAAATTGCAATCAGGATTATTCTAGTGCAGAGTATGGTTTGATGGGTATGTTTTCAGGTTGGCTTTTATCAACTTTAACAAAAAGAAACAAACAAAAAAACAAGCCAACGACTTTTTACATTAATGGAAGAGGTATGACTTTTAATCATTTATTCCTTAGAGCGAATGAGATTGATGAATTAATTGTTGATAATTTCAGAGGAGATTATTTATGTAATAGGTTAGGTCATATCGATGGAAATGTAGATCTTGCTGCAATTATTAATTGTTCTGCAAACAAAAATCTTGGTGAATATTTTTGTTCAGTTAGAGGAAAAGGAAATGCTTTAATTGTTGCAAACTCTTATTCAAAAACAATTTGTTGGGGTGTTTCAAGTCATTATGGAAAAACCAATAAAGTTTTTTTCATAAATTTAAAAGGAGATCAAATTGGAGATTGTTCTTGTTTTCCTGATGGCACTGTTGATTTATGTATTGAATACAATGTCCAACGGGAAAATATGGGTGCTGGGGGTATTGAAGCAACTAAACCATACAAAAATAATCATTCAAAAAAATTGTTCCCACAACTCGGTGATTATGCTCAAATATTGTCAGAATCTGACGATAAAAATCAAAAAATAAATATAATTAAACAAATATATAACTTAATGAGGTAGGTAATTATGTCTGATGAAAAAATAAATGCAACAAATGTTATTGAAGTCACTGGCGATGATGGCCAAACGCATGAGGGAAAGCAAGATATTATGGATAATATTAAGCGCTTGACTGAAATTAATGAAAAGGTAGCAAAGCATGTACAATATATTGAAGATCACAAAGATGAATTAGAAGAAAGAATAAATTCTATTTTTGAAGATGTTAAAAATGAGTATTATCGTCCGCCTATTTCAGGTCCTGATTTAATTTGGGAGTTTGTGCAGGAATCAGGTAAGGGTACTGCATACTTTGATTTTATGGAATCACGAATTGGAGCAAATGTTCCTTTTTTATTATTGTTAGAAGAATATCAAGATTTTGAATCTGTAACTAGAGGTTTGTTTGCTCATGAGTTTGGGCATTATAAAAATCATCCTATGAACTTGAGCCTAAGTTTATATCTTAGTTATTGGGCGCAAAAAACTTTTGGAGATTATGGTTCTCAGATTTATCCGTTGTATACTGATTTTCAGGATAATACAATTATTGAACTCCAAACTAATTTTGAAGAAAACTTAAAAGATTTATTGAGGTCTACGTGGGAGATTAGTTCAAAAGATGCAGTATCTTCTGCATTAATGGAAGGGTATAATCATTTTTTCAAAGAGTTAAACATAAACACAGATCTTGATCGTTTTGAACCAGAAATGCGTGAAAAAATTGATGAGGCAATTGTTACTTTGAAAGATTTTACTAGAACCTCGTCTCAAGATTATGGTATGCAATATGCATTATTAAGAAGTTTCGGCAAAGCAATCAAGCCTTTAATGCCTAAGCCAAAAGAAAACTGGGTTAAATCTTGTGAGAGTAGTGGTCAAAGTGGATCTGGAAAAACTAGGCCTTGTCCTGATAAGGGAGGTCCTGATTGTTCTGGAACTTGTGGTGGTAAAGGAACTCAATCTGGTCAAGGAAGTGGATCTGGAAATCCGATGGACGATCTTCTTAATGGAAAAGGAGGAGGATCAAGCATGATAACTCCTGAAGATATTAATAATCTTCCTCAACATAAACGTCAAAAAGTTAAAGAAGCAATTCAAGAACTTGTTAAAAAACTTAATAGAGGAATTTATGAAGATGTTAAAGATCATTTTTTAGGTAAGGACAAAGAAGAAAAGAATGATTCGTCTAAAGGGGTAGGTATTGGTTTAGATCCTACAGATTCTGTTGGTTTAGCAGATCAAAAAACTATTGCGTATTATACTGATTGTGCTAGAGCCTTTGGTATTTATGTTCGTCCGAGGAGAACTTTGAGTATTTCTTCTGTTGATATTCCATTTGGTAAGCGAGAATTTAGACCTAGTGATCAGACAATGGGTATTGATATGCGTTTTTCAGGTGGTAAGATATTGCCTGGTTTAACACAGATTACTAGAAAGGAACCAATTCCATTTCCAGCGACGAGAGAAATTATTCCAAGACTTGTAATTTACAAAGATGCATCAGGTAGTATGAGAAATCCTATTCAGGAAAAATGTTATGGTACTATTGCAGGTTGTGTTCTTGCTCTTAGTTATCTTCGTAGTGGTGGAGAAGTTAATATTGCAGTTTTTGACGCTGCAACCACTGAACTTTTTACTAGCAGAAAAGAAGAAGAACTTTTAGCTTTGCTTTGCGGTTACAAAGGTGGCGGTACTGTTGTTGACATGGAAGCACTAAAAAAAGATTTAGAAGGAAAAGATAGTGCGTATTTACCTATGGATCGTAATATTACTGTCGAGGAAGCTAAGCGTAATCCGTTGTTTAGAAAGTATTTGAAAAAACAAGCTCGTATTTCAGGTTATGAAAAAATTAAATCAGGGCAGTTAACAGATTTTGTCATTATTACTGATGGTGGTATTGCAAATCTTGATGAGATGATGAGTTTCTTTGAAGCTAATTCAGAAAAATACAGGCCAACAATACTTCACACAGGAGGTTTTGACCTAAGTGTAGATGGTTATGATGGTAAAACATCTGGAATTTTTAAAGGCACAGCAATCTATGCGGCACACACCAGAGAAGACATAATCAACATGACCAAGAAAACTATGCAGAATAATTTATTATCAAAATGCCAGAGATAAAAAGTAAGAAAATAAAGAAAACAAAAACGAAATAATAATACAACAACAAGGAAATATTGGTCGTAGCTGCAAATTAAAAAAGCAGCACTGCCTTGGCAAATTAGTTGAATGCAAAGTATTCAATTGTTTCAAAGCAAAGCTTTGATGATTTCAACGACGAGCGTGGCAAGTTGTTGAGTTACTGCAGAAAATCTGGTGATTCATGCAACCAGATTTTCGAAATGTAAAATCCAGAGGATTTCATAAACTGCCGCAGTGCTGCAAAAAAGAAAATAAATCAAAACAAAATAACAACAATTCAAAAATCACATTTCAAATTTTTTAGTCACCAAAAAAAGAGGTTCTTTCACGTATAGCATCAGGTATATCACATATCATATACTAAACGCTATGCAAAATTTGTAATTTAATCAAATTTAGCGTTTGTATATGCTGACGAAAAGTGCCAAAAATCACTTTTCGTTCATCACGTTTACGTGTTTGCATTGAGGGAAGTAGAGTTAACTACTTAGAGTCTTTTATATTCTAGACCTCGCCCGGGTCAAGACTCTAAAGACGACATTCTCTTCCCTTTTTGCAGACGTGTACCTAAATAAAAAAAACAGAAAATAAAAAACAAAACAAACAAAATCAAACAAGAAGGAAAAAATAGAAATTAAAAAAACAAAACAAAAAATGAACACACAAACACAAACAACACAAGCAAATGAAACTTTTGCATTAAAGAAACTCAAAGGCATCAAGCCTAAAGGAGTTAAACATAAACCTAGTTATACTACTCTTCAATCTCTTTTAGAAATCAAAGATGAATTTTTAGATACTGAACATGCGTTTAGTGCGTCAAAACATACATCTTTTATTCATTCTTCTGATACTATAAAATATAATTATGAACGTATTTATCAAAAGGTTTCAGAGAATTATCTTAAAACTGTTAGTTTTTCTGAAAAAAATCTTTCTGATTTTATTTTTGCTAATGTTAATAATGATTTATCTAATTATCAATCAGGCATGCTTGGATTGTTTACTGGTTGCATGCTGGATATGTTATTTCAAAAAAACAAATCAAAAAACCAAAGAACTATGTTTCACATTAATGGTCAAGGAAATAGATTTGATAATTTATTTCATGCTTCAAAATTTATTGATGTTTTATTTGTTGAGAATTTTTATGCAGATACTATTATTGGTTATTATGGAGATTGGATTGGAGGAATTGCAAATTATGTTCTTTCTGTTAATCCAGAAGGCAGGATTGTGCATGAAGACACTCCATTTTACAGAAGAGATATGGTGTCAAATCAAAAAACAGATCATGAAGTTATTAAATTTCTCAGATCGGTTGAAACAAGTTTTCCAAATCAAGTTAATCAATACATTAAATATATTACTATGGATTAAAAATGAATCAAACAAACTTATCACTTAAAAAACTGAAGGGAATAAAACCTAAAGGAGTTAAAATTAAACCTAGTTCTACTCTTGAAACTTTATCTACTGTTTGCGATTTGCTTATTGATAAGTATGGTGAAGATCATGGAATAATGTGGGGGAATGCAGTTGATGATGGATTTGTACCTATTTGTAATTATGTCGAATCAGATTTACTTAAAGATGTTGAGTTTACTGAGTTAGATCTTGAGACATTTGTGTTAGCTAAGCCTAATCAAGATTATAGTGTTAGAGTAAGTAAAGTAATTGGTTTTTATACTTCTGCTTTGCTAAGCATTCTTACAAAAAGAAATAGTAAAAAAGGTAAAAGAACTAAGTTGAGAATTGATGGATCTGGTTTAACGTCTGATTGTTTATTTCATTATGCAGGTCATGTAGATGAATTAATATTGGAGAATTTTTCTGGAGGAAATATTGGCAGGCATATAGCGCCAAATAAAGATCAAGAACAAGCTAAGCTTATTGCTTTTGCAAATGTTCAGACAAGTAATTCTTATTCATTTTTTGATGATGCTTCTGGAATTGTTTGCGGTTCTTTCCAAAATCCTGTTGAAATGATTTGTTCTATTAATAGTATTTACAAACGCGAACATTCAATTGATTTTAGCAGTGCTCATGCACTTGAAGCCTGGTATGTTAATAATTGGTCTGAACCAGATAAGATGAGATTTCACATGTATTGTGTGAATGACTTGTGGTTGCTAAACAGCTCTACCTCAGTTTTAAAAATAAATGCTCGCGGATTATTGGATAATTTAGTTATTATCAATACAGTTCCAAATAAAACAATAGACTATATCGACGGTGAGGATTTAGATAATTCTCAAAAAGTAAAAAACATGATTGTATACGATGTGAATAACCCTGAAGTTGGAATAAAAAATTTTGAGGTAGAAAATTTAATTTCAGGAAAAAACGCACTTAATCAATTCAAATATTTAATTGATATTGTAAAGACTATGCAAAATCAGAATTATGATGAAACAATGAATAACATAAATCAAATAAAATCAATATACCGAAAAAAATAAAACATTTATACGAAAATGATACAAACACAAACACACCAAAATTTCGGATTAAAGAAACTAAACGGCATCAAACCTAAAGGAATCAAAGTAAAAAAAGCTTCACTTACTGAGAAGATTCTTCAAGCTAGTGATTTTTTTATTGATAAATTTAAGGATGAAAAATTTGATTGGAGATCTCGTGATGATCAGTTGGATGTGATTTATGATTCTTGTTTAGATCAAGTTAGATCTGTAATAAATACTCCTAATTTCGATCAAAAGCATATTATTGATTTTATTCATGCAACTTCAAATAATGATTTTGATAAAGTATCTAATGAACTTAATGGTTTATTTTCGGGCGTGCTACTCCAGGTTTTGACAGAGCATTATCATAAAGAAAACGCAAAAGCTTCTTTTTGTTTTGATGGAGATAATATTAAGTTTGATTGTTTATTTTACAGATGCAGATGTGTAGATGAATTACTGATTGAGAATTTCCAAGGGGATTTTGTTGGAAATAAAATAGGTTCTTCTGGAGGTAAAGTAAATATTTTGGTTGGAAAAAATATTAAAGGTTATCAGTCCCTTGCAGGTGCAGGACGTAAAGGCAATGCTGGTTTGGTTTTTGGCGAGGATTTAACAGGAGGAATTTGTTTAAATGGTTGCGGTTTTATTGGTAATGTTGATATTGTTGTAGGTTATAAGATTAGAGGTGATGGTGTTATGCAGGCAATTGGTTCAGGAAAAGATGATGTTAAGGGACGTACAGATTTAGTCATAGCACATGATATTGATTGTAAGAGTGATTTGTTTGTATACTCTGCAGAGGCAGGATTAATCAACAATATTTTCGTCGGTAAAATTAGTGATTGTTATGCTTCTGTTGAAACTCGTGAAGATTATTATAAAATGGGTAGTTTAGGTTATGTTCGACCTAAACCTAAAGCTGTTGGAACTATTTATTGTGAAAAAAAAGACGCGAGTTTTTTAACATATTTGAGCGCAAGGCAGTACTTTTCCAGAGGAGGATATAGAGAAAAGGAATATTATGATTTTGTAAAATCTCGAAACATCAATAATAGTTTAGATTTATTAGAATCAAAACCCTCAACTTCAGAGGATTTACTAAACAAAGCAAGAAAGATAAAACAATTATACGAAAATGCAACAAACTAACTTATCACTTAAAAAACTGAAAGGAATAAAACCCAAAGGAGTTAAGGTTAAACCTAGCTCTAATCTAGATCATCTCTTTGAATTGCGTGATGTTATTATGAGAGATTTTGAGTTAAAGCGTTCAACTGTTTATACTGAGGAACGTTATGATGTTCTTTATGAAATTGTGTCTGATAAATTAGCTGATGTTGATTTTACCGAGGACGATCTTAGTGCGTTCATTGTGGCTGATGCTCAGGAATTTCATGAGTTTATGTTTAAGGCAGATATTGGTGATGATGAAGCTGATATTAATGGTCTATATTCGGGAACTTTACTTCATTTACTTACAGAAAGAAATGAAAAATTAAACAAAAGAACTTATGTGCATATAGATGGTCAGGGTGGAATTTTTAATATGTTATTTAATTTTGTTAGAAAAGCAGATGTTGTTATTGTTGAAAATATGCATGGTACTTATTGTTGTCGATGTGCAGGATCTTTTAATGGTTATTTTACTGTTTTGGCAGCAAATAATTTGACTGGAATGAGTGTTTTTAATGCTGTCGCTTCGCATAATGGTTTTGGAGTTTCTGTTTTTGGAAATAACATAAATGATATTCAGTTTGCAGGTGGTGCTGGAAATTATGAAGGAAAACTTTCGTATCTTGTTGCAGAAGAGCTCAAATATCATAATAATCTTAATCATATCGGGTTTAGAGGAAATGTTGATTTTGTAGGAGTTAAGAATGCTCTTGTAGTATCACAACTCGGAGAGGTAAATAAATTTGTTGGTTATAATATAGAACATTTCTCTGAGAAAAATCCTGGTTCATCCGAGATTTTTCTAAACACTCCTGAAGCAGAAGAGTTATACGAGAACAGTTTTCAAAAAAAACAGTTTGATCAGATATTTAATAGTAATTTAAACTTTGCTGACAGAGAAGCAGTACTAAAAGCTACAGAACATCAATACAAAATAATTCAAGAATTAAAAAAGAAAAGAGAAATATAAAAAATGATACAAACACAAACAAACTTATCACTTAAAAAACTGAAGGGAATAAAACCTAAAGGAGTTAAACCTAGACCTAGCTCTAATCTGGAAAAGCTTATTAGTATTACAAACTCAGTTATTGAAAAAAATTCTAAGGATGATGTGACAATTAGAGTTAACACCATTCATTCTGACATGCATAAAAAGATTTATCGTGATTTAAAGCAAGATCTTTTGAAAGAAATAGAATTTTCTAAAGAAGATCTTTCTGCTTGGGTTTATGCTCATTCTAATTCAGTAGGTGGTGATGCATACAAAAAAACTCTGGGTGTTTGCTCGGGAGTATTATTGACTATCTTAACTGAGCGCAATAAAAGAAGAGGTAAAAAGACAATATTAGATATTGATGGAAACAATCAAGAATTTTCTCATTTATTTTCTCATGGGCGGAAAGTAGATGAATTAATTATTAGAAATTTTGTAGGAGATAGTATTTGCCGTAGTTTTGGAGATAGTTTTGAATCTTATGAGGGGTATGCTAAGAAGTTATGTCTAATTAATATTTCTGGCAAAGATTTTGCTGATTTTTGTGGTTATAAAGGCAAAGTTGATTCGCTATATCTAATTAACAATTCAGAAAATGCAATCATGGGCAAACCGTTTGCTAAAAATATTTGGATGGTGAATAATAATTTTGGTTCTGATGCAACATTAGCAAAGATTGGACGTGCAAATAGAATCTGGTTTTTTAATAATTATGCAAATTCTATCAAGTATGATGCAGGTCCAGATATTGCTGAGTTATTTTTTAATGTTCTTAAAGATGGCTGTGATTTTAACAGGATGCATGCTACTTCAGATCCAATATATTCTGCAAAATTCAAAAATTTTGTTTTTTATGATCCTAAAGATAATTTCATTAATTTTACAAACATTGCTGCAAAGAAAATGCTTGTCGGAGAGGAGGCATTGAATAAATATGGCAAAATAATTGAGCTTTCAAATTTATTAGATAATAAAAATGTTGAAGAGATTATGACAATATTAAACCAAATAGAAAAAGTTTACGATATAATAGATTCAAAATAAAATAAAATGATACAAACAAACTTATCACTTAAAAAACTGAATGGCATCAAGCCAAAAGGAGTTAAAGTTAAACAAAACTCGCGTCTAGAAGAGTTGATTAATTATTTTAATTCTAGTGTTAGTTCATTGTCTTTTGAATATCTTTATTCCGCTTCGAACAAAGATATTGTTGAAAACGTAAAAACTATGTTTCCTAATTTGTCAGAGTCTGATTTGGACAGTTTTATTTTTGCATGTTGCGCGGATAAAGAAGATGATACTGATAGGATTAAACGTTTGAAAGGAAAGTTTACAGGTGTTTTATTATCTGCAATTTCTTCTTTGAAAAAAGAAGGAGGTTCTCGTGCAGATTTTTATTTTGATGGTTTTAATGTTGAGGTAGATTATTTATTTAAGTGTGCAAATGGTTTTGATAGTCTTATTGTTGAAAACATTGTAGGTAATGAAATTTGTTGTGGTGTTTCAGGTGGCAAGTCTACTATTTTAGCAGGGAGAAATATTAGAGGCATGGATGCTTTTGCAAAAATTAACTGTGATGAGAAGTTTGGTTTTATCTATTTAGAAAATACTCAAGGTTATCAGCCTCTTGAGGGTGTTAGAAATGCGAATATTATTATTTTGAAAAAATCTGGCTCTGGAAGTATGGCTAAAACTATTGCTAGTTGGGAAGGGGATGTTGATTTGTTAGTTGTTGACGGTTGTAACTGTCAAGAGCATTTTTTGTATCAGTTGGCTTCTTATGGAGGTCATGTAAAGAATTTGATTGTGTCTGATACTGATGTTCAACTTTTTATGAACTTGTGGGCGTATAATGAGGGCAGGATAGATAATATTTGGTTTAATAATGTTAGCTATTCGTACAAATTAGGTGCGTCTAGTGCTGAAGGTAAAAATCCAAGTGTTATTGGGTGTGTCGCATCTAATTCATTGAATAGTTCTCAATTTGATGAAATTGATTATATTCAGAATATATTGATTCAGAAATCTAATCCTAAAGAGTATGAATTATTTGTTAAATCTAATTGTTTAGATGCGATGCTTTACAAGTCTCGTGAACTTGATTTAACTGATCATAAATCATTTTTTGAAAAAGTGGTTGATTTAAAAAATTTGGTGGGTGTAGAATAAATGAATTCAGAAAATTTAACAAATACCCCTCTAGCAATTAAAAAACTGCAAGGAATTAAACCTAAAGGAGTTAAGGTTAAAGATAGTTCTAAACTAGAAAAGTTAATTGAAATTGGTAATTCTATTATGACTCGGTTTGTTGATTCTTGCTCAGAATATTCTAGGAATGAAGACTCTAGGTTACATCCAGAAATTGTTAAAATTTTAAAAACTGAGTTATTATCTGAGTTTGAATTCAATACAGATGATTTAATTTCTTTTGTTCATGCAAAATCTGGCGTAGAGGGTTCTGAGACTGAGTTAAAAATTTTAGGGTTTTATTCTGGCGCTTTGCTTAGTATGCTTACTGAAAAAAATATTTGGTTGAATCAAAAAACAAGAGTTCATATTAATGGAGAAGGAAATAGTTTTCCTTACTTATTTTCTTATGCGCAATATATCGACGAGATTATTATTGAAAATTTCAAAGGAAAGCAGGTTTGTAATAATATTTCGCAGGGTGAATCGAAAGCAAACTTAATTGTATTTGCTAATATGTGTGGTAATGAATTTGGCTGGCGTGCGGGTGAAGGTAAAAAGATTGCAAAGTCTGTTTATTTTATTAATAATGATTTTGGCGAAGAAGATTTTCCTTATGTTTATGCAAAAACTGCATGGTTCATAAACAATAATCATGATTCTTTCTGGGGTCATGTTGGATCTGGGAATACTAATGATTTTTGGCTACTTAATAACCAGAAAAAAGGCATCATGGTTAAAGGACTTAATGAATATGTTGATACGTTATTTGTTGTTAATCATCCATTTACAAATATAGGTAGTATGGGTGGAGCAAATGGTCGTAAAGATAATTCGGTTAAAAATTTGGTTTTATGTTGTGATCCTGAAGATTATGTCGAGTTTAAAGATATTAAATTTAATAATATTAGTATGGGTGCGGCAGCTAATAAAAAATATGAATCTATCGTCGAGTTATCGCACTCATTAATTGGCGAAAAAGACACTCTTAAAATAATAGATGCATCAAAAAAAATTAAACAGTTATATTCAGAGATAAATGAAAAATAAAAGATTAAAATGACACAACAAACCAATCTAGCACTTAAAAAACTGAAAGGCATTAAGCCAAAAGGAGTTAAACTTAGAGCTAAAACTAATTTTGAAAAGTTGTTTGAAATAGAGAATATATTATTCGAAGAGTATCCTGATTCAAATAGCACTTCTTTACTGCATAATATGGGGTTAGATAATAAGTTAATAAACAAGTGTTTTGTTAATTTAGATTTTAGCGAATCTGATTTGATAAATTATATAGAATCTAAACTTGGTTTTTGTAGTGAAGAATATGAAGAACATGTGGTGGGATGTTATACAGGAAGATTATTAAGTCATTTGTGTGATTTGAATCGTAAAAAAGGCAAACCTACGATTTTTCACATTGATGGTCGTGGAGAAAAATTTAATTACTTGTTAAATGATGCATGGGATATTGATATCGATACAGTTATTGTTGAAAATTTTAAAGGAGAAGATATTTGCAATGAGTTTGCTTTCTCAGGTAATGTTAATCTAGCAATTTTTAGAAATCTTGGAGAAGATTCAGTGGATAAGGTAGGATATAGGGGTCAAGTTGATTTAATGGTTGCAGATAATATCCAAACAAGTTTTTATATACAAACTGTGGGAGGATATAATGCCCATCCTAATTTGGTTATTGCTAAGAATTTTAATGAAGAATTTTTAATAAATAGATATGACTCTAGTCAATATTCTTGTGTTTGTGCTAGATCTGGTGTAATTTCTATTGAAGATTCTGTAGGGCATTTTAACAGAGTACTTAGTTTATTCAATCTTGAAAAACTATTATTGAAATCAACCGATTATACTGTAGAGGATGATAAGTTTCTTTTCAATAAATTATTTACTTTAGAAGAACACACTAAAGAATACGAGCAGTTAAGAGAAGATTTGAAAATTGATGAAATTCTATATTTGGCAGACGAAACAAAAGGAAAATCAAAAAATGAAATAATTGAACTCACAAATCAAATGAAAACTATTTACGAGGAAATAAAACATTTACTTTAGAAAATGATACAACAAACTAATTTAGCACTTAAAAAATTGCAGGGAATAAAACCCAAAGGAGTTAAAACTAAATCCATTTCTGAACATATTAATTGTCTTTGCATTAGTGTAATGAATAATTTTGAATTCCTTGAAAAAACAGATAAAATTTATGAAATTTATCCAGATATTTTAGAATTCGCTAAAACTAATTTATTAAACTATAATTTTTCAGAAGAGGATTTTAAAGATTTTCTTAATGGTCATTTAAATCATAAATTAGAAGATTCTAAATCTAAATTATTGGGTGCGTTTTCAGGGTCATTACTTGAAATTTTGAATGAGACTGCAGATCATCCTTATTTGTTTAATTTTGATGGCAATAATCATGAGTTCCAAAATTTATTTTATTGTACTGGTAATTATGATATTCTTTTTATGGAGAATGTTAAAGGAAATATATCACGTTTTAAGGCAGATCATTATGATGATAGTAAAATTTGGATTGTGAAAAATTGTGAAAGTATTGTAACTAATTCAGGAGAGAAGTATAGATCCATTATGAATGGTTTTGGCGTACTTAATCCTTCTGCAGATAATTATCCTACTTTAGCTAATCATATTAAATCAATAAATTTAGATTTTTTCAGAAAAATTTCAAAAAAATTAGGAGAAGTTGATAGATCCAAACATCGTTATCAACACTTTTTTCAAAAATGATACAAACAAACTTAGCACTTAAAAAACTGCAAGGCATCAAGCCTAAAGGAATTAAACCTAGATCTAATTCCAATCTTGAACATCTTTTAGATTTGCGTGATGAAATTTTGTATAGAACTCTGTTCCTTCACAGCACTAAACAGCCTGGTTTTTATTATGAACTTGCTACTCCTATGGTTATCAGATTAGAAAATGTCGACTATGATGAAACTGATTTGAGAGATTTCCTTTCTGCTAATTTGAATAATAATCTTCCAAAAATAGCATCAAGAGCATTAGGTAATCTTACGGGAGCTTTATTGAGTTTACTTACTATTAGAAATCATAAAAAGAACAAACCTTGTTATTTTCATTTTGATGGTAAAGGGAATTATTTTAATAATTTATTTTATTGTATGGGTCAGCATGATATTGTTGTAGTTGAGAATATTAAAGGAAAACCATTCGGTGGTATAGCTACAAAGGATAGTCCTAAAAATTGTATGTTTCAAATCGCTATTGGTTGTGATGCTAATTTAATTAATATTGAAAACGCATATTCAGATACTTATTTTGATATTGTTAATTATTTAAAAAATATAGATTCGGTTCATCAAGATAAACTGTATGAACTAGTATCTAGTATTCATAGATTTAGAGGGAAGCAACGTTTCAAATTATAAAAAATGACACAACAAAATAATCTATCAATTAAAAAACTGCACGGCATCAAGCCAAAAGGAGTTAAAGTTAAAGATAGTTCTGCGTTAGAAAAACTTTTTGATTTAGAATCTATTTTTGTCAATGAAGTATATTTCGAACCATCAGATTCATTTTGTTCATTTGGAAAGCATATGTATAAATTATTTAATTCTCAAATATCTAATGATTTTGAGATTTCTCCATCGAATCTTGAGGCCTATGTTTGTTCGAGAAATAATGTTACGGAGGGATCTGATGAGTCTGTTAAGCATGCAAAAGCAGTTGGTATTTTTTCAGGTGTTTTACTTTCTTTATTAAATTTTCAAACAAATGAAAAAGGTAAAAAGTCTAGAGTGGAAATCCAGGGTGGAGGAAATTATTTTGATTACTTGTTTAAAAATTCTAGCGGTATTGATGAACTTATTATTTCTAATCTTAGTGGAAATTCAATTTGTCAAAATTTAGAACGTAGCGTGTTCGATTCAGATTTTTTATTGATTGATAATTGCAAGACTGATTCTTTGGAAGGGTATTGTAATTCTTCTATGTTTAATCAGTTAGACTTGGTTGTTTTAACAAATAACCAGTTATTAAAATCATCTAATTGCGTTCCAGTCAAGGTTAAGACAGTTATTTCTGTTGATAATTCAAATACAGTTTTTAGTGATAATCATAAAGACATTGTAAATCCTGTGCATTGTGGCGATTATATTGTTAAACTGATGGCTTCTGATAAAAAAAATGATGCTGTTGTTTTTCATAATTTGATGACAGATCTTCATACTAAGTTTTCTTTTAAAGACAAATATGTTTTTGGTGATTGGAGATATGAAACTGAGTTTGTTAAAAATCATAATGATCTTGATGCAGGTTATAAGCGTATTTTTGAAGGTAAACCTAACAGTAAGTTCAGGTCGCCTTTTTTAGCTGAACGTAAAACAGCTTTTAAAAATAATATTTGGTGTCCTGATGAATGCGATATTTGGTCGAGTCGTTTTGTTGACAATGAAAAAGCTTTGGACGTTTATGATGAGATGTTTGAGGAGTTTAAATTTGGAAAATTATTAGATTTTACTTTAAAAATGTCTGGTAAGTCGACAAAAGAGATTGAATATTATGCAAAGAAAATTGAAGAGTTAAAAACTGATTTAAAAACTAAATACGGGTATCCTGATTAAAATGCAACAAACTAATTTAGCACTTAAAAAACTGCACGGCATCAAGCCAAAAGGAGTTAAGGTTAGACCTGATTCTAAACTAGAGAGATTACTAGGCGTTGGAGATTTAATAATTAAAGAGTTTGCTCATTTACGTGCGGGTCGTAGAATTGCGAGTGATTCGTTATTACATTTAGATATTAGGGATAGATTAGAATCAGAGTATTTTTTTAATTTTTCATTTAGTGAAGCTGATTTAGTTGATTTTGTTCATGTCGCTGCAGAATCTAAATATCATGAAGTCGATTCATTTTTATTAGGTATGTATTCTGGTGTCTTACTTTCTTTGCTTACTGAAAGAAATAAACAAGAAAATAAAAGGACAAAAATCTATATTGATGGAAACAAAAAAGAATTTCCTTATTTATTTTCGTATGCACAATATTTTGATGAATTAATTGTTGAAAATTTTAGAGGAGAAAAAATCTGTGATCGTTTAACTTATGATACTGGTTCGGGAAATTTACTTGCATTTTCAAATCTCGAGGGGAGTAACTTTGGTTGGTTTTCAGGAATTGGTACTAAAAGCATTAAGGACGTTTATTTTATTAACAACTCATTTTTGGAATTTTGCGCGCCTTATCTTCATGGAAAAGATGTTTGGTTTATTAATAATAAATACCAGAATGGTGGGTGTGCTGTTAAAGCAGGTATTTGTGACTCATTATGGTTGCTAAACAATTTTGATCCTTATGTCCGAATTCATGCAGGAGATACTAGTCATTTAGATACTTTTTTTGTAGTTTCACAGCCATTTTGTAATTTAAATTTTATTGAAGGTAAATTAGCTAATGATTTGCAGATTATTAAAAACTTTATTTTATGTTCTGATCCAGATACTTATATCCAGTTCAAGTCTATGAAATTTAACAATTCTTGGATTGGTAAAGCAGCAATTGAAAAATACAAACCTATCGTCGAGTTATCACATTCGTTAATTGGTGAAAAAGATACATTAACAATTATAGAAAAATCAAAGCAAATTAAAGAATTATATGGGACACTAACATGATAACACAAACAAACTTAGCACTTAAAAAACTCAAAGGAATAAAACCTAAAGGAGTTAAGGTTAAACTAGTTTCATCTATTTTAGATAAACTTCTTTACGCTTCTGATATTTGTGTTGAGAATTTCAAAGATCATAATCCTAGTGGTAGTCATTCGCCTGCAAAAGGTGCATTTGATTTAATGAGTAGATTAGTTAAATATGATTTGCTTAAAGATGTTAATTTCGATGAGGATAATTTAAGAGATTTTATTTTGTCAAGAACTAATTTTGATGGAACTGATAAAGAATCTTTAATGCTTGGTTGTTATTCTAGTGTTTTATTTAATATGTTATATGATAAAAACAAAAAGGAAAATAAACCTAATTGTTTTTATGTTAATGGCGGGGGAAATAAATTTGATTATTTATTTACTGCCATTCCTAATTCAGATGTTTTAATAATTGAGAATTTTTCAGGAGATAGAATTCTTGGAACTACTGTGCATAAAATATCAAAAGCAAATATTATTATTTGTAGGGATATTGTTGGAAGCCATCTTTGTGAGAGTTTGGGAGGTGGAAAATTAAATCTTCAAATGTTGATTGGAGAAAATTTTAAAGGAAAATATGGTTTTTGCGGTGTTTGTCCTAGTATAAAACAGCCTCACATGGTTATTGGTAAAAACTTTTTTGGTGATGTAAATTTTTCCACTCTTGGTTTTGTTGGAGAATGTGGTTTTTTATCTATTGAAAATGTTGAGAATATAAATTACTTGGGAGCGTCAACTGGATTTTTGATGAACAAAGGTCTCAAAAGATTATTGTATAGAGATGTTTTTGAACCTGAGTTTTTAGAACAGGCAAAGGTGAAATATAAACTTAGTCCAGATATTAATGAAGAGTTATATCTTAAAGAACGACAAAAATACAGAATCGACGACATTCTAAATCTTACAAACCAAACTAGAAATAAATCTCAAACTGAAATAATTGAAATCACAAATCAAATGAAAAATATTTACGACCAAATAAAACATTTACTTTAGAAAATGACGCAACAAATTAATTTATCACTTAAAAAATTGAAGGGTATAAAACCTAAAGGAGTTAAACCTAGACCCAATTCCAATCTAGAAAAACTTATTCAAGTTACTGATGAACTAATAGAAAAACATTCAAAGGATCAGTTTTCAATTAGTCTTTATGATAATCATTTTTCTTGGTATGAGAAGATGTTTCAGGAGTTTAATGCTGATTTTTCTAACTGTATTGAATTTTCAGAGTCTGATCTTGTTGCTTGGATAAGTTACTATTCTGATTTAGAAAAAAATGATGCACGTACAGTCATTACAGGTATATGTTCGGGTGTTTTACTTACTGTTCTTGCTGAAAATAATAAAAAGAATAACAAAAAAACAATTTTAGACATCGACGGTAATAATCAAAAGTTTTCTGGCTTGTTCTATTGTGCTAAGTATGCTGATGAGTTAACTGTTAGAAATTTTATTGGTGATGGTATTTGTAAATATTTTGCTACTGAAGGTGGTCAGGTCGATAAATTATGCTTGTTTAATATTTCTGGAACTCAGTCTGCAAATAATTGCGGTCTCAAAGGACTGGTTGGTTCATTATATTTGATTAATTCCACTAATAATGATTCTGTAGTTTCTCATCCTTTTGCAACTAATGTTTGGGTTGTTAATTCAAATTTTACATCAAACTCTGGAATATTGAGCATTGGCAGTGCGGATAGAATTTGGGTGTTTAATAATTTGATTAATGATATTGATTATCATGCTAATCTTGATAAGAAAGAATTATTTTTTAATGTTCTTAAGAAAGGATCTGATTTTAATCGAATGCGTTATACAGGAGATAAAACGTATTCTGCAAATTTCAAAAGTTTTGTTTTTTACGATCCTGATTTTAATCAAATTGATTTAACTAAGATTTCTTCAGAAAACTTTTTTGTTGGAGAACCAGCAATGATGAAGTACAAAAAAATAACTGAACTTTCAAACTCACTAACAAATAAACCTTTCGAAGAAATTATGCAAACACTTGACCAAATAGAAAAAATATATGAAAGAATAGAAACAAAATGAATCAAACTAACTTAGCATTAAAGAAATTGAATGGAATTAAACCTAAAGGAGTTAAAGTTAATAGTAGTTCTGCGTTTAAACAAATATTTGAACTTGGAGAGAATATTATTGAAAAGTTAGGTTTTGATTTTCGATACAATCTTGCAAAAGACACAAATCTTGATATGTTTTGTTACAAAAGATTTATGGATTATTTAGTAGATATAAACGCACATAAAATAAATTTTACAGAAAATGATTTAACAACATTCATTCATGCGAGATCTACTAGGGATTATTCTGATGTAGAATCTGGTTTAATGGGATTGTATTCTGGTTGGCTTCTTTCAACTCTTACGAGAAAAAACAAAAAACAAAACAAATCAACTTTATTTTACATTGATGGGCAGGGTATGAAATTTGATTATTTATTTTATAATGCAAATTGTATTGATTGGTTAATTGTAGATAATTTTAAAGGTAATCACTTGTGTAATATGATTGGTAGAGAGAAGGGTTCTGTAAATCTTGCAGCAATTATTAATTGCGAATCAACTAAATCATTAGGGAGCTTTTTTTGTTCAAATAAAGGAATTGCAAATACATTCATAATTGCGAATTGTAATGCAGAGGCTATTTGCGGGAGTATAGCAAATGATGGGGGTGTTGTTGATAAGACAATTTTACTTAATTGTAATGCTAATGAAGTTGGAGCTTGTGATTTTAGAAGTACTAAACAAATTAACTTAAGTATTGAGTGTGATATTGAACGAGATTATTCTGTTCAAGGTTTTTTAGGAAAAAAATCTTACGCTGATGAATTTTATATCAAGAATAAATCAAAACAGTCTTTCCCTCAGCTAGATCTTTATGCTAAACTTTTAGCAAAATCAAATGATGAAAAAAGAAAACTTCACATAATTAAAGCAATGTATAAACTTAGAGGATAGTTATTATTTCAAATGAATGATCCGAAATATAATCAATAAATAAAACTAAAATGAACCAAAACTTATCACTTAAAAAACTGAAAGGCATCAAGCCAAAAGGAGTTAAATCTAGACTTGAAAGTACTAATTTGGATTTCCTTTTAGACGCTGAGTCTAAAGTGCTTGAACTGTTCAAAGAAGACAGAGCTAAAAATACTCAGGATTTTTATTCAAAAGTATTTGAGCATGATTCAACTCGTCTTCGTTCATTTAGACATGTTGTTCAAAACTGGGTAGCGCATATATTTGAAGAGAAAAGTTTTTCTGCTACTGATTTAGAATCTTATATTTTAACTAGATCTTTTAATTATGATTTTAAGCAGCCTGAATCTTTAGTTGTTGGTATGTATTCTGGTTGTTTATTATCTCGGTTAACTCAGGAAAATTATTCGAAAAATAAATCAACAGATCTACGTCTTTGTGGCGGAAATAGTAATTTTGATTATTTGTTCTTTTGTGCAAAAACTGTTGATAAGTTATTTATTGATAGTTTTGTTGGAAGTCATATCTGCTCTCATTTAAGCAATAAAGGTACTTTGAATTTAGTTTCTTTAACAAATTGCAAAGGCGATTGGTTTCTCAATAATATTAATCCCGCACAAGGAAATCCTAAGTTATATGTTCTTGTAAACCATGTAGGTAGTAATGCTTCAGTTGGAGAACATCTTGCAGCAGGGGGTTTAGTTGTTTCATATAATTGTGTTAATGCTTGGACTATTAGGCCAACTAACCATTATTCTGATTATTCTTTGCATGAAGGTTCAATTGATAAAATCCTTTTTCTGGAGAAATTTCCTAAACATAGGAATTTGATTAGTAAACAAAAATTTACAAATCAAGAACTAGTAAAAATAGCAAAACTAACAAAACAAATTAGTCAAACAAAAGATAATAACATTTTTGATTTAGTATATCAAATTTATGAACTCAATAAAATAAGGTGTGAGAGATGAACATGCAAATACAAAACACACAAGCAAATGAAACTTTTGCACTTAAAAAACTCAAAGGCATCAAGCCAAAAGGAATCAAGATTAAATCTTTATCTAGTATTGAAAAGATTGTTTGTCTTAGAGATAATATTATAGAGCTTAATAAAGATTCTCCTAAATTGATTACTTTAAATTGTGCTCGTCTTCGTTATCAGGAAATATATCAATTCACATCAAAATTATTAAATGACTTCCTGTATACTGCTGAAGATATTAATACTTATGTTGCGTTAGCTTCTCAAGAATTTGATTCTACAGTTAAGTCTGATAGAATTATTAATGGATTATTTTCAGGTGCACTTCTTCAACTTTTAACAGAACGAAATGAAAAAGAAGGTAATAGAACTTGTGTTTATGTTAATGGTTTTGATACTAAGTTTGATTATTTATTTGCTTGCGCTCAAAAATCTGATGTTGTTATTATTGAAAATCTAGAGGGAGAGGGTATTGGTTTTAATCTGGGTACAAATGGAGGTTACTTTGGTATTTTAGTTTTGAATAATATTCGAGGAAATTTCTTATGTACTAGTCTTGCAGACAATAAAGGACAAGGAAATCTAGTTATTGCAAGAAATACTCGAGGAAATTTCTTGGGTAGTTCTTTAGCTAATAGGGCAGGATCTATTGAAACAGTTATTGTGGACAATCATGTTGGTGATAATCCTTTAAGATATTGTGCAGATAATAAAGGTCATGTTACAACTCTGGGCGTAAAAGATTCTGATTCAATTTATTATCCTGGTGATTCTGATGATTGTGATTTAGATTATTTTATTGGATCTAATGTTCATAACGGATTATTTCAACAAAAAGTCAATTCTAGATATGTAATTAATAATCCTCTTGCAGACGAGAAATTTGAACTTCTTGCAGATCAGAATTTATTTAATACATTTTTCAAAAGTGATTTTGACTTTCAAGACACAGACAATATACTAAATCTAACAAAATCTTATTACATCAAAAAAGAAATAAAAAATAAAACTAAAAAAACAAAATGACTCAAACTAACTTAGCACTCAAAAAACTGCAAGGCATTAAGCCAAAAGGAATCAAATCTAGATCTAAAACTATTTTAGAAACTCTTCTCGAGTTGTGCGATCAAAAAGTTGAAGAATATGTTCCTATTGTCGAGAATACTAAAAATTATTATGGTCGTTTTGTAAGATCTGAAGCATATGATTCTTTATATCCTGATTTTTATTCAAAAATTTCTTCTGAATTAGACTGTTTTTCTTTCAACGAGTTAGATTTAAAGCAGTTTATTATTTCTAAAGGAGATTTTGATAATGGTGATCATGAAAATCTTGTAATGGGTTGGTTTAGTGCTGTTTTATTAGAATTATTAACTGAAAAAAACAGTTCTAAAAATAAACACACCCAAATTCATCTGAATGGAGAGGGGTCTAATTTTGATTATTTGTTTTATGGTGCTAGAAAATTTGGTGATTTGTTCCTTGAAAATTTTTCTGGAAGGGGAATTTGTTCGTGTATTGGAAAAAAAGGAGTGGGTAATTCAATTATTGGAAAAAATATTTATAGCGATTATTTTTTATCTAATTCATTTAATCAAGGTTTTGTTAATTCAGTTATTGTTTTGGGTTGTTCAGGCGAAGGATTATTGTCAAGGGCGTTTACAGATCATTCTAGGGTGAATTTATTTATAGGGTGTGATCTTGAAGGGAAAAATTTACTCGAACATTGCGTATATAATAATAGTCGTGTTGGACTTTGTTATCTTGATAATATTGATAGTGGAAGTGAGGATTTTTTATATAGCGTTGCTGATTGTCAAGGCAATATTGGATTTTTATATTTAAATTCTATTAATTGTGCTAAACTTGCTTCAGGAAATTCTGTCCGTACTATTTGGGGTAAGGTTCCGATTATTATTGGTAAAAATATTTCTTGCGAGTCGTCTTTTTCAAAAGCAGGAGATTATACTTTTGGCTCTGAGTTTTTTGGTTTAGAAAATTATTCCTCGTTAGACGGCCGGAATGACCGAGGGAATAGGTTTAGGAGTTTTTTATCTTCTGCTTCTTACTGGCCTGAAAAGTATATTGTTGATGGTGAAGAAAAAAACGTTCAGGATTTAGACAAAATTAGTTTTTTCAGTTCAAAAAACAACAGAACTAATATTGGTCCATCTCCGAGAGAGTATATTACTTATTTTGCAGAACGAACTTGTTATAAAACTCCAGAAGGAAAGTTTAGATCTTGTTTTAATAACAAAAGAAAATTTGTTTCAGAGAAAAAAGCTAAAAAAGATTTTAATGGATATTTAGACAGGTATAAACCAGAGTTATTTATTGAGTATGCTAGATCTCTTGATTTATCAAATCCTAGTTCGCTACAAAACACCCTTGATATTTTGAATATGTTACATTTAGTATGTTCTCAAGGAGACATGAAAAAATGACACAAACTAACTTAGCACTTAAAAAACTGCAAGGCATAAAACCAAAAGGAGTTAAACCTAGACTTGAAAATACTGATTTAGAAAAGTTAATTGATTTAGGTAATTATTTTATTGATAGTCGTAGTTGTGATTTTTCTTCCCGAGCTGTTGGTGTTGGTGCTAAGTACAGAAGAAAATTCAATAAAGAATTTGATAATTTAATTACTAAGTACACTCTTAATAATGATTTACTTACAAACGTAATTCATGCATCTTATCAGGATTTATCTGGAAAAGAAGCTTTGATTTTTGGTTTGTATTCTGGTTTTTTATTAACAGAACTTACTAAACGAAAACATAAAAACAAAAAACTATCTGTTTTTTATTTTAATGGAATGGGAAATAGATTTGATAATTTATTTTATCTAGCAAAACGCGTGGATGTTTTAATATTGGATAATCTTGTAGGAAATGATGCAGGTATTAGTTTGGGTTGTGAAGGAGGAAAATTAGGTGTTGTTGCGGGGGCTAATTTAACTGGAGAAAACATTTTTAGTGATTTAAATTTTCATTATGCTGGATGCAAAGCATTCTTTGCTTATAATATTAATACAGAGTTATCTACTAATAACATTGTGCTAGCTAATAGAAGTTATAAGGATTATTTTCAGAAAGGTGACTTTGTTTTTATGCCAAGAAGAAAAAATCATTGGGACAGTAGATTTTACAATAAGTTAAGTGATTTAAACAAATCAGATAATGAACTAGACATACTTAGTTCTGATGAGTTATTCAATCAGTTTAATCCTACTTCAACTCAAAAGAAAACATGGAATGAAATGCGTGCAGGTAAAATGTTTGATTTGCTAAGAATTTTATCAAAAGATTCAGAATCATTAGAATCTAATTTAAAACAAATTGCTCTAATGAGTCAAGGTTATTGGGTGAAAAGAAACTATGAATACTAACTTAGCACTTAAAAAACTGCAAGGTATAAAACCTAAAGGAGTTAAATATAGTGAGAATTCTCTTCAAAAATTAATTGATCTTTCAGAAGAGGTTATTGCTAATTTTAGCGACGATAACAGAACAACTGATTTTTTAGGTTTTGAGCATACTAACAATTTAAGAACTGAAGTTTTTGAGTTTACAAAAAATAATTTAGACAAAGTTTCTGAATCTGATCTCAAAAAGTTTATTTTCTCTAGATTAGATTCTGGTTTAAATAACAGTGAAAATATTGTTTTAGGAATGTACTCTGGTTGCTTATTAGATATAGCAGATCCTGAATCTTTTGTTATTGATTGTGGATTCAGACGTTTTGATTATTTGTTTAGTTGGGCTAAAAATGTTAACAATTTAATTGTTAAAAATATTAATTCGCTTGGTTTTTGCGAGCATATTGGTGAACAAGGAAAAGTAGATTTTATTTATGCTTCAAATATTTATGGTAATGCTGCTTTTTCGTCTGCAGGTGCAAATAAGGGCGATATTGGTTTGATATGTTTAGATAATGTTATTGGAACTATTAATTTTATGGGTGCAAGCAAAAGTGGTAACATTGATTTGGTTGTTGCAGCAAATTCACGTGCGCCTTTTTCTTATCGCTCTGATGTTTATACTCAGCATAAAGAAAATGCAGATGAATCACTTGCAGGGACAATTCTCGACCCTGAACTTAGAGATTTACCTTTTTTAAAAAATGTTGAAAGCACAGGTTCAGTAACAGATTATGTTTTATTTAAAAATAATAATTTTGATTTTTCTGTTTTCTCTGATCAACTTATTTATCAATCAAAAGATGAACCAGTATCAAATCTAATTAATGATCTAAGAATTCCTGAGTTTATTTATTTTATTAAAAGCATTAAAAGTTTAGATGAATTTGATACAATAAAAGAGTGCAATAAGTTAACAAAGTTATACAATCAAGTTAAGGGGGTTTTGTATTAAAATGATACAAACAAACTTAGCATTAAAGAAACTGAATGGCATTAAGCCAAAAGGAGTTAAACTTAGAGATGATACTAATCTTGAAGTTCTTTTGTCTGTTGAGCAAAAAGTTTTTGAACGTTTCTATGCTTGTGATACTGAGTCTGAGCAGAAGTTTTATTTAGATTTAATTCAAAGATCGGATGATCGTAGAAAATTTTATGGTCGTTCGTTCAGAGAAATTTTGTCTGGTTGGTTGGATGATTTATTTAGAGATTTTTGTTTTTCTGAGCAGGATTTAACAGATTATATTTTTACAAGATCTGGTGATGATGATTTAAAGTTTCCAGATTCATTAATTACTGGTTTTTATTCAGGTTGTTTGCTTTCAAGATTAACTGATCAAAATCAACAACAAAATAAGCAGACTGAAATTGTACTTTCAGGAGTTAATAATAGTTTTAATTATTTATTTTACTTTGCTAAGAACTTAGACAGATTATTTGTTGATGGTTTTCGAGGCTATAGATTATGTTCTCATTTAGGCGATTTTGGCACGTTTAATGTTTGTTCAATAACAAATTGCAAGGGTGACTATGTCGCAGATCAAGTCAAATCTGATCAGGAAAATCCTAGATTATTTGTGCTTGTTAATCACAAAGGTAATGATGGTGTAAGAAATCAATGTATTCCAAAAGGAGGTTTATTTGTTTCATATGGTTGCGAGGGTTCTTGGGCACCTTATTATTCTGACGCTGCAGACTATGCTTTTATTGGAGAACGGATTAATGAAATAATTTCTGGAGAATCTGTAGTGCGGCCTCATCAACCCCATTTTAGGTCTAGACAAAAAATAACTAAGAAGCTTTTCAATAATAATGAATCATTTAGGATTTTAAATCTAACAAAAGAAATTAGCAAAAGTTCTCCTGAGGAAATAGTTAAATTAGCAAATGAAATTTACAATATCAACAAACAACGGTATGAGCGAGAATGACGCAAACAAACTTAGCAATTAAAAAACTCAAAGGCATCAAGCCAAAAGGAGTCAAGGTTAAAGATAAGTCTACTTTCGAACTTCTTTTAAAAGGTTATGGTACATATGTTAATCTTTGGGGTTCAGGATTTTTTTCTGGAGATTTAGGATGTACTCACATTCCTCTTCTTATTAGTGATGATTTGGAAAACACTTTGTTTAAAGATGTAGAATTCAATAAAAAACATCTTGAAGATTTTATTATAGTTTCTGCAGCATTTGATGTAGATGGAACTAAAGATCTTTTTAGAGGTCTTTATTCCGGCGCTTTACTTACATTATGTTCAAAAAGATTAAAACAACAGGGAAAAAAAGCAGAGTTTTGTTTTAATGGTGATGGACTGATTTATCCTTACTTATTTCATGGTGCAAGTCATATGGATGTTTTGGTTTTAAGAAATTTTAATGGTCGGTATATTGGAAATTTTATTAATAACTTCGACAAGGAATTTCCAGATAGACCAGTTATACTTCTGACTAATGTTTTTGGCATTTACAAGGGGGCTTTTTCAAATGATAATTGCGTGGGAGTTCTTCTTAATTGTGGTGCTGATCGAAAATCATTCGAAACTGAGTATCCTACAATTGATTCTGCAAGAGATAATTTTTTGATAACTGTTGGACATTCAAATATGGGTATGGATTCTGCAGGATATCATTTATTTCTTCCTAAGTATGGCGGAATAAAATCATCTCGTGTTGAAGTTGGCCAATCATCATTAGAAGGGTTAAAACTCGAAGAAACAAGAGCGCTTTTACTAAACTCTACGGATGCTTCCGACGAGGAATTACTAACTGCAGCAAGAATATTAAAATCAAAATATGATAAAATATATGAAAATGAAAAATAACTTAGCATTAAAGAAACTGCACGGCATCAAGCCAAAAGGAGTTAAGACTAAACGCAGTTCTGCTTTAGAAAAACTTTTTGAATTAGAATCTATTTTTGTTAACGAAGTATATTTCGAACCATCAGAATCATTTTGTTCATTTGGAAAGCATATTTATAACCTATTCAATTCCCAAATCTCTAATGATTTTGAGATTTCTCCGTCGGATCTTGAGACATATGTTTGTTCTAGAAATAATATTGCAGAGGGGTCTGATGAGTCTGTTAAGCGTGCAAAAGCAGTGGGTACTTTTTCAGGTGTTTTACTTTCTTTACTAAATTATCAAACAAATGAAAAAGGTAAAAAATCTAGATTGGAAATCGAGGGGGGTGGAAATCATTTTGATTACTTGTTTAAAAATTCTAGAGGTATTGATGAACTTATTATTTCTAATTTTAGTGGAACTTCAATTTGTCAAAACTTAGAACGTAGCGCATTCGATTCAGATTTTTTACTGATTGATAATTGCAAGACAGATAAGTTGGAAGGGTATTGTGATTCTTCTATGTTTAATCAGTTAGACTTGCTTGTTTTAACAAATAACTATTCACTAAATCAATCTCCTTGTGTTCCTGTTAAGGTTGAGACAATAATTTCTGTTGATAATTCGAATGTGGTTTTTAATGATCATCATAGAGATTTTGTAAATCCAGTTACTTGTGGCAATTATATTATTAAACTGATGGCGTCTGATAATGTTAATAATAAGGTTGTTTTTCATAATTCAATGACAGATCTTCATGCTAAGTTTTCTTTTAAAGATAAACATGTTTTTGGTGATTGGAGATATGAACATGATTCTGTTGAAAATCATAATGATCTTGATACTGGTTACAAGCGTATTTTTGAAGGTAATAATGGCAGCAAGTATAGGTCGCCTTTTTTAGCTGAACGTAAAGCCGCTTTCAAAAATAATATTTGGTGTCCTGATGAATGTGATATTTGGTCGAGTCGTTTTGTTGACAATGAAAAAGCATTGAAAGTTTATGATGAAATGTTTAAAGATTTCAAATTTGGAAAATTAATTGATTTTACTTTGAGTATGTCGGGTAAGTCTACAAAAGAGATTGAATATTATGCAAAAAAAATTCAAGAGTTAAAAAATACTTTAGAAGAAAAATATGGGTGTGTTAATTAATATGTCGCAAACAAACTTAGCACTTAAAAAACTCAAAGGCATCAAGCCAAAAGGAGTTAAACCTAAACTTCAATCTAGATTGGAGTATCTTCATGATGTTCGTGATGAATTGTTTGAACATCTTCATAGTATTAGAGATAATCACCCTTCAGGTTTTAATTTTTTGCGTTTTACAGAAATTGAGTCTGTAAATAATCTATTCACTGATAGAATGAACAATTTTAATTTGGATAAGAGTCTTCTTACTGATTTTGTTCATGCCAATACAGGAGATTATGATGCTGACTACTCATCTTTTTTAGGTTCTTTGTCGACTGAGTTATTGGATTTTTGGTGTAAGAAACAAAAGTCAGATAATAAGGATTCGATTTTTTACATTAATGGTGGGGGAAATAAATTTGAAAAGTTATTCTGCAAAGCAAACACAGTAGATGCTTTGATTATTGATAACTTCACTGGAAATTATATTGGACATAGTGCTGGTATGAAAAAAAATAGTGTTGTTGAAATGCTTATTGGTTTAAATCTTAGAGGGGATACTATTTTTTCAGATCTTGCAATTTATTCTGGACAAATTGGTTTAGTTGCATTATTAAATTCAGAAAGTAATATGTCTCTAAATGATATCGCTTCAAATAGTGGTGTTGTTGGAGTTTGCATTGCAAATAATATTAAAGGATGCAATAATCTTAATTCGCTTGCAACTTCAAACGGTAATATGAAATTGTTGCATGTAGATAACTTAGAAGGATCAGAGTCTTTATATGACTTAAATTTTCCATATGCACATGTTGAGATTTCTGTTGTTGGAGATATTGACATTCCTCATTCATATGATCTTATTGACGATGTGTTTCGCTGCACTATTCCTTTTACAAAAGAACTTTTTGAAAAAAAACAAGACAAAGAAAACTACAATCAAGCTGTTAAAAAATACAATCTTCAAGAGATGACTGATTTAATTGAAGAATTGAGTGGAGCTTCAGATAAAAAAATAATTAAAAACATAACGCGATTACAAGAACTTTACAAAAAAACAAAAACAGAATTAGAAAAAGAAACAGAACCAGACTTCATATATAATTTAGACATTTAAAATGAACCAAACAAACTTAGCACTTAAAAAACTGAAAGGTATTAAGCCTAAAGGAGTTAAAGTTAAAGATAAGTCTACTTTTGAAATTTTATTTGAAGGGTATCAAAAGGTTGTAGCTGAATGGGATCCTAAGTATGGGATAGATAATGCTGATCTTTTAGAAATTCCTCGACTTATTAGTGCGGATCTTGATAATGATCTTATGAAAAATACTGAATTCAAAAAAAGTCATCTTGATGATTTTATTTTAGCTTCAAACGAATGGGATATTTGTGGTGACGAAGAAGTTTATAGAGGAATTTATACAGGTGCTTTACTTACTTTACTTTCAAAAAGAACAAAGCAACGAGGAGAAAAAGCAGAGTTTTGTTTTAATGGTGATGGAATGATTTATCCTTTTTTATTTTATGCTGCAAGTCATATGGATGTTTTAGTATTAAGAAATTTTAATGGTCATCATATTGGCAATTTTATTAATAAGTTTGATGAGGAATTTTCAGATAGGGCAGTTCTTATTCATAATAATGTGTTTGGTCAGGAAAATGGAAATTGTTATAATGATAATTGTATTGGAGTAACTCTTGGTTGTTATAGTAATTCTAAAACTTTCAAACAAGATTATTCGAGCATAGAATCTATAAAAAACAATTTTGCAGTTACAGTAGGACGTGTAAACACATACTTATATGCGACAGGATATCAATTATTTCTTCCTGAGTTTAATGAATTAAGATCTTCAAGGGTTAATCTAGATAATATTCTCTATGAATATCTTAAACTTAAAGAAACTAGAGAACTTTTACTCAACTCCCTCAACAGTTCCGACGATGAATTACTAAATGTTGGAATTAATTTAAAAAATAAATATGATAATATTTACAATAAAATAAAATGACACAACAAACAAACTTGGCACTTAAAAAACTGCAAGGCATTAAGCCAAAAGGAGTTAAACCTAGACTTGAAATTACTAATCTTGAATATCTTTTAGATGTTGAAAAGAGAGTTATTGATAGAGTTCATAATCGCAAAACAGAAGCTGACAAAGATTTTTATAAAAAGTTAGTTACTACTAATACTATAGAGAAATGCACTGCATTTAGAGAGATTTTATCTTTGTGGTTAAATGAGTATTTTGCAGATAATAGTTTTTCTGAAACTGATTTAGAAGCTTATGTTTTAACAAGATCTGCTGATTATGATTTAAATCCCCCAAATTCAGTTATTGCAGGAATTTATTCAGGTTGCTTACTTTCAAGATTAACAAAACAAAATGTAGAAATTAATAAGCCGACTGAAATCACTATTTTTGGAGGAGGGCATAAGTTTGATTATTTATTTTTCTTTGCAAAGAATGTTGATAAATTATTTGTAGATGGATTTCAAGGAACGAATTTATGCGCCTATATTAGCTACGGCGGGACTTTAAATTTATTGTCTTTAACAAATTGTGAGGGGAATGGTACTGCGGAATCTATACAGCCTGAAAGAGGAAATCCTAAATTATTTGTTCTTGTTAATCACAAAGGAGATTATGGGGCAAGAACTCAACGTTTATTAAACGGTGGTTTATTTGTTTCGTATAATTGCAAAGGCGAATGGACTCCTGAAGTTTGCCCTTATGCAGATTATGATCTTATTGCTGAAAGAATAGATAAAACAATTGATAATGGATTTATTGCTAATCCTCATGAGCACAGTAATAAAAAAATTCTTGCTAGTGGAGAATTATTTACAATAGCTCAGTTAACAAAAGCAATCAGTAAAAGTTCTCCTGATAAAATTGTCGATTTAGCAAATAAAATTTATAACATTAATAAACAAAGGTGCGAAAGATGAAAGAAAGTTTAGCACTTAAAAAACTAAAAGGCATTAAGCCAAAAGGAGTTAAACCTAGACTTGAGAATACTGATCTAGAAAAGTTGCTCAGTTTAGGTAATTATTTTATTGATCAAAGGAGTGGTCATTTTCATTCAAGATATCTAGATGTTGATAAAAAGTACTTAAGAAAGTTCAATAAAGAATTTGATATTTTAATTAAAGAGTTAGAACTTAGTAATGATTTACTTACAGGAGTTATTAATGCTTCTTATCAGAATGTTTCTGGACGAGATGCTTTTGTTAATGGTATTTACTCAGGTTTTTTATTAACAGAATTAACAAAAAGAAAAAACAAAGAAAATAAGTTATCTCTTTTTTACTTTAATGGTCAAGGAAATAATTTTCCTAATCTTTTTTATCGTGCAAAACGTGTTGATGTATTAATAGTTGATGATGTTAAAGGAGATGATGTTTGTTATGAGTTGGGTTATACTGGTGGAAAATTAGGTCTTGTTGCAGGAGTAAATTTAGAAGGAGAACATATTTTTAATTCTCTTAATTTTCATCAAGCAGGATGTAAAGCATTTTTCGCGTATAATGTTAAAGGTGATTTTTCTGCAAATAATCTTGTTTTGGGTCCGAGCGAATTTCATGGTTATTTTCATTCAAAAAGCAATTTTGTTTTTGTTCCGCGGAGAAAAGATTATCCTCATAGACTTTTTTATGATGATCTTGATAACTTGAATAAATCAAAAGAAGAATTAGACCAATTATCATCAGATGAATTGTTCAAACTTTTTAATCCTAAAGACACACAAGTAAAAGTGTGGTATGAAGCAAGAGCAGGTAAGATGTTTGATCTGTTAAGAAATTTATCAAAAAATCCTGATCAACTTCAATCTAATCTTAGATCTATTGCTCTTATGAGTCAAAATTATGAGGTGAAACGAACCTATGAATACTAATTTAGCACTTAAAAAATTGAAAGGCATTAAGCCTAAAGGAGTTAAAGTTAAACCTGCTTCTGAAGTAGAAAATTTATTTAATATTTGTAAGTTAATTACTGATGAATATGTTGATAGTTATTATTCTGATTGGAAGGGTGAAGAATTTAGGGATTGTTTTGTACCTATGTATATGCGCTTAGATTCTAATTTGCTTAAAGATTTTAGTTTCACTGAGTCTGATTTAGAATCATTTGTAAAATTAAAATCAGATGAGTGTTCTGATCATATAACAAAAAAAGTTGTGGGATTTTATACATCTGCTTTACTTAGAGTTTTGTCAAAAAGAAATCACGCAAAAGGAAAAAAAACAAAATTAAGAATTGATGGTAGAAATTCAACTTTTGATTATTTATTTTATTGGGGGGGTCAGGTTGATGAGTTGGTGTTGGAGAATTTTTCTGGAAGGGATATTTGTAAGTATGTTGAAAGAAAGAAAACGCAGGTATGTCCTAGCATTATATCTCTTGTAAATGTTAATCCGAACGAACTTGATACGGGTAATAAGTATAATAGATATTCTAGTTTTACTCCGGGAGTTATGAGTGGTACTCTTCTAGCACCTATTGGAATGGTTTGTTCTATTAATAATACTCAACAAGGAGGTACTAAGTTTCCTACATTTAATTCTTCTTATGCTGTTGAGGCTTGGTATGTGGGTAATATTTTCAATGCCAAAAGTCATTATATAGGATTTAATCGTTTGAATGATTTGTGGTTGTTAAATAGTCCTGTGGAAAGTTTGGAACCAATTTTTGGATGCGAGTTGGATAATTTAATTATTATTAATACTCTTCCAGGTAGAGCCTGTCAGTGTTTAGAGGGGCTAGATAGGGGTAAATGTCAGAAAGTAAAAAACCTGATTGTGTATGATGTAAACAATCCTGAAGTTAAAATTAGAGATTTTGAGGTAGAGAATTTAATCACAGGAAATGATGCACTTAACCAATTCAAATATCTGATTGATGTAGTTGAGACTATGCAAAATCAGAATTATGATAATACTATAATTAAAATTAATCAATTAAAACAATTATACGAAAATGACACAACAAAATAATTTAGCACTTAAAAAACTGAAAGGTATTAAGCCTAAAGGAGTTAAGACTAAACCTAGTTATGAATCTAATCTAGAGTATTTGATAAGTTCTGGTTTGGAGTGTGTTGAATTATTTGGAAATATGTTAAACGAAAGAGGTTTAGCTTTTGATAACGTATATCAAACTTCTGATAAAGTTTATGAGTATGTTGATTCAATGAATCTTTTTTCAGAGTCTGATCTGAAAAACCTTATTTATAATCTTTCAGTTTCTGACTTGCTTGAATCTTATAAACCAAAAACTATTTTTGGTATGTATTCTGGAGCTTTGCTAAGTAAGTTAACAAAGTCTAATCAAGAAAAAGGATTGCCTACAAAAATCCATATAGACGGAAATAATCAAAAGTTTGATAATTTATTTATGTATGCAAAACATGTTGATGAATTAGTTGTGGAAAACTTTGAAGGAGGGAATATTTGTAGGGAAATTGGTTCAAAGGGGACAATTAATTCTTTAATTGTAAGAAATATTAAAGGGAACTGTACTTGTTTACAAGCTGCTAAAAAGGGATTTGCAAATTTTATTTATGTAGAAAACATTGAAGGTAGTAATTGTTGTCAAAACTCTGCAGGGGAGGGTCATATCAATCTAATTTTAGGAACAAATATTGAAGGAGGGAATGCATTGGATAAGATATCTCAAAAACCCGATTCGCATGTAGAAATTATTATTGGAGTGAATATTTCGGGTAGCAGTGCTTTGTCTAGCGTAGCATCTTATAAAGGTTCTGCAGGTTTGGTTTTAGCAAAAAATATCGACGGAGAGTTTGTTCTTGAAAGTTCAGGGTATTCAGGAGGATCAATTGATTTAATTTATGCTGATAATATTGCGGGTAATCAAATCTTACAAAAATGTGGTTATACAGGTAATGTTAAAGAACTATTGGTTTCAAACATTGTCGAAGATCCTGTTAAAGAAAGAATTACTAATTTGGAGAGTATGAATGTTTCAACTTTAATTCAAGATTCTTCAAGAAATCATGAGCATTTTGTTAAAAAATATTCTTTAGATAAAATCGCTGAAATTGCAGAATTAATGTATGGAAAATCTCCTGATGAATTAATCAAAGGAGCAAATCTAATCAAAAAAATCTATGAACAAACAAAAATTGAAATGAAAAAACCAAGTAGTAGAAGAGTTTATGAAACTATCAAAACAAAAAAAAGAGATTATGATAAAATAAAATCAATGTTTAATCAATTAGTAGATTTATTAAAACCTCGAAAATGAAACAAGAACTGTCGCTCAAAAAACTGAAAGGATTAAAACCTAAGGGAGTCAAACCTAGACTTGAGAATACTGATCTAGAAAAGTTAATTGATATTGGCAAATACTTTATAGACTCCAAAAAAGATTCGGTTTTTAGAGATCGTCTTGGTTTAAAATATTTAAATAAGTTTAGAGAAGAATTCAAAGAAAAAGTAAAAGATTGTAAACTAAATCAAGATTTGATTACTCAAGCTATTTTTTCATCATATGGGGAGTTTTCTTATGAAGAATCTGTGGCATTTGGAATTTATTCAGGCATGTTATTAACTGAATTAACAAAAAGAAAACATGCAGAGAAGAAAATATCTTCATTTTACTTTGATGGACAAGGACTAGAATTTAATAATTTGTTTCGTCAAACCAAAAACATCGATTTTTTAGTTGTTGAAAATATTAAAGGGACACAAGTTTGCACTCATTTAGGTTATGAAGGTAGAATTGGCGTTGTTGCAGGAATTAATATTCAGGGAACAAATCTTTTTAGCGCATTAAATTTTTCTAAAACAAAATGCAAAGCACTTTTTGTTTATAACATAGGGGGATTTGATTCTGATTCTTTCGAAGTAGATCATAGCTGGTTATTTGGTTATACCTCAAACAAAGCTTTAGTTTTTATTCCCGGACAAAACAAGGCCAATTCAAAACTAGTTTATGAAGATTTAGATAAGTTAGAATTATCTGATCAAGAATTAAAACGAATTAATTCTAATGATTTATTTGTTAAATTTAATCCGTCTCAACTTCAAAGAAGAAGTTGGTATTTGATGAAAGCAGGCAAGGTTTTTGATATTTTAAGAAATTTTGATAATAAGTATGATTCAGAAGATGAAAAAATGAAAGATCTAGTTGATATTTTCAAAACATATTATGCGAGGAAAAAAAATGACTAACAAAATTAATCTATCACTTAAAAAACTGAAAGGATTAAAACCTAAAGGAGTCAAACCTAAAAAAGATAGTCCTTTGGAAGTATTAATTAATATTTATAATTCTATTAAACCTGAAGCTATTTCTTTTTTTACTGAGTCATTTCACACAGGAGAACTTAGATCATTACCTGGCGATCCTCGGCCTATTTATGATAAAATATTTGAAAAAATACACAAAGAAGATTTTGATTTATCTCAAAAATTTATTGTTGATAATGTTATTACGCTTGCAAATTATTCATTTTTTGAAAAGACAAAACAAGGAGAAATTCAAATTTTAGCAACAATATCTGGTTGTTTACTAGATTCATTCACTCAAAAGTCAAGATCTAATAATAAACATTGCATTATGCACGTTGATAACTGGCCAATTCCTTTTTTGTTTTATGGTTGTAATAATATTGATACTTTAATTGTTGATAATCATGATGTAGATTATCTTTTGTATTACGCAGGTAAAGAAGGAATAATTAAAAATCTTATTTTACGTAATGTTGAGGGTAATCATTGTTTATCTGATATTGGTTCAAAAGAAGATATTGATTTAATATGGGTGCAGAATTGTAGCGGAGATATTTTTGGACTGAGTATTATGGACTGTGAAGGTGCTGTAAATTATTTGTATGCAGGAGATAGTTCTATGGCATCAGCGTTTTATGGGACCTCTGAATATGTTGGATGCAAAGACATTTCTAGATTTGCTTATTTTGAAAATCTTCAAGGAGAATTTTTAGGTGAGTGTTCAAGATTTAATACTGTTGTTGTAGATAATTGCAATACTTATTATCTACTTAGAACTTCTAGAATTAAGAATTTGATTCTTCCAAATAAATTTGCACCTGACAATTACACTCCTGAAGATCACATAATTTGTTTTAATATACATGAACAAGATCAAGGAGTGATAATGAAAGATAAACTGCGAGAACAATTCAAAGTAGAAACTTTCAAAGATTTAATTTCAAAAATTGATTACAAAAAACCAACTCAAACAGAAGAATTAATTAAAAAATTAAGACGAGAATACAAAACATTAGATTTTGGAGGATTTTAAAATGCAAACACAATCAACAGCAACTGGCTTATCACTAAAAAAATTAAAAGGAATAAAATCCAAAGGAGTTAAATCTAGAATTAAAACTTCAGTAGAAGATTTAGTCATTGTATGTGATAATTTTGTTAATGAACACAAACGCAAAGAATTATATTTTAATGCTATGGATCCAAACAGTTCTTTAAATAAAGTAAAAGAAGAATGTCATGAATTAGTTAAACCTTTAATGGATACTTTTTCTCAGGACGATCTTAATTTATTTGTAGGTTCTAGAAGTCAGCAAGATTATGGTTCTAAAGAAGCTAAGCTTGTTGGTTTATTTTCAGGAGTTCTGTTAGATGAATTAATGAATCTTTATGAACAAAATAATAAGCCTAAGCAGTTTTATTTAAATGGTCAAAATATTAATTTTCATCATTTGTTTTTCTTTGCAACAAATTTTGATGCATTGATTATTGATAGTGTTCAAGGAAATGAAATTTGCTCTCATGCAAAACACGATAAAGAAAATAATTGTTTAATTTCAATTGTTAATTGTGATGGAAATTACTTAGGAGATGGCGCACTAACTAATTGCATGATTAAATTAAATAATGGGCAGTCATTAGAAACTCCTGAGAGTTATTTAAACAATAGTTTTAATTCATTTAGTATTCAGAGCGGTCATTCTACTGCTTTGTATTTATTAAATGGAAATAATTCTTATGGCATTAAAATAAATTTAGAATCCAAAGATCATTTTAGTAAACAAGCCCTCGTGGCTAAAAAGTTAGGTAGAGTTATTAGTCAAGATGATACTAAAAAGTTTTACAAAAATATTTCACAAAGATATGGGATAACATCTATTTTAAACAATTTAAACAAGTTAAATTCTGCTAACGATGAAACAAAGTTACAATTAGCAGATAAAATATTTGAAACATATAATTCAATAACAAGACCTAAATTAAATAAGTGCAAAAAATGAAAACCGATTTATCACTCAAAAAATTAAAAGGAATTAAACCTAAAGGAAAAAAGGTTAACTTAGATTCATCTTTTAAAGAAATTGTTGCATTTTACAATGAACTAAAGGATACTCATCTTAATTATTTTGCTCCTAATGCTGCGAGTGGTTGGGCAGGGGCTGTTAGAAGAGTCATTAATCCATTACAATCACCTCAAGATCCTCGTCCAGGGTATGATGATATTTATATGCAATTAAGAGCAAAGAATATTGAATATTCTCAAAGTCATATTCATAATTTTTTGAATTATTTTACTTGTATAGATCCAGTTCCTGGAGAAAATGAATTATTTGGTGTTGTATCTGGTTGTTTGCTTGATTTTTTAACTCAAAAGATGAGGCGTAATAATGAGCATTGTGTTATGCATGTTTCTGATGTTGATGTTCCTATTTTGTTTTATGGTTGTAATAATATTGATACTTTAGTTGTGGATAATCATAATGAACGATTTTTGCTAAGTTATGCAGGTGTTGAGGGAGTGATTAAAAATTTAATTTTTCGTAATGCTAATTGTAGTTCTGGTTTATTAGATTTATCTTCGACCAAGTCTATTGATTTAATTTGGGTTGAGAATTGTAATGCAGATATGTTTGGTCAGGGTATTATGGAAGATGTTGGTGCTTTGAATTACTTATATGTTGGCGGAGGTTCTTTTGGATCATTGTTTTATGGAACTTCTGAATTTGTTAGATGTCCTGGCGCTTCTAAGTTTGCATATTTAGAAAATATAAAATCTGATTTTTTACTTACAGAGTCAAGATTTGATACTGTGGTGGTTGATGATTGCGAGATTGATCATCTTCTTCAAAAAACAAAAATTAATCATATTGTACTGCCTAATCATTCGCTGCCTAATGATTATACTCAAGAAAATGATCCTGTATTTTTTAATATTTACGAGCAGGAAGAGGGTATAAAAAAACAAGCTGAACTTAAGGAAAAATTCAAAGTAGATATTTTTAAAGATTTAATTTCAAAAATTGATTATACAAAACCAACACAAACAAAAAAGTTAATCAAAAAGTTAAATGAAGAATTTAACAAACTTAATTTTGGTAAATAAAAAATGAATCAAACTAACATACAAACTAAATTGGCATTAAAAAAACTGAAGGGCATCAAGCCTAAAGGAGTTAAAGTTAAATTAGATTCTAGTTTAGAAAAAATGCTTTCTGTTACAGAGCAATTACTTGTAAAAAAACCAGAAGGAATTTATCTCGACATAATAGGTTATGCTAACTTAAAGTTTGCTAATAAAATTTATAATGATCTAAAAGAATCATTAAAAGAGGTTGATTTTTCTAAAACAGATCTTGAAAATTGGGTTTTGGTTAATGTAGATTCTCCCGAAAACTTAATGTATAGACAAGGGTTAGGTGTTTGTTCTGGAGCTCTCTTAACAATACTGACTGAGCGAAATAAACAAAAAAATAAAAAAACAATTATCGATATTGACGGATCAAATTCTCAGTTTGATGGTTTATTCTGTTTTACAAAATATGCTGATGAAGTAACTCTTAGAAATTTTAAAGGAAATGCAATTTGCAAGAATTTTATTCATAGCAAAGGGGAAGGAGATAAACTTTATTTGTATAATGTTGGAAAATCAAGTTCTGCAAGCAGTTGTGGCGAGAATGGTAAGTTAGATTCAGTATATTTAATTAATTCTCATGGAGGGCAAGTCATTTCAAATCATCATGTAAAAAATATGTGGTTAATAAATAATGATTTTTCTTCTTCAGAGGGTCTTTTAATTGGGGGTCAGGTAGAACGAATTTGGTTGCTTAATAACTATGCGAGTTCATTTGATTTACAATTTCAGAGGATGGATGCTGAATTATTATTCGCGACACTTTCTGATTCATCAGTTATTAAAAAAGTGAGATCAGCTTCACTGTCTACTTTGCCTATTAAATTTGAAAATGTAGTAATCCATTCAAAAGAATCAAATTATGTTGAGTTAGATAAACTATCTGTAAAAACTATTCAGGTAGGTAATTTAGCAACCACTCAATTCAAACCAATTATTGATTTATCATATTCTCTAGAGGGAAAAACCTTTGAAGAAATTAAATCAACTATAGTAAAAATAGAGCAACTTTACGATGAAATAAACTCAAAATGAATTGCAAATAAAATGACACAAACCCAAACAAATACAAACTTAGCATTAAAGAAACTCAAAGGCATAAAGTCCAAAGGAGTTAAAGTTAAATCCAAGTCTAGTTTGGAAAAGCTTTTAGAGGTTCATAAAACTTTTATGGATGAGTTCAAAACTGCTGCTTGGATTTCGAGTATTGGAGCATTGAGAACGTACTTTAACACAATAGGGTTTGCAAATTATCAGTTAAGAGATTGTGAATTTTCGGAATTTGATTTAGAATCATTTATTCAAGTTATTGGATCGAGTTATATTCCTAACTCAGATCTTCAATCTAGATTTAATGGTGCTTATTCAGGCGCATTATTAAGTATTTTAACTGAAAGAAATAAAGAACAAAATAAAAGAAATTTTATATATATTGATGGAACTAATATTAAATTTGATAATTTGTTTCTTGAAACAAAACATGCTGATGTTGTTATTGTTAATGATCTTTCAGGTAATGATATTTGTAGTCAGTTTGCATTAGGTGGTAGTGCAACTCTTCTTGGAGGGATGTATCTTTCTGGAAATTCGATATTTCATTGTGTTGGTAATTGTGATTCTGTTGTTGGTGCAGTTATTGGTAAAGTAATTTATGGCACAAATTTATTAAATTCGAATTTTACTAGAGGAGGTTTGGGTACTGCAGTTGTTCTTGATGATATTTATGGTTCTCATGTCGGAAATCATTTTGCTTGGGCAGGAGGCTACTTAGGGGTTTTGGCTGCTAGGACTGTTGATTCTTATCGTTGTTTTGATAATTTGTGCAATGTTAAAAAAATTATTGGCGTCGATATTGAAGGTAGAGGAAAATTTGGTAAGTCAGATGGTCGGTTGAGAAGAACTAATCGTAAACACAATAAACACATTAATCTTAAGCGTGCTGAACCTATGTTTGAGTATTATGCTGATAAATATTTACTTAATACCTTATTGAGTCTCGGTTTTGATTTGAATGATCGAGATCAAGTATTAGAATTAACACAACCACTTTACAATCATGTTAGGAGAAAATTAAAAAAATGAAACAAGACCTATCACTCAAAAAACTGAATGGAATTCGTCCAAAAGGTGTTAAACCTAAACCTAACTCTACTTTAGAAAGAATATTTGAACTTGAGAAAAAGTTCTTTGATGATGTTCGTCCAGAGTATGACTCTGCAGGGGACAATCATACTCTTGCGGATATGATCTTAGTTCCTGATGTTTTTGATGCATTTGAAAAAAATCATGCAAGCAATTTTGAGTTTGAACCAAGACATCTTGAAGAGTATGTTTGCGGCAGACAAAATATTGCTGAAACTACTATCAAAAGCATTGCCGATGCAAAGACTATTGGTTTGTTTTCTGCAGCTTTACTTTCATTGCTCGATAAAAGATCAAAAGAATTAGGAAAAAATTTAAGGGTAGAAATCAATGGCGGAAAAAATCAGTTTGATTATTTGTTTAATTATGTAAGGTCTGCTCATACTCTAATTATTGAAAATATTAAGAGTAACTATATTTGTAATCATTTTGGACATTCAAAATCTGAAAGTGATTTTTTGCTAGTCAAAGATTGTAGGGGGGATGTTTTTGGAGCAAGTTTAGCTTGGAATGCGCCAATTTCATTAATAGTTTTGGCAAATAATTGTTTCAAAGAGGCTCACAGGGTTATTGATGGAGGTACTAGTAACTTATGTTCTGTTATTTATTTAGGTTTTGAAAATCAAACTACAGATTCTTTATCTGCTACGCGGTTTAGAGGAACTCATAATACGTTTTGTATTTTACAATTTCCTCTAGTTGAAAAATCTGAAAATGATGATTCTATTAATTATGAAATATCCCGACTTGAAGTAAGATATCCTATGAAATACAATCGTGTTAATGGGAAATGGAAATATAATAATGTGCCTGAACCAACTTTGCAGGATATATTTTACAAAGAGATTTCTGAAGGTTCTGGAACATCGAATGGTTTTTTCAACAAACGTAAAATTACTTTGGAAAATAATGTTTGGTGTCCAGATAATTTTGATGCTTGGACAAAATATTTTGCCGACGATAAAAAAGCATTAAAACTTTATAATAACTTACTCAAAGAATTTCGTTTTGATGAAATCATTAACTTAACTTTAAAGATGAACGGAAAGTCTGCAAAAGAAATTGAGTATTATTCAAAGAAAATTAATGAAATCAAAACAGAAGTCATGGAGAATTATATAAAAAATGAAAAATAATTTAGCACTCAAAAAACTGAATGGCATAAAGCCCAAAGGAATCAAGTCCAAAGCAGATAGTCCTTTAGAGTATTTGCTAGATTACAATTCTATGCTTATGGGTAGTGAGTATTTAGAAAGAGACCTTGGTTTTTACCAAGATCCTGGAGATGTTTATACTCAAATTTATAATGATTTAAAAAATGATTACTTAACAAATTTTGAATTTACTAAAGATCATTTAGATAAAGCCATTGTTGCTCTACCTCATAGACCAATTACGCCTGGTCAACAAATTTTAACTGGATTATATTCGGGAGTTTTACTGGAAATTTTATTCGAACGAAATAAACAAGAAAACAAACCAACTAGATTTCATTTTAATGGACAGGGAACTCAGTTTGATTATTTATTTAGACATGTCAGAAATTTTGATGAGTTAATAATTGAGAATTTCAAAGGAACAAGAGTTTGTTCTCGTGCAGCAATTCATGGTGGAAAAGGAAATTTGTTAGTTTTCTTAAATAATTCAGATACAAAAACAAAACATGCTAGTCTTGGTTCAGAGCCAGGTAGTTATGGAGGTCATGTTAATTCTGTTTTTTATATTAATAATGATTATAATTCTATGGGTTCTAGTATTGGTGATTGTGGCAGTGTTAATTTTACTATTGGAGTAAACAATAACGGAAGTCAATTTAATCATCATGCACACAATGGAAATAATATTGCAACATTTTTAGTTGATTGTATTGGTGAATTTATATTGAGTGGTTCTGATCTTACAAAACTTAAATCTATTTATTTATCTAACATCACTGCAGAGTCTGCCTTTGTAAATAATAAAGTTAAATATTGTTTATTGTATAAGTCCCGAATAAATGAAATGGGAAGAATTCTGCTTACTCACCCCGATAATAAAGCTTTTTTTGATAAATTTGATTTATGTTATTCTAAAACTCCCAACCTTGCTGGAAAAATAAAAAATAAGTCAAGAGTGAGAATTAAAGACATAAATAAAGATGTTCTTAAAATAATTGAGTTATCAAAAACATTACAGAATCAGTCTTATCCGCACATTATTAAAGATATTTACAAGATTAACAAGCTATTAAACAAAAATAAAATGAGATTTGCATTTCCTTTATTATCTGATAAAGAACTAGAAGCAAAAATTGCTTGGAATGAAAAATACATAATTAAAAAATAAAATGAAACAAGACCTATCACTCAAAAAACTCAAAGGTATTAAACCTAAAGGAGTTAAAACTGCAATTAAATCAACTGCACAGGAGTTATTAGAGTTATCTTTTAAGATTTCAGGAGATCCTAACTTACTACAAATTTGTAGATCTAATGCTGTGCGTGGATTTCAGATTCGTGATCCTCACGCCGAGTCAATTTACAAGTCTATTGAAGAAAAAATTAAAGATATTGATTTTAATGAATCTGATTTAAAAAAGCATATTCCTGCAGTGATGATAGAAAGCAGAATGCAAGAAGAAAAAACTCTTGTAGGTATTTACACAGGAGCACTACTGCATATTTTAACCAAGAGGAATAAAAAACAAAATAAAAGAACATTTATGCATATTGACGGAAAAAATCAGGTTTTTGATTATTTATTTTATCAAGCAAAATCATTTGATACATTAGTACTTACTAATCTTTCAGGACATTGTCTTTGTCGAGGTATTGCTTCAAAACAAATTTTACCAAAACGTCGTAATTTACCTTCTGCTAAGACTGTCAAACCAGAAAATTCTAGTGCAGGTAATCTTTTAATCTGTGCAGGTACTACTGGAGATTTCGCGTTATCTGAACTTGGAAAAATTAATCTTGTTGTGGGATATGATATGTTAGGTCAAAATATTTTTAAATTTGGAGTTAATCCGTCGTCTGATTCTTGGATTATTGGAGAGAAATTAGTTAGGTTAAAAGGAGAGGATGCATTTCTTCCAACTTATTTTTTTTCGAAAAAATCAGATCCGGGTTTTGTGTATTTAAAAGATATTGAAAATTACAAAGTTAACTATGTTAATATTACTAAAAAAGACGGAGTTATTCAAACTAATAATGGAAAAAATCAAACTACTTATTTTGAAAACGAACAGCAGGATATGTTTAGAAGATTTAATGCATTTTATCAATTTAGTAGAATTTTAATGCTTACTAAACAAATAAAAGAAGAGTATGATAAAGATAAAGTAAAAACTATTTTAGATGTTTATGATTCAACAACTGGAAAAAAAATATGCTAACAAAATGACACAACAAAATAATCTATCACTTAAAAAACTGAAGGGAATAAAGCCCAACGGAGTTAAACATAAACTCGAGGAACCTATTCAGAGAATCTTTGATGATTGCGATAATTATATTAAAGAAAATCATGGAGCGGTTATTTATGAATCTAATCCTGAGTGTGAGTGTAATAAGCTATCTTTAGAAAGAAAACTCTTTTTAGAAGAGGTAGGATTAGATAAAAAGCTTTTAGAACTTTTTATTGTTGCAAAATCTGATTTTGATGGTGATAAAAGTTCTAAACGTCTTGTAGGTGTTTATTCTGGTTTATTATTGACTTATCTCAGTCAGTATAACAAAGCAAATAACAAGTCGACTAATTTTTATTTTGAGGGGGATGAAATAACTTTTGATCATTTATTTGCAGGTTCTTATGGTTATAATGGTTTAATAATTAATAACTTTCAAGGAGATTGTATTTGTGATAATGTTGGACATGGAGCAGATTCTACATTTTTAGCAGGGTTTAATATATTTGGCGATAGATTATTTCACTTTTCAAAATCAAAAATGTATTTGGTTAAGAATTGCGAAGGTAATTTTATTTTTCATCATGCAGCTAATGTTTCTAAGGATCTTGATTTAATGATTGCAGATAATATTTTTGGTGATAATCTTTTAGAAAATATTTCAGATGAAACAAATCTTAAATTAGTTATTGCTAGGAATATCGAGGGGTATAATGCTCTTCGTTGTCAAGCGTTTACAAATGGTAAAATAAATCTTATTTTGGCAGAAAATATTCAAGGAGATTGTTCCCTGGGAAGATCTGAAAATGCTGAAATTTTAGACGGAGCTGTCGGAAAAATAGGATTAGTTCTTTGTAATGATATTGTTGGAAGAATCAATATGCACAGTACTAATGAGCGAACTGTTGTTAGAGGTAAATTAGAACCTAACATATTTAATCAAAATTATAAAAAATACAAATTGGATAAACTAAATCAGTTAGTTGACAAAATAGAAACTGTTAACGAGTCAACATTCAATAATTTAAAAGAAATTTACAAAGTTTATAATTCAATAAAATCGGAAATAGAAAAAATAAGACAATGAAAAATAATCTATCAATCAAAAAACTGAAGGGCATTAAACCTAAAGGTGTCAAGATCAAGCCAGGTTCAGGACTAGAAATTATGTTCAACATGTATAATTATGTTATGTCCAATTATGATCTTAATCCAGAATATCATACAGGTCATTGGAATAATTTATACAAAACGATTCAAAATATTATCGAACCTGGTTTAATAAAATCCAATTTAAAAATTAATGATTTATGTAGTTTCATTGATGCTTTAGAACATGAAGAGCCTCCGGAAAATCTTAAACTAAGGGGACTTTATACAGGTTGCATTCTCGATATTTTAACAAAAAAATATAGAGAAAAAAATGAACCTTGCAGAGTGTACATAAACGGATTAAATAAAACTGGAGAAAAAAAGTTTTTCCCTTATCTATTTTACCAGGCAATCAATGTCGACGAGTTAATTGTTGAAAATATTAATGGAGATTGTATTTGTTCACACATTGGTGCTCATAGCGGAAATGCTAAGTTAGTTATAGCTAGAAATATTAAAGGCACATCTACTTTATCTTATGCAGGTGCAGAAAAAGGAAAAGCAGGAATTGTTTTCGGTCAAAATCTTTCAGGTACTGCTTTGTTAATTGGTTGTGGTTCCAAAAATGGCGAAGTTGATGCTTTGATTGGATCAGAGCATTCTAGTTTTGGGTCTTTTGAAGCAGTTGGCATGATGGGGGGTCATGTAAAATTAGTTGTAGCAAATAATGTTTTTGACCTGAATGCATTTAGTTCTTTTTTAATGCTTAATGGTGTTGCTGATCATGTATTTATTAAGGATTGCTTATCTGAAAAAATTAATGATCTTATTGACGAGTATGGTGGAGGTATTGGTTTTTCTTGCATTGACAATGAAGAAGGTAAAAGATATGTTTTTGAATTAGATAGAAAACAAGAAGTTTTTGTCCCTAAGAAAAAAGAAGTTGTTATTTGTAGAAAAAAAGTATTCCAAAAAGACAAAACTGCAGATGAGTTAGGTCGTATTGATGGTTATGATACTAAGCAAGAACAACAATACAAAAATATTACAACCCTGCTTAAGTTCTATGAAACAATTAATCTCGTCGAACAAACTAAAAACAAGTCTTACGAAGAAGTAATTTCAATACTCTACAAAATTAGAGATTTAAACACAGAAGTTCATAATAATTTAGGCGAAATGGTCAAAGAACAGGAGGAATAATAAACCAATTAATCAAAATAAATAAAATGACACAAACAAACTTAGCATTAAAGAAACTAAAAGGCATTAAACCCAAAGGAGTTAAACATAACCAGGTAGATAATAGTCTTACTAAATTTAGAGATGAATTTCTCCTCGAAGAACTTTATGGCAGTAAATGGCCTAGGTCTATTGGTGCTTATAATGAAATGTATTGGCGAGCCAAATGTCGTTTAGCGGATTTTGAGTATGACGCAAATGATCTCACTATTTTCCTTAATAATAATTTAAACAATGACTACAAAGGTAATCAAGAAATATTGTTGGGTAATTTTACAAGTTGTTTATTGGATTTGTTAACAGAAAGAACTAGAGCTAAAGGAGAAAAGAGTTTTTTTCATTTCAATGGAGGCAATCAAACATTTAATTATTTATTTAATAATTTATCAAAATTAGATGTTCTTGTTGTCGAGGATGTTATTGGATATTATGTGTGTAATCCTGCCATGCCTGATGCGCAACTTAGGAAAGATTGGTACATGATGTGTTTGGTAGTTGGTGATTCTGGGAAGAGTAACATGTCATTTAATTCAAATAAAAAAGAACACAAATCAATTTTAGATTATTTTAATGCGATTGAATCAGATTACAAAGAATATTATTTGAGAATGGTTCCGGACGTGGTGGAATAAAATGACGCAACAAACTAATTTAGCATTAAAAAAACTGCAAGGCATTAAACCTCATGGAAGTAGATCTCAAGAGAGGAGTCTTAAAGTAGGTTATTTAATTAATTTGCTCGAGTCTTTTTTAGATGATTCTGAGTTGATTAAACCAATCGAATGGTTTAGTGAGAAAACTTTGATTAAAAACTATTTAGAGTTGTATCCTAAAGTCGAATCAAAGCTGAACAATTTTGAATTTGATGAAAAAGATTTGTCTTTGTTTGTTCGTTCAGTTTCTGATGTTAATATTGAAGAGTTGGGTTTTGGAACTCCTGGATTTGAAGATCAAAAACAAGATTTGCTTTAAGAGGTCTTTTTTCAGGCACGTTATTAGATCTTTTAACAACTAGAAATAACTCGAAAGGGAAACAAACAAAAGTTAGTATTGATTTTGAGGGATATTCATTTCCTTTTTTATTTTGTTATGCTCGTTTTGTAGATGAGTTAACAATAAGAAATGCTAATGGTCATGCGATTTGTCAGGGGATTGGTTCTTTAGATGGTAAGATTAATTCATTAGGTCTATTTAATACTGATATTTGGCTTTCTTTTGCAGGTAATAAATCCAGTCCTATTGATAGATGTATAATTTCCTCTAAGCATAATAATAGTTTTCATTATTTAACTTACAAATCTTGTTTTTTTAACGAATTGTGGGTTGTTGATAGTTATCCTACAAAAGTTCAAGAGTGGTTGCAATCAAAAAGAGATATTAGACATGATACTGACTTTATAAAACTTGATGTACATTCAATTTGGATTTTAAATAGTACACTTCATTGTTTGGGTTTTAGGTGTTTTAACAAACAGATAGATAATTTATTTTTAGTTAATAATGGGTTTAATTATGGAACTACTAGTTTAGTGGGTTTACCTCAGATAGATGAAGTTGTAATTTATGACGAGCTAAAGAGACCAATAACGATTAATCCATTAAAAGCCAAAAATATTTTGTGGAATGAGTCTGCATTAGATAAATATGGCTTGGTAATTGAACTAGCTAAAACACTGGATGCTAAGAATCCAAAATTATTATATTCAAAAATAGATCAAATAAAAGAATTATATGGCAATAAAAAATAATAAAATATAAAATGAACCAAACAAATCTATCAATAAAAAAACTGCAAGGCATAAAGCCTAAAGGAGTCAAAACTAAATCCGAAACTAATCTTAGTAAATTAATTGAAGTTAAAGATGTTCTTAAGTCGTGTATTGGTGTTGAATATTCTGAAAAGTATTTTCATTTGGATGATATGTCTGAATTAATTAACGAGACATTACATTCTTTAGAAAAAAATTATTTTAACAACATCCCGTTATCTAAATTGGATTTAGAATCATTCATTCTTTCAGAATCAGTTAACGAAACTGATGAATTTAATTCAAAGTTTAATGGTTTTTATGCAGGTCTTTTACTTACTCATTTAACTAACCAAAACAAAAAAGAAGGTAAAAGAACTAGATTCTACATTAATGGAGGGGGAAATAAGTTTGATTTCTTATTCAACTTCGTTAAAAACTTTGATGAATTAATTATTGAAAACTTTTGTGGTAATGGTATCTGTGATAACGTTCTCTCGAGAGGCAAAGCTAATACTCTTTTTTTGAAAAATATTAAAGGAGATTTTATTGCACAAGCAGGCTGTAATAATGGAGAATTAGATATTGGTATTTTTTTAAATAATAATGGTTATGGTCAAGGCTATTGTTTTGGTGCTTTGAGCGAAATTAATACATTAATAGCTAATGTTAATCTTTGTAGTGTATCGTTTCAAGAAATTTTAAGCAGTGGAAAACTTGACTTGGCAGTTTTCATGGGAGACTTATATGGACATCATCCTAATTTCGATAAAGACACAAGATCTGAGAATGCAGTATTAGGTCTTGCACAAAATAAGGGAGATATCAATTCAACCATTCTATTAGACTTTCTTAAAGGAGATTTTGGTTTTGGTGGTGCAAGAATTATCAACCTGGACAAAAATACGTGGGATTATGATTCATATTCTTTAGGAAGAATAATTCATTCAAATGTAAATAAATCGTCGATGCCAGAGTATTTTGAAGAAATTATCAATGCTGATGAAAATAAAGTATACAATCCTTTAATGAATCAGATCAGAACTCTTTCACCTAATAATAAAATTAATTACAACACTGTTTTAGAAACTGCAAAAAAAATAAGACAAGAACATGACCAACTATTTCCAAATTAAAAAACAAAATAAAAAAATAAAATGACACAAACAAACCTATCACTAAAAAAACTGAAAGGCATCAAGCCCAAAGGAATTAAAACAAAAACTGTTTCACTTACTGAAAAGATTATTCAGGCAAGCGAACAATTTGTAGAACAATTCAAAGATGAAACTTTCAGAGGAGAAAATTCTGAGCAAACAAGAGACGAAGTTTATTATGAATGTCTTAATTATCTTAGATCTGATTTAATAAAATTTCCTAAGTTCGATAAAAGACATGTTGATGAATTTATTTATGCGGCTGCAAATCAAGATTTAAATATGATACAAAGTCAATTGCTTGGTACGTTTTCAAGTTGTCTACTTCATGTTTTAACAGAGCGGTATCAAAAAGAAAATCAAAAAGCGTCTTTTTGTTTTGATGGAACAAATAATGAATTCAAATATTTATTTTGGAGATGTAAACTTATCGACGAGTTATTAGTTGAAAACTTTAAGGGAGATCATATTTGTTCTCACATTGATAACGCAAATATTCTGATTAATAGATCTTTAAAAGATCCTTCTAATTTAGCTCTTGCAGGTTCAAAGGGGAATATTGATTTGATTTGGGCAATTGATGTGAGTGGTAGTGGCATGGGCGGAATTGCTTCAGGACAAGGACATGCAGGAGTTGTAATTGCTAATCATATTTTTAATAATCCTGCTAATTGGGGTATGTGTATAACTAATGTTGGAGGAAATGGCAGAGCAGATTTAGTAATTGGAAAAAATATGGATGGTTTTGCTCCATTTGGATTATCTGGCGCTAATGGTTCTGTTGGTTTAATGTATTTAGATGATTTAAAAGATACTCAACCATTCATGTCTACTGCGCATATTGATTATTATTTTATTCATACTGTTTTATGCAGTACATTAGAAGAAAAAAAGTATGCAAACACAATTCATTCAGGTCATCTTAGTCATGAAGAACTTGTTTGTCGAGCAGAAGATCAAAATAGATTCAATAGCTTAACAGCACAATACAAATTAAATGAGATTTTAAATTTTACATCAGACAAAGCAAAAACAAAACCTGCAGACCAGTTAATGAAAGATGCAAGAAAAATAAGATCCATCTACAATCAAATAAAACCTGAATTAGATAAATTACAAGATAAACGAGATCGTTCATTACCTCCAGGGGCACATAAGAGAAAATAAAAAACATAATTAAAATAAATAAACAAAATGAAACAAGATCTAGCACTTAAAAAACTGAAGGGTATTAAACCTAAAGGAGTTAAAACTAAAACTGAATCTAAACTTGGTAGATTATCTTCTCTTTGTGATGAAGTAAACAACAGTTTTTCAAATCCTGGAACAGGAAATCCTGGATACACACATACAAATGGTTATCTTCCAATATTTGATCATACAAAAGAAAAATTAAGTAATTTTGTTTTTGATGAAGAAGATCTCAAACTTTTTATAACTTCAAGATTGAATCATGATCAAGATCCTTTACTCACCGGTCTTTATTCTGGCGCTTTGCTGGATCTTTTAACAACAAGAAACAGAGAATCTAAAATAGAAACAAATCTAACTATCGAGGGGGATAATCAAACATTTGACTTTCTATTCGCATTTGCAAAACACGCAGACAACTTAACTTTAAAAAATCTTAAAGGGAATTTTATTGGTTGCAAAATTGGTTCTTATGAAGGTGATGCTAATAATTTAATTGCAGAAAATATTGAAGGTAATAACTTATTTCATATGGTTGGTTTAGTTAAAGGAACAATAAATCTTGTTTTTGCAAATAACATTAAAGGTGATGATGCTCTCAGTCAAGTTGGTCAAAGCACTGGAAAAATAGGTTCTTGTATTGGTGCTAATATTGAAGGAAAAAGTCCTATGGAGTGGCTTGCTTTTCAAAATGGTAGATGTAATTTTGCATATGGTGAAAACTTAGTTGGAGAATCTGCATTTTGGAATTCTGCGAGTATGGCTGGAAGAGTTAAAACCTTAATTGGTAAAAATATTGAAAGAGGTAATATGCTTAATGCATCTGCTGAAAACAGTGGTAAAATTGGTTTTGCATACATTCAAAATTTTAAAAACGGTTATTTTCATGGACCGAAATTTGATGACTACACTACTCATGTCAGTTTGATGGTTTTAGAGGATGCAATTAATAAGTGGGATGAGGATATTTCTCAAATTCTCAAAGGTGGTTTTTTAGGAGATGGATATCCTGACTTTAAAGATTCAGAAAAAATTCGTTGTAAAAAAGAAAAATCTCCAGAACAATATCAAGAATTAATTAACAAATACAGTATTCATAAAATCAGAAACATAGTAAATCAAATGAGTTACAAAGACATACCAGATCTTCTAGTTAAAGCAGAGCAAATCAATAATATTTACAAATCTTTAGAGGGTGTTTTAACAGAATGAAACAACAAAACCTAGCATTAAAAAAACTGAAAGGCATAAAACCCAAAGGAGTTAAACCTAGACCTAGCTCTAAACTTGAAAAGCTAATTGAGGCAAGAAATCGAGCAATGGATGATTATTGCTTTAAAGGTGGATTGTTTTTTAATGATCCCTTTCAAAAAAAATATTACATATCTTGTCTTCAACAAAAAGCACCGTCGTATTATTCAGGTATAGAGTATTCTCTTAACCATTTGGAGGAGTTTATGCATTCAGTTATTGATGAAGAATTAAATTATGCTCAGAGTTTTGTCCAGGGTTTATTTACTGGTTGTTTACTTAGTAGTTTAACAAGAGTTAATACTTACTGTTATAACAAGAGAACTTTTGTTTATTTTAATTCGCAAGGTAAAGATTTCAAATTCCCGTTTCATTACGCAACAGATGTTGATGTTTTAGTTGTTGAAAATAGGTCTGGTTTAGAGAATATTAATTTTATAGGTGATGATAATACTCATGCTTTCATGCATAACTTTTGCAGTAGAAAAGTAGGAACGCAACCTCTTTTTTCAAAGGCAGTTGTTAAGCCTGGAGAGTATGAAACTCAGGTTTTAACTTTTTTAAAATCCATAAGTAGATCAAATGTTGATTATGTTGATGTTTATTCATATTACAAAAATAGTAAAAACTAAAAAATGACGCAACAAACTAATTTAGCACTTAAAAAACTGAAGGGTATTAAACCCAAAGGAATCAAAATAAAAAAAGATTCTAAACTCGAATACTTAGTTTCACTTCTTCCTAAAGTTTTTGATTATGATTTTAAAATCAGAATATTTTGGATTAGAGCTGAGAATTTTTTTAATAGGTATTCGGAGCATAAAGAGTATTTTCAATCATTAATTCCTGAAGATTTAGTTTTAACAAATAATCTTATTGAGTCTTTTGTTCATTCGACACTAGATTTAGATATTAATGGAATAAATCAATTTGCTTTAGGTATTTTCTCAGGTCAATTAGTTAATCGTCTTGTAGATCAAAATAAAAAATTAAACAAACCTACTAAGTTATACATTAATGGTCAGGGGCAAGAGGTTAATAACTTATTAAACACTGTCGATTCAGTTGACGAATTAATTATTGATAATTTCAAAGGACAGCAATTAGGTTCTGGTTTTGGAATAAATTCAAGTGCTGGAACTTTAGCAGTTATTAATTGTGAAGGTTATGGTGCTGCTAATTGTGCTGCTATTGCAAAGGGTTCTGCAGACATGGTTTTAGTTATAAATTGCAACGGAGGAATGCCTGTTAAACATGCAGCTGTTCATGGAAAAGGGATTAATGAATTAGTTGTTATTGATAATCCTATTGAAGTTCTCCCAGAGCAAACTTGGATTAGTTCAGGTCATGAAGGACTTATTAAAAGATTAATTACTTACAATACTTCTGTAGATATTAACCCTAAATTTTACAAAAAGTATTGTGATTGGAATTCTGATAAGGATATTGAAGAACGTTTTCCTAAATTATTAGAATATTCTAAATTAATAAAAAAGTCAAATAGTGAACAAGAAAAAATAGAAACAGTAAGAAACATAAGAGCTTATCTTAAATCAATTCCATTAAGAGGAGAATATGGGAGGAAGTTACAAAATGAATAATGTAACAGAGTTATCACTTAAAAAACTGAAAGGCATAAAACCAAAAGGAATCAAAACTAAATCCAATTCCAAACTAGAAAACCTTATTGATTTATCTTGGCATACGATCGATAAATTTAAAACTCATCATCATGTCAAAGATAATGGCGATGATGCTTGTTCTGCACTTTACAGATCTTTCTATAAATATGCAAAGAAAAGATTTGATCATGAATTTATTATTAATCAATTTGATTTAGAAACTTTTATTTATTCTAATTGCAACAAAGAATTGCCTGAAGTAGAATCTAAACTTTTTGGTTTCTTCACCTCTTCTTTATTAGATTATCTTACTGAAAAAAACAAAGAAAAAGGTTTAAACACTAGAGTTTACTTGAATGGTCAAGGCAATGAGTTTAATGATTTATTTACTCACGCTCAAAATGTCGACGAACTCATTTTAGATAATTTTACAGGTAAAAAGATTTGTCGTCGAATTGCTTCAAGACAGGGTAGAGCAAACAGAATTGTTTTGATGAATTTCAAAAATATGGAGGATTATGTTTGTGCAGGTGCTACGCTTGGTTCACCAACAAGAAAAACAATTAAAGAGTTTTGGCTTATTAATAATAGCCGTAGTCATTATGGTAGTTATGATGATCTTAGTAATATTGCCGATGCTGAAGAGATTTGGTTAGTTAATAATGAAATTTCTTGTTTAGAATTTGATCTTGGAAGCGCAGCGCGTAGAGTTTGGTTTCTAAATAATAAATTTACAAATCCGCGTCATAGATTTAGTGTTGGTTATCAAGTTAATTCTATTTTCTTATTTAATAAATATCCTAAAAATAAAATTAAGTTTGATAAATGTATGGATGTTGGTATTAGTCCAAAGATAAAAGATTTAGTAATTCATTATGGGAATGCTAAGGGTTCAAGACAAACTCAAGTTGAAATCAAAAATTTGGAAATAAAAAACCTTGTCCACAACCAAGATGCAAGGAATCAATACAATGAAATTATTCAAATTGCAAACACAATGAAAAATAATTCGCTTGAAGAAATTGAAAATAAAATTAAAAAAATTAAGGAGTTATATAACAATTAAAATGACACAAACAAACTTATCACTAAAAAAACTGCAAGGTATTAAACCTAAAGGAGTAAAGCAAGCAGATAAAACTATTCAGAAACGGATTGTTTTGTTATGTTCTGAAATGGTTGATAAATATTCTAATAATCCTGAATTAGGATCTGTTCAGTCAGACATGTATGTAGCTGTTGAAAAATCATTGAGGGATTTGGATTTTGGAGAAAAAGAATTAACTCAATATATTCATTCAAGATTTATTAGAAATGAGACTGAAAACAATGAACTTTATTCAGGAATTTTCTCAGGTTGCCTTTTAGAACTTCTTTGCAGGCGTGCAGATGTAAGAAGAGAAAAGTTTAATTTTTACATTGATGGTAAAGGTAAAGAATATAATAAGATTTTTTTCCAAGCTAACTTGGTGCATGAGTTAACTGTAGAAAATTTTAAGGGAGACTATTTATGCGGAGTAATTGGAGGGCAGGGTGGTCGAGCAGATGCGATTAATATTGTTAACTGTGAAGGTTATGGTCCTGGCGCTCAAGTTGCTCAGCATGGTGGAATTTTAAAGTCGTTGAATATTATTAATCATTCTGGTGGTGGTTGTGCTATTGCTGCAGGAGCTCAAACTAAATTAATTGAGGAAATAAATATATTAAATTCCCAAGGATCTTGGAATGGTGCTCAAATTGGTATGCAGGGAGGCACAGTTAAGCGAGTTAGAATTTTAAATAATAAGGGAGATAGGTGTGCTGCTTACTTAGGTGATTATGGTGGTTGTATTGATTCTTTGATTGTTATTAATAGTGAAGGAGATAAACTTGCAGATACGCACGATACATCACTTAATTTGGCGTATTTAGACTATGCTCTTTTTCATAACATTTCTGGAAAAGATCTCTTAAATCATTTCCAAACAGGAGATTTAATTCAAGGTCAAAACGCAAAAGAATGTTATGATTTTATTAGTAACTATATTCTTAAAAAAGCAGATAATCGTTTTGGAATACAACATAAATTAGATTTAAACCAAACTTTAGATTCATTCAGACACAAATCTTATGATGAAATAAAAAATATTTTCACTGAATTGAATTATGCACTAATGAATTATGAAGCATACGAACTAAGTGTAAGACTAAAAAAGCGAAAAAAACTAGAAGAATTAAAATGAAACAAACACAAACAAATCAAACAAATACAAACCAAACTAATTTAGCACTCAAAAAACTGAAAGGTATTAAGCCTAAAGGAGTTAAAACTAATCAGAGTTCTAAATTAAAAAAATTAATTGATTTATGCGATTCTTCAATCGAAAAGTATTATTCTAGTTCTTCAAATAAATCTATGAGGAATTTTGTGGGTGCAGATTTAACTAAGGAATACACTTTAATCGGCAGAGAAATAGAACAGTCCAAAATAGAATTTAATGAGAATGAATTAATTGATTTTATTTTTTCTAAAGCTAATTCTGATTTAGATGACAGGTGTAGTAAGTTATTAGGAACATTCACTAGTTGTCTTCTTCATTTGTTAACAGCTCGAAATAATTATAAGCAGATTCATACTCGTGTTTATATTGATGGAGATGGTAGTTCTTTTGATTATTTATTTTATGGTGCAAGAAATGTAGATAGGTTAATTATTGATAACTTTGTTGGGAAAAATATAGCCTGTAATGTGGGTTATATGGATGGTTCTGCTAATGTTTTAGTTGGTAGGAATATTAAATCAATTTCTGCGCTTAGTGCTTTTGGACAAAATGGAAACGGAGGTTTACTAGTTGGTTGTAATATTAAAGGGCAGTCACCATTGAGTTTTGCAGGAAGTTTTTTTGGTAATGCGGGGATGATTGTTGCAAAAGAGGTTATTGGTTCTCTTGCTTTAGTTACTGATGAAACTCATTTTAGAAGAACTTATGATTTATTAACAATTGAAAAAGATCAAAACAGAGACTTTACCATTTACGAAATTGATATAAGAAATAATAAAACATCCCGGGATAAATTTCAAAGATTTGCAAATATTTCTTCAAAAAAATTGTGCGAGAATTGTGGTTGTGATTCTAAGTTAATTAATTACTATCAAAACATATTTGAATTAACAGATCATCTTCCAGATCTTGATAAAAAAGAATTAATAGATACTGTAAATAAAATTTATGAAAATTACATAAAAATAAAAAATATAAAATAAAAAAAGAAAATGAATCAAACTAACTTAGCACTTAAAAAACTGCAAGGTATCAAACCTAAAGGAGTTAAGACTAAAGACCTGTCTAAACTTGATAATCTTTTATTCGATTATAGAGATTTTGTAGATCATTGTGACTCTGTTGGAATGCGCAATCAAGTTAAGATGATGCATTTAGGAACAACTCATTATCCTCAAAGAAAAGATTTTTTTGTAAAGCATGATATTGTCAAAGAAGACACCGAAAATTTTATTAAATTAGTGTCTGATTTGGATCTTGACGATGCCGAAGCTTTTTACACGGGATTGTATTCTGGTCTTTTACTAAGTCATTTAACTGAGCTTGAAAGAAAGAAAGGAAGTTCTGCTAAAATTTATTTTAATGGACATGGAAGAAAGTTTGATTATTTATTTGCTCGCGCTCCTCATGTTGATAAGTTGATTGTTGACAATTTTTGTGGAAATAATATTCTTTTACTTGCAGGAAATACTAAATCTTCTACAGATTATGTTCTTGTAAATAATTTATCAGGATCAAATAATTTGGGAGTTGTAGATTTTGGAAATATTGATTTACTTATTGCAACAAACTGTAAAGGTGATGAACTTGCAGCAGATGCAATACCTATGTCGTCTAAAGTTGGAATGTTAATTGCAGATAATATTGAGGGTAATTTTGCACTTAGTAGTGTTGGATTTGGAGGGGGGGCTTGCGGTATTGCTATTGTAAATAACATAAGAGGTAATGGCACTCTTGGAGATTTCGGGGCTAGTGGAGGACTTTCAAATCTTGTTTATGCACAAAATATAGTTGGTTCACACATTTTGTATGAGTCAAAAGGAAGTCCTATTTCTGAAGCATTTGATTATCCATTAAATTTAGTGCTTTGTAAAAATATTGCAGGAAGCTTTGCAGAAAAAAGACGTAGAATAGACAAATTGGTGGAGTTTGAAAAAGATCCAATTCAGTTTGACGAAATCACTAAAAAATATAGAATAAATGAAGTTCTCAACCAAATTAATTCAATCAAAACAGTTGATGAGTCAACATTTGATATCTTGGACAAAATTCAAAGAGTATATTTAGAATTAAAACCTAACTTAAAATACTTAGAAAACAAGAAACGTTATGGAGAAGAATAGTATGATAATAATCATAATAATCTTAATTAACTAAACAACCTAAAAATAAAATGACACAACAAACAAACTTAGCACTTAAAAAATTGCAAGGCATCACGCCTAAAGGGATTAAAGCAAATCAAGATAGCTTAGCTTCAAAAAGATTAATAGATTTAGGTTCAAAAGAAGTTAAAAAATATTCTAGTTTTGTAGATGTAGGTGTTTTTCAAAGAGCTATGTATCGAGATGTCGAAAAAGAATTAAGAGATTTTGAATTTGGAAAAGAAGAATTAGATCAGTTTATTAGATGTGGTATTATTAATTCTTTTGAGGGTAATGAATCTAAAGTGTTTGGAACTTATTCTGGTTGTTTGTTAGAACTTCTTTGTAAACGAGCAGATTTAAGAGGAGATCGATTTAATTTTTACATTGATGGTGAAAATAATAAATTTGATTATCTTTTTTTTGAAGCAAATGTAGTTCATGATTTAATTATTGAAAATTTTACTGGACATAATTTGTGTAGTGAAATTGCTTCAGGAGAAGGTAGAGCAGGTAATATTTCTATTGTTAATTGTGCGGGAGACAATGCAGGTGCTACAATCGCAAGACATAAAGGAGTTGTAAATTCAATTAATATAATAAATCATAAAGGAGAGTGTATATTATTTAATGCAGGAATTATTTGTGATATGATTAATAAAATTAATATTTTTAATTCTAGTGGTTATTTGATGGGTGATAGACTGGGTTCTACAAAAGGAAATATTAAAAGAATAAGATTTGTAAATAATGAGGGAGACGCGTCTTTACATCATTTAGGGTATTTTACAGAAAGTATTAATTCAGTTTGTTTGATACAAAATAAAGGAAAATTTAGTTTTGGCGCAAGTGGTTCAAATTCAAAATATGATGTAAATTCTATGCTTGTTCATAACTGTGATGTTGAATTCAAAAAGAACTTCAAACCAAAGAAGTTAATAACAGATGTTTTTGCAGAGAATGATTATAATTATTTATGTAATCAATTCAAATTTTTTATGTTAAGAGATTATGTTATAGAATCAAGAAAAGAGCAAGTTGATTTGATCCAGTATGTAGATTCATTTAAAGATAAATCTTACAAAGAAATTGAACCTTATTTTAATTGTATGCGTAATGCTTTTTCAAGTTTAGAAAAATTAATTAATGAAAGACCAAAACAGATATGGGAATAGAAAATAAATTAAATAAAATGACACAACAAACAAACTTATCATTAAAAAAACTAAAAGGCATCAAGCCTAAATGCGTTAAGACTAAATCTGAATCTAGATTGTCTAAACTTGTAGTAGATTGTAGAGATTTTGTTGGCGAGTGTAATAGCAAAGAATTAATTCATACTATGGAGTGGATTAGAACTAATCTTGATCGCCATCCAAAAAGAAAAGAATTATTCAAAAAATTAAATATAACCCAACCAGACCTCGAAAATTTTATTGATATAATGTCTGATTTGATGCTAGACTGCGAAGAGTCTAATTATACAGGTATTTATTCTGGGTTTTTACTTGATTATCTTAGTGAACAAGAAAGAAAAAAAGGTCAACCATCTAAATTCTTATTCAATGGAACTGGCAGATCATTTAATTATCTATTTGCTAACTCAAAAAAAATAGATAGACTTATTTTAAATAATTTTAAAGGAGATAATGTTCTTTATTTAGCAGGTAGAGATTTAGAAAATCCAGCTAATTATATTTATGTTAATAATTTAGTTGGTAATCAGAATATTGTTTCATCAGGTTCTACGTTTATTGATTTACTTGTTGGAACTAATTGTTCAGGAGAGGGTTTTATGCGTGGTGCAGGAAATTTAATGGGAAGAATTGGTTTACTAGTTGCAGATAATATTAAAGGTAATTTAGCTCTTGCAAGTGTTGGTGGGAGAGGGGGTAATTGTGCATTTACTATTGCTACTAATATTGAAGGCGAATCAACTCTTGCTGATTTTTGTGGTAATTTAGGAGATTCTAATTTTCTTTACATGGAAAATATTGAAGGACCGGATATTTTAAGAAAAGATGAAATAGAACGCACATTTCCAGGACTTAACAAACCATTAGATTTAGTTGCTTGTAAAAATGTTAAATTTGGATCGAATGAATATAGATTAGATATAAATAATTTAGTAGAATACAAAAAACAAAAACAAAAATTCAATGAATTAAAAAACAAATACAGAGTTGAGGAAATATTAACTAAAGTCAGATCTATTAAAACACCAGACGAGTCAACCTTTGATATTCTCGACGATCTCAACAACATTTATGTTAATATGTATGAACAAATTCCAGAATCAAAAAAGAAAAAACAAAAAATAATAAATAATAAAAAATGAACCAAGCATTAGCACTTAAAAAACTGAAGGGAATTAAACCCAAAGGAGTTAAAGTTAGAGATCAAACTAAATTTGAACAGTTATTTAATTTAGCTAAGATTGTTATGAGTGGGTTTAATCAAGTTAAGCCAAATAAGTTCCTAGATATAACGTTTAAACAAAATTTTGATGTTGTGTATGATCAAGTTAAATCAGTTTCTGATTTTTCCAAAAATGATCTTGAAACTTTTGTTTTATCTTTATCAGGTGATATTGAGGATCATAGTGAAAATACATTTAGTGATATTTATTTTGATGATAACAAAAAATATGTTTTAGGTTTATTCACTGGAGCTCTTCTAACTGTTTTAACAAAGAGAAACATTAAACAAAACAAAAAAACAATTATTAATATCGACGGAAATAATCAACGGTTTGATTATTTATTTGCAGGTGCAAGGCAAGTCGATCAATTAGTTTTAAAAAATTTTAAAGGAGAGGGCATAGGGCAGCATTTAGCAGCTTTTGATGGCTGTGCAAATTTAGTTAAGTTTAGTAATTTAAAAGGAAATAGTATTTTATTTAGGTCTGCATATGGAGGTAATATGGATATTCTTCATGTAGAAGAAATCAAAGGAGATACTTGTATTTATGGTGTTGCTTCAAATAAAGGCAGTGCTAATTTAGTTATTGCAAAAAATATTGAAGGTTCTTTGGTTGGTGCTCATTTAGCAAATGATGGAGGTAAAGTTAAATTACTTTTAATTGAGGATGTATTAGGTGATGAAATTTTAGGGGGATTGTATAGTCAATATTTAGATAAAACCTTTATTGATTTAGTAATTTCTCGCCGTGTTGGAAAGAAAATATTGGAAGATTCTCATCCATTTAAAGGATTGACATACAAACTAGCGTCTGATTTATTATATTTTGAAGATTCTGATCCTACTGAAATTGAAAATATGAAATGGGCAAGATTCTTTCACGCTTCAACTAGATCTTGTGATTTTATAATTAGTACTGCTTGTAATAATGCAAGTTTAGATCTTGATTTTTTTGGTTTTTTGGAAAATAATAATTTAAATATTTACTCTTCTAAATTTGGTAGAGGAGATCTTATTGAGGAGTATTATGGATATTTTTATGGTAAATCGAGTGATATGTCTAGGTTTAAAAGTAAATTAAAGCAAAAAAATATTCCTGAATTATTAAGTGTAATTAACACCATTAAAGGTAATGATTATGAATTTTTGCTAAACCAAGCCAATAAAATAAAACAAATAGTGAAATACAATAAATAAACAAACAATAAACAGCAAAAAATAAAAAATGATCAAAAGAAACAAAAAATAATAAATAAAAAATGATCCAAGCTCAAACAAATCAAACAAATACTAATCTTTCATTAAAAAAGTTGAAAGGTATTAAACCAGTAGGAGTTAAAGTTAAACCAGAAGACAAAGGTAAAGCTTCTCAGTTAATTAGCATGTTTGATTTAATGTTAGAAAAATACGAGTTTCGTCTTGTTGAAGATTATCACAACAAAGATTTCGAAGTTAAGAAAAATATATATGATGAATTAAAAAATGATTTTTTCCAAGATTTTGATTTTTCTGATTCTGTCTTGCAAGAATTTATTCTGAGAGTTGATTCAGAAAATTTATCTCGACGAGGTGAACGAATTTTAGGTTCTTACTCTGGTTGTCTTTTGGAATTTTTAACTGAAAAAAACAAACTTACTGGCAAAAGAACAAGAGTTTACATTAACGGAATTGGTAAAAAATTCAATTATTTATTTTGGCGCGCTAAACACATTGATGAATTAATCGTGGATAATTTTGAAGGGAGAGATATTTGTGCTAGAATTGCTGAGTATGATGGTTCTGCTAATGCAGTTATTGTTTGTAATTCTATTGGTGGAAACATATTAGATTACGTCGGGCATGGGCGCGCTAAGGTAGGGCTTGTCGCGTCAATTAATAATATTGTTAAAGGCAGTGATTGTGGTGGTGTTGGTTCTGATGGCAGCCAAACTGGTTTAATTGCGTTAATTAATAATAAAGGGAACGCAACGTCTGAGACTGCGGGCGCAGGCACAAGTAATCTTGGTTCTATTCTTTGTCTAAATAGTTCTTACTCAGAAAAAGATCATCCTATTGCTCAAAACGCAGGTATTAGTATTAGTAGATATCAATCAGCATTTATTCTATTTACTTATCTTAATTCTAGAGGATATCCGTTGGGTTCTAATGGTTATTCTCTTCCAAAAGTTAGACCAACTCTTTTAAGTTATCCTAAATTAAGAGGATTTCAAGCTCAAAACAATAAAGATGATAAAGATACATATAAAAAAATAATTAACCTAGGAAATAGTATGAAGTCAAAAACTGGTTTAGAGATTAAAGAAATTTTAAAAGAGCTACTAAAAATATACAATCCATTATTTCAAAAAAGTGCGCTCACATTCAAAAATTCTTGTTATGAAAAAGTAGGCGATTCATATTTATTTGAGAAAAAAAAAGATTGTCAAGTTATTCCCTCACCAGAACAAGTCAACGATGTAATTAATCATTACAACAAAATGCAGGAATTATTCACTGAACCTAATCAATAAAATTATTATAAAAAAATGAACCAAACTAATCTATCATTAAAAAAACTCAAAGGCATCAAGCCCAAAGGAGTTAAAACTAAAACCAGCTCCACTTTTGAAATTTTGTTAGAAACTGGTTTTAATTTTGTTTCAAAATATGAGGGGTTTGTAGGAATGATGGCATATCCTCATCAACTAGTTTCTTTGCGAGATAAACTTTGTGATGATTACTTAAATTCGTCTGTATCTGAATTAAAATTTTCAGAGAAGAATTTAATAGATTTTCTCAAATCAAGAGATTATAAAGAACATTCTAAAACCGAAACTGTTATTTTTGGTTTGTATTCTGGTTTATTGTTAAATAGTCTCACCAAGAGAAACAAACAAATCAATAAACGAACAATTATTCAATTAAATAATTTAAACTATGACTATTTATTTGCTTATGCAAAAGATATTGACACAATTATTTTAAACAATTGCAAAGGTGAGCAAATTTTATCGGGTGTTGGCAGAGATTCAGTAGTTAACAATATAATTGTTAATAATTTTGAAGGAGAACATCTTATGACTGATACTGCGTCTAATGGTAAAGCTAATTTTGTTTGGGTTGATGGTTTTAAAGGTAATGATTTGGGTTACATGCTTGCTGTTGATGGAGGGAGTATAGATTTCATGCACGTCCAAAATTTTGATGGTACTTTTTTAGGTTTAAGATTTGGATTTGGTAATAAAGAAAATGGTTTTATTAACGTCCTTTCTCTTAAAAACATTCTTTCCGGAGGGGATTTGATGTATATGCTTTATGCTAAACGGATTTTTATTGACAACATGCGTCCTAAAAGTCCTCAGCATTATTTTAAAAACATAACTGCAGATGAATTAATAATAAAGAATTCTGATACAAAATATTCTGGTTTAGATAGAGATTGGTCTAAGATTGAGGATCATAATTATGTCGGTACGCAAAAACCAAGAATAAAACAAGTATCCAAGGGATTATTGGCAATTCCTAAATATAGGAAAGTCTCAAAAGAATATAAAATAAAACAACTAAATAATATTATCTCCAATTATTTTAAAAATTCAACTCAAGATCCAGAAAAATTTATCAAATCAATGGAATCAATCAAACCTAACTACCAAAATCTATTAAATAATTTTTACAAAAAATTATCAAAAAAAAATATTAAAAATGATATTTAAAAATAAGTTTATGATTTTAAATAAATTTTCAAAAAACTAACATCCTCACAACTACATCCTTCTCCACTTTTCCATTTTACATATTTTGTAGTTCTAGCAGTTATTCTTTTTGGAACATATTTTCCTTCATATTCTCCTATTTCTCCTATATGTTCAAAGCCTGTTGTTCCTTGCATTATGCATCCTGTACAACACATTTTACTATCTAATGCTTCTTCACCTTCTGTTTCTAATATATATCTACTTTTTAATTTATAGAATTCGCTTAGTTCTCTATGGTAACTTCTTTCATGTCTTGGCCATGTTTTTCCATATTTTTCTCTTAGTCCTTCTATCATATCATCTAGTTTTTCCATTCGATCTATTTCTTCTTCTGACATTTTTTTTATTTCTTTTTTTTCCATTTCTCAACACCTCGGTTTTTTTTATTTTTATTTTTTTATTTTTTTATTTAATTTAGAAAATAATTCTAAACTAATATTGCATATTCTCCAACCTCTTTTTCTAATTCTCCTCTTTTATCTAATTCTATTACTAGTCTATAATCTACTTTTCCATATATCTCTTCATAAAATCCTTTAACTTTTTTCAACGTCTCTGTTTTCACATCTTCTTTTTCCAATAACATTCCCACAACTACTTTTCTTTCTAAATCACTATCGCACATTCCTAACATTTCCATTATTTTTTCTTCCAATTTTTTCACCTCTATTTTCTTAAAATCAAACGCCTCTTTTCTACTAATAAGTAATAACGGGATACTTTATAAGTTTATTCCGAAAATAGTGGGATAAATGGCAAAAAATAGGAACATTTATATAAAAGTTGGAACATTTGTTCCATCATGGAAGAAATATTGGATAAAAAAGACAAATTAATTTTGGAAATTCTGCAAGAAAATAGCAGTCTCACAACTCGTCAAATAGCAAAAAAGACTCTTCTTCCTCCAACTACTATCCATAATAGAATTAAGAAGCTGCGTGATGATGGCATAATTAGACGTTTCACTGTTGACATAGACCATGAAAAACTCAAAAATAACTTTGTTGCCTATGTCCTCATCTCAGCTGATCTTAAAACTCTAAAACAAAAAAATAAATCTCAATACGATCTTGCAAATGAACTTAGAAAATTTCAATTTGTAGAACGCGTTGATATAGTCTCTGGAGGAACAGATCTTGTCACAATAATCCGTGTAAAAGGTGTTAGAGAATTTGATAAAATTCTACTCGGAACAATTCAACTAATTGAAGGTATTAACAAAACTCAAACAATGATTGTGATTCATGAGGGTAAATAGTTTAACCCTACAAAAAAATTAATTTTTTGTTTTATGTAGGGGTAAATGGTTATTTCTACATTCTACTACCCAAATATTAATAAAACCCTTATCGAAAATTAACTTTGGGGTGTAATTTGGGGAGGAATATGATAAAATGAAATTAAATATGTCTTATGCAAAAGTAACTAGGGGCGGTTTAAATTTAGAAAATGTTGATTTGGATGAATTAGTTTTAAATGATGCTGAAATTAGGGGAGATATTATTCTTGCGAATGCAAATATTTTCAAGTTGGATTTAACTCAAACAAAACTTAAAGGAGTATTGGATCTTCGAGGAGCAAATATTGTTAGTTGTGTTGGTTCTGACGGAGTTAGATTTGGTAGTTATTTGACAGATAGTGAAACTAAACTTCCATCGAATCTTAAGAATTATTTGGATAATTATTATTAAATTGACCTAAGGTAGTTTTTTTTTATTCTTTCTTTTTTTTAATTTCTTTTCCAGTAAACCCTGAATAAAATCCATATCCATATTCTAAAATTGCGATAGGTGCACCCATTTGTAAAATAACATTTGCAGTAGCATAAGGATTGATTTTCTCGTAATATCTAATTCTCTCACCTAATTCTTTCAAACTTTCTCGACCAATTTCATGACCTTTTTTTATTTTTTTAATGACTGAACAAATACTCATATTTAACCCTCCTACTTCAAATAATTTAGTTAGACAACTCACTAACTTATTTATAAAATTTTCCTTAAAATTAGCACTATTGAGTAGAAACGATAGAAAGTCTTTTAAATAACCTATCCCTTACTAATTATAATATTAAGCAGAATGAGGGTGTTATTATGGCAAAAAGAATCGATGATAATTTAGCAAAACATATTTCAAATTTAATGTTTGGAGAGTTCAAAGAAACACAAGCAGATGTTTTTTTAAGAAAAGAACTTGAGCGTTATGTTCCAGAATTCTCAAAAGCAGATGAAGCAGAAATAAAAAAATTCATAAAAAATCAAAGAGCAGCATATATTGGAGGAAAAGTACCTGTGCTTGGAGAACTTCTTGCATGTCTAAATCCTACTTTTATTGATGAAGTAAGTTCAATTAAGTTTTCTTCAAAAGATTTAGAAATTTATACTAGAGCCTCAACAAAAGAAAACGGGTACAGAATGCAAATTCATATCGGACCGCAGGATTCAGAGTTTTCACAAGCCTGCGCACTTACCAGACAATTTACTCCTTATGATCTGAGAATGTTTCCAGAGTTTCATGAAACACTAGCAAAACTTCCTGTTATGATTGGTGATTCAGAATTAGTTAACAAACACTATAAACATTTAGCAGGATTCAATCGTGTTGATGCAAGACTTCCAGATTTAAGATATTGGCCAAAAAATGGTTCGCATAAAATCGACGATGAATTTCTAGAACAATATCTTGAAGGACATCTATTCGAAGACAGAATGCCTAAAAAAGAATTCGAATTGACTTTAGCGTTCCATGGATTATTTGCAATTGCGCATCCAAACACTTGGAATAAATCTCGTGATGAACAATTAAACAGAATGATTTCGTTATGTAAACTGCCTATGAATTATCAAAAAGTAGACACATTACTAAATATGTTAGACCATCACATAAATGAAAATAATCTAAATGCGCGAGTTGTAGAAAGAAAACAAATCAAAAATAGAAAGCAAATGGGTAGTTATATTCAAGAAAAAGAAGACCAAGGTCTCGAGGGAGTTTGTGTTGTTCAATTCGCAAGAGACGAACAAGGCTGTCCATCATTTAAAGTCGGAAAAAGTTTTAAGATTAAAAAATATGAAACTTTTGACATGGCTTTGATAGGGCTCTACTTAAAAGACGCGAGTGAAGAAACTCATGAAGAAAATATTTCTGGAGCAATGCTTGGTTTATACGACGAGCGTGTTGGAACTTATGTTCCTGCGTTGAAAGTTAATCTTGATCCGAGTGGAGTTCAAATAAAAACAAAAGGTCAAAAGGAACGTCTAACAAAACTTAGAAAAAATATTTTTGAAGAGTATAAACTAAGAGAAGATTTGGAAGAATCAAAACTTGTTACTTTGTATGATGTTTATATGTATCAATCTAATTTTAAAATCCAAGCACTTCTTGAAGATTGTGCTTTTGAAGTAGAACAGAAAATTCCGGGAGCTCTTGATAAATTACCTAGAGGGAAAAACTTTTTACAAATGCTTGATAGGTATCAAGAAAAAAGAGATGATTATGACTTTAATAGTCTTGGTTCTAAGGATAAACACACAAAAACAGACAGGTATGTTTTCTTCAATAGACATTTATTTGCAATAATTACAGATTCAAAAGAATTTAATCCTGGAGCATATGAAGATTTTAGAAGATATTTTTCTAAAGCAAAAGATGTTAAAAAGAAATCTGCAGCACTTAACAAACCAGGCATACTTCTCAATACAGAAAAGCCAGTAATTTTAGAAGCGCAAGTTTTTGATTTAAAATGTGCATTTAATCCGTTCCCTGCAGGTTTTCACTCGTGGTATTGTGATAGTTTCAAATTTAATAATGCATTCGCAGAGAGAGTAAGATACGACAAAAAAACAACTACTGATTACGCAACTATTTATAGAATTGCTCTTAACAACACTGTAAAGAAAAAGAAATAATATTTGATTTTTTTTTAAATAATTTAATAAAAGAAAATAATTTAAAAATTTTAATAAAAAATTAGTTTTTTATTTTTGTTTAATAATTATCTTTTAGTTTTTCTTTCTCTTCTTTTAAGTTAAAATGTTTGGAAATTGTTTTCATAACTTTTTGAAACGTAATTGGTTCTGATATTAAAGGAATCAAATCTTCATTCCATTTTTTATGAAGTTTTTTTGCGCGATTAAACATTTTAATAATGTTAAACTCATCTCCTGATTGTTCACATTTTTTCTTAACTAAATCCAAATCAATTTTAATTCCTTTGGAAATAATTTGATAAAGATCGAAATGATCGCGAGGTTTATTCCTTCCTATTGTCGCAGCCATTTTTTCTGCAATCATTTCATCAGGATCTAGGATGTAACAAGAAAACTGAGGGATAAAATCGGGATAAAAATGTGGAACTTCTTTTTTTACAGGCTTGAGATTCAGTTTAGCTCTCGAGTTCAAATCAATAAATATTGTGCCTTGGTTCATAAATGGATCTGTGAAATTAACCGTTAATCTCGTAAATTTGTAAACTTGTTTATCTTTGGTTATGTTTCCGAATAGTTTACTTTGTCTAATAACTGTTTCAATTTCTTTTATTAATTCATTAAGTTCTCTTGTTACTGTAAAATCAATATCTTCACTTAATCGAGAATAGTCTAGTATTATTTTTTGCAAAGCAGTACCGCCTTTAAAATAAATTCCTTCGATGTTTTGCATAAGATAAAGTAGAACTGTGATGTAATAATCTTTAGCTATTAGTCTCTGGTTGAATTTTGATTCTGCAGAAATTTCAATCAAATCATATTTATCTATGTTCTTAATTTCATCCATTTTTCTGCCTCTTTTTTTGAAATTATTTTAAAATCGTGCTCTGAACTTTTTTTAGTGATTGATTTGTTTACTTTGTTTTTAGTAGTTCTATGGAAAACAAAACGATTATTTAGGATGTTTATTTTGCCTTGTCTTTGAGTTGTGTAAATATCGATTTGTAGGGGAATTTGATCTGTAAGTCTCCAAAAATTTGCAGCAGCCCATCCGCCAATAAAATAATTTTTTCCATCAAACATTTCGTCTGCTATTGTGAATGGATCGTCTGTCCATTTTCCTTTTCTTGCTTTAATCGGAATAAGAAAATATTTTTTTTTGCTTAGCTTTACTATTCGTCCTTTCTTACGCAGAGTGTATATTGTATTGATCATTTGCTTATTATTTGCAAAATGTTTTTCTATGTCGTCTGTGGTGAAGTACTGTTTTTTTCTAAATTCTAGATCTGCAACAACCTTTATTTCCATATTAGATAGTCCTTTCATAATTAACACCCAAATCTTAAATATTAAGATGTAAATGTTATTGATATTTAAACTTTTCGCTTTTTTGATAGAATATTGTAAGCAACCGAATAGTGTGTGGTTTAAAAAAAACAACTACTGATTACGCAACTAGTTGTAGAATCGCTCTTAACAACACTGTAAAGAAAAAGAAATAATAAAAACTATTTTTTTAAATTTTTTTCAGTTGTTAATTCAACTATTCTCTTCAACAAATTTCTCAAAACTTCTGTCATAACTTTTTTCACCAGAAACACTAAAAAAACATGCAGGAAGTTCTCTACGATTTCGATGATATCTTACACATTCACAGCATTTTCCGCTTCTCGAGCATCCTGCATAAGTGCATTTACAACTTTTTTTATTTTCTTCTTGTTTGCATTCCATAAGGATAAAGAATTAAAAGAAATATATAAAATTAGTTAAAATTCAATAAATAATCACTGAAGAGTAGTCAAAAAACAAAACATTTATAAAGGAGTAGTTCTAACTGCTGATTATGGTTGGGAAAGTGTTATGGCTAGATTCAAATGACGAGCTCTATAATGAGCTAATTAAATCAGATCTTGCTAAAAAGTATTCTTTTGAAAAGGCTAATACAACAACAGAATTAAAAGGTCTTGTAGACAAATCCATTGATACTATTGTGTTTGGTGTATCTACTGTTCTAAAAGAAGGTGGACTGATTGAAGATATGGATGACGTGGTTGATTTTGTTAAAGACCTTAGAAAAAATTATCAAGGAAAATTGCTTGCATTGGATGGAAGTTATTTAACAGATCAAATTCTAAAATCTAATTTCGAAGAATATATTGTTGGTTCAATGGCTTATTTTGATGTTAAAAAAGAGCGAGAGAAAAATCAAATCTCTGTACGTGGAAAATTAAAACGTTATTTTGGAAGCTTAGATTCAAAACTAGACGGTTTAGAAAAACCAAAACCAAAAAGGAAATCAGCAAAGAAAAAACCTGCTACTAAAAAAGCTTCAAAAAAGAAGCCAGCAAAGAAATCAGCAAAGAAGCCAACAAAGAAATCAGCAAAGAAAAAATCAAAACCTGAATCTATTGATGATTCGATACCTATGCAAGGACCTTTGTCAGACAAAGAGGATGTGCCTCAAAAAATTAAAGAACCTACTCTCGGACCATTATTGTCCGAAGTAGATGGTCTTGATGATTCGCCTAGTGAAACATTTGATTATTCTCAACAGTACAATAAACGGTTAGTTATTGGAATTGGTGATTTGCATGGTCATTATCCTGCACTGGTTGAATTATTTGATAAACTTGATAAATTCTATGATATTTTTGAAGATAGACATAATTTAATTTTAAAACAAGACATTGAAATTAATTTTACAGGAGATCATATTGACCGTGGAAAAAAATCATTAAGCATATTGTCTGACTTAGCAATATTAAAAAGAAATAATTCTAACCAAGTTGGTTTGATTTTTGGTAATCATGAACTTATGGCTTTGGCATGTTTAGATCATGCGCGGTATGTTTCAAGAGTGGAAGACTATGCTCAATATTCTTATTGCATGCATGGAATAAATGGTGGAAAAACTTTTATTGATGAATTTACTATTGATGGAACAGACGAATCTGCATTTAGAAATTATCTTGCAAGAATGTGTAATGGTGGAGATGTTGGTCAGTTTATGAGAGGACTTGAACCTTTAATTTATTCTACAATGTATGATAAAAAAATTCTTTTTGTTCATGGAGGTGTTCCTGAAAATTTGAGAACTGCGTCTAGTTTAAACGAATATGTGGATAGATTCAATCAGCTTAAAGAAACAGACACAATTATATTGGGCGGTTCTGATGAGAAATACACTAATGAAGATGTTTTAGGAGATGAGAGTGTTTTTTGGGATAGAAGTTTAATCTCCCCTGAAAAAAAGTGGACTAAAACAAAACTCAAAAAAGTTTTACGAGATATAGAGGTTGATTATATTGTTATTGGACATACTGCGGGAAGAGAAATTAGATCATTCCATGATTTAATTTTTGATATTGATGTAAGAATGTGTCCTGCGTATGGAGAACTTGAACCTGCGGCAATTGTTTTCAAACAAGAGGGAGTTTATGGTTTCTACGCAGACCAAGGAGAGAAAGAAATAACTAAATTCTAAAAAAATCACTAAAAAAGAAAATAATAATTTAAATTTATCTAAGGCATCCACCTTAGCATTGTTCTTGGAAATGGTATGGCATCTTTGATATTTTCTAGTCCACATATCCATTTTATAATTCGTTCAATTCCAATTCCATATCCTGAGTGTGGAACAGATCCATACCGTCGTAAATCAAAATACCATTCATAATTTTTTATATCTTCGCCTTCTTTTTCAAGAGCTTCTGTCATTTCTTTTATGTCTGTACTTCTTTGACTTCCACCAACAATTTCTCCATGTCCTTGCGGTGCTAGCATATCAAAACATAATGCTTCGTCAGAAAATTCAGGATCTACTGGTTTGTAAAATGCCATTACTTCTTTTGGATAATGTGTAACAACTATGGGTACGTCAAAGTGTTCCATTAGTTTTTCTTCTTCTATTGTTCGAAGGTCTTTTCCAAATTCAACATCCATTCCACATTTTTCTTTTAGAATTTTAAGCGCTTCTCGATACTTGATTGTTGGCCATTCCTTTTCAGAAAGTTCCAATAGTTTTGCAGCGTCTTGTTCTAATAGTTTTAATTCCTCAACACGTAACTCTGCAACTTTTTTAACGCAGTACTTTAACTCTTCTTTTGCAAGTTCAGATATTTGGTGAAGGTCATACCATGCAACTTCTGTTTCTGCCATCCAAAACTCAGATAAGTGACGAGAAGTTTTTGATTTTTCTGCTCTAAATGTTGGTCCCATGTTGTATACTTTTTCAAGGGCAAATACTGCTGCCTCACCATATAGTTGCCAGGTTTGTGAAAGAAATGTTTTTGCTTGATAGTATTTTACTTCAAAGAGTGTACTGCCACCTTCGCATTGATTTGGTTGTAAGATTGGTGCGTCAAATCTATGAAATCCTTTGTTTCTAAAAAATTCATCTCTTGCTTGAATATATGTACTTCTTATTTTTAGTATTGCAGTCATTTTTCTAGATCGCAACCATAAGTGTCTGTTATCTGCTAAAAATTCTACACTTTGATCTTTTGTAATTGGAAATTTATCTGAGTCTCCTACAAGTTCAAAATCATTTGCATGTAATTCATATCCTGTTGGAGCTCGTTCTTCTTTTACTATTTCTCCAAATATTTTTATACATGCTTCTACTTGGATTTTTTTGATAGCTGCAAATTTTTCATCTCCTATTTTTTCACGTTCTAAAACGCATTGGATTATGTTGGTAGAATCACGCAGTACTATGAATTTAAATTTTGAGCTTCCTCGTTCTCTATGAATCCAACCGCGTAGAGCAACCGTTCCAGTACCTTGGTTCATTGCGTCTTGTATTGATAAAAAATCTTTATTTTGTTCTGTTTTTTGATTTTCTGATGTCATTTTACATAAAAGAAAAAGTTATTGTTTATAAATTTTAATGAATTAATAAGAAAATAAAGTAAAATAAAAAAGAAATTTTAAAAAATTATTCTGCAGGTTTTTCTTCTTCAGAATCTTCAGCAGCTTCTTCTTTTGGTTCTTCAGCTGGTGCTTCTTCTACAGGAGTTTCCGCAGCAGGTTCTTCTGGAGCGTCTTCAGCGGGTGTTTCTTCTGCAGGTTCCTCTACAGGTGCTTCTTCTACAGGAGTTTCCTCTACAGCTTCTTCTTTTGGTTCTTCAGCAGGAGCTTCCACAGCAGGTTCTTCTTTAGCTTCTTCACAACCGCATTCTTCACAAGCTTCAGGTTCTTTTGCTTCTGCTTCTTCTGCAGGTTTTTCAGTTGCTTCTTCAGATTCTTCTTGAGGAATGTCTGTTCTGTCGCTTCCTTTTGTTAGAAGTTTGACATCTTGAGCATTCTTACCTCTTTCGCCTACACCAGACTCGAATGAGACAACATCATTATCTCTTAAGAATTTTAATCCATTTAATGCAGAGTAGTGTACAAAATAATCTTCTCCGTCTTCACCCTTAATAAAACCATAACCGTTTTTTCGGTTAAACCATTTTACTGTTCCTTCCATTTTTTTCGTTCCTCCTATTTACTTGATTCTATGTTCTCAATACAGATTTATTTTTTTTAATATCTGTATTACTCGAGTTTAGCAGAAACCTCAAGGGGTATATAAATGTTTAGGTATAGGTTACGCATATTAAAATAGTTGTTTAATCATATTTATGAGTTGATATAAAAGTTGATATAAATTTAGTGTAGAGGTATAGTGTAATTATTAATATAAAAATTAATGGTCGTAAACTTTCCATTTTTTTTCAAATAAAGCTTTTAATAACAATTGTCAAATAATAAATTTAAATAATAAATTAATCAAATTAATCAAATTAATCAAATTACTTGGAGGGTTATTTATGGTAAAATTAGATAGAGGATTAGGTTTTGGATTATTATTTGGACTTATTGGAATTATTATTTCTGCAATTATTTTTGTAGTTGTTGCAGTTAAAACCGACACAATCTTTGGGATTGTTGCAATTCTTTGTGGTGCAATTTCAGGCGGAGCTTTTGGTTTAGGTTATAAAATTGGAAAAGGAACTTTCAAAAAAGAAGCTTGTGTTAAGAATTTTTTACTTTTTGCAACTGCATTTGGTTTGGTGGGAGTGCTTGCAGCATATCTTGCACCGAGCATATGGTTTGCAATGCATGGAATTCCACTTAGTTTTTATTTGTCATTAATAGAGTTTGATTTTATGGATGCATTGTTCATAGCTATTGGAGCTTATGGTGGACGATGGGCAGGTAAGAAAGTTGCAAATATGATTATTGTTGATTTACAAACTCAGCATGCTGTTGCACAGATGAGACCGATTAAACAAACTGAGCAAACTAAAAGTAATGTCAAAAAAACAACACCTGTCAAGAAATCATCTAAAATTGCATTAATCAAGAAATAATTTATTAATTCATTTATAATTTATTTCCAATTTATTTTTTTACTTTTTTTACTAATTACTCGTCTTTTTTAAGAAAAATATATATACTATAATTAAAATAATATCTATTTATCATGAAAAGAGGTAAAGCACTTAAGTTATCTTTAGTATTATTCATAGCACTTATTCTACTTATGCCTGCATCATTTGCTAGTCTTTCTGATAGTATAGATAAAATGAATTCTTACGTTGATCAATACAAAGAGGGCAAACTGGATGCAGCAAAGCTTGTTATTTATTTAGAATATACAAAAAATCAGCTTTATGATTCATTAGATAAAAATGAAGAGGAGGGTTTTCCAGAATCAGAAGTTAAATCTGTTTTAGGTGAAAGTGAACATAGCCAAGGTTATGAATCTATTTTTTCTACACCTGATTTTGATGTTGTTATTGTGGCGCATCCTTTTTTTAAGCGCGATAAAGATTATTATGAGCAGCGAGAAGATGAAGCAGATGCTTATTTTAGAATTGATTATGATATTAGACAATCAAAAGGTTCTACAAACACAGATTCAATAAAAGAAGATATAAAGTCTTTTGTTGATGACTTTAAAGATGAACTTGAAAAAGATGATCCTAAGAATACTGTCGAGACTTTAAGAGAGCGTTTTGCAAAAATTAAACAAAAAATGCAATCTGTAAAACGCGAGAATTGCGAAGATTTAATGAGTGGTATGTTTGAAGTAAGTGAACATCAAGATAAATATCGTGATCAAGTTAATTATTACAAAAAGTTGAAAATTGTTTTGATGGAAGATTGTAGATGGGATAATGTGTGTAATAATGTTTGTGAACCTGAAGAATATTGTTTTGAAGATTGCCACGCCCAACAAGTTTGTGATAATAATTGTTTTGAAGATTGTCATGATGAAGACATTTGTAAAGAGGTCTGTAATGAAATTGATCTTAGCATAACATCTGAAAACAATCAAACACAAGATGAATCTGAAAATGAATCTGAATATGAACCATCTGACGAGACTGAGCAGACAAATCAGGAAACTAATTCAACTGAAACTGGAGAAAATACAGAAGATAATTATCAAGATCAACCTAATCTACCTCAATTTGAATCTATTTGCGAAACTGTTTGCGAAAATGAACATGTTTGTAATGAAGTTTGTAATAATAATTGTCATGATGAGCATATTTGCGAGGAAAAATGCGAAATGCGTGAAAATTGTTTTCAAAAATGCGATCCTGTAGAATATTGTGAGAATCGTACAGATGGAGAAATTGGAGTTAATGGTGTTTGTGGAAAAGATTTTTCAGATATTCATATTAATGCATGGGGTCCTGATTTAGATTTTTATAATGAGCTTAATCATTTTGATCAAGGTTTTGAATGCGAGGAACAATTAGAAAGTTTAGTTAAGCTTAGAAAAGCATTCCAGGATTCTGTTGATGATAATCTTGTTGAATGGTTTTATGAGGATTTTATAGGTGATGATCCTGAGAAAGTTATTAATGGCGAGTCTGGTCTTCATAGAGTTTTAGATGTTCTTACTAGAAATGAAGAGGAGATTTCTCACAACCTGCATTGTGATAAAGAAATGAGTTATTGGCCTAAAGGTTTTGAAAATATTGATATTACTTACCAAACAAAAAATGCAAACATAGAAATTTGGGAAAAACGTATTCCTGTTGAGGGAACAAAGGTTAAGTATTGGACTACTCTCTATAAATATGCTTGGATGCCTGATAAGTCTTTAATTAAAAAGTTAATTGATCATAAATTATCTGAAGAAGAAACTATTGGTCCGTCTAAAAAAGAAATTGCAGAGATTAAATCTGATGAAGGTAAAATGGAATTGATAAATAGACTTGCTGAAAAATATGGTGGTTCTTTTGATGTAAAATTAGAATTGGTTGATGAGCAAGATGCTATTGTGACAAAGTATCTTCATGTAAATCCTGATGTCGCAATTCAGATAGATAATGATCTTCCAAATAATGGTAAGTCGGATATTTCTGTTAGTATTGATTACAATGTTCTTTATAGTTTTATTAGTTATATTAATTTTGAAATTGAAGGAGATCAAATTAAAGGACCTTACTGGGTCGAGATTCATGAAGATGGAGGGCCAGGTCAGTTTTTTAGTATAATTGGAGCACTTTCAAAAATGTGGAGAGATGGAGTAAAGATTCGTCCAAGATATGCTATTATTAAAATGTTTGTTAATGCAAAAGATGTTGTAGGCTTAATGCAAGATGCAGGGTCAGATGATAATAATTATGATTCGATAGGTGCTAATGCTGTTGACATGAAAGAAGATGCGAAGATTAACGGCAATATAGTTTTAGAAAGGGATTAAAAAATGCATTACTGCCTTAGCAAATCATTTGAACACAAAGTGTTCAATACATTCAAAGTAAAACTTTGATGTTTTCAGCAATGAGCAAAGCGAGTTGTTGATTTATGGCAGAAAATGGTCTGATTCATGCAAGACCATTTTCGATATGTAAAATTCATAGGATTTTATGAACTGCCGCAGTAATGCAAAGGAGTGAATTAAAATGACAAAACTAATAGGAGATAAAAAACATAATTTATTACTTGCACAATCTATTTTAGTACTTTTAATTTTCTTAATGTTTTTTTCATCTGTGTTCTTCGTCGAGGCGTACCTTTTTCACTATGTCCTTATCATTTTTATTGTAGCAAACATTATTCTTTTATTTATTAATCAAACTAAGGGTTTGTTTGCAAACATTTTCATGCTTATTTGTGCTTTATTACTTAGAGTTTTTTTAATAGAATACATTGCAGCAATTTTAGGATTAATAATTAGCATTTATCATGCTCTTAGAATATTGATTCCTTTCATAAAAAATAATGTTCTTGGAAACAATTCAAAAGCATCAAAATCTACAGTAACCAAAAAGAAAAAGTAATTATTGTTTTCATGATTATTATTTCTAATATTTACTATTTTTAATATTTTTTTTTTAAATAATTTATCTCAGTTAATTTATTTCAGTTATGATTTCTTCAACAATTTCGTCAGGTTTTTTAGTTTCTATGATTATTTTAACATCAAATATATTTTCATAAATTGGAGTTCTTAATTTATACAACTTTAGAGTTTCTTCTTCTGATTGATTTCCGCCTCTAGATTCTTCTCTTTGTCGTAGAATATCAATTGCGCGAGAATCATTCTCAGATCCACAAAGATAAATAAGTTTTCCAATTGTTTTAAGCAAATCAACATTTTTAGAACTAACATCTTTTAATTGTGATGCAACAGTTCCTCCTCCAACACTCATCACAAATTTATTAGACATAGACTTCAAAAATTCAACAAGTATTTCATGTTCTTCTTCTCTATACTTATCTGCTCCAAATTGAGATAGGTATTCATCTAAATTTCCTAGCTTTTCTTCAACAATAGAATCAAAATCATAACATTTCAAATTTAATCTTTCAGCAAGTTTCTTTCCAATAGTTGTTTTGCCTATAGATCTTGGTCCAATTAGTATTATTTTTTTAGTTTTCATTTCATTCACTCATTCTTCTTCACAATGATCCCATATAAAATCAAAGAATTTTCTGTACCCGTCTGCGAGTCTTCGACTTTTCAAAACAAACTGTAGTGGTTCTTCATATAATTCTCCAACCTTTACTCCTACAAATGTTATAACATAATCTCCAAATACATCAATTGCAGTAGAGCTAGAATATTTTGCAGGCAAAAATTTGTAGGGTTTTCCAACAAGTTCTAAAATTTCTGATTTTTTTTCTTTAACATCGTGATCAAATAAGTGTTTAAATTTTATTCCTAATCTTTTTCTTTCGCGCTCAAACCTTGGCAAAAAATGTTTCAATCTAGGATCTAACCAGAATGCTTTTGCACCAATAAAGTAAACTGTTTCTTTTGTTTCTAGAATATCTTGTAAATAATTTTTAAATCCTTCAATTCCTCTGTAAAAATAAGCTTCTTCATTTTCTTCTACTGCTTTATATTTTGCTTTCATTTCTTCAATTACTTTATTGACTTTTTCTTCTTTTTCTTTTAGCAGTTCAAGTAATCTGCGCGGATTTGTAGCTTTGAATCTTTTTTCTCCTTTTACAAATACTTCTGATGCAAGTCCATGATCTGATAACTTTGCAAGAGAGTCATATACATTTCTTCTATGCACCTTGGATTTAAGAGAAATCGCCTGAACAGATGCCTCTCCTGTGTGTAGCAAAGCTTCGTAAACACGCGCCTCATTTGGGCTTAATCCTAAATCTCGTAATAGTTCTTCGTACATAATTGGTATAGTAGAAGCCTTTCTTTATATTTCTTCCGATTTTGGTGGTATTTACCACCACGAATGTTTATATACTTGCTAACAATTCATCATTGTATAGTAAGAACAAATCAATAAACAAAAAAGAGATTAAAAAAAATAAAAATCAGAAGAGGTGAATAATAAAATGGTATTATTAACAAAAGTCGAGTCTAACAAATATGGTGCTTTATTTGGATTAATGAATGATGAACTTGGTGAATCAAAAACGCTGATACGTAATCCCGTAGTTCTGATGAGATCTGGTTTAGCAAGTGTAGTAGATGATCTTGTAAACGAAGCTGAACACGATCCTCATTGTTTTTACCAAATTGGAATTGCTCAAACTTTCAAAAACGAAAATGGAATTGAAATGAGCGTTGTACCTTATGTTAGATATATGAAAATTGAAAATATGGAGTAAGAGGAATAATAAAATGAAATTAAGCGAACTTGAGATTATGTTGGACGGGTCATTTGATAAAAAAGAAATTAGCGACTTCATAAATAATTGTCCTATTGTATTTCATGGCTGCGAAAAAGGAGTTGTGGTGAGGGGTTCTTATCTATTTGATGAAATCGAGATTGAGCCAAAAGATTGTGACTCTTTGATTTCTTGCGAACTTAACTTTCCAATAGATGATGGGAGATTCAAACTAGAAGTTTTTGCAAATGGATCATATGCTGCTTTATACTATTTGAATGAAGATGAAAAATATTGTGGCTTTAATAAAATAACTATCGTGTATAGAAAAACAAAAACAAAGTGAAAACAAAAAAAGAGATTAAAAAAAGATGATAAAAAACCCGTGCGAGATAAATTAGAATGTTAAATAATGATGATGAAGCTAAACAAAAAATAGTTGAACTTTTGTCTAACTGGACGGGGTTTTTAACTGCACAAGGCAGGATTCAATTAATTAAGGATGCGTATAGTGCACCTGATTATCAAAAAGTATCTAGAAATATAGTTCCTAGAGTTCCGTATGAAGGTTTATCTTGGTTAGTTGCAAGTAAAACAGTATCGCGTTTAAGTTCACAACGACCAGAAGTATTTGTTCAGTATTTGGTAACATTCAGAAATAAGTTAAACAATTCTGATGAGGACGAAAAACAATTGAAAAGTGAATTAGACGAAGTGTTATCAAAATATGAATTAAAATTAGAATAATAAAAAAAAGAAAAAAAGAAATTAAACAATCAGAAGAGGTGAAAAACAAATGGCATTTATATCACAAGCAAGCGGATACTGGTTCCTGATAATTTTTGGAATCTGTATGATTTTAGTAACATATTTTTTTTCTAAATGGAAAAACTACAAAGGTCAACAAACCAAAGATAGTTTTCTTGTTGCAAACCGTAAAGTTGGTTGGTTTGTTGGTGGTGCAAGTATTGCAGCATCTTGGATTTGGGCACCTGCACTTTTCGTGTCGGTTCAAATGGCATACCAAAAAGGTATTGCAGGAATTTTTTGGTTCACAGTTCCAAACGTAGTTGCATTGTTAATCTTTGCATTTTTGGCACCAAAGATTAGAGATAAACTTCCGGCAGGATATACTCTTCCGCAATATATTAAACACAAATTAAAAAGTAATCGTGTTCATAAAGTATATTTATTCCCTTACTTTTTATATCAATTAATGGCAGTTACTGTTCAGCTTTTTGCAGGTGGAGGATTAGTTTCATTACTAACAGGAATTCCACTTACAATAGTTATGCCTATACTTGCAATTATTGCATTGACATATACTTTAATATCTGGACTTGAAGCATCTTTAGTTACAGACTTTGTACAATTGGCAATGATTTTTACAATTGGCGCAGTAATTCTTCCTTTAGTCTGGTCGACAGCAGGAGGATCCGCAGCAATTCATGCAGGACTTGGAGGGTTAGCAGGAATTCGCAATATGTTTGATCCAGGAGTTGCTTTTTCATTTGGAATAGTAACATCTATAGGACTCATTGCAGGTGCAATATCTGATCAGCAATATTGGCAAAGAAGTTTTGCAATCAAAAAACAGAAATTAGAAAAAGCATTTTTGTTTGGCGCAGTATTATTTGCAATTGTTCCAATAGCATTATCAACATTGGGATTTTTAGCAGCAAACCCAGCACTAGGAATTTCACTTGCAGCGGGAGTTGATGTTTCAATGATTGGAGTTCAAACAGTAGCTCAATTACTTCCTGGATGGGCATTGTTTTTATTCGTTGTTATGTTATTGTGCGGATTAAGTTCAACTCTCGACTCAGGATTATCAGCAGCAAGTTCATTATGGGTTACTGACGTAAGTAAATCAAAGTTTGGAAAAGGCGCAGTATCTTCTGCAAGAAAAGCAATGGTTGGAATAATGGTGCTTGGACTTAGTGTTGCACTTGGAGCATTATACATTCCAGGTTTTGGACTTAAACATTTATGGTGGGTCTTCAACACTATTGCAGCATGCGTTATGGTTCCAACAGTACTAAGTTTATATTGGAAGAAACTCGACGAGCGTGGAGTTTTTTGGGGAGTGCTAACTGCATTCGTAATTGGAATTCCTTTGTTCATCTACAGTAACATAATAAACAATGCAACATGGATTGTAGCATCAACATTATTTATTGTTGGAGTAAGTACATTGTTTTGTTTAGTGTTGAAAAAAAGAGAAAATGTCAAACTTGTTGTTTAATTTTTTTTATAATTTTATTTTTGGATAAACTTCTTAGGGGTATTTAATCTAAATAGCTTAATTCCTTTATAAAATCGATACATTTAAATATTATGTGGTATTATATAATATCATGACGACTCAAATTAATTTAAGATTAACTGAAGATTTTTTTGAACAAGCTAAAGAATACGCCAAAGCTAATGGTTTTTTGAATGTTCAGGAATTTTTCCGCGAAGCTGCTAGAGAAAAGCTATTCAAAGATGTTCAAGTTAGACCTGAGTATTTAGAGAGATTAAACAGCAAGGAAGCAAATACTTTTTTGACTGAAAGCGAAGCTAAAGAGTTTGAAAACGAGCTAAAAAAGAGAGTAATGTTAAATTGAGAAAAGCTAAATATGGTCATCTCTTCAGAAAGCAACTCAAAAAAATCAAAGGTCAAGAACTGCAGAACATTCTAAATAAAAGAGATGAAATTCTAAATTGTGAAGATTTAACTCATTACAAAAATCTTACTCGTAATCTGAAAAAATTTAGAAGAGTGCATGTAAATAATTCTTATGTGATTCTATTTTTTGGAGATGATGGCACTGTTTATTTTGTTGATTATGAACATCATGATGTGATTTATAGATGTAGTAAAAAACATTTTAAAAAATATCAAGATCTAAAATTTAAATAAAAAGAAATTGTTCATTATTCTTTTAACTTCTATTTTTTTCTCGATAGCAAGTTCTATTAATTTCTCAGGTTCTAAACTTCCGTCAGAAAATGTTGTGTGGGTGTGCAGGTCGTGATTTTTCATTTTACTTATTATTTGATTGTTAATTAGAGATTAGAGTTATAGAATCCAAATAAACAGTGCAAGCACTTGATTTAAATTTATTCTTATCAAGTTCACTAGTTGGTTTTCCATCAAACCCAGTTACATAAAGTTCTTTTGTTTGTTTTCCCTTTGCAGATTCTAGCTCAATAGAAAATGTTCCTCCATCAGCACTCCCGTATGGATCAATCTCATTATATTTCACAGTTCCCGATGATTTTTGTATTCCTTTTCGTGCGACAGACTTGTAGGGGTTTCTTCTCTCTTCGTCCCAGCCATTTAGACTAAATTCAATGCAAATGGAACTCAGTTTTTTCCCTTTGTTTTCAAATTTACTTTTTATTCCGACAAGATATGCTGCAACCTCATTTATTGCTTGATTGTATTTTGGATCATCTGTTAGTTTTATTTTCTTTTTTTCAAATTTTTGCAAGTCTAATTCAACTTCATTTTCATTTTTAACATCATCTAATGTCTTATAAGATTTAACATAACCTTTTTTAACAATGTTCTCTAATTGTTTAAGCATTGATTTGCATATATCTTTTGATTTTGGCAGGGATGGTTTGTTTTCATCATCAGAACTTTCTTCTGGACTGAGCCAGTCAAGTTCGTATGAGAAATGTTGTATCTTGCTTGGTTTTCCACTATACTTAACAATTTCTATATCGCAGTTTGTGTGTCCTCTAATAAAATGGGGTTTTTGTGTTGATATTGTCGCCCACATTTTATTTTTAGAGTTTGTTAGCAGTATAACAAAGTTTGTTTTCAGTGCATTGTATTTTCTAATATCTTTTTCAATTTCTTCAGTAGGTTTTGTAATGTCCAATAGGCAAATTTCTGGATTTTTAAAATTTATATCTGGACAAAACTCATAAATGTCTTCAGTGTTTCCTTGTTCCCTTGTTGGAATTGCTTCTTCTAATAATAGTTTTTCTAGTTCTTCGAATAATGCCATTTTTCCTCCTCTGAAATTTATCAAAAATTAATTTTTTAATTTTTATTGAATATTACTACTACGATTAATACAACTTCACTTACCTTCCAAAATGATTCTCGCAGCTTCTATTAAGTCGCTAACAATATAAATTCTTCCGTCATATTCAGGATCGTTTACCATTGTTTCAATCTTGTCTGTTTTGTAAAATGAACTAGTTCCTCGTCCAACAGAAGGATTATTTACTAAAATTCCAACGCCGCCTGAATTAATTCCACATAATGCATCTGATGATCTATCTCCCAAAACATATTTTTGTACAGAATCATACTCTATGTTTAGTTCTTTTGCTGCTCGTCGTAAAAGACCATCTTGAGGTTTTAATAAATTTAATTTTTCATCTCCCTCTTCTAAAACAAAATCGTAATTTAAAGTTGTAATATCTCGCTCTTCCCAACGCTTTGCTCCTTTTCTATTAACAAAAGGAGAATATTGCCAAGAATCTACATTCACGCCTTGTTCTCTAAGCAGTCGATCCATTGTTTCATTAACTTCTTCAACTTGTTCTATAGTAAGAACTCCTTTTGCAATTCCAACTTGTGAAGTAAGCACTGCAATTGCAATGTCTGGATTTTCTGAGAGTTTTCTTAATCCTTCAATTGCACCTGAACAAAATTTCAATTCAGCTTTCCAATTATCTTCACTTCCAAAGTATGCTTTTTCATCGTGATTAATTGTATTGTCTCGATCAACACCTGCTAGTATTTTGTATGTCATTTTTTCTACCTCAAAACTCTTTCATCTTCTCAGCCCATTCGCAAAATCCACAATCTTCTGCAGATTCAGGCATTTCTCCTCGTAATACTTTTCGAGCTTTTCTAAATAGTTTATCTGCACTTTTTACATTTACATCCATTTTCACAAGTTGTGTATTAAATTTTACAATACCTTCTTCTTGAATTTCTTCAGGCATGTAAAATAACAAAAAAGAATAATCTTCTGTTTCAAATCCATTTCGTCGCAATAATAAATTATAAATGTCCAATTGATTTTGGTAATATCCTGCAGTGTTTTCTTTTAATTTAAATCCGCGAGTTTTGTAATCTAATACAATTAATTTATCGTTGGAATTATTAATTAGTATTTCATCCACTGCTCCTCTAAAAGTATTGCCTTTAGAATCTTCCCATGAAACTCCTTTCCAATTATTTCTCCATTCTTTCATTAATTTTTCATCAGAAAACAGTCCAATTGATTCTTCAAGTTCTGAAAGTTCTGGGGGTCTTTTACCTTGTGATCTATATCCATCAAAGTAAGGTTTTAATTTATAATCCATTCCTGACGGTAATGAAGGAAATGGTCCGCTTGGTCTTCTAACTTTGCAGTTCATTTGTAGATAAAAACATTTTGGACATCTTTCTAATAATCCTATTGAACTTGGTGAATATTTATGTGTTTTATTATCTGTTGTATCTGTTTTTTTATTAGTCATTTTAAGCCCCGCAATATTTTTTTAATAGTTTAAATTTTATTCTGGATCTTCGATTCTCATTTTTCCGTCAAAATATTTTTTATTAATATCTTTTAAAATGCTTAATTGTAATTCGTGATTTGCTACGCCTTCAGGTCCATCTGTATATCCTGTGTTGGTACTCATAGAATCTATTAATATTACAAACTCATATTCATCAACTCTATTTTGTTGGAATTCTTCAAGCTTTGTTCCTCCTTTTCTAAATAAAAATCTTAACGGTTCTGCTCTGTCATAAGTCCATAAGTAAACTCCTGTTTGTTTAACAGTGGTCGACATTAGTCTCCGACACAAATCTTGGTGAGTATCGTTTGGCATTGGATCAATTTCTGCAACTTCACAAAATCTTCTTACTCTTTGTTCAGCACTCATTGCCCAATCAATTCTTCCAGGTTTTTCTATTGCATCACGAGATATCGTGTAAAAATACTTTCCTTTTGCTCTTTCTGTTCTATATCCATTTTCTCGTGCAAGTTTTTCTACACATCTAACTAGACTATTAACTGTTTTTCCTTTTGCTAAGTCTCCTTCATAATGTATTGAAACGCCCATTTTAATCTAAACCTCATATTTTATTTTTTCAAATAATCTTTTCTTTCTACTGCTTCATTTATTTCAAAATTTAATCGTCTTTGGTATTTATGATCATTTTCAAATCCCATAAATTCCATTGGAAACATTGAAATTTCGTCTAAATCTAGTCGAGTAAAGTTTCCTTGTTTTTTGTGCGCTTCTTTTGCAAGTTCGGTTATTTCTTTTGTTGTTGAATAAATTCCTCCTGTAACAACAGGTAGTCTTCCTTTAGAATCTTTAACATTTATTAGTCCTAGTATTGATTTATTTCTATACAGTTTCATTGATCCAACTAAATTATTATCGACGTAAATTAATGTTGCCCAACCATAAACATCAGGATTTTGATTTTTATCCACGAATGTTTCATAATGAGCTTGACTCATCCATCCGCATGTTCCTGCAAAATAATCTACACTTTTTACGGATTTTATTTTGTCTGTTTCCCAAACTCCCGAACTTAAGTCAATCCACTTATCTACATCCAATTTAAATCTTTCAGGCATTTCTGAAATTGGGAGATTTGAAACAGCAGGTAATAAACTTTTAGATCCCGTAATAAATCCTGTTAAATATGCAATCAAATCAGGTCTATCTGAGAATTCGGAAACTATTTTATCTAAATACAGTGCAAGTGGATGTCCTGCTATACCTTCATCTGTTTCCAAAAGCCTTCCAAAAACATGTTCTTGTTCATTTTTAGATAATTCGTTTTTCCATAAATCCAGGTATCTTAATGCAGGTTTTGTTCTTTCCCAATTACCCTCTTGTTTTACTGCTGCCATAATCCAATCATGAATATTTAATTCAAAAGGAACTATTTCAATTATTGCAGGTAAAAGAGATATTGCTTTGCTAGGCACTATGCTTGTTAATGCCGGGTCTATTGTATTGATTATTAATTTTTCCAAATCTTCTTGTGTTGTGAATTCTATGTTGTATGATTGAATTATTTTAATAAAATCTGAAAAATGTTTATCTAATTTTTCTTCTGCTTGTTGTTGTGTAAATCCTTCTTTTAGAAATATTGGGAAGTATTTTTCTTGCATTTGGCGAAGATGGGCTATTGTTTTGCAAGTTGCAACTTTGCCCTTACTACTAACAACTCCTTTTTCTACAAACCAATCTGTTAATTGATTTATGTGATCTTCGGGGGTTGGTTGTTCAAACATGGGTTTAGCAACACATGGCTGTTTTATAAATATTTCGCCTTGTCACCACTATTTAATAGAAAAAATACCGAAAAGTTTAAAAACTAGGTTTATTTCCTAGATAATATACAAATTAATTTAATAAACAATATTTATCTAATTTAACAATACATGGGTATATACTATGTCAAAAAATAATCCAAAATCAGGACTGGGAAGAAGACTTCTAGAATACATTTCAACTATCGAAGATCAAACTCAAAAATTAGATGCAGAAGAAACCGCATACAAACTTATCGCAACTAAAGATACAACTACAATTGGTGCTATTGAGCAAGTAATTGCTTTAAGCATTAGTAAGAATCCATTTGAAGCAGTAAAAGAATGGGAACTTATTAATCATGTTGAGGTTCCAAGATGGGAGCGAAAAGATCTTCCAAAAGATTGGATTCTTGGTGAATGTTTTCATTGCGGTAGAAATGTTAAAGCAGAATTGTACGAACTGATAAACACAAAAGATACTAATAGACTTATTACTGTGGGTTATACTTGTCATAAAAAAGCAGAACTTGCATTCCAAGCATTTGGGCAATCAATTGCACCAACAAAAAAACTTATCAAAGACAAACAAGAAAAAAAACAAGCCGGCCTTGAACAGGTTGCAAAAGATCCAAATTGTTTTGAAAAAATTCTACAATCACTAAAAGATAAAAAAGATGATCTGTCAGATGCATTCAAAGATTTATATCAAGATTTTAAAGATAATTTAAAATACACTGCACTCACTTTAGAAGCAACACCTGAACTTTTCGATAGTGATTTTGAAGATCATTTTATTTCTGCAAATAAACAAAGAAATTTTCTAAATTGGTTTGCACAACAAAAACAAGACGGAAAATTAAAAGGAGTTATTGCAGATATTTACTCACGTTCAAGAAAAGATCTTGTAGATATTAATCCTGCTGAGTGGGCTGCACTTTACATGTATGCGGCAAACAATAGAAAAATGTCTAAGCGAGTTCTTATCGGAAGCGTCGCAGCAGATCTTAAACTATTATCTCAACTTCCAAAAGATCACGAACTAATTCAAAAATATGGCCCTGTTGACATTCACATGGTTAAGGACATCCTCGAGCAAAAAGAAAGACCAATTACTTTGCTTGAAGCGTCACGTGTTTTTGATGCAAAGCCAGAAATATTAGAAATAAGAAAAGAAGTTAACGCAAAAACAAAAAAAGAAAAGTATGACGGAGAAACTCTTGACGTAATCATGCCTTTAGAAAAAATCTTCATGACTGAAAAAGGTCATTGGAGAGAAGAGTACTTAACAGGTCAAAATTTATATGACAAAACACTAAACGCATCTGATTACAAATTTGTTAAATCTCTTTTGAAAAAAGGAACTATTGGTAAAGGAACATTTGAAGAAAATTTATTTTCAGGTCATAGCATGGAAAATTTTGAAGATGTTGTCGATCATTTAGAGATTATTAGGAGAAAAATGAGATATCAAACTAATGTTCTAAAAGAAAGAGGAATAGAATTAGAAGACGAATATGATTTAACTCATGAGCTTCAAGAAACATTAGATAAAGAAGATTTTTTGAAAGGAAAAAATTACAGATTAGAAGAATCATTTAAAGAAAATCAAAACAACACTTCAGGAATGGAACTTAAAGATCTTATAGAAAGAATTGAAAAAACAGCTGTTGAAGAAAAAGGTTTTAAAACATTTGAGAGAATGCGAAAGCGTTGGCTTCCAAAAATCAAAGCACAGCAAGAAGCAGGACTTTATCATGAAAATGACGTCGAGAGATTATTGGGTATGTATGATCGAATAAGCGAATCAACAGACAAAATAAATTCTGAAATTGAAGATACAATTTCTAAGTTTACTCGTTTTAAAGAACTTGATATTCTTAATGAATATATAGTTGTTCCAGATATTTCAAAAAAATATTTTACTGCGAATCAATTAGCAACATTAAAAAAACTTACAAAATCAATTAATGAATTAGATGAAATTATTGAGAATAAAGATGAATTTGCAGGAAAGATAGGGAAATTAAAAGAATTAGATTCTAATTATTGGTTTTTGAATTTATTCCCTGGTTCTGATCGCGATGAGTTTTTTCTATTTCCTCAAAGAGTGACTTTTGATTTTGATAGGGCGAGATCAAAATGCGGTTGTTTCGCGTATTACCATCCAGAAAGTTTAGAAAGAACATTTAGAAGTTTTACAGAAAGATATTCTACCCTTTCAGATGTTTTAGAAGAAGATCCAGAACTATTAACAAAAGCAAAAGAAATCTCAGATAATGTGGGGCTTTTCCAAAGGTATGGGAAAACGCGATCAATGGCAGGTCCTCGATCAATAGTAACTCATAGATCAGTAGGTAGTCTGCAATTGTTAATCAAATCAGATCCTGAAAAAACAAAAATTTCCAAGAACGTTAAAGAAAGAATTGATTTTGTTTATGAAAAACTACGAGACTATAAAACAAGAGCGCAAGAAGAAAAAAATTATGTTGTCAATGATGAAACAATCAAAGCAGCAATCAAATCTGGTTTCCAAAGTAATTACAATCCGCAAGATGAATCTGCTACTTATAAAGTTTTCATTCCAAAAGGCAGGGGGAAAACAAGTACGTATGATCATAAAGAATTTATTAAAAGTCAGGGATTCCGTTGGAGAAATAATGGTTGGAATGCAGAACTCGTGCAAAAAGATCTTGGCAGATTTGCTGATAAACTCGCACAATACAATGCTGAAAACAAAATCAATTTAAAGTTAGAGTTAGAATTAGTCGAGGATTAACAAATCAATTCGTCAATTTTTTCATTTCTTTCAAATATTTTTTTAATTTTATACATAAAAATAATCTTAAGTTAGATAAACATATTAATGAGTGGGAATTAGTAGACTTAAATGTTATTTAAAATAAGTTTTGATTAAGAATGCTTTCGCACTTTAATCTGAAAAAAAAGTTTAGAAAACACATAAAAGAGATTGTTAAGACTAAAAAATCAGCACATTCAGTTGCTATTGGTTTTGCTATAGGTACTTTTATTAGCTTGCTTCCGACTCCTGGCTTTAATATTTTGCTTGGAGTTTTATTGGTTTTGATTTATGAAAAAGTTAATAAATTTTCTTTGTTTGGATCAATGGCGTTTTGGAATCCTTTTGTACTTGCTCCAATATATTTTTTGAGTTATAAAATAGGAGATCTTTTATTTAGTATTACGCCAGTTATAAAATATGATTTGTCTATTATAAATCAGTTTTTTAATTTTTCCAGAACGTTTTTAGCAGGAAATCTAATACTGGCATTAACCCTTTCAGTAGTCGGATATTTTTTAGTGAAAAAAATAGTTGAGGTTTTACAAGAACGACATATTATTAAAAATACAGATAATAAATAAAATTGGACGTTTCTAAATTTTATTTAATAAATTTGTTACATTCTTTCAAATATTTTTTTAATTTTTTAATAAACTTTTTTTGTTCAACAACAGTTAATTCTTTATCGCAGTTTTTCATTAATCTAAATTTAATAGCGTCCTTCACAACATGATCATTATCAGAAATAGATTTTGCAAGCAGTTTCCAATTATGTGGCACACTTTTATCTTTTGCTTTTTGTTCAAATTCTACTAACCAAAATATTTGTTTTATTATTTGTGAAAATAAAAACTCTCCTCGAACATAGCCTGGTAAAAATATATTTTCAAATGCCCAAATCATTCCTTTAAGATCATGAGCATCTGTTCGTCTTAAAAAACCATCAGAAATTAAGTTCAGATCTTTGCCATAGATTAATTTGTAATGAGGTAAGTGTTTTACAAATCTGGGAGGTGGAGTCAGCGTCACTTTATTCTTAACCCTGCGACCTGTTTTTAATTCTGAAAACGCATATCCTCTTATTTCTGTTTTAATTTTATTTAATATTAGTTTATTAGATTTTTTTTTATTTAGTTTTTGTTTCTTTTCTTCTTCTTTTTCTATTCTGCGAAGATTATCTAAATATTTTGCATGCTTTACAATTGTTACTGTATCAACATCACTTTGTTGGTTCATTTCGCGTCGAATAAAACTTCCTTTAACATAGATTGATACAATTTCATCAGGAGGAATAGAACTCAGAATAGCTTTCTTTGCAACTTTCAAAGAATCAATAGCAGCTTCTTCTATTTGAGTTTTTCTTTTCCAACTTTTCCAGAAATTGTATTGAAGCATCTATACTTTTATTTTTTCCAGAGTTTATATTTTTTTCTAAAAGTATGCGAGAATTCACAAACCTAACATTTCATAAACCAATGCAGTAACTCTTTCTGTTGCTTTTCCATCAGTTCTAAATCTGGATGCTTTCTCTCTTAGTTCATGTTCACGATAATTAGAATCAGTTATCACTCGTCTAACTAGTGCTTTACAATCGTCAACAGTATAGCCAACAGGTGCAATATCATTTTTAGTTAAAATAGATAAGTAATCTTGGCATTTTAATCCTGGTTGTATGCTTGCTGCAGGTTTATTCATATAGATTGCTTCAATTGCTGCTGTTGAACTTGGGGTAAATGTAATGTTGGTTGATAAAATCAAATCGTGTGAATTCATATTTGAAACTAGTTTGATATTATTTTTTGAGTTGTGAATATATGTTTGGATCTCTTCGAGATCTTCACTTGGACATCGAGGATGTAACTTGACACAAACTCCTGTTTTTTCTTTCAAATTTGCAGGAACACTTTCCAATGCATTATCAATTATAATTATATTTTCTAAATCCCAATAACCAAATTTTTCTATGTTTTGCTTCCATGCATTTGCTGCATAGAAAAGTAGTACATTTTGTTCAAGACCTATTTTTTTTCTTATGTTTTGTTTGTCAGTTTCACTAAAATTAAGCGCATAATTTTCTATATTATCAAAAAAGGGATTGCCAGTTATTTTAAGTAAGTCTGAGGGAAATTCTCTTTCAATTAGATCTTTTTTTGCATACTCGTCCATGATTGCAAGTGTATCTGGTAAGATTGTAAATTCATCTTGAGGTTCAAGTTTACCGAACCTTTCTGAATATTGTCCCCAGAAATCTAATACTGCTAATGTAGTCATTTTCTTTTCTTTTGCAGCTTTAATTATTGTTTGTTCAAACGCAATATCCTTTTTATTTTCTTGTACACTAGTTCCTGTAAAAACAAGGTCTGGTTTTTCAGTGTCTAATATTTGTTTCATATTCTCCACAGAAACCTGAGTAATATCATAATCTTGAATTGTTTTGTAGGGAATATTGTGAGAATCTAAAATTTTTTCAGAGAAGTTATGACTCATAACAACTAGTTCAATTAAGTTTTTTTCTTGTAATAATTTAATAACTGGTGCAATAGCATTCATTCCACCGGGATGCCAAGACGTCGCAAGTACTTTTGGTTTCATATTTCTAGAAAATCACTAGGAGCATATAAATTTAACTATTTCACCACTCCTGAATAGTCAAAAACCGAAAGGTTTATAAATCGAACATCCATTCCTTATTATATTATATTAATAAATCCTATTATTAATATTAGGATATCATTAAAAGAAGATGTGTGGAGTGTTGAGATTATGTCGGATAAATTAGTTTTAGAAACATTACTTGATGAAAATACAGTTTTAAGAGAATTTCTTGGTGGTATTCCTGATGATTTGGATCTAGGTAGTTTAGAGCGTGAAGCATTTACTTATCTTGGTGAATGGCGTAGTGCTATGAAGCAAGGAAAAGATTATGGATTCGCATATAGAATGGGAATCAAAGAAAATGTGGTTGATAGTGAAGGTGATCCTGCTACATTAATTATGTATTTTGTAAATCCTTTAGTTGAGCGAGGAACAGTATTATCTGTAGAAGATAATAAAGATCTGATTAAAAATATAAAGACCCTTGTTAGCATGACGAGCCTTATTCAACAAATGAGATATGGGGAAAATAGTGTTGTTTGCACATTACCGCCTCCTGAATATATGCTAAATGAATTATTGAAAGATCTAGGATAACTAAGTTAAGGTATTAAAAAATGGCTGAACAATTACAAGCAGGATTGGACACGTGGAATTTATCTATTGACGAAATTATTAATAAAGTTAGTGATGTTGTTGTTTTGAAAAACTCAAATTCTCGAGGATATTTTGGTCAATATACTACAGAGTATGAAGCTTTAGTAAAAAATGAAGAGACTAATCTTGTTGTTTATGTTAGAAAACAAAGATTGATTCGAGATCCTGATAGAGAAAAAGATAAATCTAAACATACTTCTTTACGTACTATTTTATTCAAACCTTATTTTGGGTTTACTCATGTTCCTACTGGACACAATGCAGTTGCAGTAGATCTTCAAAAATATTTATCTCAAAAAGGATCTAAAAAACTTTTCAAAGCATTAGAACAAAGATATTTAGAACAAACAAAGGAATAAAATGACTGAAGGATTTGACTTAAAATTAGAAGATTATGATTTAACTATTGATAAGCTTGTTGATAAGCTCAAAGATACTGCTGTCACAAAAAACTCGAATTCTCGGGGAGGTTTTGGCCCGTATACTACTGAGTATGAAACTTATTTTGATTTTGGAGAAACTAAATTTACTCTTTATGTTAGAAAACATAGATTTACTAGAGATCCTAGCAGAGATGAAGATCCTGATGGGGGTAAAAGAGCTTCTTTAAAAAATCTGTTGATCCGACCTTTATTTGGAGTTTTTAACAGGGTAGAAAACAAGGAATTAATACTTCCTGTCAAATATTTATCTCAAAAAGAATCTAAAAAACTTTTCAAAGCAATGCAAACACAATATGAAAATCAAACACATGAAATGCATGCAGAAATAAAAAAATATTGGGGTTTTGAAAAATGATATCACAAACACAACTCGGAAACTTTTATGCAAACCTCCCTGGAGGATTTTATAGAACTTGTGCTAAAACAGGTCAAGCGGTTTTAGATGAAAACAGAATTTCTTTATTTCAAACAATTGATTCATTATTAACAAATTTCAACTTAGATTCTTTTGAAGAAAATAAAGATTCTGCACGAGAACAAACAAAATTATATGTAGCAAACTTAAATCGATTAGGTTTACATTCTGAAGAATTAGGAGAAGAAGCTAAATCAACAATCAGAACAGAATTGGAATTACTGGAAAGTAAAATTAAAGCTTATGCTGTTCAACGAGATAGTATTTTACAACCTTTGTTTGATAAGATCGTAGAGCAGGGTTATGATATAAAATTATTAAAAAATTAAGGAGTAATTAAAATGAAACAGAAAATTAAATCATTTGGAAATTTAGATCTTTATCTTATGCAGGGAGACTTAACGCAAGTTCCTGTCGACGCAATCATGACTGCAATTAATTCTGGAGCTATGTGGTTTGGAGGTATTGATGGTGCAATTCAAAGAGCTGCAGGAACTCGGTATCATGATCAAGCAATGCAAAATATGCCTTTAAAAAATCTAGATGTCGTCGATGCAAAAGGAGATTCTGATAATCATGCAGGCATGTTTGATAATGTTATTTTTGTTGTAGATAATTTAGAATCGTCATTAGATCAAGTTGTTTACAAAGGTCTTGAAGCAGCACATAATATAGGATATGAAACACTTGCAGTGCCTGCAATAAGAATGGGCGTTATGCAGGGAGTAGTAGAAAAAACTCCTGAGGAAACAGTTAGAAAAATTGGAGAAGGTGTTTTGAATTTTCTAGAAGTTTATGGTGACAAAACGAGTTTGAAAGAATTAACTTTTGTTGTTTACAATGATCCTAATTCTCAAAGGCTTATTTCAGAGGGAATTAGTTTACTTCCAATAAAAAATTAATTTTTGCGTGGGGCGAAAAAATGAATGTTTATAAAAAAAGTTTAGATGAATTAAGAAGCTTTCATCTCAAAGCACATAATGAAACTAAATTAGAATCTGATCCTAAATTGTTTTTAGAAAAAATAGTAGAAACATATGGTGAGGATAATGTTATGATTAGATCGTTAAGCAGTAAGAGTGAAAGCAAAGGTTCTGTCAATTTTGATGGATCAAGAACATTTAATCCAGATCGTCCATTTAATATGTTTGTGTCTTATAAGAATTCAAAAAATGTGTTGAATGGTTTGTGGGATTGTTTAGAAGAATCTGATGCATATTTGATTGAATTTGCAGTTAAGCGAGAATCAACTGATGTTTGGAATTATGTTCCAGAGGAGTTACAGGGTGCTGTTAATTATTTTGGCAGTGCTATTGAAAAATCAAATACTGAATGGAGATCTGGTAATTGGATAAAACCTTCAAACACTGGTTTTTGTGAAATGTATGATGATGATGGGTACAAAATGTATAATATTTATTTTAAATGGGTTGATGAATTAAAAAGTATTGATAAAAAAATCATTGATGAAAAAAAGTTAGATAACTAAGCAGGTGTTATTTTATGAAAACATTAAATAAAATTTTATTATTGAGTATTGCTGCAACGTTTGCTACTGGTTGTGTAGATGATGCATGTAGAACTTATTCGAGCGCAACTTCTAAAACACATATTTGTGCTTATGATATGGATGGTGATGGCAAAGCTGACGAGAAACGATATATAGAAACAAATTATAGTGGTAATAGGATTTTTAGTAAAAAAGTCGACAGAGATAATGATGGTAATATTGATGAAGAGTTTAAATATATTAGACTAGAGAGTGCGACAGAAACAATTCATAAAGTAGACCAAGATGATGACGGAACAATTGATTTTATAGAAATATCTCATTTTAATGAAGATGGAAATAGGACAGTTACTGAAATTGATATGGATGGAGATAATGTTCCTGATTTGATGAAAATTTATGATGAAAATAGTCAACTAAAGAGTGTTCTTAAGAAAGATTCTATGGCTGAGGGATGGAAAAAAGTTTTAGATAGCGATGAGTTATATAGTTTATAATTATTCGATTTTTTTTATCATATTTTTTTTTTAAAGATTAATTCTATTGTTCATTTAGAATTTGTTTTAAATTAATAATTAAATCATTTTCAATAGAATATTGAATTTAGAAAGAGTTACTTACAACTTATTTCATGTACTTCTGCTTTAAATTTATATAATTTACTTGGTCTGTGCGAACAACCTTTTTGTATTTGGTCTGTTTCTTCTACACACCCTGATTGGATCATTTTTTTTCTAAAATTTCTATTATCGTATTTTCTTTTTCCAACTACTTCATGAACTTCTTGTAATTTGTTTAGTGGGAAATATTCGGGTAAGAATTGTTTTGCAACCATTAGATTTAGATGTTGGCAAAGATGATTTTTAGCAAGTGTTATAATTTCTTTGTGATCGAATGCTAGGTCGGGCAGTTTTTCAACATCAAACCAACTGTCTTTTATTTCAATTGATTCTTCATTTACTAATGCCATAAATCCTATTGAAATAATTCGTTCACGCGGATCTCTATTTGGTTTTGTAAATGATTGGAATTGCATGAAAAATATTTTAAAGTCTCCTAATAGCTCTTTGAGTTTTCTCTCCATAGTTTGTTCTGCTGTTTCGTCATGGAGTAATAATCCTCCTGGTAATTCGTATTTGCCTTTAAAGGGGTCCTTTTCTCTTTTTTTTAGGAATATTTTGAGTTTTTTATCAGAAATAGTGAAGATTATTGGATCTACTGCAATTAATGATTTTTCATAGAGGTTCTTATTTTTCTTAAAATCATCGATCATTAGAGTATATAGTTTTTTATCTTTTATAAATGTTTTCGCTTCAACATACGTTTTAACGTCAAAAATACGCAAAGTTTATATATTAGTTAGGTATACCTATATTTGGAGTTAACGTAATTAAAACGTTAAGATCGGAGGAACAAAAAATGAACCAACAAAACCAAGAAAATCAAGACAACCAATCAACTGATGAAACCCAAATTCAAATCATAGCAGGAAAAGGGATGGAAAGTATTGCACAAAAGACATATGCGATATTAACTGAGAATGAAGAAAACAAACAAAAGTTTGGTTACACAGAAGTTAGTTACACTCAGTTCGCAAACAATGAAATTAAACCAAAGATTCCTGTGCCTATTAGACAAAAAGATGTTTATCTATTTCATGCAGGTTTTCATCCAGATCCGAACCAAGGAATGATGGAACTTTTGTTAACTAATGATGCAATCAGCAGAGCATCTGCAAAATCAATCACATTAGTTCTTCCATACATGCCTTACTTGAGACAGGACAGAAAAGATGAGCCTCGTGTTCCAATCTCGGCAAAGTTAATGGCAGATTTGGTGCAGACAAATTCTAAAGTTGAGAGAATTTTAACAATGGATCTTCACTGTGATCAAGCTCAGGGTTTTTATCAAATTCCTGTAGACAACCTTTACGGTTCACTTGTTCATTCTGCATATTTCAAAGAGAAATATGACAACGACTTTAGTAATTTAATTGTTATGTCTCCTGACCATGGAGGTGTTAAAAGAGCGCGAAGATTTGCGCGCACACTAGACGAATCTGTTCCGGTTTACATGATTGATAAAAGAAGAACTGGTGCAAATCAGTGTGAAGTTATGAATTTTGTTGGCGGCAGTGTCAAGGGAAAAGACATCATAATTTTTGATGACATGATTGACACTGGAGGGTCAATGCTTGCAGCATACAAAGTAGCAAAAGAGCGAGGAGCAAACAAAGTTTATGCATGTGTTACTCATGGACTTTTCAGCACAAAAAAAGGAGCACAGCAAAGTACTGAAGAGAGGTTTAGAGATGAAGGACTTGAGGTTGTTATTGCAGAAACAATTCCTCTAAGTCAAGAATACAAAGAACAAAACAAGAATTGGTTGACTGCACTTCCAATCGAAGGTTTACTTGAAAAAGCAATTTATCAAGCATCAAAAGTTGGAGGCAGCATAAGTTCATTGTTTGAAGAGTAAACAACAAAAGCATTACTGCCTTGGCATACAGTTGAACTCGTAGAGTTTAAGGTTGTCAAAGCAAAGTTTTGATGATTTCAGCGACGAGCAAAGCGAGTTGCTGAGTGATTGCGTAAGAACTGCCGATTGCTCCCAAAATCGAAGATTTTGTGAGACCTCGCAAATTTTTAATTTGCAAGGTATGCAGGCAGTTCGTCGAAAAGTCATACGCCCTAGGCGATGATGATTTGCCGCAGTAATGCAAAATATTTCAAATAATTCAAAAAACCAGAGAGGTCAAAAAAATGGCGAACTCAATTGAAAGTTTATTAGATAAAATTGAAGAGTGCAAATCCGATTTTTATAAACGTACAATTGAACTCCACCTTTGTAAACGTTTAAGAAATTACGTGGCTGATAACTGCAATATTTTTATTTCAAATATGGACGGACGCAAGGGTAATTTGTATTATTGCGAAGATGGATTTAATCTTGTTTACAGTAGACAAAGCAATCAATATAGAACAAATAATCAAGAAAAGTTTGCATTAGAAGTAGAAGAAAATTGTTTGGTTGTCAAGGAAGGAATTGCAAAAAAAGAATTACTTACTTTTTGTTCAAATTTAACTGTTTCGACTATCGAAACAAATATTGCTAATTATTTGAGAAAGAATAATTTATACGCTGCAAAACATTCAAACAGGAGGTATTGAAAATGAAAATGTTTAATTCACGCATAGAAATTCCAAGAATTTCTGACCAAAAATTAAATAGACTTTACAAAAAGATTAAACCTGTTGTAAGATTTATAGAACTTAGATATAGAAATAAAGTTGAGTTTGAAGCAGATCCTCGAGGAGATTTATACACTGTAAAACAAATCAATCCAAGAATATGTGGTTTTACGTCTGAATCTGAAGCAGATTCAAAAATAAGCAAACTAAAACTAGTGGCGGAAATTCAAACTTATCACAATGCAGACGAGTGTACATTTTTCAGACCTAGTGTTGCTGAAGTTCTTGCTCAAATTCCTGCTCAGTTTATTGGAGATGTTGTAGCGTTTGAAACATTAACAGATTCATTTGAACTTGACGGAGATAATTACAGAACTAAAACAATTTTATATGGAAAAAACTGAACATAATTCAAAAATTAAATGATTTATAGGAGGATTGAAAATGAAATCAAAAAAAGATTATAAATTAATTGAAGATAATAGAAAACTTAGTGGAGAAGGCGGCAAGCAAAGATACAAACCTGCTATAGCTGTTGATGCAATTACTCTTTACAAAGGGAGTATTTTATTTATTGAAAGAAAAAAAGCACCTTTTGGTTGGGCTTTTCCTGGAGGACATTTGGAACCTGGAGAGTCACTAGAACAAGCTTTAGTTCGTGAATTAAAAGAAGAAACTAATCTTGATGTAAATAAAATGTATCAGTTTAAAAATTATTCTGATCCAAACAGAGATCCTAGAGGTAGAGTTATCTCGACTGTTTTTGTAGTTGATGCATATGGAAGACCAAAGGCGCAAAGTGATGCAAAGAATTTTAAATTAATTTCTTTAGACCAAATTGATTCTATGAAGAATGATTTTGCTTTTGACCATTATACAATTCTTAATGATTATATTGCAAGTTTAGAACCTGGTGGAGTTCAAACAAATTCAAACATTATGCTTTGGCAAGCACATTATATGTCTGAGTATTATGATAATGATCCTCGAATGCCTGGTATTGTTCCAGTGGATAAACGTTTTTATGTTGTCGCAGATTCTTATAACTTAGCTTTAGAAAAAATACTGCGAGCAAATCCTGGTTGGAATAATTTAGGAGATAAAGAAGAACTTCAGATAATGCCTATTGATTCTAGATCATTGAAAGTTGCAAGAAATTCAAAAAAAGATGGGCGAATGAGGTTTATTGCAATGCAGTATCTTAATGAGATTGGTTTATCTTTAGAAGAAGACAAAAGAGATTATGAACTTAAAGTTGTTTTGGAAGAAAAAAATTAATTTTTTATTTTTTTTCTAATTAGTTTATATTGTGCATGCCAAGGCAGTAATGCTTTATTCACTTACTCGCTAAAGAAAGAATACAATAATTTGTTCTGATATTTTCTTGATACTTCTGGATCAATTTTAATTATTTTCTCACGTGCTTGTATAAGTCTAAATTCTTCATCTAATTTAAAGTGTGTTTCTCCATCAACATCTGTTCTGTGCATTGGAATTCCTTTATCAGTCATAGATAGAATTAATTCTTCTGCAAATATGTGGGTCGCACTCATTTTTGAGACTATTTGCTTCACATTTATTGGATCATCTGTTGTGTAAAATACTAAGAATAGTTTTTGCTCATCAGGTGTTAGTTCTATTTTAAAATTAGAAGGTGTAAGTAGGGCTTTGACCATCATGTGGATGTTGTCCATGCGCTCTTCTATTTTACTGAGGCGTTTGTCGATATCACAGATGTTTCCTTCTAGGATTGTAATTTCTGATGTATTGTCGTTTATAGATTGAAGGTGTTCGTCAAATTCTTCCTTTATTTTTAAAAAAGATTTTCGAAGGCCTGTATTCATATTAGCCAGTTCATTGGCTAGCTCTGATCGTAATTTACTTTGGCCCCCATTTAGCATCATTGAATATGCACCCCCAACAACTCCTGCATTTTCGATGATTTAAATAGTTTTGTAGCCTTCATTTTATAGTCTCAAAGTTATAGTTTGATTATGATATTTTTGTAATTTTTTCGTTTTTTATTTTTTTGTTGTCAAGCGTTAGGGACGCTCGAGTTTGTTTATTTCAGTTTGTAAAGAGGTGTGCTTTTTTCATATTTAAAGGTTCCGTTTTTTCCCTCCCTTCCGATACTTCCGATACTTCCAAACACATTCGCTTAGTGTTTAAGAAGTTCTATAGATTAAGGAATATATTACAAAAAAAGATTACCTCGCCTTTTAAGGTGAGCTTGTGCTTTCTTTTTTTGTAATGAATGCCAAGGACGTTAGTCCTTGGTTTTTTATTTACTTAATTTTTTAAAATCTACTCAGGAAATATTTCGCTTTTCATTCAGAAAACTATATAAGTATAAACTCAATTAATGAATATATGGCACTCATAAAATCAAAATTAACAATAAAGAAAAAGCAGAATGATCTAAAATCTGCTCTTGTGAAAGAACTGTCTAAACTAATTAGTATTGATTCTCAAAATCCTCCTGGGAACGAAGCAGTTATTATTAGTTATATTAAGAAAGAGTTTAATAAAGTAGGAATTAAAACAAAAGTTATTGGGGAGAATAAAAGACATAATCTTATTGCAGAAATAAAATTAGGAACAGGAAAACGAAAAATTCTATTTATGCCGCACATTGATACAGTGCTTGGTTCAAATAGTTGGAACACGCCTCCCTTAAAGCCCGTTCTAAAAGGAAATAAATTATATGGTTTAGGAAGTGGAGATATGAAATGTGCTGCAGCGTCTCACATTGTTATGGCTAGAGAATTGATGAAAAATAAAAAAGTGCATGATAACTTAAACGCAACAGTTAGATTTGCTTTTTGTGCAGACGAAGAAGTGACAGCCATAGGAATTAATTATCTTTTGAAAAAAGTTCCTAAGTTTTTTAAATGCGATCTTATTATTTGTGGAGAGCCAACAAATCTCAAATTAAAAGTAGCACATAAAGGTATTTGTCCTACTAAGATTGATGTTTTTGGGAAATCTGCACACGGGTCTACTCCTCAACTAGGAGTCAATGCAATAAATGCAGCTGCAAAAATAATAACCGGTCTAAAAAATATCAAAATTGGCAAGCCTCAGAAATATTTTGAAACAGGGGTTACGTTGAATGTTGGAATAATTAATGGTGGAGACATGATGAACAAAGTTGCAGATCATTGTTCTTTTGTAATTGATGTTAGACTTATTCCTAATATAACTCCTCAGCAAGTAAATACAGGATTCAAAAAAGTTATTGACAAACTTAGAAAAGTAGATAAGAATAGTTGGAATTATAAGATAACTAATCTTACTTATCAAAAAGCAGTTAGAACTTCAGACGCGTCGATAAAAAAGTTAGAAAAAATTTTTAATCAGAAAGCAGATAGTATTAATTATACAACCGATCTAAGATTTCTTAAAGCGGATTTTGTAGTGTATGGTGCAGGTAATGAAAAACTTGCTCACTGCCCTAATGAATGTGTAGAAATTAATAAACTTGTAAAGTCTCATAAAGATTATTTTAAGTTGTTGGAACATTATTAATATTTTATTCAGGTTCAAATTTATCGAGGAGATTTGTTTGTTAAAAAATGATTTAACTAATATAGTAGATATTATAAAAAACGGAGAAAAAGAATATCTTTCTAATTATGCAGGTCATAGTAATCAGGAGTGTGCAACAGGTCTTGCAAAACACATTAATAAAAAACTATCTATTATGTATATTAAAAAAGGTTTTTGTTATGCTGCAGCAGCCACAGGTCTTTATTTTTTTTCGAATTCATTTGAAGAGTCTGCTCATTTTTTGAGATTTGTTAGCAATGTGGGTATGTGGCTTATGGGTATTAATGCTTTTCTAAATTTGACCTTGCCTATTCACTATAAGATCAACGAAGAAAAATATGTCGAGTTCTGTAGGCCTACTGCAAGTAAACACTTAACAGATAAACTTTATGGCAGAGAAAAAAGTGTTTCAGATGTCTAAAAATCAATACTGTTTTAATTCTGTTTAAAAAATTTAAAATAAACACGTTAAACATTTATCATTTCTTCAAATAACTAAGTTTTATCACCAATAATTTTATAAATCAATCCACACATCTTATTTTATTATGAAGAAGGGCAAGCAAGATAATACTATAGATGTAATTCTATTCAATGCAGTTTCTATTATTGCAGGTAATTATAATAATATTAAGCGTTTTAGTTTGAAGTCAACAATTAAAAATGGCATAAATAATGTTTTGAAAGAAAATCTTGATGAACGATTAGGTCATTACAGAGGATTAGTTCTAATGTGTGATGGAAAACATGAACGTTTCAATCTTAAGTTTGTTGGTTCTGATCCTGAGGTTAAATTCAGTAGAACTTATGGTAAGAGTGAAAAAGTGTATAGTTTAGAAAATAGAATCCCTGATTATTTTAGTAAACCTCTTGACGACATAGATGAAAAAAAAGAAAATTATATTCATTTAATCCAACCACAGTACCAGGATTCGTTTGAAAAAGAAGCAATATCAAAAGGATTCAAAGTTAGACTTTTTGATGGATCTAATATTGATCAAGAAATAATTCAAATTTTAGAATATTCTCCAGAAATTAGGGCTAGATTGGGATTAAATAATAAATCTCCCGAAGAGATTAAATCTTTATTGGGGTTATAATTCAGTAAACTAATGATGATTCTAAAGATTATAAAATTATTCTAAACTAAAGATTATTATAATAATTCTAAAGATCATAATAATAATTCTTAAATACTAACTTGCTTTTCTGAGTGTTATGTCCGCATCAAAATCGAGTCTTGCAGTTGCATTATCTAAACTTAAGTTATTTTCAAAACCAGATGTTAAGTTAGAGCAGTATCCTACTGATTCTGAAATTGCTGCAGAGATTTTATGGAATGCTCATATGCGTGGAGATTTAGATAACAAAATTGTTGCAGATCTTGGTTGCGGCACAGGTATTTTAGGTATTGGCGCACTCCTGCTTGGAGCAAAAAAAGTTTTTTTTGTAGATATTGATAAAAACGCACTTGAAATTCTAAAACAAAATTTAGATGATCTTGATGCAAACGAATCTATTTATGAAATTATTAACAAATATGTTTCTAATGTTTCTTTGGATTATGTATCTGATTGTGTTAAAGGTAAACTAGATGTTGTTTTTCAAAATCCTCCGTTCGGAACAAAAGAAGAACATGCAGATAAAATGTTTTTAGAAAAAGCATTTGAATTATCAGACACAGTTTATTCATTTCATAAACTCAGTACAGAAAAATTTGTTAATGCAATAACTCGAGACCATAACTTCAGAATAACTGAGAAATGGATTTTTAAATTTCCTTTAAAACAAACTCAAAAGTTTCATAAAAAAAGAATTGAGCACATTGATGTTGGTTGTTGGAGACTTGAGAGATAAAACCTTTATAAATTAAGTCTACATATTCTAAATCTTATTATTTAGTATGAAAAAGTTAGCCCCCCTATTTTAACAAAAATCAAAAGATTTATATATTTAGGGGGATAACTTGGTTGTATGGTTACACTTAAAACTAAAACAATAAAGAATAAAAAATACTTTTATTTAGTTCACAATGGTGTGAAAAAGTCTAAAAAGCACAGGGTTGAATTTTATTTAGGCACATCTATACCCAAAAATATAGAAGAGATAAAAATAAAGTTCTTACAAAAAGTATATTATGATAAATGGTACTCTTTGCTTGATAAAATCAAATTTAATTATTCTAAAGATCATAAAAAAATGCCTGTTTCCGCCAAGAAAAAAGAAACAGAGACTTTCGCAATTAAGTTTACTTATGACACTCAGCGTATTGAAGGATCTACTTTAACATTAAGAGAGACTGCTAATTTGCTAGAAAATGGAATTACTCCATCACAAAAACCTTTGCAGGATGTAAAAGAAGCAGAGTCACATCTAAAAGTATTTAGGGAGATGTTAGATTATGACAAAGATTTATCTCTTCAAATTATATTGTATTGGCATAAGTTACTTTTTGAATCTTCAAAAAAAGATATTGCGGGTAGGATTCGAGTTCATCAAGTGGCAATTGCAGGATCTAAATTTATGCCTCCTTTTCCTGCAGAAGTGTATCCTTTACTTAGAGATTTTTTTAAGTGGTATTCTAAATATAAAACCAAAGTTCATCCTGTTGAACTTGCAGCATTAGTTCATTTAAAATTTGTAACAATTCATCCTTTTGCCGATGGTAATGGTAGATTGAGTAGGTTAGTGATGAATTTTGTATTGAATAAGTTTGGTTTTCCTTTGCTCAATATAGAATATAAGAATAGAAATAGTTATTATAATGCATTAGAGCGATCTCAAACAAATAAGGATTATAATATATTTGTTCATTGGTTTTTTAGAAGATATTTGAAAGAGTACAAAAGATATTATGAGAAACAAAACTAATTATTTCTAAAACGATTTCTGCAAAATCACACTCGGAGAATTTCTTATCTTAGTATAACCTAACCTTTCGGTAAATATTCTTTCAAATATTTCTCTACATGAATAAAGATTATAATTTGCTATTATTCCGCCAGGCATTAATAAATCTGATAATGCTTTTGCACAATCCATTTTATAATTCCTCGCCTGATATTATTAATTTATACTTGTAAGAATGAGTATTCTTTTTATAAAGCTTTCTATTTTAACCCCTTATAAATAGTAAAAATAATTAAAAAAATCACATCTTTTCATGCTTTTTTATGTATTTGAAGGTGCCTTTGAGTATTATTTTTTAGTTTTCTTGCCTTCGAACATTGATGTTACTAGCCCTGCAAGTCCTCCTGCACCTAGACCTATGCCTCCTCCCATAAAACTATGAACTAGTGTTGTTGCGCCTTCCATTCTCCAAGGATTACGACAATCCATAAATGCCATCCAAGCATCACTTGATGAGTTGGTTATTGCAGTATACATTCCATGAAATCCGCCAATAGCAAGTCCAAGTCCTACCCCGTATAGTGCATAAGTTCCGATTTTTTCATAATTAAGTTTGGTCATTTCAATCCTCTCCACAACCTGATATCTGATTATTATTAATTTATTCCATCTTTGTTGTATTATTGGGTAGGATTATTCTGCTTTTAAATGTAATTTTTAAAAATTGATTCAGAAAATGACAAAACAAATATTTTTTGCGTGTTTTGCAATTAGCAATTAGTATTATAATTTTCACATTCTAATGACTATAATGTTTTAAATAATTCAAAAAAACAAATTACTAAAATGAATCAAAATAATTCAATAAACATTGGTGGTTTAGAATTCTCATTAGATGAACTAGCTCATATTCGCCCAGAAAAAGATCTAAACAAGTTAGAGCAATTCTATCAAGATCCAACTTTAAAAAATTTCAAACTTAAAGGAAACAAAGTAAGAGATTTGATTGTTTCAAAGTTAAACCAGAGTTCAGATCAATTTGAAAAACAAACTGGCAAAAGACCAGGTCTTGGAATTATTCAATCAGGCGATCTTCTGCAGTCTAATACTTATGTAAAAATTAAAGAAAAAAAAGCAGTAGAAGCAGGATTTAATGTTTTCAAAGCCAAGTTCAAAGATTGTGTTGATCAAAAAATGATTGAAGATAAAATTATTGAATTTAATAATTCTGACTTAGTTCATGGTTTTATAATTCAACTGCCATTAATTCCGCAAGAAAAATTTAATATAGGCGAACTAATAAAACAAATTGATCCAACAAAAGATGCTGATTGTTTTCATCCTTATAATGTTGGTTTATTTTATTCTGGTGATGGTTATGCTCTTGCACCTGCAACTCCTCAAGGCACTTTAATGATTTTGCAAGCGTATGGAATTCATTTAGAACACGAAGACAAAACAATTTATTCTGCTGCCATTTCTGGAAGATCAGATATTGCAGGTAAACCTTTTGGTAGAATCATAGAAGCGAAACAAAATAATTACAATGTTGATTATCATTTAATGAATTCTAGAACAGATACAAAAAAATTCTTTAAGACAGGATTATACAATATTCTTATTTCTGCAATTGGAAAAGCAAATTATTATCGGCCAGAAGATGTTCCACAAACAACAAAAATTATTATTGACGTTGGTGTTAATTTTATAAAAAATCCAAACTACGTTGCAGGTGCTAAAGGAAAAAAAGGTAGAGAATTTATCCAAGTTGGTGACTTTCATAAAACTGCTTATGAAAAAGCAAAAATAGTAGTCCCCTCGCCAGGTGGTTCTGGTCCAGGAACTGTTGCAGCCCTTTTAGTCAACACTTGGAAACTTGCTTGTAAGAAAGAAAATTTTTTGTAAATTTTTTTCTATTTTAATATTTTTTGGGCTCTTTTCAAAAAATTAAATAATTCCTAAAAAAAAAGATTGCCAACATAACTGCAACAAACAGAACAATAACTACTATTTGAATCCAGTTAATTTCTTGTATTTTTTGCTTTATATTTATTGAGCAAACGTTTCCAGGACATAGCTTTGCTTTCTTTTTATTGAATTTATTGTAAACCAAACATCCTAAACAGATTCCAAAAACAGATTCAAAAAACAAAAACGTCAAACAAGCTACGCATATAATCAGATTTATAGGTCCAACAACGTTGAAAACAACCACTAGAAAAAACATTGTAATTGCTAAAACCAGACCTAGTATCCATGCAAACTTTTTTTGTGGCGCACCTGAATATTCAGGGGTTTGGTTTTGCACCATAACTCGTCCTGCAATCAAAAAGGGAGAATATTTTGGATTAATAACTAATCTAATTGTAAAATCAACTAGGAATGCAATAACAAATAGTTTTAGAAATAAATAATTTTTAATTAAAAATGCATTCATGAATGCAATCATTGCAAACAAAAACATTATTCCTGCTCCTGCTCTTATTTCTCGTTCATTTAAGACAGGTACATCATAACCTTTTATGTTTTCACCAAATTGAAATAAAATTTTATTTAACATTTTCAAAATACCTCATTTAAATAAATGCGTGTTCATTAAACAAAAATCAAATGGTTACCATTCATCAAATTCTTTTTCAACGCCTTTTGACCATGCGCGAACAACATCAAGAATAATTTTTCTTATTTCGGATTTGTACTTAATTCTATAAACAAAAAAGTATCCACCTCCATTAAGATTTTCTTGTCGTCGCATTAGAATTTCTTTTTCGTTTAGTTTTTTTACACTTCTTTGAACAGTAGAAAGATTCAATTTTAATTTCTTGGCAAGTTTTTCTGTTGTAAACCATTCTTCGGTATGTTCAAGCAAATAATCAAAAAGAGATAAATCTGCTTTTGTAAGTCCTAGTCCACATTTTATTATTTTGCGAAGTTCAAATCTTTTACAAGCAAAGTCTATCATTGTTTAACACCATCTACTTAGTTGATAATTAAAAAGAGTAAATAAAAAATTTAAGTTACATTGATCCAAGTATTTCATCAACTTTTTTCTTAAGTGCTTCTTTTGGAGAGAATCCTACTATTCGATCAACTTCTTTTCCGTCTTTCATCACAATTAAGCAAGGTATTCCTCGTACTGCATATTCTTCTGCAATTTCTCCGTCTGATTCAGTACTTACTTTTGCAAATTTTAGCTTACCTTCATATTCTCCACTTAGTTCTTCAAATACTGGTGCAAGCATATTGCATGGTCCGCACCATGATGCAAAAAAGTCTACGAGTACTGGTTCATCTGCGTTTTTAACTTCTTGTTCAAAATTTTCTTTGGTTGCGTGTACAACTGTCATTTTACATACCTCCGTTTGGATTGTATTGATCGTTATGTTGATCATCCAAAAATTCAAAATTAAGCGATTAATTAACCACAGTACTGCTAAAAAACAGAAGTAATATATAAATGATTCCTAGAACTGATATAATTAATAAAAAAACAGCAGTTCTATTCTATTTGTTCAATCTATCAAATGTTCTTCTTCAACTTTAGAAATAAGAGACACAATAATTAATGCAAATCCTAGTATTACTAATGTCATTGTTAGAGATTGTTCCACGAGTAGTCCTATTATTGGATATGCTATTGCGCGCGATAGTTTACTCATCATAGAAATGGAAGATAAAACTGTTGCTCGGTTATGAGATTCAATATATTTATTCAAATAATTATTAAATAATGTTTGTCTTGAAAGTCCAAACGCGCTAACTAATAAAATTGCAAATATTGTTAATGGAACATATTTGCTTACTCCCATAATTATCATGCCAATTCCTGTTATTAATGCGCTCAGAAATAAATATCTTTTTTTGGAACGCACTAATTTTTCTAATTTATCAAATCCATTCAAAACAGGTATTTGTATTCCTGTTATTGCGGAATGAACTATTCCAAAATATATAAGATGGATTCCTAATGTTGTCAAAAGTGGCTGGTATGTCCAGATTACAAAAAATGCTAGTGTTGAAACTGAAATCATATCGAATGCTAATATTTTAAGTATTCTATGTTTTCTAAAATAATTAATTCCTTCTGTTATTGTTTTTAGATAACTTGGTCTTTTTTGATTATTTTTTTTATTTGAATTAATTTTCTTCACAATAGGTTCTTTAATTGTTAACGCAATAATGAACGAAATAAACATGGGAATTCCGATTGCCATAAATGCATATCTTAATCCAAATTTAACTGCAATAATACTTCCTATTGGTGCTGATATCATAAGACCTATGAGGCTTAGACTTTGCATTTTTCCAAATATTTTCTTTGAAGTATTTTCTTTTTTTATTTTTTTAAGGGAATCATAAACTAGTGCTTCATGCGCTCCCGAAAGTAATGCAAATCCTAACGCCCACATAAATTCTCCGACTAAGAATACGTAAAAGCTAGGATATGATGTATATACAAATGCAGAAATTGCAGTTATTAACGCTCCTAGAACAATTGAGGTTTTCCGTCCAAAAAAGTCCGCAACTGCGCCTGTTGGAATTTCAAGTAAGAATATGGAAAATACAAATACGCTTTGTAAAATCATGATTTGTGTAAAACTAATTCCACCCCAGTCTAAGTAGAATGGAACTAAAACTCCGCCCATAAAATGCAAACTCATGAAAAATTGAAATAAGTATAACTTCCAAATGTTGGCTTGATACATCTTTTTTTCTAAAAAAGATTTAGATAATTTACCTCTTAATTTACTCATAGAATTATGTTTTGTTTAATTTACTATTTAAACTTTACTTGTTTCTTCTCTTAAACCTTGAATGCATATTGTGGGTTCACAATCTTCATATTCATCCTGTTCTTCTCCCTGTTCTTCATCTAGTTCTTCTTCAGGTTCTACTTCAAATTCTTTTTCTTCTTGGTCTATTTCTGATTCTGTTTCTTCATTCTTTTTTTCCTGTTCTGCTTGTGCATATGATTTTTCTTTCAACTTTTCTAAATCAATTTCTTTCTTTTGCATATACTCTTTTAACTCATCTACATTTGCAAATAATTCAAGATATGGAGACTCGCAATTATTATTTTCACAATCATCTGCTTCATGGTCGCGACATACTTCTGGTCTTTCAGAATAAACAGCACATCTTCCATCACTCATTGTTTGTTCACATTTTGTTTTGAACTCTACAAACCAATCGCCGTCATGATCAATGTATACAAAAACTTTCTCGTGGTGAAGATACCAAAATAATTGATTCCAGTCGTCATAGTCAGAGGGTTCATCCAGTGCAACAGTTACATAATTACAACACTTTCCGCATGTTAAGCACTCATTTTCTTGTTTCATATCTTGGAGCGATCGCGAGTAATATTTAAAGTTAACTATTTAGAAAAAATCAATAATAAAATAAATTTAATTAATTAGAAAATACAGCCACATTTTCTTTTTCCATTTTTTCTAGAACTTTCTGCAGCAGCAGTTTATGCCTCATTTCTTGTCGAGCCATTTCTTCTAAGACATCTCTTCCATCTCCAAAATCTAAATGTTTTGCAATCACAGAATAATCATCATGTGCTTTTTGCTCTTCATTTATTGCAAAATTTATTGCTTTTTTTATTTCATCACAGCTTTCGCAAGTTAGTTTGTTTTGATTAAAGTTATTAAGAAGATTTAATTTGTGCAGTGGAGCTTCATTTACAATCTTTACAACATTAACTGCCATTTTAGAAAATAGTCTGTAGTGGACTAGTTCTTCTTCTGCAAGTTTAAAAAACAGTTCTTTAACAATTTTATTATTTGCAGTTTTAGCTAATTGAGTATATAATCTGTGAGCACTTTCTTCTCGAATAAGCGCATTTTCAAATATTATTCTTATAAAATTGTTCATAATAGAACATTAAATACTTAGAATATATTAAACTCTGCTATTATTTGGAACTTTTTATGGTTTGATGTATCGAAACTGCAAAGTAAGTTAATAAAAGAGAATTTTGAATGATTTTTTTTTATTTAAAATTTCAATGTTCTCTTTGAGAAATTTGCCAAATAGAATGGTTTTGCAAAATTCTCATAATTTATTGTGGTTGAGAATATATAAAATGTAAGAAAAAAATAAAATAATTATTGTTTAATGTTTTACTGAACGTACCAACACTTAATTAAGTTTTTGTACTGCAGGAGTGTATTCGTGGTTTAGTTTGATGTTTGTATTGGCATTCAGCTCACTTAAAAAATCTCTAAATTTATTAAATGTAATCGAACCAAAATAAGGGTGTGAGTTCCAAGTTCGGGAACCTTCTGAATAATTAATCAAGTTTTTAGTTTCTAATTTAATCCCTGAGTATTGGTCATAGCTTATTTTTAAAATGGGTTTTACCGATTCTGTTAAACTGTGAGTCATTTTATATTTAGCAGAAGTTCCCTTTTTTGTTTTTGACGCAAGTATTCTACATAATGCATATTCTGGTCCAACTCGCTTAACTTTTTTGTCAAATTTCTTTTGTGCTTTCGGTGTTTTGTAAGGATTTTCTATTTTTTTATCATATACAATTTTAATATTAAAGAATTCCTTTTTATTCTTGTCTTTAAATATCGTGTTGGTAACAGTTAGTTCAACAGGAGTTTCATCAAGATATGTTTCTAGTTTAGCATACTTAGTTTCATATTTTTTAATAAAATTATCTTTGCGTTTTTTAGATTCAGTAAATATTTTGTTAAGGGTTTCATCTTCTTCAAAAAGTTCTTTTGCCATATTTTGTGAAAACTTGTGGTGATGTTCAATTTTATTGAGTTCAGCATTAATCTGGTCTTCTAATGTCATCAACGCATCTACTGTTTCAACAAAGTATTTCATATCAAATTCTACATTTTCTGTTGTTGTAACTTCTTCTACTTTTTCTTGTACCATTTTTTAACCCCCTAAACTAAACTAGTTTATTCAGTGTATTTGTATTTCAGAACTCTTTTTTTTATCAATAATGCAACTTCTATTTATAAAAATTTCTATGTTTAAGGGGATATTGGGCTATAAATTGTAGAATTAGGTGTATTATTCGCTAACATATTCACAATTATATTTTCTATTAGAATCAGCACATACTTTTTTTACTTTTATTCCCTGGAACCAAAATTCATTTATTGTTAAAAGTCGGGTTTAATACAGGAACTTTTAAGCATTTTATTATTTGACTTTTTACACTAAAAACTTAGTACTTTGGTGCTGAGTTTTTTATTGTTGTCATTTTTTCATACCTCATTAGTATTAATTAGATTAATTAACTTATTATCAATTAAATTAATTATATTAGAATAAAATAAAATTATTAAAAATTAAAAAAATTTAAATTAATTAAGAATAACTATCTTTCTGAGCCCAAAACTTAGTACATCCTGCGCATCCTCTTCCGCAACATCCACGTCCAGAATAGTTTGATGATTCTTGATTTGAACTTGATCCATATGTTTTTTTGGTATCATACATTTTATTCACCAATTAAATCTTTCCAACAAGATCGAGTCCTGGTTTTAATGTTTCTTTGCCAGGTTTCCAACTTGCAGGACACACCATTCCATCATGTTCTGCAACAAACTTTGCCGCTTCGATTTTTCGAATAAGTTCATCTGCACTTCGTCCAATACTATTGTCGTGGAATTCAAATGCTTTAATTATTCCTTCTGGATCAATTATTATTGTTGCACGTAAACTCAATCCTTCTTCTTCAATCAATGTCCCATAAGAATTTGTAACTCTCATTGCAGGATCTGCAAGCATTGGAAATTTTATTTTTTGAATTGTTGGAGAATGATCTTGCCATGCTTTGTGTACAAATGCAGTGTCTGTGCTTACACTAATTATTTCTGCACCTAGTTCTTGTATTTTAGGATACTTATCTGCTAACTCTCCTAATTCGGTAGGACACACAAATGTAAAGTCTGCAGGGTAGAAAAATAGAACAACCCATTTTCCTTTGTAGTCTGATAGGTTTATTTTTTTTATTTCATTGTTCACAAATGCGTTTTCTGTAAACTCTGGTGCTTTTTCATTTATTTTTATCATTTCATTTTGCCTCATACATTTTCATTTTCTTTTTTTCATTAATGATTAGCGCACTCTTTTTAAAAAATAAAAAACAAGAGCCTCAGGAAAAGAGAACCTCTAGTTATTCAAAAAAATGCTAAACATTATTGGATAGCATCTCTGAATACAAACTAGATGTTCTCTTTGAGAATTTCTGACATTAATGGAAATTCTCAAAAGAGGCAAAACCCAAGACTCTTGCATAGACTTAACATGTTATTTATTCTGTCGGTGGGAACTTCTAGCATACATGGATGATTTTAATAAATCAAACCTTATTTGTTCTACAGCATTATTTTGATCAAAAACAAAATTAAATTTGCTAGCCAGTGATTCTGCATCAATACATTTTCCATCTCTGCACGTTATGTTTTGCTTCATTATATTTCACCTCGTATCAGTTCATTTATTTCTTTAATTATCTTATTCGGATTAATTTTGTGATAGTTTGCTCCTTGTTCAATTGTTTCGTTCATTGCTATATGGTTTCCAATAAACACAATTCCATTATCTGTTAGAATTTCTATTGATGCAGGATATTTTTTTACAAGATCTGCAATTAACATTTGTTTATCTATTAGAAATGTTGATGTCATTTTTCCCCACCTTTTTTAGTTTAAACGATATTATCTATCTGTTCTGACAAACTGTTTATACTGAATAATTGGTGTAAGTTATATTTAAAATTGATTACTCTGAATTATAAGTTTGTTAAACTCATTTTCTTTTAATCAAAGGAAACCTTTATAAACTAGATTGCATTATTCGTATAAATTATTAATAATTCAATTAAAGGTGATTTTATGGCTGCAAAAAAATACTTTCAAAAAGTTGAAGATTTTAAAAAAAAGATTCGTTTTAATGAACAACTTGGTTTGGATGAACGAGATAATACTATTCTTTCATTAATTCAAAATAATCCTGAAATTTCTCAAGAAGATGTTGCGAAAAAAGTTAAACTTTCTCAACCCTCTGTTGGCGCAAGAATTAGAAAATTAAAAGAAAAAGGTATTTTGTGTAATATTAATGGTGTAAATTTTAAAGTTGTTGAACTTTTCTTGGCTAAAGTTGATGTTAATGCAACTGATACTAATTCAATTATTGAGGAGTTTAAAGATTGTCCATTTTTCTTAAATGCATTAATTGTTTCAGGAAGATATAATGTTTGTCTTTTATTTACTGCAACAGATCTTAAGCGTTTAGAAGGATTGATTAATTATCATTTGAGAGATCATCCTAAAGTTAAAGAAATTCAAATGAATATTGTTATCTCGACTGCAAAAGACTTTGTTCTTCCATTGAATATTAACTATGAGAATAAACGTCAGATTGAATGCAATCAAAAGTGTAGAGAATGTGTGGGTGAGATTTGTCCTGATGAATTTCCTACAATTAATGTTGATGAATAAATAAAATAATTAAAAAATTTAAATGTTTTTTTTCATTTTAAGATTTTATGATTTTGTTATGCTCTATAATTAATTTTTATTGTTCCATTTTTTGTTATAGTTCGTAGAATTCCTATTGGTTTTTCATTTCGAGGCATATAAACTCCTCGGGATGTTTCAACCATTCCCTTAACATTTATTGTTCCATTTTTTGTACTTGTGTGGATTTCTAAAGGTGCATAAACATTTAAGTTTATTGAGCCATTTTTTGTTTCAACATATCCTTTATGTGCGATTTCACCACTTATTGTTCCATTTTTTGTTTCTAATGCAAGTTCTAAATTTGATTCTTGTTGTGGTAACCAAAGAGTTCCATTAAAATCAAATATTTGTACAACTCCATTTTCATATGTTGGTAATTTATCTGTATCGCCTTTGATTCTTAGTTGATTATCGTCTCTTAAATCTAAATCAATAGAATTATTTTTTGTAGTTAAACAAATTTTATCTCCTGGTGTAACTGCTCCAATTTTATCGATAGTATGTTCAAGACTCGATCCACCCATATTTATAGTGGTTGTTCCTCCTCTAACATTACTTCTAATGTTCATGCCACCTATGTTAATATTGCCCATACTAATTCCAGATCCTTTCATACTAACAGATCCATTTCTATATTGGATTTGCATTCCATCGACAGTAACTTTTCCATTTGCAGGCATATCGTGTTCTTCAAGTTTTCCACTGCGAATAACTGCATATTTTTTTCCATCTCTAGAAAATACTACATTGTTTACTACTCCAGTTCCTGAATATTCTTCAGGCATTTCCACTCCGTTTATGGTTGTTTTATTTCTCATTTGAAATCCTCTACCTATTATTTAATTTAATAATTATTATTTATTCTGAAAAGTCCGCTTCCCAGGGTTTTCCTATTTCTGGATTGTATTCAAATCCTTTATCAGTTAATGCTTCTTTTATTTCTTTTTCAGTATTCAAAACTCTTGATTCAAAAAAACATTCTGATGATTCCATTAGCTCTTCAGGAACAAGAAATTTTAGCAAGTACTGGCAGGCAGGACTTCCATCATCTAAAAATCCTTCATTATCCCAATATTCTTTGTGTGTTATTATTGCGTATGATTCTCCAGTTCTTCTGCGGGTGATTGTGCAAAAATAAAAATCTGCTTCTGTGAATGTGTTTTTTTCTTCATCACTTATTTCTCTGGTTCTTCCGGAAGATATTTTTTCAAGATCATTTTTATTAACTTGAGAATTTTTATTCCAGGTCCATTTACCTACATGTTTTACAAAGTAGGGTCCTGTTATTTTTGTAACTGGTGCATTTTCAATTCCAAGTCTTGCTCTATCTGCTTGTGCTTCTTGACATGTATTGTATGCGGGTGAGACTAAAGATATATCTTCGTCATCAAATCGAAAAATAGTATATTCTCCTAATCCTGTTTCTGCAGGCCAATTGGCATGTTTTCTATCTTCAATTTTCCAGCCTAGATCTTTTGCATCTTGAATTATGTCTCTAAGAGTCATTATATTGTTTATTTTAGAACTACTATATATAAACTTTTCCTTTTTAACTACTAGACGATAGAGAATAAATAAAAAATTTAATTGAGTCAATAAAAATTATTAAACTCTATAGATTCTACTTGCTTCAGAATCATTTAGTTCAGGAATATTTGTCCAATCTTGATATGCTTTATAGTCTCCTGTACAAACAATTCCTTTTACTTCTGCAGGTGTAAAACTTTTTTTTTCAACCATTGCTAAATTTTTAAGTCCTATTACTATTGCTGCTTCATCGTCGGGATCAACGTCGAATCCTTCTTGACACATCATTTCAGTAAGAGTACTTTTCGCACTTGAAACTCCCCATCTTACAGGAATATATTCTTCTGCTTTTCCAGTGTAAACTTCAATTCCTATATTTCTTGCTCGTTGTAATGCGTGGATGTGCATTCCTGATGTTTGTATTGCATGTCCAACAATTGCTGGTTGATTTTCAGGAGTTAATACTTTTACTTTTTTAACTACTCTATCTAATTGATCATAGTTTACTCCGCGTACAACAAATCCTTTTTTCTTTAGATCATAAAGTACTTCTTCTGTCGGAGCATTTCCTGCTGCTCTTTCACCAATTCCTGTTAATGTGGTCGAGATCCCGTCTGCTCCGCCAATTATTCCTTGAGTTGTATTTTCAACTGCGAGTCCATTGTCGTTGTGACAATGCAACATTATTGACATTCCTGTTTTATTTACAAGATGATTGATTCGAATACGTGTTTCGTCTGGATTTGCAATTCCATTTGTATCGCAATAAATAAAGTAATCTGCTAACGAACCACAAGCACCAAAGTATTCTGTTAAAAAATCTAAATTTGCTCTTGATGCATCTTCACATGCAACTCCAATTTCCATAACTCCATTTCTTTTTGCTCGTTCTAATTCTCTAACTGTGGAATCGATATTTCTTTTGTAATTATTTTTGTTATTTTTATCATTCCATTTTACTGCCATTAATTCATCAGAAACAGAACTGATTGTGATTATTTTATCATTTAATGTTAAAGAATTTCTAATATCTGCTCCTCGCATTCTTGTGGCTAGAGTTATGGGTATTTTTTGTTTTGATAAAACTCTTGCAGCGTGTTCATGCATGGGGTGCATTACAGGCATTATATCTATGTTGTATATTGCTGGACCTATTTTATATATTTCTTGAGCTAGGTCTATCATCTCGGGAAAATTAAATGAAATTCCTCTTGGATCTTGTTGTCCATCTCGCAGTACTTCTTCTGATATTTTTAAGTATATCTCAACCATTGTTTCGCCTCTAATATCAACTTCTCGCCAAAGTCGTATTTATTTGTCAATTTGTTTTTATTTTTATTAAGAGGTTCGAAGAATTTCGAGGTTATATATAAAGTTAACTGTTTTAGAAATCGAATATTTGGCTTTTTATGGCTTTTAGAGGGCAATTTAGGCAAAATTAAGGATTTGTAACTACTAAACAGAAATAAATAACCGAAAGATTTATAAATGGATCATCTATAATTATAAAAATGATAACTAAAAAAGCTCTTAAAAATCTAGAATTATTCGCAAATGATATTTATCCTGAATTCGCAATACAATATAGAAAATATTCAGGTGTAAGGTTTCAAGATCCTGATAAAATTCAGGTAAAAGATTGTGTTGGGTTTTTAGAAGATTGCATCACTTACAAATTAGAAAATAATCTCAAATTCAAAAATAATCCATTTCTAAAATTATTCTCAGAAGCAGTATTTGGAGGATATAGATCTGCTACAAAAGATCATAAAGTTTGTGATTTTAGAGAACAAAAAGCAGCATTATTACAATCTGCATATTCGATTGTTATGGACGATGATCAAAGAGAAAAATTTGACAATGCAGAATCTTTTGAAGATGCTCAATCTGTGTTAGATAGTTCACCTCAAATTAAAACATTGGATGCTTGGTTAGAACTTTTTGAAGATGCTCGCGCAGCATTTCCAACTTTGCTGGATGATAATGTGAGTATTGCAAATAGTGTTTTTCACACAGATCCTGTCATGAGTGATAATTCAATTTATGTTATTAATTGGGGTGGAGTTTTAGTTGAAGAGGAAAAAGAAGATATGGGTGATGATATTAAAATGTTTTTAGGTCATGAATGTTCTCATTTACTAAATGAAAAAGTAGGTAAACTACATTCAAAAAAAACAGATCCTAATTTATCAAAAGAATCTAGAGCAGATTATGGAATGCTTGACGAAGGTTTTGCATTCTTTGGAGGACTTAGATCAACTCTTAATAAACAGAGTTCAAAATATTCATTGCCTGTGGCACTTGGAGCAAGAAGAGTTTGTAGTGTGGTAAAAAGCATTGCAGATAAAACATTAGGTCTTTTACCAAAATATAAAAAGTCTGAAAATAAATATAAACAAAATATTCAAATGTATGATTTTATCATGCACGTTGCACTCAATCATGGATTAGAAGAAGTGTATAAATTAGTAGCAAATCCAGAACACTTAACAAAACAAGAAATAGCAAATCCTAAGTTGTATAGTAAACGGTTTAATTAGATCATAATTAAATCATAATTAAATCTAATCAAATAATATTAAGTCATATCAAATTAAATCAATTTAAATTAATAGATTCATAAAATTTATTTTTAACAAATACTTTCGGGGAGTATACTTTAAATGGGCAAAGATCATTATTTAGAAGACAGTAGTAGACTACAGGGGCAACCAAAAAGAACTCTTGGAGACTATGTAGAACAAAATGGAATTTTAGTTCCAAGAAGATTTAATTCTTTAGATGAAGCTAGAAAATCTCATAACAGGATTCTATTAAGAAGTGAACATCCTCAAGAGTACGACGGTGTTTCGGGTTTGTTACATAGTTTTAATTTATCCCATATTGCATTTAAAATTAAAGGTTCAAAAGATATTGAAGAAGTTAAAGAAAAATATTTTTCATACCTTGAACTCAGGGGAAGTAAGGGTTGGCAAGTTTACTGTGAAATGACTAATACTGACGTTGACGATTTCAAAAATCAAACTTCTTTTTCAATCTGGGAACATATTGAAGGATATAATCGAACTGTTGTTGCAGATCCTGCAATAAAAGGAAGATATCATATTACGGGATTTAAAGAAGGCAAAACCAAAACTTTTTGTAATTATTCTATTTTTGATAATGGTGAGTTAACACAATATTGTGATGATCTTCCCAAAAAGCTTAGATTAGATTTAGAAAACTTAATAGATACTTATGAACAAGTTAGAAACCTTCCAAACTTTGATAGTAATCATTGTCCGATTATGGAATTTCAAACTAAAACAACAAAAACAAAAGTTAAGAATTATTTTCTTCAGTATCATAGAGGGAGAGATTTCAAAAAAGCTGAATTTGTTTTGGACAGAGAGCCAACTGCTGGCGAAGTTTCTGCTTCATTAGTTCTTGGAGCAACTCCTCCTGACGGCATAAATTGTAAAGTTACTTTGTTTTATGGAGATAGAAATTCATTTATTCCAGATACAGAAAATGAAGAGGGTTCATACGATTTTCATTATTCGACTATCTTTTCAGAATCAAGATTTAGACATAGAAAAGTACAAATGATTTCTTTGCATGATACAGGAGATTTAGAAAGTGTTGGAGAATTATTAAATTATAATTTGAGAAAATTCACATCAAGCCATAAAAACAAATCATTACTTTTCAAACCAAATCTATCTGTATTACGTGAATTATATTCTGTTTGTCCAGAAGATGAAATGAATAAATTAGGTTGGCGCACAGATTATGAAAACATTAATTCTTACATAAATCTCCACATCACTTCCGACGGTAGAAAAGCTTACATCAAAAGATTAAAAGATAATTAATTGCGACACATAAAAAAATAGAAAATGTTAGACCAAACACCTAAACAATTATATGTTCGACCTAAAGGCAAAAAAGCTAGAAATAGAACCTTTAACGAAATTCCTATTTTGTTTCCTGGTTGTGCAGGCGGTTTTGGAGATTTAATGAATACTCTAAAGCTCGGCGAGGGTTTAAAGCAAGAATTTCCTGATAAAGAAGTTTGTATTTATTTTCTTGGCGATGATGATTATGCTTTAGTTAAAAAGCTTTATCCGCACTTCAATAAAGATTTAAAGCATAATGTATTAAATGGTATTTCTGTTGCAATGACTGATTATGAACAGATTAGAAAAGTTATGGGCAAAAATAAGGTGGGAGTATATTCTCCTGTTGCTTGCATTGATTTACCTCGACCAGAACTCTTTTTTCAAAATGCAGGATTTAATTTTTATGTCGAAGAGTATGACATGAGAAGAAAACTCAGACATCTTCCAGGCGGAATTCATTCAAATGAGTTAAGTATTGATCAAAAAAATAATAAACTCTTAGTTTTAAGGACTGGTTTTGATGAAGATTCTTCAGGCATTCATATTGATAAAGATCTTTTGAATTATGATGAAGATTATTCTAAACAAAAAAAATTAAAACTACTCAAAGAGTTTGGTTTAGAGCAAGTTATGAAGCAAGTTCCTGGAATAACTAATTCTGAATGGACTGTTGCTTATTATGCAGAAGATTATTTTTTTAGAATGGAACATGATGATGATTATCTTAAATCTTTGTACGACGCAACTCTGCTTGGTAAAATAAATCCTGATAAAAAAATAACAATTTTTGATTTTAGTAAATTTGATCCTGTTGATGTTGGGAGGCAATATTTCAAGGATAAACATTTAAAAGATCCTTTTGTTGATTTTTTTGTAACTGAAAATAAAATAGAAAGAATTGGAAATCTTAACTGTTGTTATGATCATAGATTAGCTAATGTTAGAATTGTTCATTTAGGAAATCAAACCCATGATATGTTTATTAATTTTTTAAAAATGGCAGAGCTTCCTGTTTGTATTACTGGTGATGCGTCATTGGCAGAAGCTATTTCTGCGGATAAAATATTTTTTTATAATGCTCCTGGCTGGAAGTCTGATGTGAACTTTAATTTTAGGGGTTGTATTCCTGATTTACTTAATTGGAAAACTGCAAGTGATTTGAGAGCAGTTTATGGTTGTGATAGGGTTAAACCTGAACATGTTGAAAATTATCCTGAAATTGAAGCATTTTATCTTTCATTTAGGGATGTGCTTAGTGCAGTGGGTAAATTAGGTACTGAAGCTAGAAAACGTAATGAATATTCTGGTGATGCAGTTGGTTATTTTACAGAGGTTCTAAAATTTTCAAATAGACAATATTCTACAAAAGATATTAATTATTTTAAAAAGAATAAATTTGCATTAGGCATTGCAGCACTTTATCAAAATCATGGTTTGGAAAAAGAATTAGAAAAACTAAAATTTTCTCATTTGTTTAGATCAAACACTTCGTTTGGTAGGGATGTTTGCACAGAAAAACTGTTCTATCACAAAAAGTCTCAATCAGCATTCCATAAATTTAATCATGCAGTTGCAAGAGAATTAAATCTTTCTAAGAATTTAGCAAATTTAATTCGTGTTGTTGTTGAAACATATTAAAAAATTAAGTAACGCGATTAATTTGATTATTTATTTGATTTTTTTTTATTTTTTTTTATTTTTTTGTCTATTTACCTATGTTTAATTAACTAGTTCATTTTTAGCAGGAATATAGTCAAAACTTATTTTTAATTCTTCTCCAAATTCTAAATTTATTCTATGAGAAAAACCTAAAATATATCCTGATAAAAACATATATTTAGAACTCATTGTATCTGCAATACTTTTTTTCTCAGGAGTAAGATGAAATGCCAATAGGTTATCATCGTCTTGTTTTAGTTGTTGCACGTTAAGACCTATTATTGCTTCTGCGCCAAGAATATCTTTTTCTACTTCTTCTAGAACATATTTTTTTATTTTTTCAGTTCCAGTTTCTATTGTTAATAAATATCCTTGAGAATTTTTAGCTTTATTAAATGGTCTTTCTCGACCCGTTATTGGATGTTTTATATCGGGTAATGCGTAAAACCAAATATTTGCTTGATCATCATCAACATAACCTGTACAATAGCCAATTGTTTTGTTCATTTCTTGTTTTGCAATTTTTTCGTCCAGAGAATATTTTATTTGAATATGTTGAACAAATTCTTTAACAAATTGTTGTATTTCGCCAGGAGATTCAATAACTTCTACAGCTCTGCGAGCAATATCAAAATAATTTTCATTTACATGAGGATTTAAATTTGGAGGAAAGAATACTGTACTTTTAGTATTAGGAATATCTTCTATGATTGTTTCTAATAAATTTTTTTTATTTGTTTCATTCATTTTTATTTTTTCATTTTAATCAACAGTTGCAATTAGAATCAGTATCTGCACCTAAATTTTTTTCATATAATTTTCTAAGCGCGCCCATTCCGAGTATAACAACATCTTTTGATCTTTGATCTTTTATACTTCTATCTGCTCGTCGATCAAAGTGTCCGCCACCTCGCAAATAAACATCAGATACAAAGTATACTCCTCCTGCATGTATTCTTCCATGCTCTTCTGTTTTTAATTTTCCACTTCTAAATCCTGCAACTGCAGAAACATTTGTTGCTTCTTCATCAATGATATTTGCAAATCCTTCTTTTTGTATTCTTCGAATTAAGTCCATGTCTTCATAATAAATATGTAGTGTTGCCATTTTTGCAATATCCCACTCAATTTTAGCATCATCTGCAAGAGCTGTTAACGCATTTATAATTAGTGGACTTGATGTTATTTTTGTTGGCAAAGGTGCGATATAAAATGAACTTGGTTCTGTTCCCATTCTATTTCCTTTTTTATCTAGTCGAGAAAATTCTCCACTTATCACAACACTTCCAGGACCTAATCTATCGTCAAGACTTCCTACAAATCCTGCATTTATTATGTATTCTGCTCCAAAGCTTATTGCAATCTCTGCACATTTCATCGCATTATTTTGTCCGCCACTTGCAATTAGGTCAAATGAGAAATCATCATTAAAAATATATCTTTTTACATTGTGTGATATTTGTTTTATTTCACAAAGTCCATCATCTTTATTTTTATTTTTATCAGATAATAATATTTCGTCCATTATTTGAAAATATCTTGGATTTGCTACCATCAAAACATATTTTCCTCCAGTTTGTTTGTGTCCGTGATTTCCTAATTGTCGTCGTGGTTTTATCACAAAGTCTTCTGAATCTCGATATTCCATAAATCTATTTATTTCAAAGAATAAATTATTTCTAAACAATTTTATATTTTCTTCTAATAATTCGTCTGATGTTTGTTTGTCTTTTCTTCGATTTGGTTTTATCGCAACCCATAATTCTGATCCCCATGAATAAAGATCAAAGTCTTCTACTCTTTTAGAATTTTTTTCAAAATACTCTTTTGATTTTTCAAATATGATTCGTTCTATATCTTTGACATGTTTCATTTTTGTGTCGACTGTAAAAATATTCCATCCTAATTTTTGTTCATATTCTTTTTCAAATGCTTTTATGCAAAAATCTTTTCGAGGTACTTTTTCATAGGTCGAATAATTTTGTGCAGAGCGTACAATTCTTTGCCACATTTTTGGATTTTGTCCTATCCACCAATTCATTACTCCTCTTCCTTTATCATCGGGAAATTTTATTTCAAATCCATTTTCGCTTAGAGGAATAACATCTTTTGTATTTGCAGGCCCTTTATGACTTTTAGGCAATCCTGCTTGGAGTATTTGTTCACATACATTTTTTAGATTACCATATTTTAGTATCATTCGCTCAACAGTGATTCCATTTAGTCCATGATTTGATCTGTGATAGACACCTTTTGCTTTGAAAAAATGTTTTGATTTTCTTATCTCTTTTTTCATGTCCTCGCTCCAGTTTCCAATCGAAAGAATATATTCTAAAGTTCGAACATCGTACTTTGGTCTGATACTCAAATCAACTCTTCGTTCTTTTCTGTAAGTATATGCTAGTCTTGGTTGAGCATCAAAGTCAGAGTCTTTTCTTCCTAATGGATTTGCTGCGGGAACGCTTCCTAAAATTGTATCTGCGATTAAGTGTTTGTACTCTCCTAGTTCTTCATTTACTACAATATCAATATCTGTATCTGCACAACCTGGTAAGTATGTTCCTCTCCCTGAAGATCCTACTGAATAAATTACTATTTCTTTTTTTTCTGCTTCTTCTTGTGAAAATATGAATGCTCCTGATTTTAATTCTTTTTCGCAAATAAATTCTGCAGCTTCTGTAGCGTCTTTGAAATAGTTTCCTGCAAAAATAGAAATATCTTTTTTGAGATCTCGATTAACAAGAATGTCTCTTAAATTTTTGAGAATGCAAATATCTAGTTCTTTATTGTGACTTTTTTCTTGATCACTTACTTCCCATGGTTCTAATCTCATTTGTCGCTCTCCCTCTCCAAAAATTAGTATATTGTTTAATAATTAAGGTCTATTTTTATTATTTGAGCTTAACTTAGTTATATTACAAAAGAAGATTACTTCGCCTTTTAAGGCGCGCTTATGCTTTCTTTTTTTGTAATGAATACCTTGGACTTTAGTCCTTGGTTTTTTATTGTTGGTTACGTGGATTAGTTTAGACATACTTTTATTTAAATGTTTCCATTAATTATTACTGGACAGTCATTACAAAATAAGCACATTCGCAACAAGAATTTGTATTAGATAAAGTTCTGAGTGGTTTTTTGCAGTAGTTGTATTGGGGTGATTTATTGGTTGATTTTTAGTTTTGAAGAATACTTAAAAAATACATAAAATAATTAAACAAAAAATAATTATAATTTTAAAAAACACAGTGACTACCACTTACAAAATTACTTTTTATCTTTACCAGTCAGTTCATCTAATTTTTTAAAATATCCATTATTTGTTCGCGCAGATTCTGCACCTACTGCAATATATCCTGCATTTAGCACATTATTCACTTGCTCTGCATAACCAAGCTTTTCAATTTCGCTAGACATAAAACTCTTACTTTGCGAAATATATTTATCTGCAGATCCATCGCAACCATGATCAAGTATGACAAATCCACTAGCATATCCACAAGATAACCTGCAACGAAAAGGATCATCATCAATAAATCCTGCATCCAAAAAACAGTCTTCACCATTTATTTGGAAACTATACGATTTCCCTTCTTTTAATCCTTCGGGTAATTTCAGTTCAGACGATTCGCCCTTGCACCCTGCTAGCAACAAAGCCGCCAAGCCAAAAAGAGATGCTTTTTTAATTGTTTGTTTAATTCTCATTTAGTTTACCTCAAATTATTTGTTATTGTTTTGAAGTAGTAAATTCAAATAGTATATAATGATCAGTAGCCTTCTATAATACTACTTGATTTTGCCGAGTTTAAATGTTAAAGTATGTATTTTTTCATTTAATTTCTTTCTTTTATTGTTTATTTAATTAAGGTATATTTGTTGACAAAATACTACTGAGTGGTCGTTACAAAAACGAAAGATTTATAAATGTAATACTGAAACTATATAATTAATATGGATGAACTCAATCAGAAGAAGGAAACAAGATATATTTTCGCAATGACTGCATCTAATTTTGTTATGGCTGGCGGAGCAGGCTATGCTGCAATGGGCGGTAATGGAGCATTAACTGCAGGACTTTCAATTTGTCTTAGTGGAGCTGCTGTTAAGTATGGAACTCCTGTCGCATGCAAAATTAGAGATGCTTTCAAAAGAAAATAAGAAGAAAATAAATAGTCTTAGTTAATCACAATGAATTTTTTATTGAGGTGACTTAATTTTTTAATTATTTTTTAAGTATTGTTTAATATTTTTTATAAATATTTTGCGGGGGCAAAAATGATAACAACTTATTCGTGTTTTTTAGAAGCAAAAGATGTACTAAATCCTGAGTTTAATTTGGATCAGTATATTGGTTGCTCTGTTCAACTTAATTTCTATCATGGATTTTTTGATTTAGAACATTCGGATATTAGAAGAACTCTTAGACGAAACTCTATTTTTGTAAGTTCTATTCACGCACCAGACATTAAAATTTCTGATCCTAAATTTATGGATTTGGCAAAGATTGTTGCAAAAGAGTATAATAAAAAATACATCACAATTCATCCTTGCAAATCTGATGATCCAAAACAACTTAGAAAAGAAGAACTTTCTGCGCTTGAAGCTCACGCAGATGAACTCGCAAGATTAAAATTAAATATTTGTTTTGAAAATTTTCCTACGCCTGCACCAGAAAAACAAGAGCGTTGGGTTTATGATCCTGCAGACTTAAGACTGCTAACTGAGCGGTTTCCTTTTGTGGGAATCACGTATGATCTTAGTCACACAGAACCTGGAACTGATATTTTAGAAGAGTTCAATAAAATTGTTGATGGTGTTAGAATTATTCATTTGAGTAATAGGCGCATTGATGAAAAAGATAAGTGGCATGTTCATCTTCCATTTTATGAGGGCGATCTGCCTGTAAAGGAATTATTAGCATCATTAGATCAGTCTGATTTCATTGGCGACGTAGTTTTAGAATATAGAGTTGAAGATCATCCAAAAATGGTTAGAGATTATTGGAAACTATTTGATGGGGAATTTGTTTTTTGAATTTTTATTAGGGAAGAAAAATAAAATGAATGAAGCACTAGCACTTAAAAAATTGAAAGGCGTCAAACCTAAAGGCGTTAAAATTAAAGAAGATTCCACTAAATTAGGAGATTTAATTAATCTGTGTGATGAGTTTTGGTCGTCAGAGTTATCATATTATTCTAATACTCCTGCAATTTTTTATGATGATTCATATATTGAGTATCATGAACAAAAAGCACTAAACCTTATTTCGGATATTGATTTTTCTGAGTCTGATTTGGAAAGTTTTGTATATGTTAAAGCAGGATATCAAGAAGAAAATTACAAAAGATATCTGGGGATGTTTACAGGCAATTTATTAACTGCATTAACGAGTAAAAATAAACTGATTAATAAAAGAACTGCGATATATTTGACGGGAAATTACGAGTTTCCTTATCTTTTTTCTGGTGCATATGAAGTTGATATTTTGGTTGTAAATGATTTTTTAGGAGAGTATGTCTGTGCTAATATGGCGGGCAATTTAAACATGTTGCTTTGTTTAAATCTTCCTGGTGAAGGCAGTTTTTTTCAAAATTCTCCTAAAAATTTAACGCATAGTTTTATTGGAGGATATAATATTGAAACTAGTGGTTTACTAGATTCACTTCCAAAAAATAGGATTTGTTGTACGATAGGAGAAAACATTGAAGGAAGATCAGTTATTCGCATCCCTTATTTTGAAGGGTCGATGGATAAAAAATTGGCTTTTATTAAAAATTGCACTGATTTAATCAAATCAATTCCTGATAAAACATATGATGAAGTAATTAAAACTGCTTTTGAGCTTGAAGATCTTTACAAATCTACATTGCCTGATTTTTTTCGTTAAATCCAGTTTAAACTAGAGAGGAAAATTAAAATGATAGAATTTAATATTAATACATTGGTTGAAGTTATGGAAGGACTTCTTAAAAAAGAAAATGAAGAAGCAAATAAAGATGAATCTAATTTTTTTGAAGATCCATTCGAATACTCTGCAGATTCTTTTGAAGCATCAATAACTTGTCACCAAAAAATTAGTTGTGAGCGGTATGGGCATGTAGAAATTTGCAATGTTAAATACGATCCTGCACATAATTTATTTTGCGTAGTTAGCAAGCAAGAAAAGTATGATGAACTCGGAAGAACTATTGCGAATGAGTTAGAACATTGTGATAAAGAATTGGTAATTTATCCTCCTTATCTTGAAGGCAGTAATCCTGATGTTGTTTATGTTACTGCAATAAAAGGACCAAAATCAGATTGTAAAGAACTTGAGTTTTTATAATAAATAAATTTAAAAAATATTTTTTTATCTTTTTCTTTTTTTTCATGTTGTCAATATCGCAACCAACGGAAGAGTACATAGATTAAATCGTCTTGTTAATTCTCCGCAGTAATATAGGATTATTGTTTCTGTTCCATTTGTCTTTTTCATTAACTCGTGGATTTTTTTAAATCTGAAATTTACTATTTTTTCATTTAGTTCTTCTAATAGTTCTGTTTTGTTTTGCGAAAATATTGTATAAATAGTATTATAGTATTGTTCTAGTTCTGTAAATACTTCCCAAATTTGATTATTTACTTCTGTTGGTTTTTCTTTATCTAATAGTTGGTATGTGTGGAGGAGTGAGTATTGTATTAATAATAGTCTTTGGTATAGTTCCCAGTAATAATTTATTTTTTCTTCACTAAATCTTTTTTTAGAAATGTTTCTTCGGCAAAAACTATCGTACTGGTCTGATTTTCTTGTTAATTTTGTTATTTCATCTATACTTTCAAATTTTTTATTTTTCAGGTCGGTTATTATTATTTCAAATGTTTGTTTTGCTATTTGGAATATTTTTTTTAGAAGCAAATTGTGTTTTTTATCGCTTGGTTCTGTTAAGCTTTCTAGTACAATTAAGTTTTCTTCTTCATGCACTACTTCAAATCCGAGTAACTCATTTTCTATTGTGTTTATTATTGTTTTTAATTGTTTTTTGTTTTCAAATTTTATTTTAATTATATCGTATCCTAATCTATATAGTGTTTTTATTGTTCCTTTGATTAGATATTGATCATCAGACTTAATTTCTAGTTCTATTTCTTTCTCTTTAACTTGCGCTTTTGTTGTTATTAATAGGTCTGTTTCTAATCGTGTTATTTCTACTTCATCGCCTGCTTCAAGCTGCATTTCTTGAGTCCATTTTGCAGGAACTGTTACGGTTAGGGCATTTTGGCCTTGTCTTACAAGCTTTCTTCTCATAGTTTAATAGTAAAGCATAGCTTATTTATAAATATTTCTATAACTTATATAAGTTCTATAAGATAAATATAAATATCATCTCTTTTACTACTTGATAATAAAAACAATTTGTTTCATTGAGATAAAACAAAAAAAGGAGGAAAAAAATGGATGGAAAAAAAATGTTTAGAACCCAATATACCCGAAAACATATGGGATATACTGATAATGTGGATGTAGAGTTAGAACAAACTGCTGCAAACCAACCTGCAATCGAACTTTTAAAATTAATTAATAGCGAAAAAGCTGTAACTTTAACTGACGAAATTGATAAATGTGGTTTTAGTAATTTACCAACAATTAAACAAGTTTCAGAAGCTAGAAAAATATTAAGATCCACACATAATAAAAGTGTGATTGATGTTGATCGTAGATTGTATTTATGGACTGGAGAATTTTATGGCGTTGCTCCGAAGGGACATCCTGCACAAGGTAAATTAATTCTTGCAAAGTATGATGGCTTAGACAAATCTGTAACACCTCAAGATGATGGAGAAATTACTGATACTGTTGCAAATTGGGGTTTGAAAGTTTCTAAAACTAGCTTTGCTTGTTGTGAAGATCTTGCTCCACATTCACACGATCAAATGGATATGGGTTACATCATGGGTTTCAAATATAGATCTGGTTTAATGGTTCCTGTTGGAGATGTTGATAGTGAAAATTGGCTTACTATGGGAGATACTAAAAGTTTTGAACGTTTGAGAGAACAAGGATTCCCTGCACTTTACATAACTAGAAGTCATCAGCTGCCAGTTTCAAGCAGACCTTGTTCTTGGTATAGTGGAGGTACAGTTATTGTTAATCATGACGAACCTAATTGTAAATTTTTAGTTTTACCAAGCACAGAATTGAATGACATACTTTTAATGTCAAAAGAAATTAATCAACCAATCAAGAACTATTTTCGTTAATTTTAAGTTTACATTTTTAATAATTAAATTGAGGTAAGAATGATGAAAAATAAAATTTTAAAAATTATATTACTAACATTTTGTTTAATGTTTATTGTTGGCTGTATGCCTACTCCAATAGACAAAATGCAATTTGAAAAAAATATTGTAGATCACGGAGATTTAAGTTCTGAAGAATACTTGCAATTACCTGCGAGTCTTCAAGAACTTAGACAACCAGCGCCACCTAGTTTTTTGAAGTGGTATGGTTGTGAAGATTCAGATTCAGATAATGTTTTTGATAAAAATTCTCTATTAACTCAATCAACAACAACTTATTCAGGCGGAGAGTTTACAGATAAATGCTACACTTGGAATGAAGGAAAAGCAAATGAGAAAACAAGACTTATTGAAGGTCAATGTAAAAATACGAGGAGCGGAAATAAGTTTAGTTATTGGTATGCTGATTGCGATCAAAAATTTGGAGGAGATTATTCCTGTGTTGAAGGTGCTTGTGTTCAAGAACCTAAACAAGATCTAATGTGTATTGATTTTGAAGCATCTGAAAGTTATTTTGAACAAGGTAGTATTGATTTACCTTTTGCAGATTCTGAACTTAATGCAGCGTTAATTGACACTTGCGAAGGAAATAATTTATTTGAAACTTTGTGTGGTAAAGAGTTGGAAGTTGATGATGTAATCACATTAGGTGGTGTGCAGTTTCAATACAAAGGTTCTGATTCAAATTATGCTCTATTCAAAAATGTAAAAACAGGTCAAGTAATAGAAAGATATTATGATGTAGAAAATGGTCATGCAATAGTTTATATTAAGATTGACAAAGTTAAATATTATTTTATAAGTTCTACAAATATTGATGATGGAGATTTTAATATATTTCTTTTTGGTGAAAAAATTGATTGTGAAGATTTTGGAATGACTTGCAGTCAAGGCGCATGTGTATGATTTTTTTTAACAATTTTTAACAATTAAATAAAATAAATCAAAATAAAATAAATAAATTAAAATTTTAGAGAGGAAAAAATAAAATGTATGAACCAATAAAAAAAGTCGGAACAGGAGTAGCAATCTTAGGAATAGTTGCAGGCGCTGCAGGATGTGTAAAGCCAGTAGATTTAGAAGTTGAAGTTATAGCAACAAGTAAATCAACAAGCCAAGACGATGGAAAAACAAAATTTTCTAGAGCAGCATTAGTAAATATAACAGGAGCAGAACAAGACTACACAGGGAAAGATAAAACAATAGAAGTACTAGACCACGTATCTTTCGAATCAGAAATGACTAATCTGGAACTTGGAAAAAAATACAAAGTAACATGCAGGCAACCCAGTTTACAAACAAGCGTCAATTTATTAATCCTTCCTGAATGTATTTACGAACTTTAATTTTTTTAATAATTTTAATAATAAAATAAATCAAAATAAAATAAAATTTTAGAGGAGGAAAATAAAAATGGATGAAACAATCGAAACAATTTTAGATACTGCGTTTGGTTTAGCAGCGCCAACTATTGGTGGAGCAATAGGTTATTTTGCAAGCGGTGGCGACACTATGGCTACTGGAGCGGGTATGACTGCTACTTCTACTGCGTGGAATATGTGGCTTAAATCTAGAGGCCTGGATTTATCACTAATTAATTATGCATCTGTTGCAGTAGGTATTACAACTTTTGCTGCAGGAATAGCACAATATTTTTAGTAATTAAATTTAATTTTTTTAATAATTATTTAATAAATAACGAGGAAAAAGAAAAATGCATGAAACAATGAAACAAGCGTATCAAACTGCAGGAGATATGATCGTATGTGCAACAAAAGTTGCTAAATTTACAAAACCATATTTGCAAAAACCAATTGCAACTGCAAAAATGTTATTGAAAGCAACACCAACATACGCTATAACAATGTACCACATAATAAAATGGGAAACGTCAAGAACCTCCGCACAAGAAAAGTTAGTTCACGACAAAAAAGCAGAGGAAGGTATTGCTAAATTAATGGACATTGTTAACTCAGATTTAATTGCAATTGATCTAAACACTGCAACCGCAATGATTGATGACTATACAACAGATCTTGAAATTAATTTAAAAAATCAACAATAGAGGATAAATAAAAAATAAATCAAAATAAAATAAATAAATTAAAATTTTAGACGAGGTAAATGAAGAATGGTAGAATTAGAAGATGTTTTAGGGGCTGTAGCAGATGTTGCACTTCCTGCTGTGTGTGGTGCAGTTAGTTATTTTTTAAGTGATGGTAATTATGCTGCATGTGGAGGTTCAATAGTTGCAGGTTCAATTGCCGCGTCTATGTATAGAGAGTTTTATGCAGGGTCAGATCTTAGCGCAGCTAATTTTGTCACAGGAGCTATAGGCGTATCAACTTTCATTGCAGGGATTGCTAATATATTTCAGTAATTAAATTATTTTTTTTTCAAAAAAAAAGAGTGTTGAGATTTTAATTAAATAATTAATTTTAATTTTTTAATCGAGGAAAGTAAAATGACTGAAAATAAAGATGATAAAAAATATGCAGATATTGAAGCTAAGTTAACTGATGCTGAACGAGCTGCGTTAAAAGAACTTAAAGAAAATGAACCTGTTGTCGAAGAGGGAAAAGTAGATGTAACTGGAAGTGATCTTGAAGCAGTTACTGAAATAGAACCTTCTGCTGAGCCAGAAACATTTACATTAACAAAAAGTCAATTAGATGAACGAGTAAATGCTGCATACAAAAGTGGTTACGTAAATGGAACAAGGGAAAAAGTAAAATCTAAGATTAGAGGAATAGTAGAGACTAGCTTATATGTGGGTATTTGTGCTGCTGTCAGTGTAGGAGTTGTTGGAATTATAAAATATATTAGTAATCCATCAGAATATAGAGTTCAATCAAAAAAATTAAGCAATGAAATAAGTGAATTATGGGATTTAGAGCACCAGAATAATGATGAAATTCGAAACTTAAACTATGAATGTCAGCATAAAGATGATTGTATTAAAAAATCAGGACATCTAAATTTAAAGGATAAAGGTTTTGTATTGGATGATGTGCTAAAAAGCAAAATAAATATGATGAATATTCTTGATAGATTTGATAGAGAATATAATAATCTATCTGAAGATGAAAAAACAACATTGAATGCTGAGTTTGCAGTTGCTGAAGCTGAGGCACATATTGCAGAGACAGTCTTAGTTTGTTCTGAAGCTAATCAAACAACAATTGAAAATTGTAAAAAAGAAGAATGGTATTCTGCAGCACAAAAAGAATTAGGCGAGCTAAATGCAAAAAGACTAGACTTACTTAAACAAAAATGTGTAACGCAGACTGATACTTACGAATTTTAACGAGGTAAAAAGAAAATGAAACAAAATAAAATTACAACATTTGCTGCAGTTATGGCTGCACTTGGAATTGCATCTTCTCCTGTATTGGCTGAAGAAGTTTTCGTAAATAATGATGGACAAGTTTGTGTTAGAGATGTTTTGATTGATAACTTTACAGAAGTTTCTCATGATTTATTATCTAATGCAAGAGATTCTGCAGGAGAAATCTATTCTGATTTTATTGGCAAGGTTTTTGGAGAAGAAGCTGCAAGAAAACTTGGTGATGCTGGTTTGATTACAACTGAATTTGCTCCAAAAAAAGTAAAAGGCAATGAATACAATGCATTATGCGATGTTTGCTCAACAGTAAACTTCTCCCCTGAAGCTCAAGATAAAATGCTTGATAGTTTAGGTGTTAAAGAAGAAACAATTAATACTAAAGTTTATGGTAGTGAAGTTCTTAGTACATCAGAGGGAACATTAAACAACTCAACATCTACAACTAGAGTTAGATCTTACATTGCAACAACACGTTCAAGACCTTATGTTGACGCATTAGTTAATGTGATGAATAAGCATGAGTTCTCTCCAGAAAAAAGAATTGGCACTTTGAAAAATATTGCTGATGAAAATGGGGTTATTCACAAAAACAAAGCAAAAAGTGTTTACAAAAAGTGGATGAGAATGTTAAATAATCAATCTAGTACTGATTCAGTTAAGACAGAATATAAATTATAGAATGTGATTAGAGTGTCTGATGATTTACAAAATATGAGTCCTACAACAGTTAAAGCAAGAATATTGATTACAGAAGATTGTAATAGAAATTGTTCTGGTTGTTGTAATTCTTATTCCAAGATTATGAGTCGTGCTCAATATGTTGATGATTTAACTGATTTACCTGGCGAGCTTAAATCAATAATGATTACTGGTGGAGAACCTATGTTATATCCTGAAAAAACACAGAGGATTGCAGAAGAATTAAGAGGCAGATATCCTTCATCTAATTTATATTTATATTCTGCTCTGTATCATGACAATCTTGAAATGATTATTCCTGCACTTGATGGTTTTCATTATACTATTCATGAAGGTGCAAATAAAAAAGATTTATTTTTATTAGATAAACTTCAGGAGTTAGTTCAAAACCATAAAGACGAGTGGAGTGATAAGTCATTTAGATTATATGTTGATGATAGAGTAAATTTGCCAGTTAGAATTGTTCCAAATGTTTGGACTCAGTCAAATATATCTGCATGGATTACCGAGCAGGAATTATTAGATCAACAACCAAATGGATTGCCAGTAGGAGAGCAACTTTTTATTTATACAGGAAATTAAGTTTTCATTATTTTTTAATTAGAAAAAAATAAAAAATTTAAAATATTTTTTACTGAATTCTTTTTACAATTCGCAATTAAAACTTTACTGACTTTCTTTTATCACTGCGTGAGCTGCAGCCAGTCTTGCAATTGGAACTCTAAACGGTGAACAACTTACATAATCGAGTCCAACTTTGTGGCAAAACTCTACAGACGAAGGATCGCCTCCATGCTCTCCGCAAATTCCTAACTTGATATTTTCTCGACCTGCTCTACCTTTTTCTACAGCCATCTTAACTAGTTGTCCAACTCCTGTTTGATCAAGTACTTGGAATGGATCTTTTTCAAAGATTCCTTGTTCAATGTATTCCGGTACAAAACTTCCTACATCGTCTCTTGAAAATCCTAGTGTCATTTGTGTTAGGTCATTTGTTCCAAAACTGAAGAATTCTGCATGTTCTGCAATTGCATCTGCAGTTAATGCTCCTCGTGGAACTTCAATCATTGTTCCAATCATATACTTAAGTTCAACTCCTGATTCTGCAATAATACCGTCTGCTGTTTTCTTTGCAAGATCTTTTTGGTTTTTGAACTCATTCACATTTCCAACAAGTGGAATCATGATTTCTGGAACAAAGTTAGTACCTTTTTCTTTTTTAACTTCAATTGCTGCTTCAATTATAGCACGAGTTTGCATTTCTGTAATTTCAGGATATGTTATTCCCAACCGACAACCACGATGGCCAAGCATTGGATTTACTTCGTGTAAACTATCAATTTTTTCATGCAACTTCTCAACACTTAATCCTACTTCTCCTGCAATTTCTTTTATGTCTGCTTCTTCCTTAGGCAAAAATTCATGCAACGGAGGATCTAGTAATCTAATTGTTACAGGACGTTCGCCCATCACTTCAAAGATTCCTTTAAAGTCTGCTTTTTGGAAAGGTAACAACTTTGCCAGTGCTTTTTTTCGGCCTTCTAAATCCGCAGATAAAATCATTTCTCTCATTGCTTTAATTCTTTCACCTTCAAAGAACATGTGCTCAGTTCTACATAGTCCAATTCCTTCTGCTCCAAATTTAATTGCAACTTCTGAGTCATGTGGTGTGTCTGCATTTGTTCTGATTTTCATCCGTCGGAATTCATCAGCCCAATTCATTATTGTTTCAAAGTCTCCTGATAGTTCAGGATCTATTGATTCTATTTTTCCAATAAATAATTCTCCAGAGGTTCCATCAAGTGTTATAATATCTCCTTCATTCACGCGCTGACCTTTTACTTCGCAATATCCTTCAGCTTCGTGAACTATTACATCTGCGCATCCTGCAATACAACATTTTCCCATTCCTCTTGCAACTACTGCTGCGTGTGATGTCATTCCTCCTCGAGATGTTAAGATTCCTTGTGATGCATTCATTCCAATTAAATCTTCAGGTGAAGTTTCAGTTCTAACTAAAACTACTGTTTTTCCATATTCTGCCCAGTCGTGTGCTTTGTGTGCATCAAATACTGCTTGTCCAACAGCAGCTCCTGGCGATGCTGGAAGTCCTTTTGCTACAGCTTCAAATTTTGCTTTTGATTCTGGATCAAGACGCTTATGCAATAATTGATTTAGTGAGTTTGGTTCGATTCGAAGCAGTGCTTCTTTTTTAGTAATCAACCCTTCACTTACCATGTCAACTGCCATTTTTACTCCTGATGCAGTTGTTCTTTTTCCATTTCTCGTCTGTAAAATGTAAAGAATTCCTTCTTGGATTGTAAATTCCATGTCTTGCATTTCTTTATAGTGTTGTTCTAACTTAACGCGAATATCACAAAGTTCTTTGTATACTTCTGCATTTTGTTCGCCTAATGTATCAAGTTCTTTTGGCGTTCTAATTCCTGCAACTACATCTTCTCCTTGTGCATTCATTAGATATTCTCCATAGAAAATGTTTTCTCCTGTTGCTGGATCTCTTGTAAAACAAACACCAGTTCCTGATGTGTCTCCCATGTTTCCATATACCATTGCTTGTACATTTACTGCAGTTCCTTGCAAACCAGTTATGTCATTTAACTTTCTGTATAATACTGCTCGACTATTATTCCATGACGCAAATACTGCTTCAATTGATAATTTTAATTGTTCAAGTGGATCTTCTGGAAAGTCTTTTCCGAGTTTGTCATGAACCATTGCTTTGAATTCTGTAATTAATTCACGAAGATCGTCTGAAGTTAAGTCTGTATCAAATTGTGTTCCTTTTGCTTCTTTTTTTGCGTGTAGAATTTTTTCAAAGTCGTGGTGAGCAACATCCATTACTACATCTCCAAACATTTGAATAAATCTTCTGTATGAGTCTAGAACAAATCTTTCATTTCCTGTTTTTTGTATCATTCCTTCAACAATTGCATTGTTAAGTCCTAGGTTCAAAACAGTATCCATCATTCCAGGCATTGATACTGCAGCGCCGGATCTTACTGATAGTAGTAGTGGGTTTGTTGGATCTCCAAATTTCATTCCCATTTTTTCTTCTACTAATTTAATTTTATTTTCCATTTCTTCAAATATTCCTTCTGGAAATTTGTTGGTTTCTGAATACTCATGACATGCTTCAGTTGTGATTGTAAATCCAAATGGTACGGGTATTCCTATATTTGTCATTTCTGCTAAATTTGCTCCTTTTCCACCTAGCAGTTCTTTCATGTCTTTTTTGCCTTCAGAGAAGTCATATATATATTTTTTTTCCATGTTCAGTCACCTCGACCGGTTGTTTTTGTTCATGTCGTTTTTCTGTTGCTTAATAACTATTATTATAGTATTAGGATATATTTTCAAACTTTAATCAGATGTATTTAAAGTTTTGGCTCTACCTATAAGTTAGTAAACTATTTGTAATTTAAACAATAAATAAAAAAGAAATTAATTAAATAATTTGGTACTGCTATTTGTTTGATTATATATTCTTTTTATTAATTAATTATGTCACGTCCTTTTTACTAAGTCCTAAATTTTTAAGAACATAATTAATTGTTTTTCTTTTAAACAGTCCTAGTTTCACAGTAAGTCTTATGATTCTATCGACAAATATTAAATTTGATCTTCTGTTTGGTTCTGACTTTATAGTATAACTCATCATCTTAGCATAAGGGTTATATCCTCTTTTTTTTACAATGCTGTAAATCATGATATCATTTATTAGACAGTTTGTTACAAATGGAGATGATTTATTCTCAGGAATAAGACCTTCTTTTGCAAGCATTTTTCTCATTTTATTTGCATCATAAGGCAGCACGTGATATGGGTATATTATTCTTGGAAGGTTTTTCATCTTATTATATTTTTGAATTAAATTAACTATTTTCTTATTCATTTTTTTTATCATAGGCATTCTTTTGTTTATTAAATTTTGAACAAGTTTGTGATCTAATTCATAGCAAATGTCTTTTGAGCCAAATAGATCTATTAATAAATAGATTTCATCTGGTGAAACTCCGCTAAAGATAACAGGTATGTTTTTTTCAGCAGCAGTCATTCCCATATATATGTCCATAAGTCCCGTGCATAGATTGCAATTTTCTGAAAGGATATCAGGATATTTATCTGAATTTTTTAAGAAGTATTTATAGATTGAGTTGAACATTCCTTGTTGAACTTTTATAAATATGTGATCTACATCAAGTTTTTTAATTATTCGAGTTATGTTTTCTTTTGCAATTGGATTTATATATCCTGTATCGACTGAAACCGCAAGAGGTTTTAGGCCGTATTCATTTTTTAACATGTGCAATAAGTGTGAGCTGTCCTTACCTCCAGAAAAAGCAACCATGCAGTTGTATTGGCCTTTGTGTTTTTTTAGTTTTGCAATTGTTTTTTTAAAATCAGTAAGACATTTTTTTTGTTTCTTTTTATTTATTATGGGCAGGGGATTTCTACAAATATTACATTGACAGTTTTTAAATTCAGTTCCTGGAATTTTATTAGTCATTACACACGTTTTACATCTCATTTTCGATACCTCTTTTTTTTATTTAACTACTTTTTTAAGTTATTAAATTATTTAAAGTACTAGTCAGTATGATCTAATTTAGTAGTATATTAATGTTTTTGTTTTATTATTAAATTTAAACTAATTAGAAATTAATAAAAAAATTTTAAAAAATTTAAATTATTGTTTCTTTCCCTGCAATGAATATCTAAACACAGTTGGACTTTGTGGTCTAGGCCTAGGTCTTGGTCGTGGTTTAGGCTTTTCTTTAGATAAATCAACTTGTTTTGTTTCTCCAAGTAAAACTTCTTCAACAGGTGTGTAAACAATTGATTCTGATTCTTTATCATACTTTGCAAATGCTGTGTTGAATGCATATTTCATTTGTAAACTTGGCGTCAATAAAATTCCATATGTGTTGACTATTTTTTTATCGCCTAACATCTTTCTTGCAATTTTTTCTTTAAACTCATCAACGTCTCCTTCATATGTTTTCATAAAGTCATCTAGCTTTGATGTTTTGTATTTAACTTCTATTAAAATCATTGATTTTATTTTACTTCCAGATAAATTAAGTTTAACTTTATTTTTAGAATACAATTTATCCACTCTATTCAGTAAGGATGCTTTGTCAAATGAAACAACTGCAGTAGATTTTTTCTGAGTTTTCTTTTTGGTTTTTGGTTTATTTTGTCCTGATCTTTTTCCAGTGATTGAGTATACTATTCCTGTACCTCCTCTGAATCCTGGATCAAAATCAAGGTCAACTGGAAAAGTATTGTCATCAGCTTCAACATCTTGACTTAAATCTTCATTTGCACTTTTTTCTAAAAGATATTCTTCTGCATCTTTGAATTCAATTTTCCCTCTATTTTTATCTAAATCTGCAAAGTCTCTATTAAACGCAAAACTGTATTTTAAATTAGTATTAAGCAATACTCCATATTTTTGAGTAACATTATCTCCCCTTAAAATTTTGTCTGCAAGTTTTCTTTTGAAATCATTAATTTCGCTTTTGTATGTGTCTAAGAAATCTTTAAGCAGCCAACTTTTAGCGTTAACTTCTATTAAATACATGGGAACAACATCTGTTCCTTTTGAGTCTTTAAGATCTACTTGATGTTCTTTTAAACAGTCTTCTAATGTTGCAATTAAATTTCTTTTTTGAATTTCAGTTTGTTTCATTTTAGCCCCCTAAACTTTGTTTTTAATTTTTATTATTTTTTATTAACTTAATTTTTTTACTAATTTAATTTGTTTTCATTCAGCTCTTTTTTTCATTCTCATATCTTAAAAAACAATATGGTGCATTATTAAATTCATCAAAGAATGCAGTTGACTGACTTTGACATCCTCCTCTACATTTAATATCATACTCGCACCCTTTACAATCCCCTTTTATATCAGATTTATTGAATCCTCTTGTGTATTTAAAATTTGTGGGATTGAACCATATGTCTTTCAAAGGCGTGTCTCGCACATTCCCTTCTATTGCATAATCTTTTCTAATTGATAAACATCCTTTTACTGTTCCATCTGCTTCAATTCCTAGTCCTTCAATTCCTGCCATGCAACCAGGCCATTCTCTATCTCGAATTTGAGATTCTAGTTTTCCAAAATAGCCCATGCAATCTCCTGCTTGAACATTCATGAGGGGAAGTCGTTCTCTTGTTTCTACAATAAATTCTCCTAGTCTATAATAGTCATCTGCGTCTAAAACAATGTCTTTATTTTCTGCCATTCGTCCCATTGGTGATGCCATTTGGATTTGCCATGCATCAACCCCGTAAACAATTAGTCTGTTTCTTATTTGAGTAAGTTCTTCTAGATTTTTTTTATTAACAGAAGTCACAACACAAACTGTTGTATCTCTTTTTTTAAGTTCTTTAATCACACTAAATATTTTTGCGTGTGATCCTGATGCACCTCTTAAATAATTATGAAGTTCTTTTTCTCCATCAACACTAAAACCAATTGAAAACGCGTCGAGTGATGCGATCTTATCAATTGTATCTGAGTTCCAAGCAAGGGCATTACTAATAATTCCAAGTTCCATTTCTTCAGATTTTATTTTTTTAGAAATTTCAAACCAGTCTTTTCGCAGGGTTGGTTCTCCTCCAGAAAGAACAACTAAGTCAAATCCAATATTTGCAATTTGATCAACAAGGTTGAGTGATTCATTAGTATTTAGTTCATTTGCTCGTGCATTTATTGCATCAGAACCACAATGAATACATTTTGAATTACATTTAAGTGTATATTCCCACACTGCAACTTTTGGATCTAATTTTACTTTGGTCATATTTAATCAATTATTTTTCTTTAGGTTTTCTTTTTTCATTGTATTAATTATTAACTATTATCTTTATTTGCTTGAGAATTTACTTGAAAAATTATTCCTTTTGTGTATCCGCCCATTTCAAATCTGTCTAATTCTTGATTTCCTATATGTTCTTTGATTTGGTGTTTATCTATTAGTCCCCAGTGTCTTTTGAATGATTCTAGTTTTGAACAATAATGTCTTTTTAATTTTTCTTTTAGTTCTCTGTGTCTTTCAATGATTCCATGCCAATTCATTCCACCATCATCATAATCATCATCATAGTAATTGAATCTGTTTTTTTGGGCAAGTTCATAAAGTTTTTGTCCTTCTTTAAATCTGCTTAATTTGTTTTTTATAAGTTCATCAAGAAGTCTTTTTTCAGGACTGTTTAAAACAAGTTCGTAGTATTTATCTTTTCCTTTTTTCTCTCTTATTTCTCTTCTTCTTTTTTCAAATATTGATTCTGCATTGTCTTCAGTTTCATCTTTATTTTTGTTTTCTTTTTCTTTTTTATCTTGTGGTGATTCAATTAGTTTTTTATTAACCGGGTTAATTGTTTTAAGAAATTCATATTCTTTGCTGTAGGGTCTTAAATAATCAACCAAAGGTTGCTCTTCATCTGAGAAATCTTCTCCCGAATAATAGATCACTTTGTCCATCTTCATATCTTTTGCAACTTGCATTATGCTTTCGTGTAATTTTTCAATGAGTTTATTTGAATCTTTGTTTGGTTGTTCAAGAAGATTTTTTTGGATAAATTCTCCTGTGTATATTGCATCAACAAGTAAACATTGATCTCCTGTTTTTATATCAAACACATCAACAAGTACTGCAACTCCTTGAGCATCTTGTTCATATCCGTCTCGTTCTGGAATTAGGTGAAGTAAACCGATCGCTTCATTTAATAGATATTTTACACAGGGAAAACTCGAGTCTGCACGAGGATAAAATATTCTTGATCCTAGATTGTCTTGGTGAAATAAATCTTCTAGTGTTCCTTTTTGAATTTTAAATTTTAAATTATCCATTGTTTGATTTAGTTCTTCGTTTTCAACAGGCATTATTCCATATTCTTTTCCAAGACTAAAGTTTTTAGAAAATATTTCTCCTTTAAGATATTTGTCCACTATAAAATGAATTGTTGGGTGAACTCTTCCAAACTGATTTGCACGTAGTTCATATAACATTACTAATTTTTTAAATTCAACATTTGTTAAATCAAAATTATAATTTTCTTTAAGTTGCTCAATTATTTTTTCTTTACATTCATCCTTCCATTTGCCATTGAGATCAAGTTCTGGTAATTCTTTTTCGTCCATCAATACTCTTGCAACTTTATATTCGCGCATTAAGTTCATTTTTTTCTGAACATGCATATCTGAGTTTATTACTTCTTTAATTTTTGATGTGCTGATATTCTCAAGTCTTGTTTTTACCATTTCTACTGCAAGTTCTACATATTTATCATAATCAGTTCCGTGGTGAATTACATCCCAGAGCACATGTTCAATTGAAAATTTGTATATTTGATCTGATAATTTAAATACATTGTTTGCGTGTTTTACAGGATTCACTCTTGCTTCTTTTGTTTTATGAAATTCTGAAAAGAAGTCCATGTCATCATTTGAAGTGACTCTTTCTTGTTCTTTTGTTTCGCTTGCTCTTTTTCTTAGCAAGTTGTCAAAGTAAAAACTTACATCTATCATTTCATCAAGATAATTTCTTTGTAATGCTTTTATTGATTGATCTGAGAATTTATCTAAGAGGCGAATTTTATTTTCTGCAACATGAGTAAATCTATCTAGCCAAGAGTCAAATTTTTCAGGAAACTGTTCCAGCATTATTAAGCCGTCATCAAAAAAACTCGCGCCAGGTTCACCAAAACTTCTAATTAAATTCATTCCAATTGCGTGATATTTTTCACGCAGCTTACTTGGAAGTTTCATTTCTTTTCCATGTCTGAATGCATAATGTCTTCCTGCTCGAGGGTTTATTTTTGCAATGTCGAGGAGGTATTGTAGGAAAGGTCTTTGATCTCCGCAATTATTTTTCTTTGCATCTGTAACCCAATAAAGATAATCAATTCCATTTATTCCGTGTTCAGAAATTATTGTTGCTTGTTTTAATATTAATGGAACTTCACATTCTAAACCTTCTTTTTTTAGATTTTCAATTTTTCCGATAAATCTACGAATTGAATCTTGGCTGTCGGGTTTAAGCCAATATTCTCTTATTTTTAATGCTTGTTCATAACAGTTGATTGCAAGCTCTGAAATGTCGCCGAGGTCAACTAGTTTTCGTAGTTCATCTACTATTGCAAGTTCTCCAAAATTAAATGGTCCGTAATTGTCAATGTATTTTTGTGCTTTTGATAATCTGATGTATGTAGGAATTAAGTCAGGATCTTGTTCTAATATTTCAAGAATCTCGTCTAAATTTTTTAAATAACTGTGCGCATTACTGCCGCTCCCTGTTAAGCCGACTATTTCAATAAAATCTTTTTTATATTTTTCAAATATATTTTCTTTAGGAATTATTGTCCAGGTATTGCCTATTCTTTCTTTTTTGTATGGTTTAAATAAGTCAAGAAACTCTTTTAATTCATAGTCTTTTAAAACTCTTTCATCGTCGTGGAAATGACCTCTTGCTTTTCTTATTTGCATTTCAGTAAAAGCTAAAATAATATCTTCTGGTTCTGAGTGCATATTGTTAAAATATTGGTCGAATATTGTTTGTATTGCGTGTCTTTTTTCAGAATTATTTGAAACATAGATTTGTTGTGATGTTTTCAATATGTTTAAACTAAGTTCGCTTATTTCTTTGAAGCGATCTAATTCTTCTTTGTTAAGTTTTGTTCCTTCAATTAGTTCATATTCTACATTTCCATGTTCGCTACAATTTCCTTTAATTAAATTTATTAGTCTTGGCGCGATTAGTTTTTCGTAGAATCCGTATGCGGGAATTATTCCTCTTTCGTTGATAGTCCATTTATCGTTCATATATTTTTTTACTTCGTCTTTAATTTCTTTAGGAGTATAATTTTTTGATGATGAATTAAGTAGGTTTAGTTTTTTATTTTCTTTTTCTGATTTTGTTTTAAATAGTTTATATCTTCGAGAAAAATGTTTTACTAATTTGTCGAGTGATTTTCCTTTAGGAACAACCACTTCAGAAAAAGTAATTTTTGGTTTTTCTTGTTCTTGTTCTTCATCAATTTCTTTAAACATAATGATTACCTCTTAAACTCGGCATGTTTCTTCAAGAGTTTGTTTAGTTCCAGATATAGAATGAACTCTTCTTTGTGGAAATTTTGCTATGTTTGATTCATCTACATTAAGTGCAGCATAGTCTGTTCCAAGAATAGGTAGTACTTTTGATTCACAATTAATATGGAATTCTCTTTCTGATATGCTAACATCATCGTGTGATGCATAAAAACCTAGTACTTTTTTTTCTTCGCATTTTGTTGTTGCTTTTACAACTAGTCCGCGAACTTCGAGTCCTGTTGGAATTTCAGAAATATTTTTTTCATTTTCTTTTAATCTAAGTTCTGAATAACCTCTTGTGAATACTGCGCTGGTTGTCACATCTGATTCGAATCCGTTTTGTGTTGCATATCTTTTTGCAGTTGTTTTTGATGAGAATACTTTATCTTTTACGCCTGGTACTTCCCAGATTGTTCTAAATATTGATAATCTATACATTTAATTAGCCCCCTAATTACTTTAATGTGCTTAGTTTCACCTATATATTATATAAATTTAACCAATATTACTACTTTAAAGTACTAAATAAGCGAAAGCTTTATAAATGCCACCACCCTTCCTAGACATAAAATGGCATTCTCAAAATCCAAAAATAAAAAGAAAAATTCAAGTACGCCTAAAGAAAAAGGTAAGATCAGAAAAGGTCTAGAATCTTTAGTTAAACGATATGTACCTTTAGGAGCAGTTGTCGCTTTTGAAACACCTATTCACGAAGGATTACATGCAGGTCTTGCAGAGATTTTGCCTGGAACAGATTGTCAAGGTGTAGTTCTTAGTGGAGATTCAATATCGTCTCATATTTTTCCATGGCTTACAGCTGGATATTATCAAGTTGAAAACCTTGGGCCTGGAGTTGGCGGTTATGCTAAACTTGCAATGCTGGATGATGGAATTGTTGCGCATTTAAGTCAAGCAGTAGCAATAGCAGGACCTGAAGTTGCAACAATGGGTGTTATGTTTTATCTTGCAGGCAGAGCAATGAATCTTGCAAGAGAAGGTGGAAAGAAAATTTATTCTACTGCAACAGGTTTAACATCAATGGCACTTGCGGCATCAACTTATCATTATTGGAAACTAAGTTCATTTTCACCATCTGGTGGAAAGGATCATTTCTTATTTACAAAAACTCTTGCAGCTGCAGTAATGCCTGACGCTGCTGCAGAATATGCTGCAATTCCTTTAACAATAGTTGGCGCGTCTGCAATGGTTTACGGTGGAATTTACATTGCAAGTAAGATGGATAAAAAATTCAATGGAGACAGCGAAGAAAAACCTAAACAGAAATTAAGCACTTACCAACGTAGTGTCCAGGAAAGAGCAAGTGAAACAAAACAAGAAGGAAGATCTAAGTATAATCCTATGAAATATTTATCAAAAATAAAATTACCAAAGTTTGGTAAAAATAAATAATTTTAATTTAGTTTAATTTAATATTTTTTTTAAACAATTTTAAATTTTTTAATTCAATTTTAATTTTCAAAACAAATATTTGAGGTAGAATGAACATGTATAATCCACTAAAAAAAACTTATAATGCTGTTGGAGATAAACTATTTAGTGCAGCAGTTGGAATTGAAGCAATGTTAGGTTTTCCAATGACTGCACTAGCTGGCGAAGCAACCAATGTTGATAATGAAAGTAAAATTGGAGCTATAATGTGGGGAGGATCTGCGATCGCATTCGGATGGTTATCTATGGGTAAGTTTGCAGAAGCTCGAAAAGCAGAACCTGGAAAAAAGAAACATAAATATATGGTTGGCACAGGATTTGCTATAGCATCTTTAGGATTTGCATATTCTGCAGTTACTAATTTTTCTTATTGATTTTTAATTTCTTTTCATATTTTTTCAAATTTTATAATTCTAATTTCTTTTATTATTTTCCGATTTCTCAAAACATTTAATCAATGCTAACAAAACATATGACTTATAAGAGTTAATTATTTATAGCACCGAAAATTTTTCAATATACATGAAAGATATTATTATCAAAGGAGCACGTGAACATAATCTAAAAAACATCGATATTACTCTTCCTAGAGATAAATTCATTGTAATTACAGGTCTTTCTGGAAGCGGTAAATCAACATTAGCATTCGATACAATATATGCGGAGGGTCAAAGAAGATATGTTGAATCTTTAAGCTCATATGCAAGGCAATTCTTAGGGCTCATGAGTAAACCAGATGTGGATAGCATTGAAGGTCTAAGTCCAGCAATTTCTATTGAACAAAAAACAACTAGTAAAAATCCCAGATCTACTGTTGGAACTGTTACTGAAATCTATGATTACCTCAGACTCCTTTTTGCAAGAATTGGAACGCCTCATTGTCCTAAACATAATATCAAAATCGAATCTCAATCTCCTGAAAGAATGGCAAGAAGAATTGAAGAAGATTTCAAAGGAACTATTACAATTCTTGCTCCAATAATAAGACAAAAAAAAGGAACTTATGAAAAACTTTTAACAGACCTCAATAAAGATGGTTACATTAGAGCAAGAGTAAATAAAAAGATTATCAGAACTGATGAAAAAGTTGAGCTTGCAAGATATGAAAAACACGACATTGATGTTGTGATTGACAGAGTTTCAACAAATGAACATTCAAGACTGGTCGAAGCTTTAGAAAATGCATTATTAAAATCTGAAGGTCTTGTAATTGTATCGCAAGATGAAGATAAAAAAAATAAAGACAAAAAATCAAAACCTGTAGAAAAAATTTATTCTGCAAATCTTGCTTGTCCTAAGTGTGGCATATCATTTGAAGAACTTCAACCAAGAATGTTTTCGTTCAATAGTCCGTTTGGTGCATGTGATGTATGCCACGGTCTTGGAATTAAAATGGAGTTTGATCCTGATCTCATTATTCCCAATAAAGATTCGTGCATTGCCGACGGTGCAGTTATGCTTTACCGAAACGCAATTGATGGTTGGCGTGGTCAATATTTAGGAATTGTTGCAAAACATTTCAAATTTGATATTTTTACTCCTATGAATAAACTTACAAAAAAACAATTTAATGCTTTAATGTATGGTTCTGATGAAACAATAAATTTCAAAATGACCATGAAAAACGGAGATGCAAATTGGTCTCATAAAGGAAATTGGGAAGGTTTAGTTCCTCAGTCAGAAAGATTGTATCACCAAACAAATTCTGATTATCGAAGAAGAGAACTTGAAAAATACATGCGTATTTCTCCATGCCTGGCGTGTAAAGGTAAACGTCTTAAGGATAAAGTTCTTGCAGTACGAATTAACAACAAGTCAATTATTGACGTTACTGATTTTTCAATTGGAGACTGTATTGAATTCTTCAACAAAATAAAACTTTCAAAAAAACAAACAGAAATTGCAAAGCAAGTACTAAAAGAAATAAAAGAACGTCTAAGTTTTTTAGATAAAGTAGGCCTTACTTATTTGACTTTGTCAAGAAATGCAGGAACTCTTTCAGGCGGTGAAGCTCAAAGAATTCGTCTTGCAACTCAAATTGGTTCAAATTTGATGGGAGTCATATACATTTTGGACGAGCCATCTATTGGTCTTCATCAAAGAGATAATCAAAGATTGATTAGCACACTTCATAGATTAAGAGATATTGGTAATACTTTAATTGTTGTCGAACACGACGAGGATACTATTCGAAATGCAGATTTTGTTGTAGATATTGGTCCTGGTGCAGGAGTTCATGGTGGTAAGATTACTGCAATTGGAACGCCACAAGAAATCGAAAAAAATCCTAAATCAATGACTGGTCAGTATTTATCAAATAAATTATCAATTCCGACTCCAAACCATGAGAATCGAAGAAAATTTACAAAAAGTATTGTTGTTTCTGGTTGTACTCATAATAATTTAAAAAACATAAGCGCAGAAATTCCATTAGGAGTTCTTACCTTAATAACTGGAGTTTCTGGTAGTGGAAAGTCAACTTTGATTTATGAAATTTTATACAAAGCTCTTATGAGAAAACTTCACGGTTCAAAAGCAACTCCTGGAAAACACAAATCATTAACAGGCTCTGCCAATGTCGATAAAGTTATTGTTATTGACCAATCTCCTATTGGTAAAACTCCGAGGAGTAATCCTGCAACTTACACCAAAGTTTTTGATGAAGTTAGAAAGATTTTTGCACAGACTAGAGAATCTAAGATGCGCGGTTACAAACCTGGACGTTTTTCATTTAATGTTCCTGGTGGAAGATGTGAGGCTTGCCAGGGTGATGGATTATTAAAAATCGAAATGAATTTCTTGCCTGATGTTTATGTTGAATGTGAAGAGTGCAAGGGAAAACGCTATAATGCAGAAACTTTAGAAGTTAGGTACAAAGGAAAGTCTATTGCTGATGTTTTAGCAATGAGTGTTGAAGCAGCATTGGAATTATTTGAAAACATTCCTGCAATTAAAAGAAAATTAACAACTCTTAAGCGAGTTGGTTTGGAATACATAAAACTTGGTCAGAGTTCAATAACTTTGTCAGGCGGAGAAGCACAAAGAATCAAACTTACAAGAGAGCTTTCAAAACATGCTACTGGAAAAACATTATACTTGCTTGACGAACCAACTACAGGGCTTCATTTCCACGACGTAAATAAGTTAATAAAAGTTTTAAACGATCTTGTAGATAAAGGAAATAGTGTTGTAGTAATAGAACATAATCTGGATGTAATAAAATGCGCAGATCATATTATTGATCTTGGTCCTGATGGAGGAGATAATGGCGGAGATATATTAATTGCAGGAACTCCAGAAGATGTTGCAAAGTGTAAGAAAAGTTATACTGGTCAGTTTTTAAAAACAGAACTAGCTAAATCTAAATTGCAAACGAAACCAACTAAAAAACCAACTAAAAAACCAACTAAGAAATAAACCAACAAAAACAAAAAATGATAAATTCATCAATACTTGCTAACTTGCCAAAAAATCCTGGATGTTATTTATTCAAAGACAATTCTAAAAAAATTATTTACATTGGTAAAGCAAAAAATATTAAAAAAAGAGTTTCTAGTTATTTTCAAAAAAAGCATGATGACAAAAAGACATTAGTGCTTGTAACTAAAATAGCACATATTGATTTTGTGATTACAGATTCAGAGGTTGAAGCATTACTGCTTGAAAACAATTTAATAAAAAAACACAAACCTAAGTATAACATAGATCTTAAAGATTCAAAGCGCTACGCATTTATTCAAATTACTGACGAGGAATTTCCAAGAATTCTTCTTGCCAGAACCAGATCCCCTAATAAATCTGCTGATAATTCAATAAATAAAAATTCTTTATTCTTCGGACCGTTCATATCTGGTTCAACCAGAGATAATCTTATTCAGTTATTAAGAAAAGTTTTCAAAATTCGCACATGCAGAAGAATGCCTAAAAAAGCATGTTTGAGATATCATATTAATTTATGCGATGCTCCGTGCATAGGTAATATTTCAAAACTTGAGTACAATAAAAAAATAAAAAATGCAGTTTTGGTGCTAAAACAAAAAAATACAGATCTTATCAAGAAATTAGAAAAAGAAATGACTGCATTTTCTAAAAAATTAGATTTTGAGCATGCAATGGAGTTAAAAGCACAGATTAATTCTATTAATTGGCTTAGTGAACGTCAAAAAATGGAGCGAAATAAAAATTATGATGAGGATATTTTGAATTATATAGTCGACGATAATACTCAGAAAGTTTATCTTATTTTATTTAATATTTACAAAGGGACTTTAATTAACAAGCAGGAATTCGAGTTTGATTTTTATGATGGGTGCATTGAAGATTTTATACTGAGGTATTATTCAGACAACGCAGCTCAAATTCCAAAAGAACTTATTCTTCCAATAAAACTGTCAAAACCTTCAGGGGAGTTTTTAAAATTAAAATTATGCAAACAAGAAAACAAGAAACTCGAGTCAAAGAATGCACCTAATTTTATAGTTACAGTTCCTAAAATAGGTGAGAAAAAACAATTGTTAGAATTAGTAACTAAAAATATTGAATTATCTTTCTTTGCAGCAGATAAAAAATTAAAAGATCTACAAAATAAGTTAAAACTTAACGATTCGCCTAATATTATTGAGTGTTTTGATGTTTCTCATATTTCTGGTACTTCTACTGTTGCTTCAATGGTTCAATTCAGAAACGCAAAACCATTTAAGCAAAATTATCGAAGGTTCAAGATTCGCTCAGTTGATGGTGCTGATGATTTTAAGTCTATTGCAGAGGTTGTAAGAAGAAGATATTCTCGTCTAAAATCTGAAAATGAAGAGTTTCCAAATCTTATTTTGATTGACGGAGGCAAGGGTCAGTTAAGTGCAGCATTGGCAGAATTAAAAGCGTTAAATGTTAAGATTCCCATAATTTCAATTGCAAAAAAGTTTGAAGAGGTATACATTCCAGGATCTAAATTCCCTCTAAAGATCGAAAGGAAAAGCGAAGCTTTAAAACTTTTACAAAATTTAAGAGACGAAGCTCACAGATTTGCAATAGCATATAATAGATTATTAAGAAGGAAAAAATTAAATATATCTAAGTAAGGTACAATAAGTGCATTACTACCTTGGCATAATGGTTAAATTCGTAGAATTTAATTATTTCAAAGCTTGCTTTGATGAATTCAGCAAGGAGTGAAACGAGTTGCTGAGTTAGTGCAGAAAAATACCTGATTCATGCAAGGTATTTTTCGATATGTAAAATTCATAGAATTTTATAAATTGCCGTAGTAATGCAAAAGAAATGCTTTAATAATCAAAAATAAAAAATTACAACAACAATGGCACAGACGAATTTTTTCATTACATTCAAAAATCCTGCTCGGCATTCATCTGGAACTCCTGCCTCGCCCGGCCTTGTTGTAATTTTTAACTAACTAACAAAATGAAATTCAAATTAAAATCCGACTTTGATCCTAAAGGATCTCAACCTGCCGCAATAAAAAAGCTAGTCACAGGTCTAAAAAATAAAAAAAAGTATCAAACTCTTTTAGGAGTTACTGGTTCTGGTAAAACTTTTACTGTTGCAAATGTAATCCAGCAAATTCAAAAGCCAACTATTGTTATTGCACATAATAAAACTCTTGCAGCACAGTTGTATAATGAATTCAAAGATTTCTTTCCAGAAAATCGTGTTGAATATTTCGTTTCTTATTATGATTATTATCAACCAGAGTCTTACATTCCGTCTAAAGATCAGTATATTGAAAAAGATGCTCAGATTAATCCTAAGATTGAGCAGATGCGTCTTGCAGCAACAGCGTCGTTATTAAGCAGAAATGATGTGATTGTTATTGCTTCTGTTTCTTGTATTTACAATGTTGGTAATCCTGAGTATTACAAAGGAATGGGTTTTGATTTAGATGTTAAAAAAACTGTTTCAACAAATCTAAGAAATCATCTTATTTCAAAACTTGTCGAATCTCAATATGAGCGTAATAATATGGAACTCATGCCTGGAAGATTTAGAGTTAAAGGAGATACTATTGATTTTATTCCTGGTTATTTTGATAACATTATTCGAGTTGAACTTGCAGGAGATAAGATTGATCGTATTGTTGAACTTGATAAAGTTACAGGTAATGTTGTTGATAAGTTTGATTATTTCTTTGTGTATCCTGCAAAACATTTTGTTATGCCTGAAGAAAAAACAAAAGCAGCGCTTCAAAAGATTCGTGATGAACTCGACGAAACCTTGCCAAATCTTGATATGATTGAAGCACACAGATTAAAACAAAGAACTATGTATGATCTTGAAATGATTGAAGAAACTGGTTTTTGTAAAGGTATTGAAAATTACTCTATGCATTTAGAGGGTAGGGATCCAAAAACTCGTCCGTTTTGTTTACTTGATTATTTTTCTGAAGATTGTTTAATTGTTATTGATGAAAGTCACCAAATGCTTCCTCAAATTAGAGGTATGTTTAATGGTGATCGTGCTCGTAAGAAAAATCTTATTGATTATGGATTTAGACTTCCAAGCGCTCTCGAAAATCGTCCTTTACAATTTAATGAATTTGAAAATATCATGAGTGATAATTCTGTTTTATTTGTTTCAGCAACTCCTGCAAATTATGAACTTGAACATTCACAGCAAGTAGTCGAGCAGATTATTCGTCCAACAGGTCTTGTCGATCCTTTAGTATTTGTTCAACCAAGTGAAGGCCAAATTGATAATTTAAAACAAGAAATAGCAACTGCAATCAAACGTGGTGATCGCGCACTTGTAACTACAATTACCAAAAAGCTTGCAGAGGAACTTGCTGAGTTTCTTGCAAAAGAAGGTATTAAAACAAGGTATCTTCATTCTGAGATTGATACTATTGAACGTACTGAAATTATTCGTGAGCTTAGACTGGGCAAGTTTGATGTGCTTGTAGGAATTAATTTGCTGCGAGAAGGATTGGACATTCCTGAAGTTGGTTTTATTGGAATTTTAGATGCTGATAAAGAGGGCTTTTTACGTGATGCTCGAAGTCTTATTCAAATTATTGGAAGAGCTGCAAGAAATATTAATTCTAAAGTTGTTTTGTATGCAGATAGGATGACTGATTCAATTATAAAAGCGCTTGGTGAAACAAAACGGAGAAGAGAACTTCAGTTAAAACATAATAAAGATAATAATATTACTCCAAAAACTATTATTAAAGCAATTAAGGAGAAAGTTGTTGAGATTAAAGACACGAAACATATTCCTAAGAGCGACATTCCTAATCTTATTGTTGAGCTTGAAGCAGATATGACCGAAGCTGCAGATAAACTTGATTTTGAAACTGCAATTCATTTAAGAGACCAAATAAAAAACTTGAATAAGAAATTAACTGAAAAACCAAAAGAGAAAGTTAAATCAAAAAAGAAATAATAATAAAAATAATAACCAAAAAAGAAATAAAAAATTAAAAAAATTCAAACCAAAGTTATCTTTTATTATCCTTTAACAGTATAAACTGTTTGTGTTGGATATGCAAATTCTAATTTATTTTTATTAAACTGTTTTAGTATTTCCATATTCATTTCTGTTTGCGTTTCTAATATGTCTGAACTTTTCTTAATGTAATAAATAAACATTATTCCGAGTGCAGAATCACCAAATGCATTAAAAGATAGCTTAAAATCTTTATTGATCTTTTTGTTTTTCTTTGCAATATCTTTCAAAAGCTTCATTGCTTTTTCCATCTGTGCAGGTTTTGTATCATAAGTCAAACCTAAGTTCAATACAACTTTCCGAGAAGGCTCGCGTGTAACATTCTCTACAGGATTTCCTGCAAATGAAGAGTTCGGTATTGTTACAATTCTTCCTTCTAATGTTTTTAATCGAGAACTTCTAAGTCCAATTTCTACAATTGTTCCGTCGTATCCTGATACTTTTACTCGATCATTAAGTTTGAATGGTTTGTCTACAAAGATTGTTATTCCGCCAAATACATTTGATACGGTATCTTTTGCAGCCATTGCTAAAGCCAAACCTCCAATTCCTAAGCCTGCAAGTAGTGCTCCCACATTGTATCCTGCATTGTTAAGGGCTACAAGTATTGCAATTATCCAAATTATTATGTTGGTTCCAGTTTTTACTATTGGTAGAATTTGATCGTCTAAATCTGTGTCTGTTTTATCTGCTAATGGTACTAAGTATTCTGTATAAAATGAATCAAATAATCTTGTGATTAGCCATGCTACATTGATAACAATTAGTACTTGGAAAACATTTCCAAACCATGCACTCATACCTTCTGTTAATGTCAGCCGCGTTGTAGCATACCATATTCCAAATAGTGTTAGTGCAAATACAATTGGCTCTTCTATCATGTCTACAATTATGTCGTCTAGTTTTGTTTTGGTTTTACTTGCAAACTTTTTAACAACATTTCCAAAGAACCAGTATAATATTTTTCCAACAACTACTGCACCGAGTATTATAAGAAGTGCGTAAGCCCATTGTTCTACTGTATTTCCATAATATGTTTTAATTAATATTTCTTGAAGCATTATTAGACCCCCTGTATAAATAGTATAATTAATAGTTTAATTCAAATATAGATTTAGCTTTGTTTTTATAAATTTTATTGAAAATTGCTATTTAATCAAGTTAATTAGTTCTTCTGTAGAATAAACAATAATAGAATTTTGGTTTTTTAATTTTTTGTCATTACTCCAGATTGCACAATTTAATTTTAGTGCAAGTGCAAAATAATCTACATCATTTTCATCTGGACAAATAATCTTAGCAGAATTAATAAATAAATCAGTCTATTCATTAGGTATTAGTTTAATTTTTTTCTTTAAAATTTTAATAAATTTTTCAAAATCTATGTCTGTTCTATCTGTTTTACTAAGAATTAGTTCTTTGTATTTATCAAATTCTTCGAATATGTATTCTGGTGCAAAAAATCTAAACTGCTCTTTAAAAAATAGGTCTTCAGTTATTCCTTTTTTTATAAGTGCAGCAAATAATATATTTGCATCTACAATTAAGTCCATTAATTAGATCGTCTCCTAGCCAATTTTTTATTTAGCTCTCTGCCTAATCTAATTGCATCTTGTTCTGTAAATTTGCTTTTTGATTTCATTTTTTTTAATAATTCTAAATCAGATATTTTATCATCAAATGCATGTCTTGCTACAGCACTCCAATTTATTTCACCAAATGACTCCATTTTATGCTTCAGTTCAGAAGGAACTGATAGTGTTATATTTACCATTTTCTCACCCGTGTGTGTACACATATGTGCACATAATATAAATAAATACACTAAGAAATATATAAATGTTTCTATTATAAGCTAGAAATTTTTAGTCAAAAATAGAATAAGTTAAAAAATTTTAAAAAAAATTATTCTTGTGGTTTGTATTTTTCCATTGCTTTTGCAACATCTTTCATAGCATCACTTGTTTTTAATAAACTTGCTAGACCTTCGTCTTGAGCCAGTAAATTTCCAACTGCTTGTTCAAGAACATCAGTCATGGTTGTACTATACATTGCAGCATATACTTTTAGTCCTTTAAACAATGGCGCATCCATAGTTAAAGTTAATCTTTTCTTTTCATATTCTGTCATTTTATTTCCCTCCCGAAATATTCAATTAAATAATAAAAAATTAAAATAATTAAAGCAGTTCTCCTTCTAACTCTTTAAACTTTTCATAAACTCCTTCTTTTACCGCTGCAAAGAACTTAGGTGTATTGAAATGTTCAACTGTACTTCCCATGTCTTCAAAACATCGTCCAGGTAAACAGTCATCATCTTCTGTAAATCCTAATCCAAAGTCCATTTGTCTAGTCATTAGTGCTGCTTTTACACCAATATTTTTAATTTCATCTGAACTTACATCAGAATCATATAATCTATTATACAACTCAGTAATTTCATCAAAGTTTACTTTTGCAAATTTGCAGATTCCATTCATGTCGTAAAGTATCATTTTTGCTCCACGTGCAATGTTTTCTACCCATTCTTCTACAGTATTTTCTGCTCCTGGATACCATGCTCTATTGTATGTGTCAATTGACATGTGTGGTCCTGTTGCTGCAAATGCATAACCAATATTTAGTTGTCCTGGATATGCTGCCATTTCTACTCCTTTTACATGCATTGCATTTGATGCATTGTTTGAGTATCGCGCAACTCCTTCTTTTAGGTCGTGCACTCCGTCTGCAATTTTCATTAAGATTTCTTTTGCAAATTCAAAATCTCCAAATCGATTTTCTTGTTCCATTAAATAACCAATACCTACTCCTGCAGACATTGAATCCATTCCAAGTCCGTCAGCAAGTTCAATTAGTTGCATCATTTGTTCAATATCATTTATTTCTAGATTTGGTCCGAGTAATTGTCCTGGTTCAAAATCTAACTTTCCTAAAATCCGATCGCCTTTTTGAATTTCTTTCCAACATTTTACTCCGCATCCTTGACATCCTTTGTCTTTAATTGAGTATCCTGCTTCTTCCAAATTTGCACGTAATAATTTTTGTGTTTCTGGATCAGATCCTCTTTGAAAATTTTCATGAATATTTACTCTTTTAGGTTCCATACTTAGAATATTTGCTTGGAATGTTCCTAGTTGTCTGTATTTTTTTGTTCGATTTCCTCGAGCAATTTCTTTATTCAACTCAACAACATTTCCAATATTTGCTTTTCCATCTCCACCTTTAACAACAACACCTAAAATGTTTTTGCTTCCAAGTACTGCACCCATTCCTCCTCGTCCTGCAAATCTCATGTGTTTTGTTCCATGTTTTAATTGATCATATGTACTAAACGCAATGCTTGCAAACCGAACAAGATTTTCTCCTGCAGGTCCAATAACTGCGTATGCAGATTTTTCATGTTTTCCTGCTAAGTATTTTACTTTTTCATCTGTGGTCATTCCAACAAGATCTGTCGCATCTTCAATACTAACATTGCCGTTTTCTATAACCAAGTATGAAGGAGTTTCACATTTTCCAATTAAATGGATTGAATCTAAATCGCATTTTCTAATTTCTCCACCTAGTCCTCCGCTTGACGCTGAGTAAAATATTCCATTTGTTCCAACTTCACTTGTTTTTAGCGGACTCAAACCTGACACGATTGTTCTTTTTGATGTCATTAGTTTGCTTCCTGTAAAGCATCCGATATCAAAGCATAATAAGTTTCGTGGATCATATGCATCTGTTAAATCAGGATTTCTATCAAGATGATTTCGAATTTCATGTATTGCATTTCCATATCCGCCTAATGTTTCCTCGAGACTGCAGTCTGCAGCATCTTTAGCATTAATAGATGTTGCTCCATTTGTTAAGTTGATATTTAATTTTTTAATTAGTTTTTTTGGTTTGTTTTCATTTGTCATCTTTTTTCCTCGCCTTGTTTTAATTTTTATTAGTTTATTTTTTCTTCTGATTTTTTTTAATTATAATTTATTCAGCAAACATTTTTCCTATTGTGCTTCTATTGAGCCAATATTGATGATCTTGAGTCATTTGTTCTTGATTTAAAAAATATATTCTATCCAGTTTTTCATATGATGTTTGAATATCTTTTGCTTTTTTTCCCACAAGAACTCCATATGTTTCGAATTGATCTAGTTTGTGCTTTTTGATTTTTGCACTTTTGGATCCTGTTAAAACTTTTGCAAGCGTGCTTACTCCAAATCTTCCTTTTGCTTCAACTAAACATTCAATCATACTATCCATTGTTGCTTGTTCTTCTTCGGTTAGCTCTGTATTTTCTATTTTGTCAAAATGATTCTCGAGCATTTTCATTGCATATTCATGTCTTGGAGATTGATTTTTTTCAGGTTCGTAGTCGCATCCTTTTGCTGTTGAGTGTCCTTCAGAAAATTTATTACAAACGCACCATTCCATTCCTTTCGGCGTTTCGAAACCTTTGTATCCTGGCACGTAGGTATGATCTTCATTATTTAGTGTAGCATCCATTATCATCCATGCAACAATTACGTCTTTGAAATCATTTTGTAAGTATGAACTGTATTTTGAAATAAGTGCTTTTTCTTTATCATCTTCAGAAGACATCATGGAGTAAGAATATACTGTTCTATGTTCAAAATCTCCTCGTAATGCATATACTATTCCTGCATTTTTAACAACATTTTTTTTATTAGAGAAAGCAGCAAATCTTTTAGTTAATCCTGCAAAGTATTGATCGTGAGCTTCTTGATTTTTAGTATGCATTCCCCATAATTGATCTGCAAGTTCATCTCGAGTTAAATCTTCTAGATTAAAATTATCCTTATCTTTTTTCATTCGTGCGAATAGTTTTGCTTTAAATTCTTCTTCTGTTATTTCTTGGATTGGTTTCATTTTATTTCTTGCCTTTTTCTTTTTTAATTATTATTTTCAATTTCAATTTGCTCTGGTTTATTTTCTGCATCACAAATTATTGTTTTTTCTAAATTATCTTGTATAAATTTAATTACCCAGTCATTGTCATCAACAACTTTCGAATAAAAGTTAAGAACCTGATCTGGTTGAGCTTTTAAGAATTTCATAACTTCATCAAGTGTTTTCTGCGGACCAACTAGCATTGGCAGTTCTTGATCTACTCGTTTACCAATTCCTGTAAATTTTGAATAAATGCAAGATGGGTTTTTTATTTGATCAAGCACAGTTAGAATTTGTTCTTTGTCTATTGCACCATCGGGAAAATCAAATTTTTCATGACTCGCATATTCTTTTTTGATCTTGTTTAGCACAGCTCTTTTTTTTGGTTTGTAATTTAGTATGTATAAGCATTTTGAATGTTGCAATGATCGTTTAGCAAACATTTTAATTGTTTCTGGAATCTGTTTTTCTGATTTACCAAAGAATAATCCTGATTCGTATGTGAAATCGTGTTCTGAAAGAGAAGGTTTATTTGCTTTCCATAAAACACTGGATTCCATTATGTTTAGTCCAAACGGTTTAAGTTCTTTATCATGTGTTTCGCTTAAGCGGTTTGGTTGTACATATACTCCGACACAGTCAGATTTTACTTTCTTAACAAGTTCTGCAATCCTATCATTAGAATCTGCATATTCTTCTTTTGCATGCTTCAAAACTCTTTGTTTTACTTTCCCATTTGCTCGTTTGAGTGTTAGTATTTTTTGTTTACCTTTGACTCCTGTAAGTGAATATGTTTTGACAACAGGCATGCCAAATATTGATTTCCAGTAATTTGAATATTTTGGATGTAGGACCATAAATATTTTTTCAGCGTTTTCTGTTGTAGTAAAATTATTATGTTCCACTAGGTTTGTAATTTTTCTTCCAATTTTCTTTTGATTTTCTGTTGCATCATCATGTAAAAAGCACAATCCTCTATCTGGATAATCACAGTATGCTTCAATAACCCTAAGAATTCTTTCATCAGCTCTAAAATTAGCATTTTCCACTTTACCGGTTTCAGTCTCAATATACTTGCCATCAAGCAAAAAATCCAGAACATAATTTTCTGCTATGTCTCTTTCTTTCGGATCATCACTTCCATGACGTGGACCTAGATTTAGATATCTATCATTCATATACGCAACAACTTTCTTTTCCAATGGTGAAGATCCGAATATTCCTGGCATTTTATTGTTCACCTTTTGATTCTGCATAAGCTTCTCTTGCATATTTCAAAACTTTCTTCTTAACTTTTCCATTTGCTCGTCTAAGTGTTAGTTTTTTGAACCATCGTTCTCCTTTAAATTTATATTTTTCAATTCTTTTTTTACGTAAGTTTAATATTGCCAAACCTTCATAGTTTGGATCAAGCACCACCAAAACATTTCCTGCATATTCTGCATTTGTAAATTCAGTTTCCTCAACTTTTCTTATCAGTTTTCTTGCAATTCTTTTATGCATATCTGTTGGATTTTCGTGTAAGAATACAAAACCTTTTCCAGTATGATCTCCATATGCTTGTAATGTTCTGTAAAGATGTTTATCTGCTTCAAATGGAGAATTTTCTACTTTACCAGTTTCTGTGTCAAGATATTTTCCATCAAGTAAAAAGTCAAGAACATATCTATCTGAAATTTCTTGTTCTTTTGGGTTTGGACTTCCATCTCGTGGTCCTAAATTCAGATATCTATCATTCATATACGCAATAACTTCTTTTTCAAGTTCTGATCTTCCGACGAGTGTTGACATTTACTCAGCACCTCTTAGATCAGCTTGAGGTATTTTTGGTTCTGCATAAGCGTTTTTTGCATATTCCAACACTCTTTGTTTTACTTTTCCATTTGCTCGTCTTAGTGTTAGTTTTTTGTATCTTTTTTCATCTTTGAATTTGTATTCTGAAATAGCTTTTTTTCGAATTGTTGAAAGTCCGTTTCTTCCTTGAAATTCAGGACAGATGTAAATAAATGCCATTGTTGCATACCTAGTATTTGTTAGTTTAGTAGTTTCTAAAATATTGATTATTTTTCTTGCAATTTTAATGTGCATTTCATTTGGTTTGTATCCATTATCATACTCATTTTTCCACGCAAATCTTTCTTTTTCACAGAAGTCATTGTATGCACAACTCATTCTAAAAATTAAGTCTTCTCCTTTAAATGGAGCAGGTTCTACTTTTCCAGTTTCTATATCTAAATATTTTCCGTCGAGTAAAAAATCATGAGCATATCTATCTGCTATTTCCATTTGTTTAGGATCTCGACTACTATATCTATTGCCAATAGTAAGAAATCTTTTATTCATAATTCCAACAACTTCTTTTTCAAGTTCTGAAGTTCCAAATGATTCAGTCATTTACTGATCACCTCTTAGATCAAATTCAAGTTCTCTTGGTTGTATTATTCTGTCACACATAATTATTTTATCTACACTTGTTGATATGTAGTCTCCTGAGTTTTCTGCTACGCCAATTGCATTATAAAATTCAATTATTTTTTTTGGATTTTGTCTTAGTTGTCGCATTAGTTCAACTTGTATTCTTTTTGGACCAACTATTGCAGGCAGTGAATGTAACTTACCACATATTTCATAAGGTAAAATAACTGTGGCATCACCATATTTTTCATTAAACCGTAAAACCCATTCTTTCGCATTAAATATATCTGTACAAGTTTCAATTTTATTTGCTTTTTTTCTAACAACGTTTTTGTTTAAGCTGTAGTGTAGAATATGCAGAGCATCTTGGTCTACATCATTAGGTCTAATATTTTTTTGACTTTTTGCAATATTTTTTATTTTGTTTGGTATAAATGGATTATGGATCGAGTTGTGTTCAGAAATATGACAACATACATAGTGCAATAAATCTGATCCATTAACATCGCAACCATACAGTTTAAAGTCAGGAAATATTTTTTGCATTCCTTTAGGATCAAAATATGCTGTTGCACATTCTCTTTTCACTCTTTCAATTAAATCTTTCATTCTCCGCCTCGTAGATCATAATTAACTTCTCTAGGTTTTCCCAACAAATCATAAATCAAAACTCTTTTATTTCTTTCCTGAGTTTCTGTTACATATGTTTCATTAGCAGGAGTTAAGATTGATTTAGAAAATTCATATACTTTCTCAGGATTTTTCTTAAATTCGTCAATAACTTGTTGAGTCAATTCTCTGTTTCCAATAATTTGATAATTGTGAAAAAGTTCAATATGTATTACTGTTGGATCTTTAAATTTTTCTTCAAACCATTTTATGTATTCTTTAGAGTCAATCAAATCTTTTTTTGCTTTTTCCAAATTCAGTTTAGGATTGTTTTCAATCATTCTTTCAAGAAACCACTGTCCTGTTTTTTCTACTCCTTCTAATTCTTTTCTAACTTTTTTCTTATTCAGTCCAAAATGAACCACACATAACTCTTCAATTAGTTCTTTAGTTTCAAATCCGTCCGGAGTCCTAACTAATCTTTTTACTCTTTTCGGAAATGATAAATATTTGAATCCGAATTTTGGCAGGTGTTGCCAGGGTGTTGCTATGTAAATAAAAGTAGAACTTTTTTTACCTTCAAGACCGAATGTAGGATCATCGCTTTTTTGAAGTAATTGTCCTGCTTGTACAAATACTCCTGCACATTCTTTTTTCACTCTTTCAATTAAGTCTTTCATTTTTTGTCATATTTTTATTTTGTTTCTATTTTGTTTTTATTTTTCTTAAAAAAATCTTGATCCAAAATATGTTGCTGCATATCCAAATGCTGTTAGTGTTCCTGTTTTGAATATTGTTGTTCCAACTTTTTTTGTTACGCTCAGTCCTTGAGTTTTTTCCACAATTTTATCAAGTGTGTTTTCAATTTTTTCTGAATTTGATTTATACTCTGGTTTTTTTCTATAACTCTCTCTTACTTTTTCAGAGCCTGCAATTTTTCCAGTATATTTAATTAAACTAGTAACTCCTGCAGTTAATATTGAATTTACTGCAGTTGGTGATCCTAAAATTGCTGCTTTTATTGTTGGATCCATGTTGTATCCTTGCACATCTGACATCGCTACATATGATCCTGCTGCTACGGGCCATACATATGTCAGTGCAATTCCTGCTGCTTTTCCTACTAATTTTGAAACTCGACCTTTGTTTTCTTTTACATTTCCCATATTCTTCTCCCCTGCTGTGCTTTCTACCTCTTTAATATATTATAATATAATAGAAATAGCTCTACCCTTTATAAGCTTTTCGCTTTTTAACTACTTTAGAGTGGTTATAAATAAAGAATTCAATCAGAATGGATTATTAAGTCATAATGCTTAATAAGCTCTTCAGCTAAATCCACAACTAGTTTAGATTTACTTTCATTTTTGCTTTTTTGAAAAGTAGACATTGAACAATCCCAAATCATTTGCCCAAATTGAATTCCTTTTTCAATTAAATCAGAATTTTTCAAATCTTCTCGAGTCCATTTGTGTTTTATCAAATTAAATAAGTGCTGATGCGCATATAATTCTTGTACATCAAAATGACATTGAAAATTAACATAATCTGAGTCAAAAAGATTTACTCTTTTTCTATTCGCAAATTGTTTCCAGTAGGTTTGCTGAGGTAAAAAAATTCCTGATTTTTCAATTTGTTCTAATGAACAAGTAAACTTACCGACGAACAAATAACAATCAATTGCTAATTTATCTAGTGTTTCCTGATCATTATTTTTTTTTAATTCATCTTTAAAATACAATGAATATTTATTCATTAAATCATCTACACTGATTTTTTTTGACACAATATCTCGTGCATTTCGCATTACTTGAACATGTGTTAATGCATCAATTCCATACCAAAGAATTTCGTGCCCGTAAGTGGTACAGCTGTTAATTTCTTCAACAGTTAATGCATTTAATTGAGTTTTTATAGATTCATCTAATATTGGATAATTCATACTTCTAGCTATACGTTACGTATTTTTAAATTTTTATATGTTTAAGAATTAATTAATTATCTTCTTCTGCCAGATCCTGCTGCGCCCATTCTTCTAGCGCCTGATCTGCTGTACTTTATCTTTCGTTCTTTAGTTGCTTTTCTTCTTGCAGAATAACATTCATCACAATATATTGGTGTATCTTTTGTTGGCGTGAATGGAACTGTGCATTCAACTCCACATTTGAAACACTTTGTTTTATGTTGTGGTTTAGAATCAAAATCAGGTCTTCCAAATCTTTCTCGAGTTTTTGCTCTTCCTCTTCGGGTTATTGGATCTTCATATTCATCTCTCGCACTAGTTCTTGGACCGTCTGAATGTGATGAACTTGATCTATTAAATTCAGTATAATTTGCTGATCTTTTTCTATCTCTTCTTATTTTTCCAAATGGATTAGGAGGCTCTACAAATTCTGCTTTTTTTCTTTTTGAAACTTCTCGTCGATCTTCTCTTGGTTTTTTAGGCCCTTTCCGATCATCATCTGGTCTACTACTCTCTCGACTATACTTTTTTCCACTACTTTGCCTATCATCATATCTGCTAAATTTCTTACGATCATCAGTTGGTTTACTTCGACCTCTTTCACTTTCTCTACTTTTTGGCCGATCATCATCTCGCGAACTTCGCGAAGAAGTTCTACTGCTCCCTCTATTATATTCTCTTCCGCGAGGTTTATCATCATCACGCTTACTTCGACTTCTTAGTCCCTCGCGTCCGCTACTTCTACTTGGTCGATCACCTTCTCTGCGACTTTTACTAGGTCCTCTTGAAGAACTACTGCTGCGAGTTCTTCCGCTACTTGGTCGATCATCATCTCTTCGAGGTCCTCTTCTTTCACTACGTCCACTACTTGAACGATCATCATCGCTAGATCTTCCAGAACTTTTTCTACTAGAATTCCGTTCTGATTTAGATCTTACTCTTCTTGGTGTGCTTAGTTTGCTCATATTTATCTATATTTTCAGGACTTATTTATAAATATATATGGTGGGATTTCACAAACTATAAAAAGATACTAATAATCAATCAATTAAAATGACTACAATACCTCAAAATAATAAAACTTCTTGGATAAAAAATATTATCATAATTGTTTTTGTGCTTATTTTCATTGGAATCTTTGCATTAGCAGGATTAATAACTGATTTTTATTGGTTTGATGCTTTGGGTTTTGCAAACATTTTCACTATTTCATTATCAACTAAAATCTTAACATTTGCAGTAGCAGCAGTATCTTTTTTCATATTCCTGTTTATCAACCTAGCAATATCTTCAAAAATTAATACATTGAAAAAACAAAAAGAGGTATTATCTCTGAAATTTAAATCATTAATAGCATTAGTAATTTCGATATTTGTGGGATTTACTGCAACTTCTGCTTGGTTTACTATCCTTAAATATTTGAATCGAACAAGTTTCAATATTGCAGATCCAATTTTTGCAAAGGATGTTTCATTTTATGTTTTTACTCTTCCATTTTATTCAGCAATTTGGACATTTGTTTTTGCAACTGTTTTTGTAACATTAATTTTAGTAATTTTGGATTATGTTAAATCAATTATTAGTAATAAATTACAAACAACAATTGATCCTGTAAAAGCAGCTAATGATCCATTCGGACTCAAAACAGCATTTTCTCTTCTCAAAAATCATGCAGCAATTCATTTGTCAGTTTTAGCAGCAATGATATTTACACTTCTTGCAGCAAGACATTATTTATCATTTTTCTCAATCATGTTTTCAGAACAGGGAATTGTTGTGGGTGCAGGTTATGCAGATGTTGTTGCATACCTTCCAATTTTAAAAATTCTAGCAATCGTTGCATTAATTGTTGCAGCATTATTCCTTGTATGGACGTTTGTAATTGCAAAGCAGCCTAACTTAAAAAAGAGACATATTATTTTCTATGCATTATTCATATACATTCTATTTTTATTCGTTGGACCAACTATTATTCCTGGAGTTATTCAATCATTTAAAGTTTCTCCGAATGAAATAAACTTGGAAAAACCTTTTATTGAAAATAATATAGAATTTACAAGAATAGCATATGGTCTTGAAAATGTTGAAGAAAGTGAATTTGAAGTAGCAAAGTCTATCACTCCAGAACTTTTAGAAGCGTCGCCTGAAACCATGGATAATATTCGTATTCTTGATTGGCGTCCTCTTACAAAAACTTACAAACAAACTCAAGAAATTAGATTATATTATGATCTCTCAGGAATTGACATAGATCGTTACAATATTGATGGCAAGTATACTCAAGTTATGCTTGCACCTAGAGAATTAGAACAGACTCAAATCACTCCGAATGCTCAAACATGGGTTAATATTCATATGGTTTATACTCATGGTTTTGGCGTTGTTATGAGTCCTGTAAATAAGGTCACAAGTCAAGGTCTTCCAGAGTATTTAATAAAAGATATTCCGCCTATTTATGCAGTTGATGAACCTTTATTAAAAATAGATCAACCGCAGATTTATTATGGTGAAAAGTATGGTTCTTTTGTTTTAACAAATACTAATACAAACGAGTTTGATTATCCTAAAGGTAATAGTAATGAATATTTGAGATACGATGGAAAAGGAGGCGTTACTCTTAATTCTTTTTGGAAAAAGGTTTTAATGGCAATTCGTTTTGCAGACATAAAAATACTTCTTTCAGAAGATATAACTCCAGAAAGTAAAGTTATGTTTAATCGTCAGATTCAGGAGAGGATTTCAAAAATCACTCCTTTCTTATCTCTTGATGCAGATCCTTATCTTGTAATAAATGAGGGGAAACTTTATTGGATTCAAGATGCTTACACATCAACAGGCAACTTCCCATATTCTGCAAAGTATGGTGGAATTAATTACATAAGAAATTCTGTTAAGGTTGTTGTTAATGCATATGATGGAGATGTTAGTTTTTATGTTGTTGATAAAAAAGATCCTTTAATGCAAACTTATGCAAAGGTTTTCCCAAAGCAATTCAAAAGTTTTGATCAGATGCCTGAAGGATTAAAATCTCATTTGAGATATCCTGAAGATTTATTTAAAATTCAGTCTCAGATTTATAGTACATATCACATGGATGATGCAACTGTTTTTTATAATAAAGAAGATGCTTGGCAGATTCCGTATGAAGTTTATGGTGTTGGTCAACAAACTGTTGTCGAGCCGTATTATATGGTTATGAATCTTCCTGATGAAACAGAAGAAGAATTTGTTTTAATGACATCATTTACTCCAATTAAAAAGGATAATATGATTGCTTGGATGGCTGCACGTTCTGATGGAGATAATTATGGTAAACTTTTACTTTACAAATTTCCAAAAGATAAACTTGTATACGGACCGTTGCAGATTGAGGCAAAGATCGACCAGGATTCTGAGATTTCTCAGCAGTTAACTTTATGGTCTCAACAAGGATCAAGAGTAACAAGAGGAAACTTATTAGTAATACCTATACAAGACAGTCTGCTCTACATCGAACCATTGTATATTCAGGCAGAAACTGGTCAGCTTCCAGAACTTAAAAGAGTTCTTATTTCTGACGGAGAACGTGTTGTGATGGAAGTAGATTTAGGAACTGCTCTTGAAAGTTTGTTTGGTAAATCTAAAACTCCAAAACCAATTGAATATAATGACGAAGGAATAGAAATTTTACAAACTGATGCAGATTTAATTAATGAAGCTAATCAATATTACACTGATCTTCTAACCTCGATGACTAATAATGATTGGGTTTCATTTGGAGAAAACTTTGATAATCTTGGTAAAGTTTTGGATGAATTAAACTCTGAAGAATAATTAATAATAAAATAAGAAAGAATAAAATATTTTTTTAATTTTTTCATTTCACTTTTTTTTAAGGTTTAGTGATTTTTCCTTCAAACACATTCCCGTACTCATACTTCTCTTCGTGGAAACTTGCTTTTCCTTGTTGGTATTTAGTATACAACATAACTAGTTCTTGTGGAGAACAATCTTTTATGGGATCTAATTCGCTTAGCATTTTTGATGGTTCAAATACAATTCCTCTTTCGTCAGGTACTCGTCTTGCCATTCCTAACCATACTGCTTCTTCGTGATATAATCCGCTGTCTTTAAATTCTTCTACTAAGAATGCAACATCTTTTCCTAGTCCAAACATTTTTTGTTCTAGTTCACTCATGTGTTTAATTCCATTATGAATATATTCAAAACTCAGAAGTCTTTTTGCTATATTCAGATATGCAGTATGTTGGCCACTTTTTATTGCTTGGTCTGGAAATCGTATCATTGAGTTTTGTTTCTCAACAACCCATTTTTTTACTTCTCTCATATATGCTTCTTTTAGAAACGTCTCTCTATCTTCATTGGGAATAGGTTGAAGTTGTACGCAGTTCATCCGGTCAAGTTTTTTGTTAATCATTTTATTATTTATGATTTAAATGGGTTATAAGAGTTTAGCTCTGTTTTTGAGTCATATTAAAAAATTAAAGTATGTATTTAAATTGAATACAATATAAAAAATTAAGATTAAGCAAATTTAATTATTACAAATCGTAGTTTTCTTTAACCTTATTATCTAGTGTTCCAATAATTGGTTTGCCATCAAGCTCTACAACTGCAATATTTCCATCAATTACATAGAATTTATCCACAAGTCCATTTTTGTTCAGATCGCCTTCTTGTAGTTCATATCCTGCTCTTGCTCTTATTCTTTCAGCATCGCCTTCATTACATTGATTAACTCCGAATCCTATTCCTACTATCACTGTTGCAATGCTAAGTCCTTGTCCAATGTTTGAAAAAAAGCTTGAATTGTACCAACTGTCTTTTGCCATTTTTTTGCCCCCTGATTAAACATTTAAGTTCATTTAACTTAGTTATGGCCTATTTTTTATAAACTTTTCTTTTTAAACTACTTCGAAGTAGCAATAAATCAGTAAATTTTATAAATAAGGAGGATATTTTTAACACTAAAATGCGTCAATATTCAGAAGAATCAATAAAGCATAAATTTAAGGGAGACTACTGCCTTGTTGTATTCAGTAATGAACAAGGAGGATATTCAATTCATCATCCTGTTAGGAATAAGTTTCTGGATAAAGTTATAGACTTGCTAAGATCGCCAAATACTCTTGACGCTTGTTATGTTGGAATCAATAAACAAATTGCAGAAGAAATTACAGCAGAAATAATGCAAGTAGAACATGAAACCAACAATTGTAAATACATAAAATCTGAAGAGTCAGTTCTTGATGATTTGGATAATTTATTGGTTAATGGGAACTAAAAATGGTTGAGACAAAAGTTTAGGGGGAAAATAAAATGGGAGCATTAAGAGAAACATTAGATTTTATTGGAGAACATCCGTTCTTAACAATCATAGGATTGTGTGTTATTGGTGGTACAATTGAGCAAACAGTAAAGTATGCATCGAGTAGTGATGATCCAGAAATTCAACACGAACAATCTGTTGGAGATAAGGTTGATGATACATTTATTGAATTTGATGGTACAAAATACTATTCAAAAATCGACGGAGTTTCTGTTGAAGATAAGTGTGTTTGCAAACCACAAGATTATCAAAAGAAACCAGATTACGAATTATAATTTTTTTTTAATTATTTGTAGTTTTTCAACTTTTATTTATTTTTATTATTTTAGTTATTTTATTCTAAAGATTTATAAAATATAACTCTATTTAGTTATCCATGCCTAATAAAATAACTCACTTCCTTTTCGACCTTGACAAAACTTTAATCTCTACAAAAATCTACTCGGATCTCTATCCTGCTTTAATAAAAACTATCAAACAAAAATTTGACCTAACAGAAAATGAAATCAATGATAAAGCAGAATCGGCAAAACTCAAAAAGAACAAAGAGGGTGTTTGGGATTCTGGAGAGCTTTCAAAAACATTCAACATTCTAGAGTCTTATTATGAATTACTCGAGAGCAGATTTAAAGTAGTTCCTGTTCTTCTACCGTATGTAAAACCAGTTCTAAAAAAACTAAAACAAGAAAACAAAATAATAGCAATCGTTTCAAATTCAATGACAGAAACAATTAAGATGTGCATTCATGAAACTGGAATTTCAGAATTTGTAGATTTTACTTTTTCTCCTGACAACACAAAGTATGCAAAAGAAGATGTCGAATTTTGGAAAGCACTAATAAAAAAACACAATCTTAATCCAAATAATTGTTTAATGATTGGCGACGATCCAGTTAATGATATAGCAATTCCTAAATCAGTCGGATTTAATACATTTCACATATCTAGTCCAGATATATTAAAAGAAGTTTTAGATTTAATTTAATTAATCATTTAGTTATTTGATTATTAGTTTTTATTTAATTTTTTAATATCTATTTCTACAAATTCGCCATACAAAGAAACGGGTTTTTTATTTGCATTAGAAATAAATATTTTCTTTTCAGTTAAATCAATTACAAAACTTTGGTATGTTCCGTCATTAGTTAATGATTTGGAACTGTCTCCATAGTCTAATCCATTTTCATGATCTTTTAAAATTCTAATCATTTGTTTAGTAGTCAATTTTTTCTTATTCCGCATAAGTTTATTCATAGATTTCAGTCGCAGTTCACTATGATATATTGGACCATTATGAAGCTTTTTCATTTTTTCTGTTTGAAAATGTGTTGTGCAACATATAAATTTTTCTTTGGTACTTACAACATCCATTTTAGTAGGATTAGTAGAAACAATTTTGCTTTTTTTCTCTTTTTCAGAATTAATTAATACATTGAGTGATCTGCAAGTTGGATTTTTTTGAATTATATTTTCTGCTTGTTTTATTGTTTTGCTTTCTTCTAATATTTTTCTCATCAGTATAGGTGTTGCGAGTAATTTTTTGTTTGATTTTTCTCGTACAAATAATATTTGGTGAGAATGTGCAGAAATTCCTTTTTCATTGAATCCATTTATTACTCCAACACATAATGGAATTGCAACATGAGTAAATTCTTGTTTATTTTTATTGGAATTATTGTTAACAGTAATTATCAATGGTCGTCCATGTTTTAGTGCAAATTTAGTTAATAAGGGCATAAGATCTGTATTTCTTCCAATTAAAGTTTTTATTTTTGTATGGTGTGCAATCGTCGAGCAATGAAATCCATACTCTTTAAGCACATCAAAGTAAAAATTTGCAAAAAATAAGTGTTCATATTGTATTCCTGATCCATCAGAGTATCCTTTTATTTCATCTAAATATTCTTTTGGAATCTTCATTTTCTTGAAATGCTTTTTAGATATTTTAATTAAAATATTAAGAACGAGTTTTGTGATTGGATTTTTTAGTAATTTTATTATTTTATAATTTTCTTTATGTTGTAGAATTAATTTGCCATGAGCAAGACCTATTTTGTAGGGGTCTGATTCATTAATGTACAGGTAGTCAACATTATTGATTGTTTTAATGTAAGATTTTGTTTGTTTTGTTTTTATCGCCTTTTTTTTGTTATTTTGGTTATTTTTGGTTATTGGTAGTGTTTGGTTTTTTCAAATCTATAAATAGATTTCGATTCATTTTTCAGTAAAACTTATATATGATAATTTTATTAATATAGTAAATTATAGGGTTTTAATTAAATTCATTGAATAAAAAATTGGGGTGCATTGTATGAAAAAGAGTGTAAGGTTTCTATTAGTATTATTAGTTTTATTTTCTTTATTTGTTGTAATGTCAACATCGGTTATTGCGTCTATTAACTGTGCTGGAGAATTGTGTGATGAAAATCATCACTGTAATGCTGACGCAACAGCTTGCATTCCTAATTGCTTTGAAACTGATTTTGGCATTAATCAAAACAATGCAGGAGTTGTAACTGCGTTTATTGAAGAGTATAATGAAGTTCGTACTTATGCTGATTATTGTGAAGATGATGGTCGTTTGCGCGAATATCATTGTGGTTATACTGGGCGGGTTTATGGGGCTAGCGATCCTTGTGCTGAAGGTCGCTTTTGCTATGAAGGGGAGTGTATTGAAGCATGCGAAAACAATTTTGATTGTCTAATTGATAGTAGTTCTAGGTGTGATGCAGGAGGTGATTGCTCTGCTTGCATTTCCAATTCTGATTGTAGTCACATTGCAGGAAAACCAATTTGTGAGGGTGGTGTTTGCCGTTCTTGTCTAGCAGATTCTGAATGTACTCAAGACGATAGATCCAGGTGTTCTTGGGGTATATGTGCAAGTTGTGTTGATAATTCTGATTGCACTCATATTTCTGGTAAGTCTAATTGTGATTCAGGTGTTTGTGTAGCTGAGCAAGAAGAACCTAGAAATCCTGTTGTTTGTAATTCTGATTTTGATTGTTTGGATGGTTTTGTGTGTAGTAATTCTGCTTGTGTTGTTCCTCCTCCTGAGCAAGATGAACCTAGAAATCCTATTTCTTGTGTTGTTGACGAGGATTGTTTAGATGGTTTTGAGTGTGGTATTGGTTCTGCTTGTGTTCAAATTCAAGTAGATCCTCAAGTTCAACCTCAAGCAGATCCTTATTCAGAATTTATTCTTGGTTGGAGAGAATTAAGTGTGGTTGATATAATTGGAACACGAAATGATGGAACTCAGGAAGAATTACATTACTCTGTCGAGACTGGAAGATTCGAAGAAGGTTTGAGTGGTAGTGCTGATGCAACCGTAAGGCTAACTCAGTCTACGCTCGAGGAGATTGCTGAAAATAGAGAATTGGGAAGATCTTTCTTTACTAAAATAAGATCTGGCGAAATTGATTTCAGACTAACTCAGAGAGATGGTTTTTTCAATAGATTAGGTAACTTACTAACTGGAAATTTCCTATTGGATGTGTTTTTTGGAGACGAGTAAATTAAAATGTCTTCGCCAACAAAAGAATGGGTGTTCAGCACGAATGCGAAAACTAAATTTTTAATTTTTCCAATTTTAATACTTTTTTTGTTAATTATATCTACTCCTGCTTTTGCAGCATGGGTTTGTTCTGATAGTGATGGTGGAGAAATAACTAGTGTTGCAGGAATTGCAGTTTATACGCATACAGATAATGATAGAACTATAGAATATCCTGATGCTTGTCAGGAAAACGGACAAATTAAGGAATTTTATTGTCAAAATAACCGTGTTTATTATAGAACATCTAATTGTGCTGCAGGTAGTGTTTGTGATAATGGTGCTTGTGTTCAAAATGAAGTTTTATGTGAAGATTCCGACGGAGGACAGTTCATTAACATTGCTGGAACTGTTAATGCATTTTATGCACCTTATCAGAGATTTTATGATTATGATGATGCTTGTTTAGAAGATGGAAGAATAAATGAATATTTTTGTCGAGATAATTCTGCATATTATAGAACTTATAGTTGTGATGAGGATTATGTTTGTGAAGATGGTGCTTGCATAGAAGAAGAAGTTGAAGATGTCGAATGTGAATCCAATAATGATTGCGAAGGTTCAGATGTTTGTTTTGAAGCTGAGTGCATGAGTGTTTATGATGTTCATTGTGAAATTCAAGAAATTCCTGAAATTTGTATTGAATACAATATGACCTGTAAACAAGGTTTTTGTACATCGCGTGGCGAGGTTTATTGTGATAATGATTTTGATGAAGATAGAGATGGATTAATTGATTGTGAGGATTCTGATTGTAGTCTTGTTGATTATTGTTGGGGTTGCGCAAGTAATGACGATTGTGAAGTTGAAGGAGATATTTGTTGGAGAGGGATTTGTTACAACAGATTTGAATTGCCTTGCGGTCGTTTTAATAATATCGATTGTTCAAATTTAGATCTGACATGCAAACAAAATTTTTGTGCTGCTGAAAATGAAGTAAATTGTAGTAATGAATTAGATGAAGATAGAGATGCTAGAACAGATTGTTTTGATTCAGATTGTTTTGAAGATCCTGTTTGTAATGAACAAGAGATTTGTGGAAATAATCGTGATGATGATGGTGATGGTTTTGTGGATTGCGATGATGATGATTGCATTCCTCGTGATGGTTGTGAACTTTGTGTAGATAATGATGGTGGAAGAAATTATTCTATCTCAAGCAATGTTAGACATTATGATTATCGTTTAGCAAGATATGTGGTTCACGAAGATATTTGTTATGGGAATAATGGTGTGAGTGAACAGTATTGTTCAGGAAATCAACATAATCAAGATACTGTTATGTGTGAACAAGGAACTCATTGTGTGGACGGTGCTTGTGTTCCTCATAATGAAAATTGCAATAATGAAATTGATGATGACAATGATGAATTGATTGATTGTTTCGATCCTGATTGTATTCCTGTAGATGGTTGTCCTGAATGTTCAGATACTAATCCTGATAATAACAAATCTATTCGAGGAGTTGTTACATACTTTGACCCTGACTGGTATAATTATCGAACTGTAGCAGATGGTTGCGCTTCTGCTCTTGGTGGAGTGTATGCAATAAGATCAACAAATTATTATTGTCGAGATGGCGAGATGATTTCTACGGAGATTAGATGCGGGACAGATTATAGATGTCATAATGGTGCTTGTGTTCCAAGATTTGAAATATGCAATAATAGTATTGATGATAATTATGATGGTTCTGCAGATTGTGCTGATTCAGAGTGTAGTAATGAAGTTATTTGTGGCGCTCCAATTGAAGTTTGTGACGACGGATTAGATAATAACAATGATCAATTAGTTGATTGTCTTGATCCAACTTGTACAGAAGATGTTGCATGTATAATAGAACTGGAAGTTTGTGATGATGAATTAGATAATGATAAAGATAATCGTATTGATTGTTTTGATTCTGATTGTGATGATTCAGATTCTTGTGTTGTTGTAAATTGTTCTGATTCTGACGGTAATGATGAAGGTCAAGTTTATGGTGAAGCATTCCATGTTTTTGCAAATGGTCAGACTACGAGAACTTATTCGGATAGGTGTTCTAATGCAGGACCAATTCAAAGAGTGGTTGAACATCGTTGTGATCGTAATGGTGAAGTGGATTATTACACTATTCAATGTGCAGATTTGGAGCGTGGTTTTGGGTATCCTCATCGTTGTGTCGATGGAGCATGCATTGCTACAGACGAATTTAATTGTTATGATGGTGTGGATAATGATGCTAATGGATTGATTGATTGTGTAGATTTTTATTGTGAAAATCAAGAAGGATGTCTTAGAACAGAAATTTGTGATAATGAATTTGATGATGATTTTGATGGGTTGACAGATTGTGCTGATTCTGATTGTATTCAAGATGAGGTTTGCGGAGGTCTTGGAGATGATGTTGAGGATGATGAATCTGATTTAGCAAATGCAGAAGTAAATAATTTTATTGATTTTGTTCTTGGTTGGAGAGAATTAAACATTATAAACTTTGTCGGAATAAGAGAAGATGGTAGTGCGCAGGAGTGGAATTATCAAATGAATTCAGGAGTTGTTAGATTTGGTTTAAGTGACGACGCTGACGCAACAGTTAGATTAACTCAGGAAACTGTAGAAGAACTAATGCAGAATGGAAATATAGGTCAATCTTTTTTTGATAAAATCCTTGAACAAGAAATAGAATTTGAAGTTAATCGAGAAGGCGGATTTTTTGAAGAGCTTGGTAATTTATTGACAGGTAATTCAATTTTTGATATATTTAGATAATGACAACCATATAATAAATAATGAATATAAAAAATAATTTCAGGTGTGTTGTATGTTTTTTGATATTTGTAGTTTTGTTAGTGTTCAATTCAATATTTGTTTTTGCAACAGACATTGATGATTGCTCTATTCTTTCTTCACCAGGACTCTACATGCTTAATACTTCGCTAACTGATGAGTCAACAGATTGTATTACTATTACTTCAAGTAATGTTCATCTTGATTGTCAGAACAATCTTATCGACGGGCAAAACGCAAATTCAGGAATAGTAGCTTCAGCATCTGATGGTTCTGAATATACTAATTTATCAATAACTAATTGTAATGTAACTCAGTTTTCTATAGGTATTGAGTTTGATTATGTTGATCATTCAAACATTTCTTCGGTTTATGTGTTTGGTAATGCTGATGATGGAATGAATCTAAATAATATAGATAATCTTACAATTAAAAATTCTAATATTAGTGCAAATACTGATAATGGTATTGAGGCAACAAACTCTGCAGATATTTTAGTGCTGAATAACAACTTCTCATCTCATTCAGGTAGTGGTGATGTGGGGATTTATATTTTAAACACAGGAAATAGTGATTGGAATGTTAGTGACAATACTTTTTCAGGTAATTATTATGGTTTGTATTACTTAATGCCTGGCGGGTCAGGTTTTACTTTTTCAAATAATATTTTTGATGGCAATACAGATTCAGGAGTAGCAGTTTATTATGGTGATAATGGAATTTTTAGAGATAATATTTTCACAAATAATAAGTACGGGATTAATATAAAACATGCAGATGCAGAGGATAATGAGTTTTACAATAATCAAATTAATGATAGCACTACTTATGCTATTAATTTTGGTAGTTCTTCAATGATGGATCAGATTTTTGAAGGTAACACTGTCGGAAATTCAACTTATCTTCACTGTTCAAAAAATCATTCTTGGCAAAAAAGTAATTATGTGATTACAGATAATAAAATATCAAATCAAGGTTCTGTTAATTTGTATTACTGTAATAATTCGGTTCTAAATAATATTACTGTGCTAAATGCAGATACTTATGGTTTGGAATCATATTATAGTAACAATGTTACAATTTCCAGTTCAGAATTTTCAGCAGCAGGTAATGATGGAGTTTATGTTGACAATTCAAACATAACAATTCAACATTCAACAATTTCAGATAATGTTGATAATGGTATAGAATTGCATTATGCAGATGGAACAATAATTTTTAACACAACAGTTTCAGGTCATTCAGGTAGTTCAGACATTGGGATTTATATTACTGGAGATGATAATGATTATTGCAATATATCTCAAAATAATTTTAGTGGTAATTACTATGGTGTTTATCATCATGATGCAGATTCAGCAGGAATTTCTGTTTCAGATAATCGTTTTGAACAAAATACTAAGTCAGGAGTTATGATTTATTCTGGTGATAATGCAGTTTTTCGTAATAATGTTTTTGTTGGAAACTATTATGGTGTTGATGTTAGCCATACTAATGCAGAGGATAATGAGTTTTATGATAATCAATTTAATGGCAGCACTACTTATGCTATTAGGTTTGGTTCTGTTTCTTTCATGGATCAAATTTTTTCAGAAAACCTCGTCGATGGTTATGAATATTTTCATTGTTATAATAATCATTCTTGGTCTGCTGAGAATTCAAATATTGAAACTGTTAAGGTTACAAATTATGGATCATTAAATATTTATTCCTGTAATAATTCAATTGTCTCAAACATAACTGCAACTAATAATTCTGCAGATGGGTTGTATATTTCTACATCATTCAACATTACAGTTTCAAACTCAAATTTTTCTTACAATACAGATGATGGAATTGAAGTTGAAGATTCAAATAATCTTACTTTTCAAAATTCTGTTTTATTATTAAATACTGATAATGGGATGGAAGCTAATGATTGTGATTCTGTTTTTATCATCGGGTTGAATGTTTCTAACCAAAGCGGTAGTGGAGACATTGGAATTTACATTAATTCTAATAATAATTATTGGAATGTTTCAGATAGTAATTTTACAGGTAATTATTATGGTCTTTATTATAACTCTGTAAATGGAGTAGGAAATTATATAGGTAATAATTTTTTCTATGATAATTTAATTTCAGGAATTCATATTTATTATGGAGATAATGCAGTTATTAATGACAATGATTTTACAAGTAATAAATATGGTGTGAATTTTGCAAATGTTGATTCAGGAAGTAACTTAGTTTATAGAAATAATTTTAAATCAAGTACAACTGATCATGCTACTCATTTGGGAACTAATCATTTTAATTCATCTACAACTTTAGGGGGAAATTATTGGGATGATTTTGACCAGGTGGGTGAGGGTTGCAGCGACGGTAATAGTGATGGTTTTTGTGATGCAACATACAACACTTCTGGTTTAACTCCTGCTACTGATTATCTTCCTTATGCACAAGAAGTCAATCACAGCGCAACTCAAACTCAGTCACCGACAACATCAAACATTTCTGTTACTGCAGTTCAAAATCAATCTATTATTGAGGGTTCTCAAATCACAATAAATATTTCTTTTACTCAATCAATCTCATCTTCATACAATGCATCTGTTAATTGGAGCGATGGAACCGCAGTAAGTATGTCATTAAATGTATCTAGTCCTTTCTCTCTAAACCACACTTTTTATGATGATGGAACATTCACAGTTAATGCATCTATTGTTAATGAGTCTGGAACTGGTTTTGATTTAGTTTTAATAGAAGTAAATAATTCTGCACCGACTATAGAGGGAAATATAAGTTACCTAGTTGAACTCAATACTCTAGTCACACTTAATCTTAACTTTTCAGACTTAGGTGTTAATGATACTCACTCACTTGATATAGATTGGAATGATACTCAAATAGATCAGGAAACTCTAACTTCAGATTTTGTTATTAACAATACTCATAATTACACTATTGCAGGAAATTATTCTGTTTTGATTAATGTTACTGATTCTGATGGTGCTTCAACAACTCAAAATGTTTCTGTTAATGTAACAAATTCAACTGGTGATGTTTGTGGTGATGGTGCAATAACTGGCGTCGAGGTTTGTGATGGAACTAATTTTACAACAACTTGTTCTGCTCAAGGTTTTGATGGCGGTAGTTTAACTTGTGCAGGTGATTGTTTGTCTTATAGTACTTCAAGTTGTACTACTGATTCTGGGGGAGGAGGGTTTCATAGAAGAAGGAGTAGTGGTGCAACAACTTCGCCTGCAGATACAACAGAAACAGAAGTTACAGAGGAAATAACTGAAGAGTTAGAAGAAGAATTAGAAGAAAATCTTACAGAAGAGATTGAGGAGGAATTAAATCTTACAGAAGAAATAAACATTACAGAAATAAATGTAACTGAAATGAACATTACAATTAATGAAACTCTAAATATAACTAACCTCACTTTTACATTCCAACAATATCTCGAACCTATTTTTGTAGAGTTTACTGCAAACGCATCTAATATTTTTTCATTTCAACCGCAGTTAGAAACTATTTTTGCTGATCTCACAGGGGATGCTGTAGATATTTATTCTTTCCAAGGAAATCTAAATCTTGTGTTTGGAGATTTAACAAATCAACAAATTGAAATTCCTATTAATGTGACTTATTCATTCAAACCAACCCTGGAGGATTTATTTTTGGAAATGGATAATGAAGAGATTCAAATCGAATTTTTAAATTTAACTGCAAACACGACATTTAATGAATCATTTAATTTTTCATTCCAGCCAGTACTCGACCAGTTATTTGAAGAATTAAAGCGTGCAAACATTTCGCAGGATCAGGATGTTCAAATTAATTTCACTTTCCAACCAGATCTCGAGGATATCTTTGACGAAATGGATCAAGAAGAGATTTTAATTGAAGAGTTGAACATGACAATTGCAAATAATTCAACAAACATCACTGCTGAATTGACAAACTTCACATTCGAGCCATTCATCAGCAGTGTTGTAACCTCACTTGAAGGCATGTCTGTTTTCTCTTTTGAAACTGATCTTAATGAAATTCTTGCAGCAAGTGAGGGGATAGACGTAGATTTTGAATCTTAAAGTTGATTATTATTTTTTTTCTTTTTCATACAATTATTGTACTTATCTATACAATTTTTGTATAAAAAAATAGAAAAGTTTATATATTATAATCGTTTTTTTATTAATTATGCCGCACAACAAAGAAAGAATTAATACGAATAGATTATTTAATTTAATTAAATCTATTTCATCTTTTGTAGATAGAGAAATATTTTTTTATGCACTAGGAGGAACTGCTTTAACATTATTGAATATTAAAAATTCAACCTTGGATGTTGATATTAATATTGAATCAGAAAAAGATTATTTATATGTTTGCGAGTTATTTGATCAAATTGGATTTAAAAAATCAGGTCCTATTAGATGGATCAGTCAAGAAGGAATAGCATTTGATATTTTTCATGGTTCATATATTTTAGGTACGGATCTTCTGCATGATTGTTTAAACAAGTCAAAATTTATTGAGTCTTTTGGTAAAATTAAACTTTACGCATTGAATCCATTAGATATTATAATTAGTAAATTAGCAAGGGGCGATGATAGAGATTTTGAAGATATTAAATCTATATTTAAGTCAGAAAAAATCGATTTAAAAGAGCTTGTGGACAGGTACAAAAAAACAATGGAAACTTCTATTGTTTCAAATTCTAAACAAAAATTATTGGATTTGATTGAAATAAAATTTAGTGAATGGGAATATGATTTAGATGCTAAGTTAATTGGAGAGGTTAAAAAATGGGACAACTAAGTGCACCTCTAATTGAAAAAGAATTAGATAGTGCAGGATATGCTATGCTTGGAAATGGTGGTAAGATAGAGAAATTGATTATTAACATAATTAATTCTAAAAATATGAGATACCTTAAAGCAATTCCTTTTCTTATTTACAAACATGATCCAGATTTAATTTCTTTAAGTAAAAAAAATAAGAACAAAGATTTATTCAACGAATTATTAAACATAACCAAAAAACTTTTTTTTGATTTTAATATTAATAAAGAACTGCCTTTAATTAGTAAGGTGAATACGCCGATTAAATTATTGAACTATCAAGAATTTAAAGAAGAATTTGAACTTCAAATGAAAAATCAAACATCGAGTGACTTGTTAATAGATAAACAAAAATTTCATTCCGAGAGAAATTTACATTTTTGGCTGTCACAAATATTTACTAATAAAGAAAAACAAATTTTACAGAGAATTCTGGGCGACAAACCAATAAGTAGGACAGATTATGAATATTATTCTAGAAAAACAAAGAAGAAAATAAGAAGTATAATTAATTTGCAGGATTTTTCTAAATCTTTATTAGAAAAAGCACCTAAATTAGATCCTGATTTATTTACATTAAAATCTGATTTAGAAAATTGGATTAATAAACAAGAAAAAACCAAAATAATTGTATTAAATTACTTTACAAAAGAGGGATTAATTTCAATCAGCTTTAGAAAAATTAAAAATTTGAATGGTAAGAACTCACTTTCTTATGAAAAACAAACATTCAATATTGTCAAAAAGTTAAAAGAGATTTCTGATGAGCGCATAACTTATTTGCTTAATAAATATCCTAAGCACGATTTTAGTTAATATTTGCTTTATTATTACTTCTAACCCTCACTTTTCTTTTTTTCTTTATTATTTAATTATTTTTAAACGAAATAATCTCGACAATAATTAAATAAAATACAGAATAGATTAAAAAACAATCCTGACACGAAAAGCAATTAATTCCAACACAATTATACAATAACATTAACAAAGAAAATAGAATAATTTTAACAATTCAATTCAATAAATTCAACATAGAAAATCCCGACATAAAATAGGGATAACATCAAAATAATAAAAACTTAAAACATTCAATCAAAGATAAAATAAATTAAGAATAATATAAGAAATAAAAATTAAAACATTTAATCAAAGATAGCATTCTATAAACGCCAAAATTTATAAACTCAACACCCATTCCTAACATAAAAGAGGTTCTGGAGGATATTATGTCTCGTTTATTATACAAAAACATAGAAGATAGAGCAAAGATTGAAGAATTAATCAGATTAGATGACTCTATATTGGGTCGTTATCAAGGTTATTCTCCTAAAGCAGACTATACCTTTCTAACTGCGCCTATGAAACATCAAAGTGGTTTTATGTCTGTTCATAATCCTATTAGTATTGAATTTTACAGAAAATTTCTAAAAGATTCAACTTTATTAGATTTAGGTTGTGGAAGCGAAGAATCTTACTCTTTAATGATTTCTTTTGCTGCATTGTGCGGAGTGAAAAAATATGGGGGGATTAACAAATTTGATATTCCGACCAATTATTATTCAATTGATCAAATAAAAAATATAATTTTAGAAAAAAAGTTATGCAATCAAGATCAACTTCCCGAAATTCAGTTCGCAAATGAAGATATGTTAAAATTTCTCTCAAAACAAGAGAACAACTCAGCAAACATTGTGATGTTTGGTATTGATGAAATTATTATTCCTTTTGAATTTAAAGAATATCATCAGGAGCTTGCAAAACAAATAGCGGCAGTGATTCCTAAAAGAGGCTTTGCAGCAGGTTCTAACACTCCTCATCTTCAAAATGTAGAAAAATATGGTTTGACAAGAATGACTGAGCTTACAGAAGGATTAAGATTAAGATCGCGTGTTATTAAATCTAGAACTTTTAATAATCAGGATAGAGAAATAGGAGATCAAATTTACACAAAAACTTAAACTTTTTAATCAAAAACAAAACATTTTAATTCTTAAAACATTTAATCAATAATTAAATTCTTCAATCACTTAATCAAACTCCCCATAACATCCTGAAAAAATATTTCTGAACCTTTATGCATTACACTCTCACGACCAACAAAATAACTATACTCTCCATCAAACTTAAACTCATACTTGAAATCGCCAGAACAAAATCCATCTAATCCTCTGAATGGAACCGAAGCTGAAGAAGCAAGCAAAGCAGACTTCAAAAATCCATAAGTTTCATTAATAAAATCCTCAGAAAGTCTATCATCAACCTGGCCTTGATAACTCATAGTCCATACTGGTTTTTCCTTAAAATACATAATTTCTTTACCCGGAGCCCATTCATGCCCTGAGTAAAAATCAACATATTTCCAATCTCCATTTAAAACTAAAAATCCTTTATGTCCATCAATTATCTTTGCTCTATTTCTCTCCCTAACCTCTTTTGGCGCACAATATGTCTGACTATGCATTTTATGTATTGTTTCTAATAAGTCTTGTTTTGTAAATGTCATACTTTTAGCTATTCGTTGGTGCTTTAAATGTATTTCCTTGATTTGCTAATAATATTCAATCAAAAAATAGAAAAATATGTATATTATTAATTATTTGCTTAAATCATGGAATTATCTAAAGAAACATTGGCTAAGATTAAAAAATCTGAAGAAGACATTAAAGCAGGGCGAGTTTACACTCTTGAAGAAGTTAAGAAAGAAATAGGATTAACCGAAAATGAAAATTCTGAATTTGACCAATCTGTACAACACATTCAGAAAAAAAAGATGAAAGAATTGTGGGATAATGAGCAAGATTCTGAATGGGATGAAGCTTAACTTTTTTATCACAAATTTCCACACTAGTTTACATAATTAAATTCTCCCAAATTCTGGTCGACATTTTCCCGCACAAATAATCAATCTACCCTAAATCGCACTCGATCATAACATCCTGTCCGTGAACCTTGGTTCCCTAAATCAAACCCCTCAAACTAACTTTTTCATTTTCGTCGGTATTTTCCCGCACTTTCTATCATCATCCCAAAACTTCCAGAGGAAGTTTGACATTATTCCATAATTTGCCATTTTTTTAAATTCAGCATATTCGACATTTTGCCGAAACATTCATCAATCTATTTCCAACACAAAAAACATGGTTAATTTTCAAAAAAAGTTTAATTAATTGCCAACCCAAACTATTCATTTCAAAAGATCTTCTCGCACAAAGCTCATATCAAAGTTTGCTAAAAACATTCTATCAAAAACTAAACATTACAGGAGCATTATTATTATAAATCCAATGATCCTAATTAATTTCGATGATGCCTGAAGAACTTGCAAATCCAAAACAAATTAACTACAAAAACTTAGCTCAAGCTGCAATCATTCTAACAAATCCAATTCATTTGTGCGCAGTCACTCATTGTCTTCTAAGTAAAAAAATAACTTCATTAGATCAATTAGTAAAAATAAAAAACCAAGAGTGTAAAAAAATAGGAATTGATCAAGAATATGTTAAAATTTTTTATAATCCATTTCAAACAGTTGGTTTTTGTGGAGATTTAATTTGCAATGAAACAAACAAACCAGTCAAGAAATACATTGAACTGGGCGGATTATTCGCAACTCGTGCAGGGGTGCGACACGAATTATATCACATTCTAAAAAATCATAAAGCAAAATCAAATCTCAAAGAGTATTTATTAGAATATTATTTTATTCACGAACCGCAAGCTGATTTGTATCAAATGTTTGGAATAAAGATTTGATTATTTGATTAACAGTTCATAATTAACATATGATAATAAAAAAGAATGAAAAATTAAAATTTAAAAAAATTAGTTGTAAGGTGAATCTGTAATTGACACTGCTGCAAGACCAAGCATAAATCTATCTCCATCAACCATTATCTCTTTTACATCTGAGTTTGGTAATCTGTTGAGAATAGTGTGTGATCTGATTGTTTTAGCGAGCTCTTCACTTACAGGAATTAGGTGTATTTCTCCTTGAATTCCAGTATAAATATCCTGCCATTGAATTTTAGATTCTCTTGCTCGTCCAGACATGTGATCAGATGCATTTGGTTTATATTTATTTTCTTCTTCTTGTTGTAGAAATTTTGCTTCTAGAGTGCTTATTTCTGTACATTTTTTATGTGCTTCAAGTTTTGCTTTTGCGTCATTAGCATTTAATTTCATTACTGCAACTTGCGGATAATATTTTGCGGCACCTCTCCAATCAACATCAAATACATAAAATTTATCGTTACTCATTATTTTCAGCCTCCGTGCTGTGTTATTATATTGTTATATTGACAAAAGTTTATTTAAATCTTTCGCCTTTTTACTACTTTAAAGTCATAATCAATAAAATATTCTAAATTCTAAACAAATAAGTAGTTTGTTAGCAAAATGCGCATTTTCAAATAATATATACTTATATTGCTGAATATATTACTATTTCTTAGGGTAATGAAGATGAAATACAGAAAAGCTTATGTTCCAATAGATCCTAATAAACCAATTATGAGGGGAATCAAAACACCATCTGAATTAGAGAAAAAAGTAATTCGAGATAAGCGAGTTAATGGTATTTTTAGAAAACTAACGGATTGGTACTACAAACCTAAGTCTTTTGAGAGAAGTGGTAAGATGTATACTCGACTTGGTGTTAGGTATTTTCAAAAAGGATTGATGAATAGTTATGGTGGTCTTTTGAGGTTTCTGGGAGGAAAAAAGGGTCCTGGTAATTATTTTATTGGAAACAAGAGAACTGTATCTGATATGGTGACTTATGAAGGCTGGACTAGATTCAATGAATTAATTCACATGCCTCTTATGTTTACTTGCGGTTATGACATGCTTGAAAATTTATCTCAAGGAAATTATGGTGCTGCTGCAGGAGAAGGGGCATTAGTTTTGCTTAACAGTTATTGCGTATTTCTTCAACGTTACAACAGAGCTAGAGTTTACAACACATTAGATCTCAAGTTAAAATAATCAATTTTCAATTTTTATTTTTTATTTTTTATTTATCAATTTCTAATTTTTTGTCACATGCCTAAAACATTCTATCAAAAACTAAATAATATTATTTGTTTTTTTGTGTTGTTGTATTAGTTATTGTTTAAAATTTGCTCTAGGTTAACGAATTTTGCTCCTAACTTTTTCATTTCAGCTATTGCTTTTAGTGATGTTTCCTCGGCAAATCCTCTGATGGCATCTTCAACAACATAACATTGAATTCCGAGTTTTTGCATTCCTGCTACTGCGGTTTTAATTGAATAGTCTGTAGAAACGCCATAAACAACTGCTTCATCAATCAGCCTATCGCCTATTAATAAGAATTCCATTGCGGGATTAGAAAAAACGTCAAAATGTTCTCTTTCAACATAACTAGGATATCTTATTTGATCTGTACGTTTGATTGATTTTAACGTATAGTTTATGTAGGCATTCCATCTTCTTAATTTGAGTATGTCCTTGGTGGTTTTTAATTTAAGATTGGATTGTGAAGAAATATAAGTTCCTCGGTCGCAATATCTTTGATTGTTTTCGCGTGCAAACGCGCGAAATGTAGTTTCCCCGATTTTTAATTCTCCTTTAGTTTGGTCTATACAATAATTAGTTGAGTGTTCTATTTTTTCTGAATTGGATTTGTCTGTTGGATCGGTTGATTTATGAAAATTTTTAATCACAGAACCGAGTATTTGGATGCTATTAGAATATGCATACTTTGTTAGTTGATGTGCTGATTGTTTAATATTTTCAGCACCAGGAACGTAAAACGCGCCGTCTTTGTTCATTAAATCATTTTGTGTATCTATATCGCAAAATATTCTCATTTTATTTAACTCCATTTAACTTGCTTAAGTTGATAGTTTTATTAGTGCATATTAGTGTATGATGTACAATTATATAATCGTTTGTTGTATTTATCAGGACTACATTGAATAATTAATTAAAAGACTATTTGATATTCGAAATAGAATTTAATAATTGGTTTTTTTAAGTATGATTAATTGAATATTTTGAATGCTAAACTCTTTGGATGAATGCGGAGTTGGTTTTTCAAAGGTTTTTTGTTAACTCTAAATTATTACTAAATTAATTAGAAAAACACGTAGTTTATAATGATATGTACTTATATTCCGCGCATACTTGCTATTTCTCAGGGTAATAAAAATGAAATACAGAAAACCTTACAGTCCAATAGATCCTAATAAACCAATTATTGGAGGAATTAAAAATCCATCTGATTTAGAGAGCAAAATATTGGCTAAGAAAAAGAATGATCTTGGTATTTTTAGAAAACTAACAAATTGGTATTATAGGCCTAAGTCTTTTGAGCGAAGTGGTAAACTGTATACTTGGCTAGGGGTTAAATATTTTCAAAAAGCCTTGATGGGAACTTATGGAAAATTTATAAAAAAACTTGGAGGTGCTAGACATCCTTCAAACTATTTTGTTGGTGAAAATAGGACGGTTCCTAATATGCTGACTTACGAATCAGGAACTAGATTTAATGAATTTATTCATACTCCTTTGATATTTATTTGTGGAAAAAACACAATTCAAAGCGCATCTGAAGGAAGAATTGACGAAGCAGTTGTTCATGCAGCGTTCATGGCACTTAACTTTTACTGCACAATTCTTCAACGTTACAACAGAGCTAGAGTTTACAACACATTAGATCTCAAGTTAAAATAATCAATTTTCAATTTTTATTTTTTATTTATCAATTTCTAATTTTTTGTCACATGCCTAAAACATTCTATCAAAAACTAAACTAATTCATCTATTTTATCGTCGAGAGTCGGCATTTTACTAAAAGTTTATATACTAGTTTTTCAATTATAGTTCTTGTAAAATCTCGAATTTTAAACAAACGGAGATTAATTTTCAAAAATGGAGGTGAGTATTTTCGCAAAGACTAAAATAGTTCTACAAACACATGAACCAAGTATGAATCCTACGTCAGAGGAACTTGCAAAGATTGTTATGGCACGAATTGGACTTGAACCTAGAAAATTAGGAAGTACTGATAAAATGTATCGTTGTCTTCTTGAATTGTATGAGCGTGCAAAGGTTTCTTACAGAGAAAAAAAGTTAGAATCTTCAGTTATGACTGTCGAGGAAATGGCATTTTATGCAGGAATTACTAGGCAGACAATGTACGATTACCTCAAGCGTTGGCTTATTTTAAATTTAATAGAAAAGACTAGTTACATTAAAGAAAACAAAGTTGTTATTGGCTACAAACTCAATGGGAATACATTGGAGCAAGCTTTTGAAAAAGCACATCATAACATTACAAAGAATCTAAATGAGACAATGCAGTACATACAACAGCTTCAGAAACTAATAAAGAATGAGAAGATCAGTAATACTCAAAAACTAAAGGCAACAGAAGATACATTAACCACAACAGATTTAGCAAGTTAGAATTCTAGAACAAGTACAAAAACAGCAACACTAAGTCTGCATAATACAAACACAGCAGCACTACCTTGGCATACAGTTGAATTAGTTTACTAATTCAATTGTGTTAAAACGCAGTTTTGATTCTGTCAGCGACGAGCATAGCGAGAAGCTGATTTATTGTGATAAAACGGCTGATTCATGCAAGCCGTTTTAGTTATTTCAAATTCATAGAATTTGATGAATTGCCGTAGTGCTGCAAAAAATAAGTAGTCAAGTAGATCTATATTTCTAAAAAATAAGTCTCACAACATCTCATCAAAACCTAAATCTTTCCATCAAAAATAAACTAAAACATTCAATCAAAAACTAAATTCTATAAACACTACAAATTAAGAAATAATCCAAACACATTGTCGACAAAACACCAATTCAACACAATCAAATAATAAAATAAATATTATCCAATAACAAAGTAGAAATAAAACAAACATGAATAATTAAAATAAAAACAATTGTCGAAATAATACAAACAGAAAAATATCAAATTTAATCAAACTTGTTTTGTTTCAAAAAAGTGAGTGTTAAAAAACTCGGAGCCTTTGGCCATAATTTTCTTTTTTCCTTTTACAGATTCAAATACTTTTTTTTGCTTAGTGGTTAATTCAGAATTATACTTTGCTTCAATTAAATATTCTTTAGTGATAAAATCTATTTCAGTTAAATTTTCAATAAAATAACTAGGATTAAGATGTTTAATTTTCAGAAATACTAAGTTTTCATAACTAGCACCTAAATCTCTAAATCCTGTAATCATATTTTTAATGCCGACATCCCCTATATATATTTTCTTTGGAGCGGTAGTTTGCTGATTGTGAGATTTTGCAAATTTGTCGACGGTGTAAAACAAATATGCTTTTTCAAAATAATTTACAAATCGTTTAATAGAATCCACTGAAATATGGAGAATTCTAGAAAGTTTATTATAACTTATTATTTTACCTGCGCGCTCACATAAAAGCACAAACAATTCTTTAATAATTTTTTCATTTGTAATTTTATAGTTTACTATTATATCTTTGTAGATTATACTTTGAACTAATTCATTTAAATATTCTTTATCTTCTGTAATAACATATTGTGGAATTCCTCCAATTTTCAGATAATCTTTAAAATATGATTCTTTAAGTTCTTGATCTGCTTTTGAAATTTTGATTTTTTTGAAATCTAAAAATTCTTGGAATGTTAAAGGCATTACTTCGATTGTTTTTGTTCGTCCAGTTAACAAAGAACTTTTATCTCTCATTAACGTTGCAATGGAGGAAGAACATATCACTTTAATATTTTCTGAGTCATAGATGCTTTTCAGTTCTTGTTCAAATTCATCTTTGGCAGTTACTTCATCAAGAATTAAATAAAAAAAATCCTTAACAGATTTTTTATGAATTTCCCTGTATTTTTCAATTATCTGATGAATGTTAAAGTTCAAGAGTTTAAATGTATCAAGACTAACATAGCATATATCTGTTGGTTCGGTATTTTCTAATAATTTTGAGATTATTTGTTTAAGAATTGTTGTTTTTCCAATTCTGCGAAGTCCTGTAAGAAATATAATTTCTTTTGAATCTAAATTGCTTATTATTTTTTCTACGTAAAATTCTCGTTTAATGCTACTCTCTTCAAATTTTGATTCCCACCAAGCGTTTTGTTTAAAGAGTTCTGATTCCATATGACACAAAAAGTTAAACTAGTTTATAAACTTTACGATATAATAGTACAAATTATGAATTTTTGTACGATGTCATCGTATAGTTTTTAAATAAGACTATGTTTTTAAATTTAATAATTTATTTAATATTTCAAAAGAAAAGTGAAGATTAGCTAAGATTTTTCCCAACAATTATTCCGCTAGTCCCATCAGCATAAAATCTTGGAACTAATACCAAATCTTTAAAATTGAATTTTTTAAGTAAATGGTATGATTCTCCGTTTACACCTTTCCAACAAGTTGCATAAGTTTGTTTAGAATCTGTTTTTTTTATATCTTCTAAAATTCGATTAACTAATTCAACGCCTATTCCTTTTTTTCTATAATCTTTTTTTACTGCGAGCATTTCAATAGCTTTTGCATTTTCTTCATACTTAAAGTCTGAATAAAATGCTGTTGAATCTTCATAAAGAAGTCTTTCTAAATCAGGAATTGTTCGATAAAGTCCAAAACCAACAGGAACATTATTCTCATAAGCCATCACAACTCCAGTTCCAGGATTATTTAACCAAGGAAGAATTATTGGAAGATATTCTGCTTTAGATTCACGACCATTAGGGCCTTTGAATAATTCAAATGCTAAATCTAGAACAAACTCGGGGTCAGATTCGTTTTTGAATGCATTAGATATTAACTCTATTGCCATAATCGTGTAGATTTAGAAGGTGCTATTTAAAGTTTATTATTATTAACCACTACCAAGTGGTTAAAAAGCGAAAGATTTATAAATAGTAATCAGTTTAGAAGCTCTAAATATTAAATTTGTGTTGAGATAAAATGGCGAAAAAATTAAAAGAAGATTTATCGAAATCATTAGACCAGAGATTAAAAGATGAGCTTAATTTTTCTGATAAAGATGTTGATTCCTTTAAATCTGCTCGTTTTTCTTTACGTGCAGATCAACCTTCAAAAAAATTAGAGTTAATTGAACAAAATCCTGATTTATTGTTTAAGTATGTTCGGGTTTGTAAGGATCTATTTCCTAAATACTACTTCTACTTGGGTGGATTAACTGCAATTTGGAAATGTCCAATTGATTTTTATGAAAAATTAGATACTCTTACAGAAATCTTAGATCATATTAGTGCAAAGCCAGAATATGCTTCTACAGATTGGCTTACATCAGGTTTCAACCATCTATTTGAAAACAAAAAACTTTATACTAAATTAAAACAAAACAAAAAATATGTTTTAGAATTATTTGAACGTTTTGGTTTAGCAGCAGTAAGTTTACTTCAGTTACCTAACCGAGAAGTTTTGAAATTTACTGATGAATTCGAAGAAATTTGTAAATATGTAAAATCTGATTCAAAAAAATCATTAGATTGTATCAATAAACGTAGAGATTTTATTAATTCTCAAAATTTATCTTATATTATTGAATTTGCAAAAAGTATTGAAGGAGATGAAACTTACTCTTTGAGCGGCGCATTTACTTTATCTGCACTTGGAAAATTTGATATTGGCGAAAAAAAATCTTGGGAACTTTTAAAAAAATATAGGAGTGGTATGTGGGGTTTGCTTAATGGTTTAGATGAAGTTAAATTATCTAAATACAATCAAAGACCAGATTGTTTTTTTAAATTTGAAGAAACGTATGGTTGGATAACGGATATAATTTTAGATTTTTCATCACGTAAAAATTTTGATTTCGTTATTAATCAATTAAATACATATAATTTTCTTGAGTGGTTTGAAAAACCTAGTTATTTATTGAGATGCATTCCTGAATCTTCAGTAGATTTAGAAACAATTAATAAACTCCCTGATGAGTTTTTGAATGCGAATCCAGAACACACATTGGATTTATTCAAGCGTTATGGTTGTGCTGTTTTTTCTGTTCTTGAAAAAGAATTTAAAAATCCTGGCTTTGAAAAAAAGCATAGATCGTTTATTGAAAAAGTGAGTGAGTATGATCCTGAAGGTGATTGGTTAAGAACTATTGATGTTGATTTGATTGAGTCTCGACCAGAATTTGTATTAGAATTAGCAAAACATGCGAAATATTGTACGCATAATGTTTTTGAATTATTCGGGTATATAGATCAGAAGATGCTTGAGTCTATATTAAATTCAGAAGAAGACATTCTTAAAATTGCAAAGTTGGCAGGAGTTGGTGCTGCAGGAGCAATTCATAGATATCATGATGAATTAAACAATCCCAAACTAGTAAAAAAAAGATTAAAAGTTTGTGAAAAAAATAAAGAATTATTTGGCATTACTCATTTTGGTCGTTATGAACCAGAAACTTTAGAAGAAAATCTACAAAATTTAGAAACTCCTAATGATGGTTCTAAACCTATTTGTTTGTCTATTCTTAATCAGTACGATTGGAATACTGCATTTGAAACTAATAAAGTGATTGGTAAGTTAGGAAGATTTAGCAAAGGATACAGATTTGTAAATTATGAAACTGATAATTCTCCTGATATTTTTAGAATAATTAAAGAAACTTATGAGCGAGAAGGAGAAATTTCAGTATTGCTTTTAGGCGGACATGGAACTTCTGTCTCAATGTGTTATGGGCATAGCCTTTATACAGATAATTTGCATTCCAGCGATGACATAATTGATTCAGGCCAAGGAGAAAAATATTTTTCAGTTTTAGATCAAGAAAAATTAGCAGAATTAGAATATTGTTTTGCTCCTGACGCAAAGATTGTTTTAATGGGTTGCAGTAATGCGAAAAAAAACTATTGGTCAAATGAAGATAATTTAATGAAATCAGTTTCAAAAGCACTTCCTGGAAGAAGAGTTTATGCACCCAAAGAAGATTGTAATGTTATAAATCCAAAATTCTACAAAACAGGATTACTCAAAACTGTTCAATTTCAATGGTGGGATGACATGGAAGGAAAATCAATAAGAAATCTTTCAGCTTCAATTTGTCAGAGATGATTAGCTTACAGTTTTTACATTTTAAGATATAATTACGCAACATGTAGTTTGGAGCAAGGTGTTGATTTGTATTATATTCAACGAATTCTTGGGCATACTGGTGTGACCATTTACAAATGTTAAAGCTAAATTTGTTAGTGGTAAGTTGAGCAGAGATGAATTTAAAGAGAAGTATTTGTTGTTAAATAGTCTTGAAAGTGTTAATTGTGGTGTTTTTTAACGAAACATTTTTATATTATAAGGTGTCAATAAGTATCACTTTATGATTTAAAATGAAATATGGATTATTAGTGAAAAAATTGAATTTAATTGATAAGAATATTATTGTGTCTGATGATTTGAAGAGCTATTGCTCTATTTTAAAGATGGAGTATCTTGATGCTATTAAATATTTAATTAGGCATAAGTATCTTCATCGCATTATGAGGGGAATTTTTTATAATCCTTCAATTAGAGAGCGAAAGATGGGTGGGTTTGATATTACTTATAGAGAAGCAATTGTTAAGGCTTTGGAAATTAAAGGGGTAAATGATTGGTATTTTGGGCTTGAAACTGCACTTAAACTTAACAATCTCACACACGAATTTTTTGTTGTTGATTACATTCTAAATGATAAAATTAGTAGACGTAAGTCTTTAGAAGTTTTTGGTAACAAAATAAAATTTGTTAAAGTTAAACCCAAACTTTGTAAGTTAGGTATTAAAAAGTTGAAGTATATGAAATTTTCTGATGTTGAGAAAACTATTCTTGATTTTGTTTATTTGTTAAAATACAGGGGTTTTTCTGATGCTATTGTAAAAAATAAAATTATTGATTATTTAGAATTTGCTTCGAAAGAAAAATTATTAAGTTATTCAAAAAAATATAATAAAAAAGTCGAAGAGTTTGTGAGGTCACTGTGAAAGATTTAATTATTTATTTGGCAGATACTTTAAAGATTAAGAATCATTTACTATTAGAAAAAGATATTCTTCTTCACAGAATTTTAATTAGATTAATGAATACTTCTTTTAAAGAAAATTATGCTTTTAAAGGAGGGACTTGCCTTACCAAGTGCTATCTTGGTTATTATCGTTTCTCAGAAGATTTAGATTTTACTTTTATTCATCAAAATGAGTTTGAAGGGTTTAGCCAAAAAAAGTTAAGAAAAATATTATCTAAAAAAATCAATAAAGTTTTAGAACAGCTTGTTCTTCTAGCTAAAGATTTGAAACTTGATTTCAAATTAGACAAGTCAGATTCAAGATATGTGGTGCTTGGTGGTAACAATAAATTTGTAACATTTAAATTATGGTATAAACCAGTAGTTGGAGTTAAAGAAGAGTTCATAAAAGTTCAAATAAACTATTATGAATTAATTATTAATAATATTGTTAAAATGCAAGCCCATAGTTTATTTTCTTCAATACCTAAAAACGAAATTGAACTGCTTCAACCAGAGCATGTTGATTTAATAGATGACGTTGAACTTATGGCTTATTCTTTGAACGAGATTTTTCTTGAAAAAATAAGAGCTATTCTTACAAGGAGAGGAACAAAAAGCAGAGATTATATTGATTTGTATTTGATAACAGAAAAAATAAATGTTAATTTTGAGAAAGAAGAAGAAAATATTTTAAGAAAGATTAAATTTATGTTGGTTTATGATAAGTATCTGCAAAATTTGTCTGTTATTAATCCTGAGAATTTAATTCTTGGCGAAGAAGAAAATCTTCTTTTAGAACCGCTTGATAAAAATTTTGAAAAATTCTTGCCTAGTTTTTTTGAATATTTAAAACAATTAGAAGAAAAATTAAATGCTAAATAGTGAACAATTGTTTACTGTAGAGTATTTTTTTTGGGTAACTGTGTTGGCAACTATTCATTATCAAAATCAATATTGTCTAAACAAAAAAACAAATCTTCCAATTTCATTTCTTCAGCATTATCTCAACAACATTCTTCAATTTATTATCTCTAACAGTCAATAAATTTAATCTATCGACCACACATTCAAAATCTAATTCATGATTTTGTCGTATTTCTTTTATTGCGCGATTAATCTCGGCTCTAGATTCAAAAACTCCTAATGTCAAATGTGGAATTACTGGGATCTTTTTCAAATATTTTTTATATTTTGACTTGTAAAATCTTTTATGAATTTTATTAATAACCGACTTACCCTTTCCAACAATTAAATACAAATAATATTCTGTTGGTGATGCACAAACTCCTCGAAGTCGCATTTCAAACTTACCAATTCCAGAAACTGATTTCTTAATCTGTAATAAAATTTCTTTTTTGGATTCAGAAGAAGGAATTGGATAAACAACAGTAACATGAGGTTTAATATTAGCACATCCAGGATCATATTTCCGACGTATCTTTTGAATAGATTTTTGTTTAATCTTGGGAAATATTGTTATTGCGTAGATCATTTTATCAACTCTTTTGGGAAGTAATCTATTTTGTATTCATCAAATATTATTATTGATTCATATGTTTTTATAACGTCTGAAAACTTTTCTTTTAATTCTAGCAAAACTTCTTTAAACTCTTTTGTATCTTTGACGTGTATGTCGAGCATTAAATTATAATTTCCAATTGTATTTGTCACGTAATAAATATTGTCTTGTTCTTTGCAAAAATTAATGAATTCATTTTTTCTTTTTTTATTTGTGAGTTGAAATTGTATCAATAACAGATGCCATTGAAAACCTAATTTGCTAACATTTATTTTGGGTTTAAAACCTTCTATTATTTGTTCTTTAATTAATTTTTTTAAATTATATCTTACTGTGTGAACTGGAATTTTTGTTTTTTGCGATATTTGAAATGCATTTAGTCTTGCATTTTGAGAAATTGTTTCAATTATTTTTTTGTCTTGGTTATTTAATTCTACTAGTTTTAATTTTTCAGTTTGTTTAATTTTATTTGTATTTTTAGTTTTGAGAAATTTATAGTGTATATGTTCTGATGTGATTAAGTTAGTAAACGAATATTCGTGAACATGTTCTCCGCATAGATCTAATATTTCACTAAGTAGTTCATCAAATTCTGAAATTGATTTTGAGTATGTTAATAGAATTAGATCCCATCTTCCTGTTCCACTAACTAGCCAACCAACATAATTTAGTTTAGTTAATTTTTTTATTAAGTTTTGTTCTTGTTCTTTGTTTATTTTTTGTAGTTGTAAAAACACATAGTTTGAGTTTAATCCTAATCGACCTACATTAATTATTGTATAGAAATTGGTTATTATTTTTTTATTAATTAGTTTTTGTATTCTGTAATTAATTACTTGTTTGCTTACGCCTATTTTATTTGAAATTAGAGTATCTGATTGTCTGGCATCTGCATCTAATTGAGCAAGGAGTTTTCTATCTTTTTCATCTATGTCCAAAATATAAGTCATATTCTTTATTAAGTAATAAATAGTATATAAATTTTATCATTTTGTCAATTTAATTACTGCAAAATTTTAAATATAGGTATAGTACTATTGAGTAGTATTAAAATTGAATTGAGGTGAATTGAATATGAATATTCAAAATATTAAAAATAAAATAGTACAAAAAACAAAAAGAGCAGTAGATTGCGGAATTACAATTGGTGTGTTAACGCTTTTTGGAGCAAGTATAACTATTGCAGTAAACGCGCCATTAATTCCAATTCAAGCAGGAATAGAATGTTTGCTTGACGAAGACCAAATAACTGCAGAAGGGACTTTAATGGAAATAAAATCCAGAACAATGATGCAGACAAAAGGTATGCTTTATTCGGGAGTTTTTGAATTAGATTCTGGAGAAACTATTGAGTTGTATGATTCGTCTAGAATTCTTGAAGGTAAATATTTTGCAAACAGCATTATGCTGAATTTAGAAATTGGAGAAAAATATGTGATGGAATTTCAAGGTTCTGATATGTTGGGCTATGTTATTACAGACACAAATTAATTTTTTTTATTTGATTTTAGTTTTTTATTTGCTTTTAACCAAAACATTTATATATAAAACACGTTTTAATATTAAAATATATTGTAAATCTAAAATTTGGAGGTCAAAATGGAATTTGCTATAACTAAACTTTCACAAAACGGTCAGGTCGTTATACCGTCTGAAATAAGAAAAGATGCTAATCTGGCGCCATCAACTAAATTTATTGTCTTTAATCAAGGAGGAAATATTTTGCTAAAACAGGTGACAAAAGAAGCACTATTAAGAGAAATGCAGCTTGCAGAATCAATTTTGAGAAGTGAAGAAGAAATAGCCAAAGGAAAAGTGACTAGAGTAAATGCAAAAATGTCTGATAATGAAATCGATTCTTTATTGATGGACTAAGTGACTAAAATGGAAATTATTTTTTCAGAGAGTTTCAAAAAAGATTTTAAAAGAATAAAAGAGAAATCACTTAGATTGAGGTTAATTAAACAGATTAAAAAATTAGCTACGCTTCCTGATTCTGGAAAACCACTTAAACACAATCTAAAAAATCATAGATCAATTAGGATTCCTCCATTTAGAATTATTTATAGAATTGAAGATGATAAAATCATTATTAATTGTTTTGATCATAGAAAAGCAGTGTATAAATGATTGTTCCCTACTCTTTCAGCAAACTTTATATAATTTAAAATAATAAACATTGATTAATCAAATTTACTTTAAAAAGTAATAAATGAGGCGATATATATGAGTTTTTTTCATCAAACATTTAATAAATTCTATGAACTTTGGCACAAAGCAATAACAATTCATGATCATGGAAAGGATCTAAATGAATGTTTTCATACAATTAACCAGCTTCAGGATGAAGCAGATACTAGCATTAGAATTATTAATGGGGAGATAACTTCATTAGAAAAGGTTAGTAGTGATTCTGCAGAACTTGCTAGTAAATTGAGTTGTGCTAAAGACGCACTTAACAAACTTATTAAAGATGGTAGTAAAGAACGTTATGAGTTTATGTTAAGAAAAAAACCAGAAGCTGAATTTAATGAATATAGGCGTAAAATAAGAAACCACATTAGCGAAATCACGCAAGAGTTAGTAAGATGTCATGATTTATTCAAAGAACTTGACAAAGATCACGAATTACTAAAAGACAAAGAACACAAGTTCGTAGAAGAAATACAATAAATTTAATTTTTTTCTTTTTTCATCCGAACCTAAACTCATACTTCTCCAAAGCTTTATCTGCAGATTCGTATCCTTTCTTAACCATTCGTTCAATATAGCTTTTGCTCATTCCCATGTGCCATTCTAAAAAGAAGTCTTCGTCGTTAGGATCTGGGTGAATAAATACATAATCCACATTTCTTTTAATGTCTAAATTAGAAACTAAATCTCCGACAAGTGATTCTCGACTAGAAACTAAAAAATCTTCAAACTGAGGCATTTTTTTAATTAATTTTTCGTACTCATCTTGCACTCTATCATGAACATAATTTTTCTCATTATTTGCTTTTCTGGACGCAAGTATTTTTTCTTCTATCAATAAGTATACTGATTGAATTACTGTTTTAATCAAACCAAATTTTTTTATTGATCCAATTTCTGGTTTGAATTGATAAGGTACGTGAGTGTATGAAACGAAAACTAAATCTGCTCCGTTGTCAGATGCAATTTTGTAGGACAATGTTTTTCTTGTTTCTCCGTCAACAACATCTATTTTTTCTCCATTTTTGTGTTCAATACAAAAAGGATAGAAAAATTGTAAAGAGCAAGATCCTGCAACTGTCGAAGAAATATTTGCATCATTTCTGTAAATTATTCTCCCATTTTCTTGGTGATCTTTTCTGCAATATACTATTCGTTTAGTTTGATTAAGAGGTGTTGTCACAATAAATAAATCTGATGCTACTTTTGTAAAATCTTCTGTGTCTAAAAATTTGTGGAGTTTTTTTTCTAATGGGCCTAGATGTATTGGACTCATTATTGCAAGTGATTCTGGATTTATTCTTTTTTTTAGTATTTTTTTTGCACTTTTTAGCGCTTGAGTTATTGCTTGGGTATTTAGTGATGCGTAATGTAGTACGCCTCTTCGCAGTCCTGACTTTCGCAGTAGCCAATCGTTCATAAAAAGGTCGCGCATTTCTTCTGGTGAGTATCCCATTGCAACGCCTATTCCAAAAAGTGCTCCGCCACTTGAGCAAACATACATGTCTATTTTGTTATTTCCTTCTGGACCGGGTAATAATAAGTCTGTTTTTGATCTTGAAAGAACACCTCCACTGAACTTAAATCCTACTTCCTCAAGTCGCATTCCAACGCCCATATGAAAGAAATGTGCTTTTAGACCGCCGCCACTAGCAACCATTGCATTACGTCGTTTACCAGAAATTATAATTTTCTCTAGGTCGCTATTAGTGTATGTCTCTATCATATTATTAGCTATGTAGGTGGTATTTTTAAACATTGTTATCTAAAATTTAGTCTTTATACGGTTTATTCTAGTTCAAATGTCTTTCTGAGAAAAGGAATTCCATAATATGCAACTAATGCACTTAGAATTATTACAATCCAAAAAACTAACGGAGGAATTCTAAATAAAAAGAACAAAATAAAATCTACAACAACAATCACAATAAATACAATAGAAATTCCTTTAAGTAAAATTGATTTTTCTTGTTTATTCATTTTCAATCACTTCGACGCCTAATTCTTGAAATACTTTTTTTGCTTTTTCTAAATAATTGTCTTTTATTAAAAAATGGTCTTTAGAATATGCTGCAATAGGCATTATGCTTATTCCTTCTTTTGCTAGAGCTGTTGCGACTTTTGCAGTCACTCCTACAACCTCCATAGAAAACAAAATGTTTAAAGTGAATATTTTCCAATCTCTTTCAATACTCATTATATTTTCTTGTTTTACTTTTGTTTGATCTAAAATAACTGTTGTTTCTGTATTGTCAATAATATTTGCAAACGCGTCAGAATCTGGTTTTTTTGCTTTGATTATTGCAAATCGTTCTTTCCAAATTGTTACTGTTGATTCATCGAAATAGTTATCTAGTTCCATTTTATTGTTTTTAAATCATTCAGAGTATTTAATTTTTGCTTTATTTTCACAATAAATTTATATATTATTGTAATTGAATGCCGTAATATGTTAATTGCTAATATTAAATTCCAAAGAGCAGAAATAGGATCTTTTTCAATTAAAGACGGTGTTAGAATCAAGATTTTTTTTAGTGACGGATCCAATAAAGTTCTTAGTTTTGAGCCTGGTTTATTGGATTTAGATAAAGATGCTCATGTTATTATTAGCAAGGTTAGGCAGTATGAGAAAGAGCTTAACATGAAGCTAGTAGAGCGAGGAGATTCATTCTTAGATAGTTTTGTTAATGTTGTTATTGAAGATGAAGAGGGTGTAGAGGCTAAGCTAAAGGTTTTTTTACGTAAGATTAAGGATAGCATTAGTCATTTAAGAGGTAGTCGTATGGCTACAGGTTATCTGGATACAATTAATAGAGTTAAAGGTATTAAGGAAGAATTCTGATTCTATTTTTTTAGTTTTTTGTTAAACTTCTCGCACAATTTGATCTGCACTTTTTTCAGTAACTAACTTGCCTTCTGTTGAGCAGTAAGGGCATCTTGTTGGTGCGCGATTACTTTTTGGTACGAATCTATAATTACAATTCATACATCTGTAGTTTGCCATATTATCACCTCTTAACTCAATTTAGTTTATTATTTCTTTTCTATATAAATTTTATTCTTTACTTTTGTTCAAATTTGCAGATTTTAGGGTTTTAAACCCAAATCAACCTTTTAAAATTCTTACTTTTTAGTAGTAAATAAACAGAAAAATTTATAAAGAGAATTACATTTCCTATAGATAGTTTTGATTAATCTATTATTTCAACAACTGTAGTTGTTCAAATTATCAAAATCAAAACTCTCTTTGAGAATTTTGTGCAAATTTCATATGTTAATCAAAGTTCTTAATATATTAAAATGGTAATGTCTAATGGATTAGGGGATGGAGAACTGGTAAAAAATCAAGAAAAAAAACTAGTTAGATTAGAAGTTATGTTACCAGAATCTAAATATGTTAAGGAATGGGGTTATTCGCAAGGAACAACATATGCAAGTATGACACTTAATATTGCAATAAAAGCAGAATATGATTTTGATCTTATGCAAAAATTATTAGTTGATAGTGGTTTGCAAATTAATAGCATTTCAAATGGAGGAATTTTTGTTGACAAGAGATGGTTTAAAGGAGATCTGACAAAAGATTCAAGATATGATATTCGCGTTTCAGGTCAACATGATGGTGGTTTTACCAAAGTTCAATTATATGCAAATTCAAATTACAAAAAAGATAATCCTAAAATTCAAGATTTTCCAACATTAGTTAAAGTAGTTTCAGATTATATTAATCAAGTTGAAAAAACAAAAGAAGAAAAACAAGACGATCCTGATTTATTACACGACGCATAAACCTATGTTAATTTAATTATATATCATTTTTTTTATCTTAATTACTTTTTTCAAAAGGGGCTATGATTTATAACCAGTAAATTTAACTAGTCAGATAATTATATTTTCGGAGGGGCAAAAATGGAAGATTTACAAACAATGATTCAGAAAACAGTTTTAGAATTAGAGTTGGATGATGTGGTTCAACAAACAGTTTTTACAGGTATTGCAAACGCATTAGCTATTTCAAATTCTAAATTTCAAGAATATTGTAGTTCACCTGAACTTCAACAAAAATACGATAAAGATCCTGAAACTGTTGACGAAGAAGTGCAGATTTACAATGACATGGGTAAAAAAATGGGTTCTATTTTTAGAAATGCTTATGATTCTCGAGATGAGTTCGAATCTCTTGGAGAACAAGCAGAAAAACTAAGAGATAATTTAGCAGATTCATTTACAGAAATATATGTTTTATTATTATCTAATCAAGCATATAGTGATTTTATCGCTAAAAAAGTTGAAGGTCTTGCTGACTTAGGGGAAGAAGAATTAGAAAAATTAGAGCAAGAGGGTGAAGAAGGAATTGTTAACAGAACTAAAGAGTTTGCCAAAGAATTTGTTGATAAGTTAGAAGTCAAAGATGAAACAAAAACATATTTAGTATCTCAGTCCGAATTTTTAGCAAGACAATTTATTGCTGTAGATAAACGCAGTTCTTATTTTTAATAAATTTTTAATATTTTAAAATTATTTTATTTAATTTCCTGGAGGGGATTTTAATGATAGATGAACTTTCAAATAAAATTGAAACAGTTGTTAGGGATTGTGGAATCGATGATGTTTTTGAATCTATTGTAGGTTACGCTTTGTCAGAAAGTGCAAAAGAAGCAGTGGTAAAGTGCAAAAATTATTTAGAGTCTGAAATAAGAGTGCAGTATGAAGCAAGTTTTAAAACTTGGGAATCAGATATAGATTTAATTAGCAATCTTGCAGATAAAGTTGTTGAGTATTTTAAAGAAGATTTTCAAAAAAAAGATGCAATTATTAGTTTGTTAGATAATAAAGAATTTGATTTAATGGATACATACTCTGGTTTAATTTCAGATCAGTATAAACTTTCTATGGTTGATTCAACATTTCGTAAATTTATGTCTGAAAAAATAATAGAAATTCCTCAAGAAAAATCAAATGCTGAATTCGAAAGTGAAATCTTCAAAATAACGGAAGAGTTTGCAGAAAAATTAAATTTAACAATTTATAACGATAATAAATCTAAAGTAAATGAATATTTGCATTCTTTATTTACTTAAGTTTATTTATTTATTTATTTTCTTGTAGTTTTATTTGGTTCATTTATTCATTCTTGCATTTTTTTCTTTCTTTCTTTTCTCTATGTTTAACTAATATAAGCTAAATATATTTAACTTAGTTTTATATTTTTTTAGTTATGGAATTCGAAAATAATAATCCAATAAATTCAACTATAAAGCAAAATCTTGCATTGATGAATTCAACTTCAGAAGGATCTTTAATGGATATATTGATTGAAGATAGTTTAGGTGGTAATGCAGGGGATTGGAATGATTTGTCTTGTGTTGCTACAAATTTTTGTTATAATCCGAACACTGGAGCATTAATTAAGTTTGATAATTATTCTGAGGAGTCTCAAATGCTTGGTGCTTGTTCTCGCGGTTATTTTAGAATTGCGATTGATTTCAAAGAGCTTGATGACAAAGTAAGTTCTGGAATTATTGAGTTAGATGCAAGGGATGCTTCTGATTCTGCGAAAATTGTTCTTAAAAAAACAGTCGAAGAATTTAATCGTTTGAATTCGTTTTACGGCTAAATTATTCATTTAGTAATTAAAATTTGTGAGGGATGTTGAAATGGTTGTACATACAATTGATGGAAATAAAGATTATAGACAAGGATTAGAATTAACACTAAAATTGGAAGAAGATGATAAAGTTTTGTTTAGATTCAAAGGGGGTTGTGATGATCGTTCTTATCCAGTTTTGCATGTTGTAGATCAACTTCATAAAAAAGGTTTTGATATGAGACTCCTTGCTGAGTTTCCTTATGGTGCATTTAGATATGAGCCAGAAAACAATAGACCAAAAATGCCGCATGATATTTATTCATTAATTGGATCTGGCAGTGGAGATGCAGTTCATCCTCAATATGTTAATGAAATTGTTGCTAAGAAAAAGAATAGTTAATTTTTAATTTTTTTTTTAAATATTGTTTTTAAAATTTTTATTCTTCAGTCACATGCTGGATAAATGCGTTGTAATGGTTTGACATGCTGTATGGGAGTTCAGTTCCCCAAATTCCTTTAGGATTTACATAAATTCCGACGAGACATTTAGCATCTATACTATACATAAGTCGTTTACATAAAGAATGAGGATCTTGTATTCCTTCAAAGTTTTTTATAATCAATAAATAATTAGGATCGTCTGTTTGAATTGTAGGTAATTGTTCTTCATCAAGTTTTATTTCTTTAAATTCAAAAGGTAGATTTTTTCCTGTTAATTTATCTGATAAATAATCTATACTGTTTTGAAATATTTGTTCATTTGATCTGCAAAAAAATATTGTTGGTCCGGATTCAGAAAATGAATATCCTGTTACTAAACCATCTAATCGTTCTGTAATTTCGGTTGGAAGATCTGTATTTTTCATTTTATTTGCCTGTTTATTTACTGGTCATATTGACTTTAATGTCTCAGAATATGTTTGCTATTTATAAGTCTTTCTATTTGTAATTACTGGCGAGTTACTAATTGTGGCTAATAATGATTTGATTCTTCTTCAGATTCTTCAATCCTATAAAGCTGTCCTGAAACATAAGAGTCATCATCGTGAATTTGTTTGATAGTCATAGCAAAAGCATTGGCTTTATACCACAGATTCTGCGCTTTAGCTCCATCTGCTATTATGCAATACGGTGTGCGTCTAGAACACCAATATTTTGATTCATTTCCAACAATAGGATTCCCAAGCGGCCTTGGGTAAACAGTCTCTCCTGTGCTTTTTTTAACAAATCTTCCATCTTTGAACAATATCTCTTCTAGTTTGCGTTTTGCCATGTAATTCCCTCCTCCTGCATATCTGATGTGTTGTTTAGCGCTTAATCTATTGCTCTATTCCAATAATAATTAATAAAGAATACAATAAAAATGTTATGTATGTATTTTATGCCTTTTACGTACTTTAATAAAAAATAACATAAAAAAAGAAATGGAAAAAATTTAATAAAAAATTAAAAGTTTATTTCAAATTTATGTTGATGAATTTAAATTTGAAATGCAGAAAATCGAGTGTAATAAGATGCTGCGCAATTCAATGCGCAGAATTACTCGATTTTTTTCATTTCGCTCTTCGCTTATTCGCTCTTAGTCCAGGTCTAATTTTCTCAGCACCCTTACCTTTGTTTCTCAAACCACGACTCTTTCTACCTGCACTTGTAAGTCCTCTAGTGACTCTTCTTGCTTGTCCAGGTTTAGTAGCCCACTTAAGATTTTTATCTTTTACAATTTGAGGGTGAGCTGTATCGACGAGAATTACTTCGTGCCAATGATATTTTCCATCTTTAGCAACCCAGTATGAATTTATAACATTGCAGTTTGGATACTTTTTTTGTACTCTTTCTTCTGCAACTCTTTGATAATTTACTCCAAGAATTTTAAGTCTTCTCATTGCTTTTGGTCTTCTACCGCCTGCAAATTTAGGACGCATTCTTCCGCCTCTATTAACTCTTTGTCTTATTAGAATTATTCCTTGTTTTGCTTTATATCCTAAAGAACGAGCTCGATCTAATCTTGTAGGTCTCTCGATTCGAACTGTTACAGGCTCTCTTCGCCATTTAATAAGCCTTTCTCTCCACAATTCAGGTATATTAGCTTTAGGTTTCTTCCAAAGCTCTTTAACGTATTTTAAATATCCCATTTTTACTTAGCCTCCATTGTTTTGCTATTTAAAGCACTCTAAATGAATTTAAAGTACTTTTTTTGAGATTCAGGTAAGCTATTACCTACATTTCTCAAACATAACAATCAAAGATGTGTTTATAAATGTTTTCCGAATATATTACTACTGATGAGTGATCAATAATCGGAACATTTATATATTAGTTCAAGACAAAAATTACTTATGGTCGAAAAAAGATATGGTATAATTGCAGATTTGCACAAACATCCTGCAATTGTTGGTTTAGCAGTAGATGCACTTATCAAAGAAGGTATTGATACTTTAATTCTTAATGGAGATCTTGGAAATGATGCAGTAATTCAAGTAGCTGGAGGTCAAGCTAAAGTTTCAGGCTATGATTTTATCGACGCTGTTTTAGAAATCGTTGCTCAAAAAGGTCTTGAAACATTTGTTTCTGCAGGAGGAGTTGATAAAATTCATGTTCAACCAGGAAGTCACGAATCTGTTGCGGCATTCCATGAAGTTATAAAAGAAAAATCAAAAAAATATTCTAATATTATTAGTGTTTTTGACGTTCCAAAAGTCGAAGAAGATTCTCATCATTTAGTTTTTCTTCCAGGATCTGATTGGGTTAGTGGAGGACAATATCATGTTTTTCCTGAAAGTTCAGGTCTTAAAAGCGGAGTTTATCTTAATGATGGTTCAAATTATCATAAAATAGAAGACGATAATTTAATGAGTCAAATTGCAGCAGATCCTAGATATAGAGACTCTCTTATGTGGGTTACTAATATGGAGGATGTTAGAGATCTTGTAACCCAACCTGATAAAACAATTCTTGTTTCACATATACCTCCAAAATTTGATAATGTTGATAATTGTGTTGACTTTGCACATTTTTGTAAAATTAATGATGGTGGGATAGCTCCTATTTTTGCTGCAGACTATTTCAGAGCTCAAGGCGCAACGGTTGTGGAAAAAAAGGAAAATAGAGGTAATGCTGATTTAAGAAAATTAATTGATGATGTTGGAATTACTAAAGGAGTTCATAACCATTTTCACGAATCAGGTCATAGAGCAAACAATTTAAGATCTGATTCTGTAAAACAAGGAGAATTTGTCGACGATCTTTTTTATAATTCGGGAAGTCCTGATCAAGGTCAGTGTGGTATTTATAGTGTAAGAAGTGATGGAAAAGTTGCTTACAAAAATATTTCTTTATCTTAATTCAAAGTATTTATTATCAATTCATAACCTCGACCACCAGGAGAATTTGCTCCAATCAATCGATCACTTAAATCTGAAAATTTACCATAGAATTCACTAAGTGCATATTTTTTTATTTCTTCATTTGTTGCAAGATTTAAATTTTTAACATTGCACACTCCCACAATTCCATCTGAATGAGTTTCAATATTAATCAATTCAATATCGCATTTTGCAGGATCATATTGTAACATATTTGTTCCAAAAAAACTAGTTAGTGCGTGAATTTTTCCAAGTTTTAGATTAAATGCATTTATTATTGAATTCGAATCTACTTTGTTAACTCCATTATGTGCGTGTGTTGCAAGCAAAATAACTTCATTTTTTGTAAATAGATTATAGTCTGTAGGATTAGGAATATTGAATTTTTTAGCAGAATTTTGTAAAACTAAATCTTCTTCATTATTTGGTAATCTGAATGGATTTTTTAAATTTTTTTGATTAATCAAATGAGTTCTAAATTCAATTTCGTGAGGTGTGATTTCAATAATGTGTTCTGAATCATAAAATAGCTCGACGAAATAATGTGCAATATATTCTGCAGCAGCGTGCATTGACAAAGCACAATTAAGATGATCTGTTAATGGTTTAAAATTTTTTTCTAAAACAGAGTTATTTAATGCAGTTTCATGTTGTTGTGCATATGATCTGATAAATTCTTTCATACTTTTATTTAAATTAAAATGATATCCGTGAAAAACTTCGTGAACAAAATGTTCTGGTTTAATATCTTTTTTTTCTGTTTCATTTGGAAATTCGATTATATTATCTTTATTAAGTGGTCTATATTGTGCAATTATTGTTCCGAGTTTAGGTTTGTGTAGGGCATCGGAATTAGTTTTTTGATCTATTTCTGTTTTGAATAATTCTTGATCAAACTCAGGTTTCACAGAAGTTTTTTCAATTCGTCCTGCTTTAAATTGAATATAATTTACATTAAGAAATTTAGAAATGAGTTGACTTTTTTCATCAACAAATTTTTGAAGCTCTGCTATTTTTCCTTCTTCACTCAATACACTCATATATTTGGTATTGTTACAAGATTTATAAAATTTATGCAAATTAATCACTAAAAAGTAAATACTGTGTTATAATGTGTATTATTTATAAGTATAATGAGGAAATTTTACTTAATTTTAAATACCTCTTCAAAATATAGTTGATAATACAATGGAAAAAAAGAAAATCGGGATTATTGCTTCACGACTAATGTTTGCAGATTCTGTGTGTGTGAATTCTCAGAAATGGATAGATAAATTTCTAGAAATGGGATTTGATGTTCATCTTCTTTATGGTAAAATTGGTGTTAAGTCTAATTTGCCTAAATTCGAACTGGCTGAGATGGATTACAAACATAGCGAGATAAGAGCAATCAAAAGAATGGCATTTGATTCTAATCTTGATAAGGCAGGTATAAAAGCATTTGATATATTGCTTAATAATTTAATTTCAAGAATAAAAAAACCTCTTAGAAAATATATAGAGGATAACAAAATTGATTACTTGTGTGTTGAAGATATTTTAGGCGGTGGAAAAAATCTACCTTTGATTTTGACATTAAACAAAATTATTTCAGATTTAAAGATTCCTACTATTGGTAAACATTACAAATTATTTTGGGATATTAATTATTTTACTAAAAATCTAAATATTCCTAAAATATTAAATCAACTTCCTTCTAATTCAAAGAAAATTACTCACATCACTAGCAATAGTATTGCACAAAAATCATTGGTTGAAAAAAGAAATATTTCTAGTATGATGATTCCTCATTTGATAAACTTAAAGGCAATGCAGGAATTAGATGAATTTAATAAAGAGTTTAGAAAAGAGTTTGGAATCAACAACGATCAGATTTTAATTCTCCAACCAACTAAAATAAGTCGTACAAAAGGTGTTGAAAAGTCAATAAAACTTCTTCAAGAAATAAATAAAGCAACTAAGAAAGATAATGTTCTAATGATAACAGGACATCCTGTTTATCATAGGGGAAATTATTTTGAAGAAATTGTTAAGCGGATTAATAAAGCAGATGTTAATGTTATTTTTGCTAATGAAAAAATTAGTTTAAAGCGTCAGCAAAATGGAGATGAAAAGATTTTTTCTATTTGGGATGCTTATATTCATGCAGATATTATTTCATTTCCAACAACAGGCGTAGGTTTTGGAAATCCAGTTATTGAATCAATGACTTACAAAAAACCATTGATTGTAACTAAGTTTGAAAATTTACAGTCATTTATTGATAAGGGTGCGCAGTTTGTTGTGGTTGATCAATCAATCAATCAAGATTCTGTTAGTGATATCTGTGAATTAATTTTTGACAAAAAAAAGCGAAAGCAAGTAGTCGAAAATAATTTTAAAATAATTAAAGATTCTTATGATGTTGATATTCTCGACGAAAAAATCACATCAATAATAAAATCCTATGAAACCGAATCATTGTTTAGGTGGATGACTAGACAAGCAAGAAGGGTTGGGCGATATGTTCCACATCCTGAAAAGTTAATTCCTGAGTTTATCAAAGGAAGACCTAGGTATAGAGCAAAACAAAATAATAGAAACAATAATGCAAATCATAAGCAAGATTCAACAAAGTTATTGGCAAATCCTAAAGGGACTGCTCAACAAAATAAAAAACCAAAAGGAGTTTCTGAGCATGATATATTGGGTGAATATGATAAATTAACAGAGGCAGAATTTAGTGGTAAAAAAGATAGTTCAAAAGATTTTTCAGATAAAAAACAAGATCGTAGAAATAATATTTCTAAAAAACCAGTTTATAAAAAAAAACTTGGTAAAAAAACAGGCCCTCAATAACTGATAAAATGAGATTTTTAAAAAAGAAAAAAGTTCTTGATGAACAAAGTATTGAAGAAAAACAAGAAGTAGTTAATGATTCTGGTAATGTGTATTTAGTTCCTAAAGGATGTCCTATTTGTAGGAAAGATCTAAAAGGAAATGATCAGGTTAAGTATTTCTGTGAAAAATGTAATGTTTTATTTGATAGAAAAGATATTCGTTCTTATGAAGATCGCATAAAAGATGTAGAAGAAGAGAAAAAGTCAAAGCAAGAAAAAGAAGATAGAGAATTAAATGAAGCTAAAGAAGAATCATTGGAGCAAATAAGAAATGCAGTAGAAGAAAAAATAACAAAGTCAGAACAAGACGATGTTTCAAAAGAAGAAACTTCTACAGAAAAACAAAAAGCAGAATCTGTGGACGAGAAAGAACAACAACTAGAAAAACCAAAAGAACAACAACTAGAAAAATCAAAAGAAAAACCAAAAGAACAAGAAATGCAAAAACCTATTGTCCAATCAGAAAAATCAAATGTTCAACCAAAAAAACCTATTGTTCAATCAGAAAAGTCTGTTGATACTGAAGATGAATTAATGCAAGCTTTGGGTATGAGTGATTCAAAAAAAAATGTAGAACAAGATGTAAAAAAAGATCCAGAACCTGCACCTCGACAATCACAATCTGAAGAAAAACAAGTTGAAGAAAAAACAGTAGAAGAAAAGCAAGTAGAAAAACCAACACAAAAAACAAAAACTAAATCAAAAGGAGAATTCACTCTCGAAACTCAAGAAAAAGTTATTGCAAGTAGTGAATCTAAAAAAATTCATGCAGGTAATTGTCATTTCGTAAGTATGATTCAACCAAATAATCGTATTTATTTTGATTCAATTGAAGAAGGCGAAAAAAAAGGTTATGAACTATGTGTTTGTCTTAGAAGATTAAAAGCAATAATGCGTGCCAAAGCAAAAGAGTAAAAAGCATTAACAATTAATTCTAATCAATAAAAAGTGGCACTACCTTGGCATGGATGTTTGAACATCAGGTGTTCAATTTGTTCGAGCGTAGCTCGATTATGTCTACAATGAGCAAAGCGAATTGTTGATTTAAATCAGAAAACGACCTGATTTATGCAAGGTTGTTTTCGTTGTTTAAAATTCATAGAATTTTATAAACTGCCGTAGTGCTACAAAATTAAAAAACTAGAACTAAAAAACAATAACTCGATTCTTCATTTTGAAATTCATTGAACTCACAAAACTCGTTTAAAATTCAAATAAAAAAAAGAAGTTATTAAAAAAATAATAAAAAATAAATTAATAAAAAATTTAAAATAATTATTTACAAGTTATACATTTCTCTGTATGTTTGAGCTTCGAATTCCATGTGGTAATTATTGTATTTAGCCCATAGATCTTTTTTATTTTTTTCATTAACTCTGATCACTTTTGCATCTCCGCCAACCATTACAACATTGCCGCTATTATCAATAAAGCTCCATCCATCAGAGTTTCCTTCACTGTCACAAAATACATCTTCCATTTTCCAGACATCCATAATTCTTCCGCCGCTTTGGCTGATTACTATGTAGTCTCCTTCATAAGATCCAAATACTCCGCCATCTTTTTCAACGCTTTTACTCCATTTAGCACAACCTGCACTAGACATTGCTATTGCTGCTAGTCCTGTTAGAGCTAATCCTGCCATTAATTTTTTATTCATTTTATTTTACCTCTCTAAGTTTAGTTAATATTTAATCATTTTACAATTTTTATTCTAAATCATAACAATCTGCACTTACAATATTTTTATATGACGAAAAAAATGGAATTCTAAAGCCATATGTTTTTATGTCGCAAACTTGTCCTTCTTTTTCTGCTGAGCTTAGTTTTGCTTGTAGGTCTGATGAACTATACTTTAATTCAAGAAGTGAATCTGTATTTTCAAAACTTCTTTCAACACCTGATTCAATATCTGATGTGAAGACTACATATTTTTCTTCATCGCCATCTTTTACTCTTTCTGTTCCTACAATTTTTACTTTGTAATCAGATCTTACAAAGTGGTGTCTTCCGATTAATCCTAGTCCAACAACTGCTACTCCTGCAACAATTGCTGTTGTTTTTAATGTTTTTTTTACATCTACCATTTTATTTCTACCTCTATAATTTACTCTAGTGAGTATTATAATAATTTACAATATTAGAACCTCTCTTTTTATTACTGTCAAAAGACAACAATTAATCCTTAGAAACTCGCGTCTCTTTATAAATCTTTCGATTTTTAGGGGCATTTTAGCACATATTAAGTATAAAATAGAAAAAAAATGCACAGAATTGATTTATCACTAAATAGTGCTCTTAATTTAGAAAATTTTATAAATTCAGCACCCATATTTCATAATATTATTTGTTTTTTACAGAATTTAGGGGGTTTTACAAAGTGGGGGCAAAGCTCATAAAATTAGCTGAAATTAAGTTTCAAGATACAGACTGTGATATTCCTGAATCTAGAATAGTCTATAATGATCTTGTTCAGACATTAAAATACAATTCTTCTAAATATCTTAGACCTGAAGTTGATTTAGAAAATAACTTGGTAAAAAATTCAATAATGGCTTTGGCTGCAAGAGATGCAGGACTTGAAAAGATTATTGTTGAAACACAAAATTCTGAAGATCACTTGCAAATAAGATCAACATCAAAAAAATTGTTTGTTAATTATGTTTTCTTTGAATCTAATATTATTGATTCTTCTAATTTATCAAGAGCATTTAGCAATTATTTAGAAGAATGTAAAAAAGTTTTTTCAGATCATGTTGTAAATTTTGGAAAAATAAATTCTGTCAAGTTTAATATTCTCGATAAAAATGTTTTAGAATTTTCTATTTCTGGTTTAACTGAAAGTCCCGATAACAAGCATGAATTATATGCTGTTACTAAAAAGCTTTATTCAGAATTTGAAAAAAGTTATGGGAAAATAAGGTCTGTTAATGGGATAAAATTAGAATAATAATTTATAATTTTTCTATCAAACCTAGTCTTACGTATGTGTTAAATAAGGGAAATCTGGATAGTGGAATAAAATATGCATTTTCATAAGCTTCTATTGATTCATTATCTCCGTCTCTGCCTGACTTATCGTCCTGTAAAAAAAGTGATTTAAATAATTTATCAGGCATCTTGAATGAAACAACGTTTAATGAATTGTGGATGTTGTAATCAATACTCTGATCTAGTTTTATTTTAAACGCATATTCTTTTTTAGTGCATACAAAAAAACCGCCAGGATATTTTGATTCAAGAAGAGGAAATGACATGCGTCTATTTTCAGTTGCGTGATATAGAACAATAATTGGCCCATCTGCAAGTTTTTTAACTGCTGAAGTGTATTCGATGATGTTTTGTAAGTCAGAAAATAGTTCAACTTCTGAAAAATATTTTAGTACTTGTGATCTAAGATCTGAGATATCTCGATTAATATGTCTGTTAATTAGAATCATGGATTCTTCTCTAATAAAATGTTTTAGTTTTTGTATGTCGACTAAAAATTCATCCCATTCTTTGAAAATTTGTTCTTTATTTTCAAGAACATTCGAATATAATTCCACAGATTTGTAATTTCGTCTATTGCACGAATAATCTGTATCCCATAATTCTTTATTGCCTACAAAGCGTTTAAATTTGGAGAGTATTTTGTTGACTAGATCTAGTTGTCTGGAGAGGTATTTTTCAATACTTTCAAATTTCGATTTAAATTCTTCAATATCTGAAATAGAATTTTTTATTTTTTTATCTGTTATAATTAGATTTACTAATCTATAGTGGATGAAATATAATTCTTCTTGTTCCTCTTCTTCATCTCGATATTCTTGTTCAATTAATTTTTTTATTCGTTTAAGCCTTTTTTTAACTAAGTGAAAATATTTTTTGTATAATCTTATTGAATTAGTATGGCCATAGCCTTTTCTGAGTAAACGAGCATCATCTTTTTCAAAAAAATGTTTGTTATAGAAGTCGCCTATTTTAAGTGAAAGGTCTTGAAATGTTTCTATTTTTTCAATGTGTCTGTCAAGATACTTTTTGAAGTTTTTTACTGCTTTTTTTGCACTTTTAGAACTTTCAATCCATTTTTTGATTTGTTCATTTTTAAATGTGCTTAGTAGTACCATATTTAAGACATACTTTTTTTATGTATTTAAATTTATTTAAAATTTATTAAAAAAATAGTATTTTGAAGTACAGAAATCAATTTAAACAATTAAATAACCAAAATTCAAATGAAACCCAAAATAGTAATTGGATCAAGTATGAAAAATAGATCTTTAATTAAAGAAACGCTGTCTGATCTAGAAGCGCTAGGATTTGAAAGTTTGTTTCCAAATATTGATGCAAGCATGGAAAACAAAGATGTTGCTGAAAACTTAGAACAAAAAGCAGGTTTTGCTCGGGATCATTACAAAGCAATTGACGAGGCAGATGCAGTTTATTTTATTCTTCCAAAAGGATACATGGGTTCGAGTTGTAAAATAGAACTAGGTTATTCTATAGCTTTAAAAAAACCAATTTATTTCTCAGAACTAACTGGAGAATTTGATCTTGACTGTTATCCTAAAAAAATTATTTCTTTGGATGAATTGGATTTATTTAATGAAGAATTCTAATTAATATTTACAAATGAGTATTGATTAATATATTCTTGAAAACAGAATTGAGATATTGCTTCTATTTTTCCTCTTCTTGAATTTTCGAGGGCAGATAAATATTGAGATCTATTTTGATAACTTATTGCGAGAGGCATTAATTTTTTATACAGTAATATCCAGTTCAAGATTAATCTTCCAACACGACCATTTCCATCGACAAAAGGATGAATTATTTCAAATTGAGCGTGTGATTGAAATGCTACTTCGAATTCATTTATTTTTTTTAATGCTTTTTTTATCCAATTAAGCAGTTCATCAATTCTTTCAGATACAAATAAAAAAGATGTTGTATGCACATCACCTATGTAGTTTTGATTTTTTTTAAATTTTCCTAATGTTTGATCTGTTTCAATTCCTCTATTTACTAAACTATGCAAACTAAGGAGATCTTCAGGTGTGGGAAATCGATCGCAATTTTTTTCTAAATAATGCCATGCATCAAGAAGATTTGATGCCATGAATAATTCTTTTTTTGTGTGTCTTTGTGGAACAGTATCATTAAATAGAAATTCAAAGGTTTCTTTAGGAGTCATTGTTGAACCTTCGATTGAATTACTATTTGCAATAAAAATACTTAGAAATTTTTCTTTTTCTTTAGAGTTGGATATTGGATCAAGCTCATTAACATATTTTGAATATTCTTTAGAAACATGCAGTAAGGTTTCGTGGTCTTGATATGATAACTCATCTTTGAATTGGGTTAGAATCCAATCTTCTTTTTTGTGTGATATTTGCATAGATTCGAATTCTTCTTTGGTGATTGGTCTTTTTTTACCAATATATTTTATGGATTTTTGCACTACTTTAGTTCCAGTTCTTATTGATTCAACTAGATATAGATATTTATTATTGTGTATTGTTTTAACTACTATTGATACCATGAATATATTTAACCACTACATCTATTTAAATTTATCGTCTATTATTTATAAATAACTAATTTAATAATTAGTTTTAACCACTACATTTAAACAATTCAATTCGAAAATAGCGAAAAATTTATATAAGATATAACCTTTATAGAGGTTATTATAACCTAAATGGAGGTTAATTTATGGATTTATTAAAATTCCTTGATCAAAACGAGAATTCAAGAAAAATCTTTGGAAAAAGAGAACTTAAGATAATTGAAAAACAATTAAACGGAGTTGAGTTGACTCAATCAGAGAAAAATAGATTATCTAGATCTATTAGAAAAAAATTAGAATTTATAGAACGAGCAGCTAATTTTTCTGACGAGTTCAAACTGAAAAAAGGCAGTAGGATTAACAGAATCATAGAAGAAACAGTTAAAGAAATTTTATCAGATGAATTAAGGAATAAAATATTGAAAATCTATCTATACGGCTCTTTTGTAGAAAATAAATTTACATTATTCTCTGATATTGATATTGCAGTGGATTTTAAAGAAATAAATTTGAAGCTAGCAACTTTATTCAGACAAAGAATTTTTGGTAGAGTTAATGAAAAAGTTGATATACAAGTACTTAATATTCTTCCTAATAAAATAAAAACAGAAATATTTTCAAAAGGTAAAATAATATATGAATCAGAGAATAAAAGATAAAATTAGTGAAGTAGAACAATTTCTTACTGAATTAGAATCATTTATACCTTCAAAGTTTATTGATTATTCACATGATCTTAAAACTAGAGCTGCATGTGAAAGATATTTTGAAAAAATTATTGAAGCAGTAGTCGATCTTTCTTTTTTATTAATCAGAGAAATTGGAGCCATGTTACCTGAAGATGAAAAAGGATCATTTGACTCGCTTAAGAACGAAGGCATTATTTCTGAAAAATTATGTAATAAATTAAAAGATGCTAAAGGTATGAGCAATATAATAGCACATAATTATGGTTCTGTTGACGATGAGATAGTATTTAATTCTTTAAATGAAGAGTTAATTACTGACGTATCTGATTTTTTAGATCAAATATCAAAAAGAAAAGAGATAAAAAAAAATTTAAAAAAGTAAAGATTTAAAACTCGATTTCTAGTTCTGGAGCTCTGTTCATATCTTCTACAATTACAACAACTGTTTCAGATACTGTGTGTGTTCCATCAGTTGCTTCGATTAGAACTTCGTGCTCTCCAGCTTCATCATAGCCTACTTTTTTTATGCTTGTTGTCATCCATCCACTATAGGTAACTTCAACATCGTCGCCTTCTGGATCAGTTATTTCTGGTTTAAGACTAATTGTTTCGCCTTCATTTATTGTCACTTCTGATAACACTTCAACTACTGGTGGCTTGTTCTTATGCATTACAACAACATTTACTTGTTGAGATGTTTCTGCAAGACCATCTGATACACTCACTGTTACTGTGTATTCTCCAGCGTCTCCAATCTCTGTTAACCATTCTCCATCATTGTCTAAAGGTGCGGAAAACTCATATTCAAGATCATCTCCATCAGGATCTGTTGCTTGTACATTTAGTTTTACTAACTCGCCTTCGGTCACTGTTATTTTATTTAACTCTGATAATTCTCCACCAACTGGTTTCCAAATTTTTTCAGAAAATGGTTCTACTTCTTCCTCTTCAACCATTGCTTCTGGTTCTTCTTCAGCTTCTTCCTCTTCAACCATTGCTTCTGGTTCTTCTTCAGCTTCTACTTCAGGTTCTTCTACAACTTTCTTAACCACTTTCTTTACAGGTTTTTTCTCTTCTACTTCCATTGGTGCAGTTTCGTCTGCTTCTACTTCAAATTCTGGTTCTTCTACATCCATAGGTTCTTCTAACGGTGCTTCATCACCTAATTCTGTTTCAGGGTCTTGGTATGGTACTTCATATCTAGCACAACCTACTAAGAACATTAACATAACCAAAATTGCAGAAACCAATATAATACTTCGCCTCATTTTACCACCTCAAATCTATTCGCGGATAAACCGTAATAATTTGCCTTGTTTTTTTTTCAATTAATCCTAAAATTCGGATTTCGTTGCTATTGTAGAATAATACAATAGTATTTAAATTTTATGATAGTAAAAACTTAATTTGATATGACTATTAAATAGAGACAATGTGTTTCCGTCGAGTTTCGTCTCAAATTTGGGACAAGATTTTAAAAACATTATTGAATTATTAAAAACATACCTGCACCACAAAGTATTTAAAAAATAGACAATGCATATTTTTTCATGATTTTAAATTGGATAAAATTGGTGAATATTAGAAGTTTTGTTGATGCACAAATTAAATTTCCAACAGGAAGTATTTTGCTTAGTGGAGATATAGGTTCAGGCAAGTCAACTATTCTTTCTGCGTTTGAGTTTGGATTATTTGGTGCAATGCGCGGAGTATTATTATCTAATGCATTATTAAGAAAGGGAACGTCGAGAGGAAGTGTTGAAATTTGTTTTAGTATAGATAATAAAAATATAGTTATTAAAAGAAATTTAAAAGCGCAAAATAGTAGTGTAATTCAAGAACCAGGTTATGTTATTATTAATGGGCTTAAAACTGAAGGAACATCAACAGAGCTTAGAGCAATTGTTCTTGATTTGTTAGGTTACCCAAAAGAAATGTTAACAAAAAGTAAAGGCATGATTTTTAGGTATACTATTTATACGCCTCAGGATCAAATGAAGCAAATAATTCTTGAAGATAAAGAGTTACGTCTTAACACATTGCGTAGTGTTTTTGGAATTGATAAATATAAACGAATTTCAGAAAATGCAAAATCGTATACTAAAAAACTAAAAGATCGCAAAAAGGAATTAGGAGGTATTATTTACGATCTCGACGATAAAAAATCAAAATTAAATAAATTTAAAGAAGATTTTGAAGCTCGATCAATAGAAGAATCTAAAATATTTCCTCTTTTAATTTCTGTTAAAGAAAGTTTGATTAAAAAACGTGCGGAATTGAAACTGTTTGAAGAAAAATTAGCAAGTTATAATGAAATAAACAAAAAAATAGAAGTTATAACAAATATTCTTGCTGAAAAATCAACTCAGAAAAATAAACAATTTGAAAATATTGAAAAATTACAGCAAGCATCTGCTGTTTTAAAAGAATCTGTCGATCAATTAAACAAAAATATTTTTTCAGATGATTCGTTTGAAGTTATTGATGAAAAGTTATCAAAAAAAGAAATAGAACTTGGGAATTTAGAAGAGACTGAGAGAAAAACCATTCGTGAAGGTACGCTTTGTAGAGAACGAAAGATTCAGATTGAAAAAAGAATGGAAGAATTAACAGAAAACAAATCGAAAAATTCTGAAAAACTCACAGTTATTAAAGAAAAACAAAATTTGTATAAAGAATTAGTTGAGCAAATTAAAGATAAAGAATTGATTAATATTAAACTTGATGAAATCAATAAAGAGATTGAAAAAATTAATTCGCAACTTAGTTCAAACTCGACAATTATTGAACAAAGTGAAAAACTTAAACAAAAAATAGAGGGGATTGATGTTTGTCCAACATGCGAACAGGTTGTTTCCCAAACTCATAAACATTCAATTATTTCAAGAGAAGATGAAAAGATTTATTCTCTAAAAAAGAGATTGGCAGAATTTGAAACTCAAAAATCAGAGTTTACTAAATCAATTGATCGTGAAAAAGAATATTTAGAAAAGATTCGAGAGATTGAAAAAAAAATTGCAGTTCTTGGGTCTGAAGTTAAACAGTCTGAAGAATTAGAGTACGAACTTGAAAAGTTAGAAAAAGCCAAGCTTGATCTTCAAAAAGAGCGATCTGATTTGATTGAAAAAATAGAACAGTTTGACCTAACTAAATTAGACGAGGTTCGTGAAAAAATAGGCGTGTTTAAAGAAGAACTAAAAGGTTTTCAAAAACTTAAGTTAAGTATTCAGGAAAAATCAAATCTTGAGAAAAACCTTGCTGACAAAAATCAACAAATTGAAGATATTAAATCTTTGCTTGAAGAAGCAGATATTATGATTAAAAATTTAAATTTAAAAAAAGAAGATATGAATGAAAGGTTGAAAAGTTTTGAAAATATTATTGAAAATCATAATCTGTTAAAACAAGAATTAGATAAATTACTTGATGAAGAAAAGCAAGTTGAATTAAAAAAACAAGGTATTGAACAAGAAATGGAAACGTGTCAAAGATTTATTGATGAACTCACAAAAGAAGTTATTGTAAAAGAAGAAGCAAAACATAATCGTAACAAAGTTGAAAAAGATGTTCAGTGGTTTGATGATTTTTTTATTTCACTTATGGGTGTTATGGAAAAACATGTTTTGATGAAGGTATATCATGAATTTAAGGATTTATTCACAAAATGGTTTGATGCGCTTATTGAAGATGAAACAATTACTGTTTCTCTTAATGATGAATTTACTCCTGTTGTAATTCAAAATGGTTATGAGGTTGAGGTTGAGAATTTAAGTGGTGGTGAAAAAACTAGTGTTGCATTAGCATATAGACTTGCACTTAATAAGGTTATTAATGATGTTGTGTCAGATATTAAGACTAAGAGTATTATTGTTTTAGATGAGCCAACAGATGGATTTTCTAATGAGCAGTTAGATAGAGTGCGGGAAGTTTTGGATCAGTTAGATGTTGAGCAAATCATACTTGTATCTCATGAAACTAAGATCGAAGGATTTGTAGATCAAGTTATTCGTATTCAAAAAAATGATCATGTGAGTGAAGTTATAGTTAGTTGATTATAGTTAGTTGATGTATGTGTTTATAATAATCATTCTAGTTGAGAAATTTTTATATATTGTTGCAGAATAGCAAGTTGTATGAAGAAATTATTAATTCCATCATTTTGTATAATTACTGCACTGGCAGGACTCGGTTCTGGGTGTAATCCTGTTAAGACTGAAGAATCAATTCAAAAAACATATCCTGTTGAATCTATTGATTTTTATGTAAAAAAAGGTGAACAGAAAAATGTGTATTATCATCCAGGAGGTTTTGCACCTAAGTTTAATATTCTTGTAAAATATGATGGTAAACTCAATGAATCAGGAGATCTTGAAGTATATGTTGGCAAAGAATTAGTTCCCTTAAAAGTGGGTGCGTCATATAAGCTTGGAGAACATAAAATTTCAAAACAGAAAATTGAACTTACAGTTCTTGAACTCATTGCAGAAGGTAATGATTCTATTGGTGTTGCACATTTTAAGTTAAGTGGTCCAATGTTAAATGATTAAGACCTGTCTTTATCTATTCCCTATCTACGAAAATTTTATAAACTTATTAATCTTACATTTTCTTACTATTAAAAAACAAAAATCTATTAAGAATCAAGTGTATAAATTCAAACGAGGGGAGTAATTATGAAAAGGGGTTTACTAGCTTTATTAATTGTCGTTCTATTTAGTCTATTTTCAGCTCCATTAGCACAAGGTATTGAAGTTATTGTACCTGCATTTTATGTTGATATAGAGCCAGTGCGTGATGAAATTACATTAGAAGAATATGCTATTTTCAATGTAACTGTAAAAAATGTGCAGGATTTTGAAGATAATTTTAGAATAAGACCTCTTGAAGATTTAAAATGGGGATTTCAAACAGTTCCTTTAACAGATTATTTCTCAGGTAAGACTATTGATTCAGGTGAAGAAGCAACTATTGTTATGTATCTAAAACCTGCAAAAAATATGGATAGTGGTAAATATAACATTAAGCTTGAGATTGAAAGTGAAGAAAGTGACCGTCTTGTAACATCTGTTCTAAAAATTGGTGTTGGTATGCCTGTAATTGAAGGTATTTATACTCCTTTAACTAATTTTGATATTGAATTAAATGTTCCTGATCGTATTGATCCTCGTTCAAAATATACTATTGATCTTCATCTTGTTAACAATAACGCACTTGTGTTAAACGACATAACTGTTTTATTTGAAAGTGATTTAATTGGTTCTGATCAAACATCTCTTGATCTAGGTTCTAATGAAGATAAAACTGTTCAGTTTGCAGTTCAGTTTCCGTCGGATACCAAACCAAATTCAGGTTATGCTAAAGTCACAGTACTTTACAAAGATGAAAAAGTGTTTGAAGAATCTCAAAATTTTAATATTGTAGGATATACTCCTGCATTTGAAAAATCAATTAATACATCTGAATTTTCTGGCAAGACTATTCGCAGAGTTGATATTGTAAGTTTGAGTAATGTTGAAAAAACTGAACATATTAAATTAGAAACATCCTCTTGGGAGAATTTTTTTACATCTTCAAATCCGCAAGCAGAAGTTATTGAAGATGAAGAAACAGGTTTGATGTATTATTCATGGATTGTAACTCTTGAACCTGAAGAGTCAACTCAATTAGAAATAACAACATCTTATAGACCGTTATACATTTTAGCAGTTTTCATTATTGCAGGTTTGATTTTGTTTTATGCTTTTAGAAATCCTATTGTTGCAAAAAAACAAATCCAGGCTATTCGCAGATCTCATGGTGCAGTAACTCATGCAAAGATTTTAGTTACTGTTAAGAATAGGGGTTCTAAAACTTTGAAGGATTTAAAAATTGTTGAACGTGTTCCAAAGTTGTTTAATGTTTCAAGTACTTTTGATGGAACTCTTAGTCCTACAAGAAAATATACTCATTCTAAAGAAGGAACTGTTTTAGAGTACAAGCTTGATCGAATGGATCCACACGAGGAGAGAATTATTAAGTATGAAGTTAGTCCATCTCTTCACACAGTGGGCGAAGTAACTCTTAAGCCAACAATAATTACGTTCAAGGCAAAACAGAACTTACAACTAAAATCAACCAGTAATCAGCTAACCTTAGATGGCGAACCTAAGTTGTAAACTTTATTATTATTTTTTTATTTATTATTTCATTTATTATTAATTAATTCTACATCATAAAGAACTAATAGTGCATAAAGAAAAATAGCAGCACTGCCTTGGCATATAGTTGAATTAGTTTACTAATTCAAGGATTTCAAAGCTTGCTTTGATAATGTCAGCGACGAGTGTAATGAGGAGCTGATGTGGGGCGTAAGAACTGCCGATTCATGCAGGCAGTTCGTCGAGATGTCATGCGCCATAGGCGATGATAATCTGCCGCAGTGCTGCAAAAAAGAAAAAAAACAAACCCAGCACTAACTCACTTTGCTCGTTGGTTTACATCAAAACTTCATTTTGAACAATATTGAACAGAGTTTAATTCAACAAATTTATATAATAACTCCTCTTAATATATCTCGAATGAAAGAAAAAATAAAACAACTTTGCGAATACATTGAAAAAGAAAATAATGTTGAAGTACTCTTCGCAGTAGAGAATGGAAGCAGAGCGTGGAGAATGGAAAGTAAAAATAGTGACTATGATGTTAGATTTGTTTTTGTAAGACCTACAAAAGATTACATTCAGATTGATACGCCTAGAAATGTTATTGAAGCTGCGTTTGATAAAGATGGAAATAGCTGTCCAGTCAAAGGATCTTTAATTGATATTTCTGGTTTTGATATTTTTAAGTATGTTAGATTACTTTCGAATTCAAATCCTACAACAATTGAATGGTTAATGAGTGATATTGTTTATTGTGGAAAACAGAATGAAATTTTCAAATCATTTGCTTTGAATAAATTCACTAAAAAAACATTGTATCTTCATTATAAGTCTCTGTGCAAAAATAATTATTTGAACTATATTAAATCAGGTAAATTAATCACATATAAAAAATATCTTTATGCCTATAGAGGTCTTGTTAATGCAAAGTGGGTTGTTAATAAAAATACTATTCCTCCAATAATATTTGCTGATGCAATGGCTGAGATGAAAAATATTATTCCAAATAATATATTAAATAATTTAGAGAATATAATCGAATTAAAGTCACAGGGAAAAGAGAAAGATATTATTCAGAATATTGTAGAACTGGATAAGTATATTGAGACATTTTTTGAATATGAATCAGAAACACCTGATGATGAAACCAACAGAGATTTTGATGAATTAAATGATGAACTAAGAAAAATTGTTTTAGGTGATTTTTAAAATGAATAATGAATACCAAAACGGAGAATTTTGCAAAGCTGTAAATTGTGAAGTTAGAATAAAATGGGAAGAATCTGGTGCAGATGTTTCTGAACTCAAAAAGATCTGTAAATCTGGATGTATTAAATCAGCTTATGAGTTCCATGATTATTTGATTGAGAAGGGTTATAGCATTAAAAAATAAGATTGTGCTAATTCTGCGAGATTCATTCAAAATATATTGTGAAATATTTTCAATTTTCTTGAAAATTTACACAGGACACTGGACATGGGCGCGTGAACCTTTTATATGATCCTGTTTTTAATTTATTTAAATAAATTAATTGTATGAAGGTTCTAACAACTATGACAAAAAATTTGAATATTACTCCTGAAATTTCAGAACTTTGCGGAATAATTTCTGGAGACGGACATTTAAGCAGATATGTTTCTTCAAAAAGAAGCAGTTATAAAATTGAAATTGCAGGCGATAAGACTGAAGAGATAGATTATTTCAAACATATTTCTTTATTATTCTATAGTTCATTTAAGGTTGAAACTAAGTTTAAAATTAAGAAAAATTATGCTAATTTATACATTCATTCAAAAAAACTTCTTGAGTTTTTTGAAAACATAGGCATAATAGTTGGGAAAAAATCAGGTAGAGTGAGAATTCCTCAAAAAATAATCAATAATAACGAATTATCTCTTCATTTTTTAAGAGGACTTGCAGATACCGACTTTAGTATTTGTTTTAAAAAAGGGAATAGAAAAAGTAATTCATATCCTCGAATAATTGCAGAATTTTGTTCTGAAGAAATTATTAAAGACATTCAAACTGTCTTAGATCGTCTGAAAATTAGTTATTGTAATCTACAAGGTATAAAAACAAATTCATTTGGCACGTTTAATTTTTTTAGGCTTGAAATCAATGGAATAAATAATTTAAATAAATGGTTGAGACATATTGGTTTTTCAAATCCCAAGCATAGTAGCAAAATAAAAGTATGGAACAAATTAGGATATTGTCCTCCAAAAACTACATATTCTGAAAGAATGAAAATAATAAAAGAAGAGGGCGTAAATCGTCCTGCTTCTAAGAATTCCTCCCTCCTGACTTCAGAAGCAAAGAAAAATAGCCCATTTGGATAATGTTTTGAAACATATCTAAGCAATCATAATGTAAATCCTGTTTTGAAAACAAAACCTTTTTAAAGAATCTAATTTTTAATGTAAAATATCCCTACCTAGCTCAATTGGCTAGAGCGCGCGGCTGTAGAAGTTGTCCGACATGGTTCCTAAATTAAGGAACTAAGAATGATAGACAATCAGTCGTAACCGCGAGGTTCCTGGAAAGCTGTATCATGAGTGATTAGCTTGGGAAATTCAAGTCCGGGGGTGGGGATATTTTTCTTTAATTATTATAACTAAGAATTAATGTTTTAGCATACTGCTGTTGCGTATTCTGGTTGAAATAAATCTGATCGATGTTGTTATAGCATTGAAAATTTTTCGGTTTTGTTGTATGTTTTTTCAATTGTTTATAAGTTGTTTTGAAAATGTCTCTAAGTTTGTTGAAAATCTTTCAGTTTTGTTGGAGGGTTTTTCTGTTTTTTCCACTGAAAGTTTATAAACTTGAAGAGTCATTAACAATTGCATTAACTTTCGGGGTGATATGAAATGAAACAAAATTTAAAATGGGATGGTCATGTGCATACGTATTTTTCTGATGGTGATTATTCGCCGGAGTGCATGGTTAAGATGGCTAAGGATTCTGGGCTTGATGTGATTTGTATTACAGATCATGATACTGTTAATGGTGTTGCAAGAGCGATTGCTGCAGGTAATGCTTGTGGTATTAAAGTTATTTCTGGTGTTGAGGTTAGTTCTAAGACTAAGTCTGATTTGAGTTATGCTGGTGTTGGCACTCATATTCTTGGTTATGGTGTTGATTATAAGAAAATGTATTTTGATGATAAGCTTCAACAAACACTCGACGCTAGAACTGAACGAGGATGGAAGCAAGTCGAAATCTACAAAGAAAATGGTATTGAGTTAGATATTCTTGATTTTGAAGAGGGTTATTTGAATAGGGTTGTTATTGGTAAGGCTAGGTTTTTGCAAAAGCATGGAATATCTGTTAAGGATGCCATGGATTTGTGGGGTTTGGATAAGTCACATAAAGAGATTAGGGCTTTGATTGATGAGACGGGTAGTCGTGGTTTTGCTAATGTTCCGTATCCTGATGATAAATTTATGTCTCCTCAGCAGGCTTGCGATCTTGTTAATTCTTATGGTGGTGTTGCGGTTCTTGCTCATCCTGGAGAGTTTGTTGATAAGTATAGGAAGAAATTAGAAAAAAAGAATGAGTATTCTGATAAAAAGATGGATTCTGTTTGTTGGGAGTCTTTGGTTGATTTTGTGACTTTGCTTCAGAGAGATCATGGTTTGAAAGGTATTGAAGTTTATTCGTCTAAGAATTCTGATGAATTAACAAAGCAATTAGAATTATTAGCAGAAGATTTTGGTTTGATTAAAACTTTAGGTACTGATTATCATGGTTTAGAAGCTCAGCCCAAGATCAAACTTGGTGAAGGAATTGATAATAATGTTGGTAAGTACAATAATGGGTCTGGAGAAATAGAAAAACTTATTAATATTTTAAATTAAATAGTTGATATTGTAAATAAGGGAAAAAATGTAAAAAAATTTGAAAAAGCAATTAAGGTGTGATAATGACAAATAAATTAATTGTATTTGAGGATAAGCGCATTAGAAGGAAATGGCACAAAAATGATTGGTATTATGTTATAGAGGATGTTGTTTATGCTATTACTGAAAGTAAAAACCCTAAAGATTATATGAATAAAATTCGAAAGAGGGATCTCGGTCTTTCTGAAGGGTGGGGACAAATTGTCCATACCCTTGAAGTTGAAACTAGGGGTGGAAAACAACTTATGAACTGTGCTAATAATAAGGATATTTTCAGGATAATTCAGTCAATTCCTTCTAAAAGAGCAGAGCCGTTCAAGCAATGGTTGTCACAATTAGGACGGGAAAGGATTGAAGAAATAGAGAATCCTGAACTTGCTCAAAATAGGGCAAAGGAATATTATGAACTTAAAGGATATCCTAAAAAATGGATTGACAAAAGATTGAGAGGAATTGCTATACGGCAGGAGTTAACAGAGGAATGGCAAAAACGTGGGGTGGAGGAGCGAAGAGATTTTGCAATTCTTACTAATGAAATAAGTGAGGCAACATTTGGAATTGGGATCAAGCAACATAAATTATTTAAAAATATTCCGAAACAATCAAAATCTAATTTGCGGGATCACATGAATGATTTAGAGCTTATTTTTACTATGCTTGGAGAAAAAGCTACAACTGAAATAACACAAACTCACAGGTCTGAAGAGTTTCATCAATTAAAACAGGATTCTAGAAAAGGCGGTTCAATTGCGAGGAATGCTAGATTAGAACTTGAAAAGGAAACTGGCAGAAAAGTTATTTCTAAAGAGAATTATATTGATATAACAAAACGAAAAAAGAAAAAAAAATTGGAATAATATTACTAGAAGAAAAAATTATAACACAACTTTTTTCTTGCATATTATTCAAAAATCTTGAATGGTTTTTTCAATTTTTTCCACTGAAAGTTTATAAACATAAACAGTCATTAACAATTGCATTAACTTTCGGGGTGATATGAAATGAAAAAAGATTTGAAAGGGGATGGTCATGTGCACACGTATTTTTTTGATGGTGATTATTCGCCAGAGTATATGGTTAAGATGGCTAAGGACTTTAGAGGTACTTTGAAACTTGGCGGTCCTGAGGCTGAGATTAATTCAGACGAGAATTCTTATTTGTTGGAGTGGTTCCCTATTAATAAATTAAAAAGTATTTTATTGTATTCCAATAATATTGCTGATAAAATTATTTCTAAATTTGATATAAGTTCTATTTAATTTTTTGTACATTTTTTTCACATTATATTTTATAAACTCTATTTCTCGTCGAGAATTTGGTGAAAAACGAAAGAATTATAAACTTTAAAATCTATCTTATCTATAAATTAAAAGAGATCCTTATAATCGCTGACAGGACTAAATCTCGCATTCTTCTCGTAGAGTCGGGATTGAAAAAATTACAAAACTAGAAACATTAGATGTAGAAAAGTCAGTGTTGTTTTATTTTGTTGAGAATTAATATTTTTAATAATTTTTTTTATTTAGAGTTTAGTTTTTATCAATTTTAAAAACAAATAAGTTTTTGTTTTCTTTTAACGAAAAAGCATCACCACATTCAATAGGTTTTATATGATTAAATTTGCATAAAAAAACATATGGACAACTAAATTTATTAGATTCATTATAATTAATAATGTTGTATTTTAAATCATCATTAATAAATTTTTTAGTTTCTTCAGCCAATTCATAAGATGATTTTAGGTAAAAGTCCCGAATACTAAACCTGCAATTGTTGAATAAACTACAACCAATCCAACATATACTGCTGTTTTTTTGTTTCCTAATACTTTTCTGACAACAAGCATGTTAGGTAAACTTAAACTCGGTCCTGCTAAAAGTAAAGCCAATGCAGGGCCTGAATGCATTCCTTTAGCGATCAATGCTTGCAATATTGGAATTTCAGTTAGGGTTGAGAAATACATAAAAGCTCCAAAAATAGACGCAATTAAATTTCCAATAATTGTATTCTGTCCGACTAAGTTTTCAATTAAAGTCTGTGGCAAAAGGGGCATAATAAACCCTGCAATAAAAACTCCAATAAATAACAAGGGAAGTAACATTTTTGAAAAATTCCAGGTTTCATTCAGCCATTTTTGAGTAATGTGCTTTTTGAACTTCCAAAAAACTAAAACTGCAACTCCAAAAGTGAAAAATCCCAGTAAAGAGTATTTTATTATTTTATCAATTTGTAAACCATTCACAACTAAAACTCCAATCATCAAGACAAAAAAAGTAATTAATACTTTATTGGATAATTGCAAGTTTTCAGTTTGTTCAATTAACAATTTCTTTTTTTCAACTTTTTCTCTAAAAATCAAAGCCATAGTTAAGCCAGCTAAAATAGAAAGTAAAATTGCAAATATAATTCTGGCTAATCCTATTTTAATTCCTAGCACACTCATTGTTAAAAAAATAGCGGCAACATTAATTGCTGGACCAGCGAATAAAAAGGTTATGGCAGGTCCAAGTCCTGCTCCTCTTTTTCTAATTCCTGCAAATAAAGGTAAAATAGTGCAAGAACAAACTGCTAGAATTGCTCCAGAAACAGATGCAACACCATATGAAACATACTTCTTTGCTTCATGTCCCAAATATTTCATTACTTTTTCTTTCTTAATAAAAACAGCAATAGCTCCTGCAATAAATAAAGCAGGAATTAAACAAGTTAAAACATGTTGTTTTGCGTAATCACTCAAAAGATTTATTCCTGAGATGATGGAGGTGTTAAACCATTCTGCGTTATAAGGAATAAAATAAAATACTCCGAAAGTTAATACTATGCCAATTAACCAGTTCCAATCTTTGCTTTTCATTTTAAAAAATCAGCCCTCCAATATAATACAATCCTACAATAATAAAAACAATTCCAACTATTCTCCTCATCCATAATTCAAAAATTTGAACTTTGCCCATAATCTTACCTAATTTCGAAATACTTTTAACTAAAATTATTGAGAATATTATTACTGGCAATCCAGTTGCGAATGCGAAAACTGTGGGAATTATTAAACCATCTCCTGCTTTTAATGCTAGAGGGATGAGCATTCCAAAAAACAATACTGCACTGAATGGACAAAATGCTAAAGCAAATATTACGCCAAGCAAAAATGCTCCAAGAAATCCTTTCTTTGCTAGTTTTTCTTTTAATTTATTTAATCTCCCGTTTGATTTAAAAAAACGTAATTTTAATACATCAAGCATTATAATTCCGAAAACTAATAATAGTGGGCCAAGAATTTTTTCTCCATATTTTTGTAAAAATAATGCTATTGTTCGTGTTTGCATACCAAAAAATACAATTAAAGAAGCAAGACTAACATAAGTAAATGTTCTGCCTAATGTATAAAGAAATCCTACAAGTAATGTGTGTTTACTATCGTCGATCTTTTTGCTAGTATAAGCTATGGCCGTTATGTTGGTTGCTAATGGACATGGACTTATAGCAGTCATTAATCCAATAAAGAACGCAGCAATTATTGGAATGCTACTTGTTCCCATTGTTTCCATAAACGCCATAAAATTCATTTTAATTTCCTGCTAGTTTTTGTTCAATAATTCCTTTAAGATAAAACATGTAATTTTGCTTATCTTTTATTTTATACCAAACATTTACATTCTCTTCTTGATCAAACTCTTTTTCATTATAAGTTCCCAGCCATAAAGAAGAACCCGTAGCACCATACTTGACAACTAAATCCTGATTCTCAGGTAAATCCACATTAATATGATCGAAGACGATGATTCCTTTTTCAAGTTCGTCTTTGAAGTATGTATTTATGGTTTCTTCTGCGTATGCACCGACTGTTTTACAAGAATAACATTGGTTAGTTGCATGAAAATGATAAATCTCAAGTTTATCAATATTTACTTCAATTAAATTGTCAAGAGCCCCATTGTCTGTTGTAAACTTATTAGTTTTAGAACAACCGACTAACAAAAAAAGACTCGTAACTAAAACAATAAAGAAAAATTTGTTGCTCATTTCAGCATCGCCTTTATTTCTTCAACACTAGCAACTTTTCCATAGCTTTTCACTTCACCATCAACCACTATGGCTGGAGTTGACATAACGCCATACTCAACAATCTTAGTGATATCAGTAACTTTGATAACTTCTGCGTTTATACTCAATTCAATAAGAGCTTTTTTTGTGTTTTCTTCTAATGTTTTACAATTAGGACAGCCAGATCCTAAAATCTCAATTTTCATTTATATCTCTCCATACAACCACATTTTTTTAATATTTTACAGTTCTTATCACCCAAAGCTTTAAACACAGCACATACTCGCAAATCATTAATTGAATAAAATATTTTTTTCCCTTCCCTTCTTGATTTTAATATATCTGCTTTTTCTAGTTTTCCCAATTGTGTGGACGTAGTTGATTGAGTTCTTTTAACATGAGGAAAAATTTCACAAACACATTTTTCTCCACTCAAAAGAAATTTAACTATCTTTAATCTAGTGCCGTCTGATAGTGCCTTCATAATTTTTAATGTTTCATCCATTTTACATATTGATAAACATCAATATGTATTTAAATTTTTCTATTTGTTAATGCATTTCACAAAATCTCAGGTTCTTAACTCGTATTGCAGTTCATTTATATTTGTTACCTGGACCAATTATTCCTGCGTAATAAATATCTTTTAATTTAATAGAAACAGCAGATTCTTCAAAACTTGAAGCAATTCCATTTAAAAATTTATTTTCCTCCAATTCAAATTCTTCCTCTAACTTTAAAAAATCATCTTTATACGTTTCTCTTATTTGTGCGTGGAATCTTTCATGGTAATATCCGCCATTTACAAAGAATTCTTTGTCAACATTCGCATCTAAAAATAATGTTCCTTTTCCAAATTCATCGGAATGAGGTAAAAATGAGGAGGATGTATGTTTTAAAACTTAATTTATTCCTTCTTTCCCACAGGCCATTTGCTAACTCTTAGTTTACGCCAAGGGCCAGGATCATATGTGCAGTTTTCAGCTGTTAATTTACTAAGTTCTGCTTTATATTTTTCCATCTGTTCTATAAGTTCTTTTGAGTATAAATGTTTAGTTTTTTCTGAATAAAACCAGTTTAGTGCAGGGAAGAAAAGCATAACTTCCGTCGATTTATTGCTGTCGTTAAATAGATTGTTTAATAATTTTCTTTTTAAGCGTATTATTGTATTTTCATTATTAAACTCTTCTAAAATGAACTTTTTCACATCACTTATGGATGTTTCAAATTTTAATAAATAATACATAAGTAAATTCGAACTCATATATTTAAAGAATTCTGCAGGCAGAATAAGATTCTCTTCAATTTTTTTTAATTGATCTAAGTCATACACTGAAGCTATACTGTTAATTACTGCATCACTAACAAATTCATTTTTTCGATACGTATCCAAAAAATTGAATTTTTTAAATTCCTCTTTTCGATCAACTAAATTATAGTCTGGTAAATAATCTAATAGTATATAATCAAATGCTTGTTTGTTAAGTTTAAGTCTTTTTTTCATTTTTATTCTCCTAATTCTTTTTGTTTATTTAAATATTCTGATAATGGATTTAATAAATTTTCAGTTTGTTTGTGAATGTCTAAAAATAAGTTTGTTTGTTCAATCATTGTTTTATGTTCTGGAAGGAAATCTAGTTTACCAAGAGTTTCCTGTAGTGCATCTCCTGCTTGTTTATTAACATGACTAATAGTTGCTATTGCTTCAGAATTTGTTAATATTGAGTAAGGATCACTAAAATCTTTTCTAAAAAAGTCCTCAACTGAATCTTTGTCAAATGGGTCAACTTGATATTTTTCGTATATCTGTTGTTCTAATTTATTTTTATCTTCCATAAATTCATAAGTTTTCATATCTGCCGCAACTTCTTCAAAACTAGCAACCACATCATTGAAATAACCATTATTCCCTAAATCAAATTCCTCCTCCAACTTTAAAAAATCATCTTTATACGTGTCTCTTATTTGCGCATGGAATCTTTCGTGATAGTATCCTCCATTTACAAAGAAATCTTTATTTATATTTTCATCTAAAAACAGAGTTCCTTTTCCAAATTCATCGGATGGCGGTAAAAATGATGCAGGAGTATTTGTAAAATGTTTTTTAAGAGGTTAATTTCATGTTCTAAGTCTGAACCACTTCCTGTGACCTTCTTCACTTGCTTGTATTGCCTTTTCAAATGTAATTTCTTGAAATTTCTTTTCATATTTGTTCATTTCTTGAATTATCTCTTCTGAAAATAGCTTTTTGGTTTGTTCATTTAAGAACCATTTTAATGCTAAGAAATTTATTTCAGGCATTAATATTTTGAATGTGTTTGGATGCTGTCTCATTCTATATGAATTTATATAAAACATACTATGATTAGCAAACTGATCCATAATAAAATCTAAAACAGATTTAATAGTATTATTTTCAAAATTTTTCTTTAATAAATAGTATAACAGAATATTCCCAAAAATCATTCTTAAATCAATGGACTTATCTGCCACAGGAATGTATTTTTCAAATCCTTTTGATTTAAGTTCAGCCAAAATTAATTTATTTGCTCTAGACTCAATCTCTAAAAGTTGTTCATATTTTTCATCCAATATCTGAATATTTTTACTATCATCGCTATGTTTAATTTTTTCGACTTCAAGGAAATTAGCATATATTTTGTTTTCATCTAAAAGCACAATTATTTGTTCTTTCAAGACTGTTAAATCTAAGCTAATTAGAAATTTATTATATAAACTTAAATGCTTTGATTGGTATATTATTTTTCTTTCATTCTTCAAATTGTAAAGCCATTTATAATTCATTTTCGAAACCTCTCATTTTCTGATATATTATATTTTCTATCTAGATTATTTAATGTATTCGTAACCCCATTTATTAAATTTTCCTGTTCGATCTGAGTTTTCATTTCTTTGAAAGCATCCTTAATAAATTCAACCTGTTCGATTCCTATTTTTTCTTGGTTATAATTTAGTCGCTCTTCTATTTTGTCATACCTTTCTTTATCTACGTGATAAAAAGTTAGCATAGATTCTGCAACTTCAAATTCAGGACTACTTTCTATGAATTTATCTACTGCTAAATTAGATTTTGAAACTGTTTTTGGAAATTGATATTTTTCATTTAAATTATTAAGAAACCTGTTTTTATCATCAACGAAATCATAAGTTTTTAGATCTGTTGTTACTTCTTCAAAACTTGAAGCAATTCCATTCAAAAATTTATTATTCCCTAAATCAAATTCTTCCTCCAACTTTAAAAAATCATCTTTATACGTTTCTCTTATTTGTGCATGGAATCTTTCGTGATAATATCCTCCATTTACAAAAAAGTCTTTATCCATATTTTCGTCTAAAAACAGAGTTCCTTTTCCAAATTCGTCAGAGGGAGGTAAAAATGATGCAGGAGTATTTGTAAATTGTTCTTTAAGTGGTTCAAATTCCACTTCATCAAACTTAGGCGAGTTCTTATCAAAAAACATTGTCTGTCCTAAATAATCCGGAGATATGTTGATCTCATTTCCTTTTCTAAAAACATCTAATACTTCTTGATCTTTGAACAGTTCTGTTATTTTTACTGCTGATTCAATGTCTGGAATGAATGTTTTTGTGTCAAAGTCCAGTCCTGATAGTTTTGATGCAAATACCATGTTTGTATGTGCATTAACATAGTCTGTGTATTTTTCTAGTTTTAGTTCTTCTGTTTCAAATTTAAATTCTTGTCCAAACTGTTTGAAGTCAGGCATTAATGAATCTGGTTTAATTCTATCTAAGTATGATAGTTTTTGTAAGTCTGTTTGAGTTTCTAAACTGAACAATTTCTTCTCGTCTATAAATTGGTTTGCAGCATCCATTAATGGTTTTAAATTTAATGTCTCAAATTCGATTTGAGCAGGGTTATATTCTTGTAGTGGTTGCGCTTGCATAGACTGTTGATATCCTTTCTGAACTAAATCTAAGTCATCTAGTTGATCTAGTTTTAATTCTTTGATAACATAATCATTTTGTAATGCTGAAGTTATTTCTTGAATAGGAATTTCTTCTTGAATATTTGATAGTGGAGTTTGTGATTCAATTTTGAATTTTTTAGTTTCTTCTTCTAAATTTTTTACAACATTATCTAAATAATTAGTTTGAGTAAGTTGTGTTACTGGTTCAAAGTCGATTTCTTGTTTTATTTCTGATTGTGGTGTTGTTGATTTAAATCCAACATCTTCTTGTAATTTTGTACTTAGTGCAGATATTGCGGCATAATCTATTACATTTGAAGTGGATTCTATTTTTGTAGGTTTAGAATCTGTTTTTAGTTGGAGTTCAATTCGTTCTTCTAATAGATCTGTTAGTGTTTGAACAGCGTCTACATTAAATTCATCTGACATTGCAACTTTTACAAACAAATCTTGTTCTTGGATTGATGATTGTGGTGTTGGTGATGATATTTTGAATGTTTCTTGTAATTGATCTACAATTCCTTCAAGTTGTTTGTATTCTATTTTAGGAACTTCAATTTTTTCAGACGGAGGGATGTATAACTCTGTTTTGAGTTCGACATCGTGAGTTTTTATTTCAATATTGTTTTGTTCTAATGGTTTAATATTTGGTTTAGGCAATTCAACAATTACTTGTTCTTGCATTATGGGTTCTACTTTTTGTTTAGGTACTTCTATTGGTTTTTGTTTAAGATATTCATGTCCTGCTGGCATAATTATTGCTGATTCTTGTTTTATTGGTTTTGAGATTATTGTTGATTTTGTAGCGTCGATAAGTTGTGTGTGTTCAGTTTGCTGAGTTGGACTAAATATTACTGGTTTGTAATCTTCAACTGGGCGAATTGAATCTGTTTGAATTTCAGATATTGGTGTTGTTGAATTGAATTCAGCTTCTTTTTTCCATTGTTCCGACGTATTAGTTATAGTGTCTATGAACGAATTTTTTTCTGTTTTTTCTTGTGGAGTCCAAATAATTGATGATTCAGGTGCTGATGAAGCAGCATTGTGTCCTTGACTTGCAGCGTCTCCTATTTCTGAAAAATAATTATTTGTTTGTATGCTGGATTCTTCTGTTGCTGAACAAAAATTAGCATCTTGTTTCCATTCTTCTGTTTTTTGAGTTAAGAATGAAAAGTCAATTTGTTCTTGTGGTCTTGCTTGACTCAAATTAGATTCTTCTGTTGTTGAACAAAAATTAATTTCTTTTTTCAAATTTTCTGTAACTTGAGCGATCGCATCTAAATTTATTCCTAAATTATTATTTTCAGGCGCATAATCTATTTGAGATGCAGGTGCTGATGATGCTTGCTTTACTGGTTCAAATAGTGACGAGCCAGCGGACTCAAAAGCATTGTTGCTAGATTCTGGTTGTTCAAATGGATTTATTTCAGCAGGAGGTGCAAATGCGATTGGGCCTGCGTCAAATTTAGGGGGATCGAATGTCATTTTGTTTCACCTTTTTTTAGATATATTTTTTTAGTAGTTTCTCTGCATCTAAGAAATGATCATTAGAATTATTGAGTGTTACAGCGCCTGTTTTTTTGTTGAGTTTAACATACATTCTTAGATCTAGTAGTTTTTTGTCAAGGTCTGTTTTTGGAAATTCTAAAACATTTGATAATGTTACATTTGAGTTTCCCATCTCATATTTTTGTCTAAATGACAAATAACTTAATGAATAAGTTAGAACTGATAATGATTTTAGAACATCAAATGTTTGTATTTGTTCAGATTTATTTTTGAGTAAGGTATTGCAAATCTCATCTGCAGATTTTGATTGTTTAAACATGTCGGTTAATAGATTATTTTTTCCTAGTTCATATAATTTCTTTGCTTGAAAAAATGTTTCTATACTTCTTTTATTCAAATAGTCTAAATTTTGTTCATTAGGTTTATTATTTTTTAAATATTCTAATGATGATTTAAACAATTCATTGTTTCCTTCAACAAAACTTCCTGTAAGAATTGGTTCTGTGTATTCTAAATCCCAGTTTGTCAGTCTAAATAAATAGTCTGATTTAGTGACTTGACTTAGATCATAGTTATCTTTGATTTGGTTCTTTTCAATCGGGCCATTTTCATATACTAATAATAAGTCAATATCACTTTCTTTTTTTCTTGATCCATATAAAACAACTAATTCTGGTTTTAAAAGTTGGGCTTGCATTTTACCTACCTCCATAGCTTTCGCTAGGTATATTGAATGTATGCTAATTCAGGAATAAGTTTCCTTACTTGTTTGAATTAGCATATGCCAAAAGAAATTAAAAGTTCAAATTTTTAATTTCTTTTTAGCATATAATTTTTTGTGTATAAAATTTAAACGAGTATATATTGCGTGTTTGTTATATGTTTTAGTAGTTTATCAGGTTTATTAACCTTTCTCGAAAATTTCATACGTTTTTTCAGCAAAACCGGAAATCTGTGCAAACTTTCCGGACGCTTTTTCAATTCCCTTTTAAACATCTTGAAAATATTTCAATAAAACTGAAGGATTTTCAACACATCTTTAGAAGCTCTAATTCCTCATTATTTATAACTCTCAGAGACCAAAATTCTCTTACAAATTTTAACTTTCTAGTAGTTACAAAACAAAAACTTTATATATGATGAGTGCAACCCTTACTATTATTAACTATTTATTATAAGGTGATTTTATTATGAAAAGATATGTTATAACAACTTTACTTACTATTGCTTTAGGCGCTTGTGGAGGAAATGGAGTTTCTAATCCAGAAGAAGATTTATTTCCTGAAGATGTACAAGAAGAAGTTCAACCTGACACACAGCAAATTGATTTAGAGCAAGAAATTGATAATGAAGATGCTGTTTCTGAAGTTGGTCAAGACACAGATTCAAACGAACCTGATGAGTACAATCCATGCAATAAAGTAACAAGTCAAGATTGTAAGGATTTATACGAATGCGTAGTTCCAGGATCACTTGAATGTCAAGCTTATTGCGAAGAAGATGGAACTGCAAACGAGCCAGAGTGTGATTATGAAGTTCCTGAGTTGAGTTGTCAAATCGGAAGTGATTCTTTAGGTCAGGGATTTGGCGGGATTTGTCAAAGAATTACTGAAAAAGTTAACGGAAATTCTACTTTGTTTAAATTAGGTGAATATGATTTAGTAACTAAATCTGGAGAGAAGCTTAGTTTTTATATGTCTCCTCAGGATGGAGATTTTATGAGTAATGAATTTTTAGATAATTCTCAAGAATATAGTTTTGAAATGTTGTTGTGCGAGGATTCTAATAATAATGGGCAGTTAGAATTAGATGAATCTAATTGTGGAAATCATATAATAACTGGAACAGTTAACTAAATATTTTTTCTTTCAAATTTTAGTATGCAAGATTTTTCAATTGCATTATTTATTTTGATTTTCTTATTTGCGAAATTAGGAATTAAGTTGAGGTTACAATTAGTATTATCAGGATACGTTTTTGCAGTTATTTCATATTTGAAATCAACAAAGTTAATTTCTAAAGTGGTTGTTAATTCTCCTGTAGACATTTCGGGGAATTGGGTTGGCGAACTTGAAATTATTAAATTTATTAAAAAGTTAGGATTTGCCTTTGGAGGTATACATATGAATGTTTTTGATCCTAATTGATTTAGTTCGGGTATTTCTAATTCTATGATTGTTCCTGCGGTATATTCTCCCTCGGGGATATTTCCGCATTCACACAATCCAGTTCTAACTTTATTATTACCTGCACCTCCATATGTATATTCTTCTTGTAAACATTGCATTCCTTCGAGGCTGTTTCCTGTGAAGAATCCTGGAAGTACGTCTTTCATTTTATTTATGCAGATATTATTATTACTTCCACACATAACCTTCCCTTGGTTTGCATCATTTGGTTTGTTGTAAATATTTCCTGTTGTTCCTATGCAGGTCGGATCAAACTGATCTGTTAATGCATCACAATCATTATCCATTTCGTCCCAACAAGTATCTGAGAAATATCCTTCTGAGTTTAATATTGGTTTATTATCGTTTTTCGGACTTACACTATCGATACATTTCAAATCCTCGTCGACACATTCCATTAACAAAGGTTCTTCTCCTTCCATTTCTAATAATTCATTTCCATCTATTCGTCCATCGCAACAAATTTTTTCTCCTAATTTATTCTCACTTACTACTTCGTATGCTTGGTCTCCGCAGAAGTCTTTTTGGTTTGAGGCGTATCCTCCGACGTTATCTTCTCCTTTAGTGATGAAATCAATATTAGGACCTTCTGATTTACATGCTTCTACAATTTCTTTTTTATTGTCGTTTATAGGTATCTGTACTTCTGTTAGTGGTTTTAATTCTGCTGTACAAAGATCTGGTTTATTATTATCATCGCAAATATATACATTTGTTTCATAGTTTGTTTTGTCTTCAATTCCATCAAGATCGTCATAATCAATATTGTTTGTAAAGTCGCAATAATAATTTTCAGAATCCATTGATATTTTCCCATCGTGAAGCGAACAACTATGCAATATGGTTTTTGTTGTAACATTAGAGTTTCCATATAAATCTAAACTACATCCTCCTCCGTGACAACCACTTCCCGTCGAGATATCATTACCAACGCATTTTGCAGTTGAGTTACAAACTCCATTAGCTTCTCCGCCTGTTTTTTTGGCAAGTCCGTATGCTTGTTCGAATGTTTTGTTTCCGTCGTTGTAGTTGTAGTTAAAACATTCTTGTAGTGGTGTTCCTGTTAGTGGCCATTTTATTTTTGGATCTGGTCCGCTACAAGTTTCTTCAACTCCGACATCAAGACATGGATGGAATACTTTTCTTACGTCTACAAAACTTCCTTCGCAGGTATTGCCTCGGTAATCTGAGCATTTTCTTGTAATTTCTCTTTTGATAATATCATTTTTTAATTTTTCATCAGGTATTTTGTTTAGATTATCTTGATCAATTTCGTATTGTAATCCTGTTTCTGGATTTATGTATAGGCTAAATGTAGTTTCTTCAAAACTGTAGGGGTGTCCGTATTGTAATCCTCCTTTGAAACATTTCGTCGAGGAACCTAAGTATTGCCCATATGATGGATAGTTTGGATCTGTCGAATCTATTTGTAATTTGAATGTATTGGGTGTTGTTCCGGGTAATGGAAATTTGAATGAGACATTGACAAATGTTTTATTTAATGTTATGTTTAAGTAGGATGGAAAATTTTCTGTAGTCCCTAAAAATTGTGCATTTTTCCAAGCAACAGGAACTGTTTCAAATAGTCCTGGTTGAGTTGAGAAAATTGCCGCAGAAACTTCATCGCCAAATTCATGTTCTACTAAAATCGAACCATCTATTAAATCTGTTGTCACGTCTATATATTCCTCCATAACACCTCCATTACTACAACATGCATGACTTGCCAAATAAGGATCTATTGGAACTTCATCTCCATCTTTTGTAATATTATTATATGGATATGGATAAGGATGTTCTTCGTTTCGATGTGGTAGACATTGCATTACTTGTACTTGGTGTAATGCTGCTGGTGGGTACGACGGAGAAACAGTCATTGAAATATTATGTGTTTTGTTTAGTTTTCCGTTTGGATTATTAAACAAATGTATCATTTTCTTAAATGGTGAGTTTTCATCTATTGTTTTAATATCAAAATTATCCCAGGGTATTGATAAATAGTAATCCCATTTTTTTTCGTCTTCATGAGCAGAAATCTTCTTCTCAAATCCTTCTATTGAATCATTAAAAACTAAGTCTACTAAGTTTGTAAAGTAGTGTTGTACAAATGCGTGCAGATTATAAACATCTTCAATTGATGCATAATGATCAGGTATGTCGTCGTATACATTTGATCCATTAAGATACAATTTAGGAACATCGTAAACCATCACGCGTACAATTTGATAATCGCACAATCCTCCAGCATCGCATACATAAACTGTTAAATTATGTGGTCCGATGTCGTCGTGTTCCAAACTGATAGTCGCATTCTTAGACGAACTCATATAATTTATAGAACTAGTCCATTTTTTTGGATTTCTTAAATCAACATTTTCATTTGAACCTTTCATTAAATAACTTGTCTGTGGTTGCAAATGCGAACAAGAATCTTCTACTTTTCCTGTTTCAAAATTAAATTTTTCATTACAAGTTTCTTTCCAACCTACGTAATCATAAAATAGTTTATCCTCGTCTGGATCATAAATTGGAATATAACAAGAATCTCCCGAACACTTGTACCCTGAAGGATTAGGACTAATAGTAATATTCTCATATTCCATTGCTATAATATCGAACTCACCAATTGGATTGTAATCTATTAAATCTAGTGCAGGTATTCTGTTTTCTCGTGCAAAACGATAAACATATGACATACCATCAAGAGCGCTTTTAGAATCAGTAATTTCTATAATGTCTGTGTAGTCTCCAATAAAACTTAGTGGTGAGTAAATTTTTACAGATAAGTATTCATCCCATCCTCCTAATAATTTATATTTTGAATAATTAAATGATAATCTTTCAACATCAAGAGAATTTAAAACTGCAACAAATTCTGCTATTTTTTTTATTCTTACAGGAAATGATGCTTCGAAGTTTGCGTATGTAAACGTCGATCCTATTCCTCTCATTTGTAATTCCATTGGATAACTTACTTTTACAAATACAGAAGATGTTCCAAATGTTACAGTAGTATTAACAGCGCCAGTTTGATTTATTTTATATCCTGTGCTTTCTTGTATTGCTGTCCAGTTGACGCACTCTGCCATTCGTCCAGAAATGAAGTGTTCCATTTGTTCTTGTGTTGACCAAAATGAAGTATATTGATTGTAGTAACATATTGGATTAAAGTATAATTCAGAAATAGAAAATGGTCTATTTGATCCATTAATATCGCATAACTTTCGCAAATTATTTATCCCAAAATATCCGCGATCACTAAAATTTAATTTAGATGTCTGTCCTTTTCCTGGATAATTTGGGGGGTGTGGATAAAGTGAATAATTATTTAGTAATGGCTTTTTTATTCCATATGATACTTTTGTCGACGGATATGCTTGTATTGATGATGAGATTTGTATTGTTTTGATATTTTCCGGGATCATTCCACCTTGGTAAGAATAAATATTTCCTCCTTGTAAACCAACTAACCATAATGCTTCTTTTGTAGTTTTTTCAAGGCATAATTTAGCATAATATTGTACTGCTTGTGATTGGAGTAGATCTTGTCCTACTCTTTGCGCTGCTGCATCTGTTTGTGCTTCTGCTACTGTTGTATTCAAATAATTCATAAAGAAGTAAATACTAATAATAACTATTCCGATTAAAATAAATAATGTTATTTGTGCTTTTTTATTATTAAACATTTTATATTTTTGGTAGTGATTCACATTTATTATCTATGCATTGCATAGGGTATGGGCAGTATCCTTCACACACAAAGTCTTGTCGATCAACACATCTTTCAAAGTATTTCATATTGCCTAGATAGCACATTCCTGTTTCAGAATCAAAACCATTACAAACACAATCAGAATCTGAACCACAATATGTAGAATTTATTTCTGAGCAGCTAACAAAGGGGTTATATTTTTCTTCACAGCCCATAATAAGAATTATTGCTATTATTAATACTACTAATAATACTAACTTTTTCAATTAATACACCCCTTTTATAATATAATTTATATAATAATAATTGTTTTCTTTTATATATTTTTCTGTAAATTTGGTTGAGAGAACATTAATTAAACTATATGTTAGAAATCTTTAAAAATCAGACACCTATTCCTAACATTCATGACAAATAATTTAATTGCAAAAGTAATTCCTATAAAATCAGGATCAAAGTATCATATTAAAAGTGCAGGTGATTTTTGTTTAGACTGCCTTAAACACAGATCGCCTAATGGGTTTTCTATTTATACTGATGCTTCTTATTTTCCTGGTCTTTCTGGAAGAACTCTTCCTGTAGAACTGTGCGGTGCAGTTCATAAAATAATTCAGGTTACTATGGATCAGGATTTAGAATCTGTTTTGGGAAGAATTGGTTTTGTGGAAACAGATAAATTTCCAAGGTTAGGTAGTGCTACTTTCTTTGGTGGCATTGGCAGTATTGCTTATAGAGTTTCTTACAAAGAAAACTCAGAAAAAAAGAAAATAGATTCAATTTTAAGATTTTATGGTAAAGAAAGAAACAAAGATTCAGTTGATTTACCTGGATTCCTTTCATCAAGAATTGATTTTTATACAGAAAACAAAACTACTGATGCAATCTACACAGTCACAAAAGCTTTACTAAAAAATGGAAGCAATGTAGCAATTCCAAATTCAGAAGATAATATCAATAAATATTTCCGACTTAAACCTAATAAGCAAGGGTTTACTACACGGGAAATTATTGTTTAATCATTCACTACCAAACTTTCCAAAAAACCAATATATTTCTCATTAAGTTTTACTGCTCGGTCTACTAACAAATCTATTTGTATTTTGTATTTTTCTTCTTGTTCTAATTCATGTATTTTAGAGGTATATCTGTATTTTTCAAGGTCTAATTTTTCTTCAATAACTGTTTGAGGCGGAAGTAATCCATCTGTTACATAACCGCAGTGTGAAAAATCGTGTGATCTTCTACGTTCATATTTTAGTTCTACAATATCTTTTATTGAAAAACCAACACTTCTTAATGATTTTAGTGCGATTTCTGTATTTATTTTCCAATACTCCACATATAATTCATCTTGTTCGTCTAAAATTTCTGATGGAACCTCTACTTTTTGAGATCCTCCTCTTGAAACTTGTACTTCTTCTGGAATTGCAGAAAATGAGCAAAATGAACTGTTCCGTGTTATAGACCAATTTGTCATTTTTCTTGACTGAATTAATTCTTCTTCAACATAGTCTTGTTCAACTATTGCATCAAGTTTATCGGGTCGTGGATAATTTATTTTCTTTGGTTCTTTCGCAGGTTTATATTCAGTATCAATAAATGAATTTAAAAAATCAAGATATTCTTCACACACTTTAGTTGCTCTTTTTGCTAAATCCGCATAGTCTTGTAGAATTTCTTTATCGCTTTCATTCAGTTCCCAATATTTTTTTATGAATGCATTATATTTTTTCTGAGGAAGTATAGTTTGTAGAGCATTTTCTATCTGCCCATATTTTGGTTTTATATGTATGTTTGGATCTCTAAATAATTTTTGAAATATTTCTTCGACAGGCATTGGTGAGGCTTTTGTTGCAATCTTTACATTAATTTTGTTAAGTTCTTCTCCAATTGCATAATATTCTTTTTCAAATTCAGGAGAAACGTTGCAAAAGTAAAAAAACTCACTTAATCCTTTAGTATCTCCATATGCTCTGTCAAACTGAGTTCTATCAGGCATAAGAGGATGTGGATTATCCATCACTTTCATTGAATATAATTTTGTTCTTGTAAATGGTATCAACCAATTTTCTAAATAATATTTATTTATTTTTTCTTTCATTTTTTTACCTCTTTTATTTTTGTTAACATTCATTTATCATAATAATCAAATCTTAATTCATCTACTTCAATGTTTAATCCTAATTTTTCTTTATGTTTTCTTAATGTCTTCAAAGCCAACTTATCATAATCTCGTTCACCTTGATGTCCTGCTTTGACATATCCTTGTTCTGCAAAATAGTAAATACTTGCAATTTCTTCTAGAGCATACCCAACTAATCTATCAATGTCAGAATGATTTTTTTCTACTTTGGTTTTATTGTACGTAATCTTTCTTGTTTGTCGCATAAATATTTCATCAGTAACATATAATTTTTTAAGTTCACAAAAAATATTTTGAAATCTTTTATTTTCAGATAATATGTTCCAAGAATTAATATTAATTCCGGAGATTTCATCTCGCAACTCATTTCCTAGTTCTATAATTTTTTCTTTTAAACTTACATCTACCTTATTGCCATTATATTTTTGAATTTCATCTGCAATAATTATATCTAACACATCATAATCTTGCAAAGATTCGACACATTTTCTCATTTTTGTTAAGTATGCAGAATATAATCCGATTCCTGTCCACACTCTTTTTTGTTTTGTCATAACCACACAGGAGTAACGGCAACACTAAATAAGTTTCTACTAATTTATTGCTGATTATAACAAAATTTATATACTAATTGTGATTATAAGTAATTATGCTAACAAAAACTGAACAAAAGATATTATTTGAATTAGACAAAAATGCTAGATTATCAGGATCTCAAATAGCTAAAAAACTAAAATATTCTCCTGAAGCAGTAAATTATAACATCAGAAACCTTGAAAAAAAAGGAATAATTACAGATTATATTACTGTTACTGATTTTTCAAAATTAGGATTAACACACTATAAATTTAATTTAAAATTTAATAACTTAAATGAAAAAATAAGAAAAGAAGTAGTGGATTTTCTAAAAACAAAGAAATCAGTTAAATGGATTGCAGATTGTGAAGGAAATTTTGATCTAATGTTTTCTGTTAGATGTAAAACTTGTTCTGATTTTGAAAAACTAAAATATGATCTTTTCTATAATTTTGATAAATATCTTAATAAGAAAACTATTGCCATTATTTCAGAAGCAGTAACTTACACAAGGGAATACATATTACATTCAGATGAACAGACTAATTTCGAAAAAAATGAATTTATTCTTTACTCAGGTTCAGAACAAATTAACTTAACCAAAGAAGAACTAAAAATTTTGGATTCCATTGGTTCGAACTGTAGAAAATCAATTCCTCAATTAAGCAAAGAATTAAACATAACTCCAAGAATAATAAGATACACAATTCAAAAACTTGAAAAGAATAAAATAATCTCTGGATATAAACTCGCAATTGATTATCAAAAAATTAATTATTATTTTTTTAAATTATTTATTAATCTTAGATCTGCATCACAGGAACGAATTAATTCATTCAAACAATATTGTAAACAACATCCAAATTTTACTTATTGGGTAAAAATTATTGGCTCATGGGATATGGAGCATGAAATTGAAGTTGAAAATATGCAAGAATTTTATAAAATAATAAAAGATATTAGAAATAAATATTCTGACATTATTCAGACAATGGATTCGATAATGGTTACGAATGAGCATAAAATTATTCATGCGAATTAAAATCAAATAAACATAAGTTAAGAGGTATAAAAATGGTAAATAAAGAATTAATGGAAGATTTCGAAACTGAATTTGAAAAAATTAAACAAGAGTTAGGTTTTAAAGCAACACTCAAAGAATTAGAGTCTGTTTTCTTTTTAAGAGATTTTATTCATGCAACTAAGTTTGTTAGCAGTTCTTTATCTCGACAAGTTTGTGGTAGAATTTGTGAAACTTTCAAAGGATGGTCTGGATATTTGCATGGGATAGTTATGCCTGTTCCTCATTCTATGTATAGTGTTACTGAGAATAATATGTTTGACGATGATAATAAAAAAGAAATAATGCTTATTATGAAAAAAATCATGGAATTTACTTCGAGAAGTGCTCTTATTGGGTTGACTAAAGATAAAAAAGCAGAAGCTGAGTTTATTGATGAAACATTTAAATTTTGGAATGATGAGCTTAATGTTTTGTTGGAAAAAACAATGAGTAAAGTAAATCAAGGTTGGAAAAAACAAATTGATGAACATGATTTAGAACAAGAGTAATTATTTCTTTTCATATTTATTTTTTTTATTTTTTCTTGTTTTATATTATTAACTTCCTCATCTCTGTGTAAAACCTTTTTGCACGTTCAAGTGAAGTTTTTGCTTTAGCGTTTTTAATTAATTCAGTTGTGCTATATTGAACACGATTTCTTTTTTCTCTTTCTAAGTCAAATTGAAGAACCAAATCATTTGCATTCATAAAATTTAATGCTTGTTTTTGAACTTCTTCATATTGGTCTAATATTGATTTGTTTAGTTTATTTCTAATATGAACTATGAGCGCATCTGCAGTTACTTTGTGTGCTATTTTTGATCCGACTTTGTAGCCATATGAATAAAGAATTGCATTCGCAATATAAAACATTGAATAATACGCACAAACAATTGTCCACAAGAAGGAATTATTTGCATTAGCTAAATGAGCCATTTGTAAACTATCTTTTGCATTTTGATTTAAAATTCTAAGAATATTTTCATTTTGATTTTTTTCTTTTTTTAGCAGTCTGTCGTTTAGATATATCTTTACGTTTTGTTCTGCCTCTTTTATTCGTTGTTTTGTTAGCATTTTCTATGAGTTTGTAATAGTTTTCAATTCCAATCAGCACTATGTTGTGATTGACTGCTTCTGATACGACACTAAATTCATTGCTTTGAAGCATTTGAATGAATTCATCATGCGTTATTGAATTAACATGAATGTCTAAATTCAATATTGATAGGTTTGTCTCAATTTCTCTGCATTCTTCTGAAATTATCAATAGATCATAATCTGATTTTTCAGATGGTTTTCTAACCTGTGATCCGAATAACAATGCAATAAATGATTTGTTTAATTCATTTAATTGTTCATAAATAAGTTTGATATTTTTATTTTTGAATATTTTTTCTCGTCTTTCAAATTCTGTTTTAAACAGAAAAGGGTGATTTTTTTGTTCTAAGTTTATTTTATTAGCATTTCCAAATTGTTCTAGGGATATTATTCCTTGCGATTCTAACCGTTTAATGATGTTGTGTGTATTTTTGTAGTCAATATTAACTGCTTTTGAAATAGAGCGAATGCTATAGTTATCTTTTTTGTTTTCAAGCAAGTATGAAATTATTAATGTTTCTTTCATGGTAAGCACACCATAATACTATGGTGAATAAACCATATATTTAAATTTTACTTTTTTTATGTGTAGTATTATTAATTTACTGCATTTTTATCTTTATAAAGTTTCAGTGGAAATTTAAGAAAGATTTTCAAAAAACTCAGAGGGTTTTTCAGTTTAATTGGATGGTTTTTCAAATGATTAAAAAACAAACCAGAAATAATTCAAAAAATTTGTATGATTTTCAATCACTTTTCAACCAAAACATTTTTAAATCGAGCATAGATAATCACTATTAAGAGGGGTGTTATTTTAATTATTAATTAAGCGAGGTAGTCGATATGTTAGAAAGAATTATGAATGCACTTCATAAGAGATTGGAGAAAAAGTTGGGTAAAGATGGGATGAAAGCAAATGAAATGATGATAACTGGAATCATGACTAAAAAAGAACATGCTCCAGGTCATGTTTGGGCAGATTACATGTTTTTATGTGCTTGCTATAGTTCTGTTCAAGAAGATACAAAGCGAGTTAATTATGCTGTAAAGCAAATAAAAACTGATTTTCCTAATTATGATCCTTCAAAAAGGTTTACATGGGATGCGATCACAGAGGGATTAGAAACTGAAGATATGGTCAATAAAACTGATGCAGGTAATGCATTTAGATACAGAGCACCTGTTATTGGACAGATGAATCATTTTTGTGAAGATCATCCAGATTTTAGTTTTGCTGAAAAATTAGGGGACTATTTTAACGGAGCAAAGAGTATGGGTATAAAAAAAGATCAAAGCGCTCCTGAGTCTGGTTTAATTAAAGAAAATAATGGGCGTTATAGTTTAAATCAAGCTTTAGAAGATTAATTTTTTTATTTTTTCTTATATCCAAATTTTTTATTATATTTTTTGTGATCAAAAATATCTAGTATTAATGAAATAATTTCTACTTGACTTCCTCTTATGGTGTAAATCATTCTCCAAGCTAGAGCTAAATTAACTTTCCATAAATTATTTACATCATATTCATTACAATAGCATTTTGGAATTCTATCTTTAGGAATGTGAAAACCATATTCTGGATTGTCTTTTAGAATTTCTATTTTTTGTTTTATTGAATTTAATATTGTTTGATTGTCACTATTCAGAATGCCTTTGGAAATTTCCTCACTTATGCTTTTGTTTAGTTTATTAAATGAGTCTTTTGCATTTCCTGTGATTATTACTTTTGTTGGTTTACATTTAAACATTATAATTCAAGTCCATCTTTTATTGCAACACCTAATTTTTTGCTAGGGTTATGTATCCAAATTATTCCTTTTCTTCCATCCAGTATTTTTCCACTGTCTTCTAAATACTGCAAGATTACATTTAATGTTTGATGCATTATTTTTGTTGGCAACCTTTTTTTCAAATCTTCTCTAGTCATTAGTTCATTCGCTTTTTTCAAAACATCTTCAACAATCAAGACAGTTTTTAGATTCGGGTAATGTATTACTTTTTGTTTTAGCATGTAAACCACCATTTATATGAACTTATATAGTTATATACATAAACTTATATAAATATTTTGTGGTTTTTGATACTGTTTTACTGCATTTTCATCTTTATAAAGTTTCAGTGGAAATTTCAGAAGGATTTTCAAAATAGTCAGAGGGTTTTTCAATTTGATTGTAGAGATTTTCAAAGCATTAAAAAGTAGAATGAAAATATTTCAAGATTTAAGAAGAATTTTCATTAAAAATAAAATAATTTATGATCTTCATAATGGGTCGTAGTTGTTTGTAATATTTTTTTGATTCGATCAAACTTAAATACGTTTTCTACTTTTTTTAGTTTTCTGTTTGCTTCATCAGAATACTGTTTAGTTATATTGAGCCCAAGGAGTTCTAATGCTTTTTCACGTTTTTGTTTTGATAGTTCTCTAAGTAGTTTGCATCTGTCTCTATCATTTTTCATCGCAGCATAATCTTGTCCTCGATAAACTCTGTCAACATCTTCATATCCACATCCATAAAATGATCTGCGAGTTTCATACCGAGAATAGTCTCCTGTTTGAAGTTGACAGGATATTTTCTTTTCTCGTTCGTTAAAATCTTTGTAAGCATGTACTGCGACTGATGCTGCTTTTCTTTTTTTATGAAGTCTTTCATACATTTCTACTACATCGTCATATTTTTCAGGTTTGTATTTTGTTTGAAGAATATAGTGAAATGCAATAGTGTCTTGGATGAATTCTTTTTTTTGTGATTCTGTTTCTTGTTCAAGCAGTTGTTCAAGATAGCTTATTTTACTATCTGCTCTTCGGAATTTAGTTAGTTCTGTACATATTGGTTGAATTGATTCCATAAATTTCATGTGGTCTTTTAATTGTTTTTCAAAAAGTTCAAAGTTACTTTTAGATTTGTTTATTGATTTGTATATTGTGTTAAATATTTCTGATCTTTTAGCACTTGGTGCCATATTTATCATCTCCAATTCTCGGTTCGATATTCAATCTCACCCTAGAATAATTATGTTGGAGAAATAAATAAAATTAACCAATGAATTTTTTACCAATATCTTATTTAATAATTCAAATTTAAGAAATAATTGCGATAAGAAAATTTTTCATTCATTCAACATTGTTCATCATAACATCAACAGGATCATAACCTTTTGCTTTAAGTTCTTCTTCAGTTTTTGGTTTTGTTGATGGGAATAAATTTCTCAAAAAAAGATTTAGTTCTTTATGATCAATATATTTAGGATTTGATTCATTAAATGACATTCCTGGTGTGTGTGAATAAGAAACAACTTTTACTTTTTGTCCAACTGCATTTTCAAGTTGGTCAAAATATTCTTGTATTTTTTCGCCACTACTATCAAAGTATAGATCTTTAACTGATTGTTTACCTTCTGAAGAAAGTACATCATATGTCCAGTGTTGCATTCCTTCACCTTTTACATCAACTTTATGAAATTGCCTCGGAAACATAGCTTTGCTTAGCCTTTGTTCTAGTGTTTTTTTGATATTTCCCAACATAGTTCTAGCTCGGGGTTACAAATATTTAAGCATTACTGTTCATCTTGGAAAGTATCCTCCTGATAAATCATGGCCTGAATATGTAAAGTCTACAAAGTCTCCATCTCTTTGATCATAAACTACTTTTACATTCCATCCTTGTGCTCTGTATTTATTGAAAAATTCTTCTCTCAAATAATGAGGTATTTCTGAAAAAAACTTTCTATGGTCTAAAGTTACTCTTTTACCATCAAAACTACGTTCCAGTGCTTGATCAATTTTCGCTTCTAGCTGTTGTAACGAGTCTTTATTATTATCTGCTACTTTTTGTGCTAATGCTTGTGGTCCGATTACCATTTTTCTTTCCTCCTATTTTGTTTTAGGCGAGATTTTTCTCTCCCCTAATAAGTGTATAGCATACACTAATATATAAAAGTTTAGAATATAAAACACGTTTTTGCATTAAAATCACTCTAATTCTACAATATGTTAAAGAAATACTCTATTAAAAAGATTATAACATAGATTTTATTTTTCGCTTATCCAAAAGTATTTTTCCAATACTAGGTCCAATTATTGCAGAAACTATTGCAAGAACTACAAAAATAGAAAATAAGTTCAAATCAATAAACCCTGCTCGTCTTCCAATCTCTACTGCTGCAATAATTAAACTTAATCGAGCAGAATGAATAAATCCCATACCTAAGCTATCTGTAAAACTAAATCCTTCAAACCATGAAATAAATGTAACTCCAATAACTTTTGAAAAAATTCCTATGACAATTATTATAGCCAAAAGAAATAAATTGGATAAATCTGAAAAGATAAGTGGAAGATTTACTTTTGCTCCAATTAAAATAAAAAATAATGGAACAAAAAATCCATATCCAAAGCTAATTAATTTATCTTCAATAATTGAAGCTTTTGGAGTTAGTTCTGAAATTATTAATCCTGCAATAAAAGCGCCTATTATAGAATGAAAGCCTAAATGTTCTGCAACTAGTGCAAGTAAAAAAATCAGTGCAAATGAAAATCTCATTTCCATATCAAAGTGTGATTTTTCCATCATCCAGTTTTCTATTTTTTTCTGTAGTCCTTTTTTATTAATAAGTAAAGGAATTAAAAATAATGTTAAAATTGCAAGAAATGAATACAAGAATGAAAACCCTAACGATCCTTGAAGTATTGTTAATGAAAGTGCTAAAATAAACATGCTTATTATATCAATCAGAATAACTGAACCAAGAAGTATGTGTTTTATTTTTGGACGGTTTTTTAGTGATTTTGTTAGTGGTAAAACAAGTCCAAGAGAAGTCGTCGAGAAAATTGTTCCAATAAGAAGGGGAGATACATTTATGTAAAAACCAAGCATTGCTCCTGAAATAAAAGGAACTATTATTGAAAAAAGAGCAATTGATAATGTTTTAGAAAAATTTTTCATAACTTCTCTAAAGTCAACTTCAATTCCTGCAATAAACATCAAATATGTCAAACCAAAACTAGCAAAGAATTCAATAGTTTGATGTTGCGGAATAATATTTAGTAATGATTTTCCTAAGATTATTCCAATTAATAACTCTATAATTATTACAGGAATTCTTATTTTTTTTGAGAATAAAGGAATTAAACTAATTATTGAAAAAATAATAAGTAAACTCAACATTAAAGATTGCATAATTTAAAATATATTTTTTAATGATTTATAATATTTTTGATTTATTTAACTAAAATTATTTCGATAGTTCTTAGATTTATATCTCTTCATATGCTCTTCACTATTCGCATAACTCTTTGCAAAGTCGGTATTAAGATATTCAGTATATATTACTGGATGATCCTGGAGTCGCAACAAATCTAATCTATCTCCGTCCCAAAGACACATTGCAATAATAGGATTTATTCCATTTCTAAGATCATAATTCGCAACAACTGGCACTCCTCCTCCCTGAGCTTCAAAATCACAATGGTGTTTAATTGCAAATAATATTGATTTTAAGTCTGCTTCAGGAAAATATTTAGGAATTAATTTTTGCGCAATCTCTGCACTTCGTACACCATGGGTTGGATCACATTCATCATCTACTCTACTCACATCATGAAATGCTGCTGCAATAATCACATCTTCCTCTAAAGAAGCATCAATAGATCTAACAATCATTTTAGCATATTCAATTACTTGAATTGTGTGAGGCCATCCATGTGCAATTAGTTCTTTATTAACTCTGCTTTCTTTTGCTACATAGCATACTTTCTCTTCAAATTCATTCATTTTACATCACTCAACACATTTTTTTTAAATTAAAAAACCAAAGACTAAAGTCATTTGGTATTCATTACAAAAAAATGATTAAAAAATCTCCTTAAAAGGCGATGTGATCTTTTTTTGTAATATATCCAAAACTAATATATATCTCTTTAAATTCTTTTCTAAAATCATGGGACACATTACATCAAAAAATTATCTGGATTTGCAAAAGAGGCTTGACAAAGCGCCTCAAGGAGTACCTACATCAGATGCATTGTTCAAAATTCTTGAAATTTTATTTACAGAAGAAGAAGCAAAATATGTTTCAGTTCTTCCATTTAAGTGTTTTTCTCCTCAAAAAGCTGCAAAGATATGGAAACTTAGTTTACCCCACGCAAAAAAGATTCTAAATAATCTTGCAGAAAAAGGATTATTAGTAGATTTAAACAAAGGAGATAAACAATTGTATGTGCTTGCACCTTCAATGGCGGGTTTTTTTGAATTTTCTTTAATGCGTACAGACGGAAAGTTTGACAGAAAAATTCTTTCAGAACTTTATTATCAGTATATTAATGTCGAACATGATTTTGTAGAACAAGTATTAGGAATAACTCCTCCTGTTGTGAGAACTATTGTTCATGAAACTGCGATTCAAAAAAAACACGAAACAGAAGTGTTAGATTATGAGCGAGCAACTCATGTAATCAAAACAGCGACGTGTATTGGTGTTGGAGACTGTTATTGTCGTCATAAAATGCACCATATGGGCAAAGCTTGCGATATGCCTATAAAAGTTTGTCTAACTTTTAATAATTGCGCAAAGAGTTTAACCAAACATGGTATCGCGAAGAAAATTAGTAAAAAGAAAGCAAAAGAAATTTTAGATGATTGCATTAAACTAGGACTTGTTCAGATCGGAGATAATATTCAAGAAGGACTTGCATTTATGTGTAATTGTTGTGGTTGTTGTTGTGAAGCACTCTTAGCATACAAAGAATTAGGATACAAGAAAATTAATGAAACTAATTTTTATGCAGAAGTTGGAAACAAATGTATTGGTTGTGGTATTTGCGAAAAGAAATGTCCTGTTGATGCAATTAAAATAAAAAAAGTAAAAGGTAAAAAAGTTGCACACGTTCTTTTAGATCGTTGTATTGGTTGTGGTGTTTGTACAAGATTCTGTCCAACTAAAACTTTGTTATTAGAAAGAAGATCTGATTTAAAACAGATTCCGCGAGATACGTTTGAACGGTTTATCATGTCTGCAATTGAGCAAAATAAATTACAAAATCTCATATTTGATAATTATACTATCTGGACTAATGAAATGTTTAGACGATTATTTGGTTTTTTATTCTCTCTTAAACCTGCAAAGAAATTGCTTGCAAGCAAACAACTACAATCAAAGTTTTTTGATGCTTGTCTTAAAGGTAAGAATTCTAAGTTTTTTAATAAGTTGATAAATAAATAAACTCTAATCTATTCATTTCAACATAATAAAATTTATATTCTCTATTAATTAATTTTTGTATATGGGTATTCGTATTCTTAATGATAAATTAGAATTTTTTAACTATCTAAAAACTGATGAATTAACTCAGAAATTAGGTGTTGAAGATAAGATAAAAGAATTGACTAATGATTTATTTGCCTATGATGCAAAACTAGCAGAAAATGAAGCAGAGAAAGATCTTAACTTAAGAAACTTTATCATAGAGGTGGCTGATAAATTTGAAAAAATATTTAATGAATATCCTAGTGATTCTGAAAATACAAAGAAACTATTGGATTCTGTTAACAAAATAAAGCAGAAAGCACAGTTTTCGTCTGTAAAAAGAAGTCCTGTTTTATATTTAGAAGATATTCTAAGTATTGCATACTATGTGGGCGTTTCAGGAATTGAACCTGTTTCAGTCAGAGCTAGTTTTTTTTCAGAAAATGCATTAGACAAACGTATTAAAGCACACAAATTATTATATCAAAGTTTCAAAAAAAATATTGATATAAAAAATATTGATACTTCTTTTATTGATATTAATTCTAATAAGTTGCTTACAAAAAGTTGCGCTTATAATTTAAATTCAGATATCAATCAAGAGGATCTTATTAAAGAATTGCTTGATAACTCGAGACATTATTTCAATAGAGAAATTAATCTTACTAAATCCTATCGCATGGGGTCCTCACTTAAAGAAATTTCTTTCCATACATTTTTCTGGATTCGTCTTTATGCAAAACGTCAAGCTAAGATTAATAATTATTTATTTAGAACATTATACTTAACAGCTTCTAGATTGAGAGGAGATGATAAACCAATAAAACTTGTCGAGAAAAAGAATAAAGAATTTCACAAGTTGTGGCCGTTTAAAAAATATGCTTCTACCTCTTATATTAAACTTAATGCACAAAATCTGGAGGGTAAACTAGAAAATTTATGAATAATTGTAGCTTTTAAAATTTATTAATTCTATGTGTGTTCTCCATCATTTATATCAACCAAAACTCTTAAAAATTAGTATGTGAAACCTATATTCATGAATAATAAAACTGGATTAGAACGAATGATTGATATGTATTCAACTAGGCTTAATAGACTCAAAGCAGTGCATACCATGGATTCATATGTGTTTAAACATACAGATTATACAGGTTTTCCTGAAGAATCTGATGAAGTTTTTGATTTGTTACTTAGAAAACTAATTCATAAAGATTTAAAAAAACCTTTTGTGATCTTGGACGGTAATATTGAAGCTAAAATCAAACCTGCATTTGAAAGTGCAGGATCAAACATGTATATCAAATATGTTTGTTCTTTTTTTGGAAATCAAGTTAATATAAAAAAATTTACAATAAAAAAAGAAGAAATACCTAATTATTTAAATTTAGAGATGGATGCTAAAATTTGTATAGAGAGATTTGATGAATTTACTATTGATTGGTCTTTGAATAAAATGAAAGGAACTAAAATTAAAAAATCGAAAAGACCTGTTTTAGATTCTAAAGGCATTTTTTCTCTTGAAAAAGTTTTTGATACAAAAGAAATATCAAGAAATATTTTTGAAAATTGCATGGGTGTTGGAATTAAGAAAGTTCCTAATTCTGCTAAACTAACTTTTGGACGAAACAATTATTTTTTAGGATCAAATAATGTTGGAAAGTATGTTTTTATTCTTTTTGATAAAGGAGATACATTTTTCTTCGACGATGAAGCAAAATTTATTCCTCTTACGCAAGAAGGTAAACGAAGAGATCAAGTAGCAAAAGTTGAGTCTGTAAAAAGAAAATTCACATATCATAGAACTTGTGTTAATACAAATTTAGCTAAAGAATATCTTTTTGATCTTTGGTTAAAGAGTCCTAATTTAATTCCTTCGCTTGGAAGAAAAATTTATTTGAAAGGAAAAACTAAAGGAATTATTAATGGTGGTGGATATTTTAGATTTGATCATATTGATGGAAGTGAATTAAAAAAAGGATTTTATATCGGAGAAAAATATGCAGGTTCAAATACATTTCTTGAATGGAGTGGAAAAAACGTGTTAGCGAAAGACTTAGATGGAAATATTCTTAATGCATATGAATTAAAAAGTAAAGGTATTGAAACTACTGGAAGAAAACTTCTTGATAATGTTGAAGAAGCAATTTATATCAGATCTTTATTTAATAAACGTTTTTATCAAGTCACATTTAATGGTGAGAAATACAACTTTTCTGAAACAGATTTTGATAAATTTCAAAGAACTGTTGATTTTTCTGATCAAAAGGGTTTTTTTATGCATTTGAAAAAAGGAGAAGATCCTCATTGTAGTTTTTTGTATGTTAATGAATCTGGTAAATTGGGTTTTTATGAGATTTTCCCAACAGTAAAATAAAAATATTTAATCACTAGATAGTGATAAATGACCAAAAGCCTTATATATTAGTTCTTATAAAGTATACTTAAAATGATCCGAAAATATCCTGTTCGAAAAGCAGTAAGTGCTCCTGCAACTGGCAGATTTTTATATGCGCATTTAATGAAAAACATAGCAATTCCTGCTAGTGCAAGCCATAAGATTTGGTATGCTGGAGAAAAAGCAAAGCTTGACAAACCAGAAGATTATGCATTCAGAGGAGGAACTCCTACTCATGAAAAGCACGAATTAGTAACATTATCGGGTAATCCTATTGTTGAATCTGAAACTTCAAAAAAAACAGATATAGGCACATTCATTTATAGATTTAAAGGTGATGAAGGTCCTATTTTAGTTTCCGATTTATCAGATCGTGCAAAAGAAATTTTAAAAATTCCAACAACTGCAAGAGATAAAGATAAAGTTTTCAATCCAAATTTTGTAAAATACAAAGATCTAGACGAGATGACTCGATATAGCAATGAACTTGCAGCACTTTCATTCTCAAAATCAATTAGTGGTTATTTTGGTGCAAAGGGAAAAATTAATTATTCTGAAAAAGATGTTTTAGGATTTTTAGACTCTTGTTTTGAAGATCTAAGCAGTGAGGAGATGATGCACGTTTTAAATTCCAACCATCTTGCATGGAGCGCATTAGCTTATGTGCGAGAAACTGGAGATGTTAAAGGAGATTTAATGGCAGAATTTCATAGTCAAAATCCTACAGATTTTTACATAAAAGACTTGGGAACAGTTCTTCCTGCTATGTTTTTTGCATTGGCAAATTTAGGACAAAATCCTGTAGAATATCATGATAAATTAGATATTGAAGTTTGGGGAGCAAGAGATGCTGCTGAATTTATGCGTAAATTTATGCATGATTAGACATTAAATTGGTGTTTTACGTTTCACACGCATTTAACATCAATAAGTTTTTTAAATTAATATTAATTTAGAAATATTATTATCTGAAATAAGTGAATAGTTGAGATAAATAATTAATATACAAATAATTGAAATACACGAGGGCGAGAAATATGGATGTAAAAGAATTAGGAAAAACAGTTAAAGAGTTAGCTCTAAACGCAGAGCATAAGTTATACAACGCAGTTACCCGAATTGTAGGGCCAACCATGGAAAAAATGTTTTTTTATGCTAACCAACCTGATAGTCGATTACCTGTTAATGAGCATAGGCAAAATGGTGGAGATCAATTTGCAAAAGACACCCAATACCACAGAAGAATTCACATGGGTGACAATCACCAATAATGCATAAAATAACTTTTAAATTTTTTCAATTTTTTTCTATACTAAACATATTTAATAAAATTAAAAAATAAAAGCTGATTTAAATGAACTCAAATGAACCTTATTCAATAGATGAACAAAAAAGAATTAGATATTCTTTCTCAATAATGTTAGATGAATTAATGAAATTATATCCTGCTAGAGCAAATTTTGAGGATGAAAACGCATTTGGTGAACAAGTCACTGACAGACATAAATGCATGATTGAAAAAGCACAAGTAAATATTTTCGGGAAAGCAGATATTATCATTTTGGTCGTCGAGGGTCAAGAATATGTTAGGGATTTAAACATTTTGCATACATTTATTGGAGAGTATGGAGTTTTATTATCTCAACAAGAATCTGCATTAGAAAAACTCGAACCATTAAAAGAAGAAAGTGCATTAAAATATATTAAAGAAATGACTTTAACAAGAGTTAGTTATGGTCACGAGATGAGTGGATTAAAACAAGATACTATTGATGCATTACTCGAGTCAAGACCATCAGAAGATGATTTAGAAAAACGAAGCAGTCAATTTAGAAAAAAAATAAGTTTAATTGAGTAAAAATAGTAAACTAATAAAACAAATTAATAAATTAATTCTTAAAATAATTAAAATTTGGACGCTTAAATTTAGATTCGTTCTATCCTCGACCTAAAAGAAAGCGAGGTATTACTGAGCTCATTTATTGATTGTCCAAATTTTAATTCTTGAAAATTTCGACCTAAAGGTAGAGGTATTAAACTCAATTAAAATCTCTGTCGAAATTTTAAATAAATAATAGATTAAATGCGATCTAAAATCTAACAAACTAATCTTAATTCTCCAGGCAATACTTTAAAATTAATTTCAGATTCGTCGCCTATGTAATTTCCGTCGAGGTGAACAGGTATTGGTTGATCTGTTGATAAACTAAGTTCTTTTGAACTAACATAATTGGCAGGCACCATTCCAAGAGTTACTGCTAAACCAACATCTTTAATTGTTAACGCCAAGTTTTTATTTAATGTTAGCATGTGAAGTTTTCCATCATCTAATCTTGCGCCAGGCATAACACTCGCATTATGAGTGTGTTTAGGATATTTTGAAATTGTTGCTGAATAAAATCTATCTGTTTCGATTGTTTCACCGTCGAAACTTAATTGAATTGCTGCTGTGTGCGCATAATCAAAAAAAGCACTCGCAGTTGCTCTAACATATTTTAAAAGTCCGCCAGTTGATTTACTTTTTTGCAAACCTTTATTTTGTTCACAAGTTCCAATTCCTCTTTGTTCTTCACTTCTTTTTATGGCGAATGCTTCAAATCCAATTCCATTAACCATTGTTTTTATTGAGTCATTGTATAAAATTACATCAATAAATTGAGTAGATCCATTTCTTATTTGCAGGGCTGCACGTTCTAATCCTTTTTCACGTCCAGGTTTATAACCTAAATTCCATCCTAATAAATTTCCTGAGCCCATAGGAATATATCCTAGTTGAGCATCAGACCCAACTGAATTCATAACATCTGAAAATGTTCCATCGCCTCCTGCGACAACTAGTGTTTCAACACACTTGCTTAAATCGTGAGCTAGTTCACAAAACTCAGCTTTTGAACGTGTGTTCAATCCAAATATTTCACAATTATCTAGAATTCTTGCAGATTGTATTAATGCTGCTCTTTTTTTACTTGGATCATATACGCCTGAAACAGGATTTACAAGTATTGCATAGCTAGTTTTCATAGTATATTGACAAGTTTAGAACTAATATATAAGGTTTTCTATTCATAGTCACTACAGAGGGGTAAATAAACAAAAAAATTAAGGTAATTAAGATATTTTACTGTCCAATATACTGCAAATAACAAGAGTCACGAGGACTTCCCTTAGGATTAGCAAATAAAGTTCCTTTTTCTATTGCTTGTTCAACAAGATAAATTGCACCCAAAACACATATGGCTCCAGTCGAAATTTGCTCTTTCATAGCAAATTCTTCCATCTTAGGTTTCAAATCTTTGTTCATAGCCCAAATACAATCTGCAGCTTCGTAAATAAAAGCATCCATTTCACTAAGATCTGGATTGAGTAATCTTAGTTTTTGAGTAACACCAAGAAAATAATCTAATTTTTCTTCAAGTTTATTTTCAAATACATCTTCAACATTTTTTCTACCTTTTTCAGTTAACTGTCTATATAATGAAGGAACTATTAATTCTCGAATAGAACAATCATGAATTAGTTGAATATAATTTGTTTTATTAATATTTTCTTGTTCTTCGAGTGGTGTAAAACATTCTGCCATTCCACATCCTGTTTTTTTTTCTTTAAATAATTTTGTAATATTACAAAAAGAAGTTACCTCGTTTTTTGAAACAATGTTATCAATATTCTTTTTGTAATGAATACCGCTGACTTTAGTCAGTGGTTTTTTATTGTTAAATTCAGTCATTGAAATTCTCCCCCTATATTGTTTTTATTAATAGTTTTATTAAATTTATTACAATTAATAGTTATTTGTTAATTTATATATATTTTCATACTCTAGTTCCAAAAACTTTATAACTTAAATCAATCCATATGTGAACATGGCAGGGATTCCTAAACTCGAAAAAACAGATTCTGGAGAAGATATGCATTTTTCAGTCGGAGCAATAATCAAACGAGATGGAAAATATCTTCTTATGGATAGAATGAAACCTCCTTATGGTTTTGCAGGAATAGCAGGCCATATTGATGAGGGAGAACAACCTCAAGAAGCATTAATTAGAGAAGTTAAAGAAGAAAGCAATCTTAACGTTTTAACATACAAAAAATTAATTGAAGAGATTGATTCTGGAGAACCTTGTAGTAAAGGTGTCGGAATTCATTATTGGTATTTGTTTGAGTGCGAAACTACTGGTGAACCAAAAGCAAAACCTGATGAAGTTAAATCATTAGGTTGGTATTCTAAAGAAGAAATAAAAAATTTAAACTTAGAAACTGTTTGGAAAAAATGGTTGAAAAGATTAGGCATTATATAATTATTTTTTTTATAAAAAATAATAAATACAAAAAAGAGACTCTGTAAATTCAAGAAAACAAATTCTTAATTTCATCAACATTCGGTTTTACAATTCCTTTCTCAGTTATTATTCCCGTAATAAGTTCAGCAGGAGTTATATCAAATGCTGGATTGATTGCTTTTGATCCCGGAGAACAAACAAGTATTTTTTGAATAAATCCGTCTTCATCAATTCCTGTTTGATACAATACTTCGTCTTGACTTCTTTGTTCAATAGGAATCTTTGATCCACTCGAACAATTCAAATCTATTGTTGATGTTGGTGCTGCAACATAGAATGGAACTCCAAATCTTTTTGCAGCAATTGCTTTTCCCATTGTTCCTATCTTATTTGCAACATCTCCATTTGCAGCGATTCTATCAGATCCTACAATAAACATATCTATTTCTCCTCGAGACATTAAGTAAGGCATTGCATTATCAGGTACAATAAAATGATTTACGTTTTCATTATATAATTCCCACGCAGTTAAACGTGCACCTTGGCTTCTAGGTCTAGTTTCATCTGCATAAACAGTTAATTCAATTCCGTTTCTATGTGCGACGTATATTGGAGATAATGCGCTACCATTATCTACAAATGCTAACCATCCTGCATTGCAGTGAGTTCCAATTCTAAATCCTAATTTAATTAGTTCTGCGCCATATTCTCCTATTTTTTTACATGCTGCTGCGTCTTCATCAGCAATTTTTTGTGCTTGTTCAACAGCAACTCGAACAGAATCTTCAATATTATTTTCTTGTTTACCTGCGTCAAATACTCTGTTTGTCGCATAGAATAAATTTTGTGCAGTGGGTCGTGTAGATTCAATAGTTTTTTTTGCTTGTTCAACTTCATTCCAAAATTTTGTCGCGCCAGTATCGAGGGATTCTAAAAATGCTTGTGCCATTGCATATCCTGCAGTTGCCCCTATTGCTCCTGCTCCTCTGACTTGCATTGATTGTATTGCTGCACAAGTATCAATGTAATCATCTGCAGTATAAATTTCAAACTCGAAGGGTAGAAGATTTTGTTCAATAAGTTTAACATTTGATCCTTCCATCCAGACTGTACGATAATGTTTATCATTAACTTTCATATTATCACCCTAAATTAAATCCATAAACGCGCTTACTTAAACGATATAATTTATTTAAACTAAATCAACATTAACAAGAGTATATATCTCATTATATCTTGTAATGTAGTTTATTAAGTATAATTGTTTTTTATAAAATTTTTTATGTCACTTCCCTAGGACATTCGAATCTAGTCGAATTTTATCCGATTTTTTTCAAGAAACTTTTTAAATTGTTGGGTGTTTACTAATTTATATGTTTAAGAAAAAAGCTAAGAAACAAGAAAAATCTTCTAAAAGTAAAATTAGCTCTAGAAATAATATTATGGGTAAAAAGTTCGAGATTTATGTAGCTAATCTTTACAAAGATTTAGGCAAAAGAAAAATAAGACATGATACATATGTTAAAATTCCTAATAATAATGGTAAGTCGATGCATGTTCAAATTGATGTTATGTACAAAGCAATTTTTTATGATCATTATATTGAATGCAAATACAGAAAACCTGGCAATAAAGTTTCTTTAGATGAAGTTGCTAAGTTTTATGCCGCAATTGAATTAATTAAAGTTCCAATGAGGCGTGCTGAACTTATTACTAATCAATACTTTAATGATCGTGCAATAGAGTATGCAGATACAAAGGGTCTTAAATTATACAACCTTGATGATTTGCTTAAAATGGAAAAAGAACGCAGATCATTTCTTGATTTAATTAGAGGTAAAAAGCCAAGTATTGAGCGAATAATTTGGCGCACAGATATAAAGAAAAAGTATAAATTCTAGGTTTTCGCGTATTTTCTATTAAAATAGTTTATAATTTAATTAATATTATTTCTTACTACATTATTAAAAATTTATACAGATACCTCTTCAAAACAATTATTTAGCAGTAAATATTATAAATAACTCTTGCTAAGCTATGATTTGAGGGGGTAGGGAGTTGAAAAAATATGAACAGTAGATTATATGGTAAAAAGGTAATCAAATTCGATCTTAGTCCATCCCAAGTTATTCTAATTGGAACTATGCATATTGATCCTAAAGGAGAAGAACGTCTGGAGAAAATGCTTAATCATGTTAAGCCAGATATTATTACTTTAGAATCATCTCCTGCTAGACGAGAATATAGTCGAAAAGTTATAGACGAACTTAGGAAAATCATGAAGATTAAACAAGTTGATGAAGAGAGTATTGATAAATTACTCAGTAGAACTCCGTATAGTCCTTTTGAGTGGAGAGTTTGTGATAAATATGGCGCAGATCATAATGTTCCTGTAATTGGTGTTGACTTACCTCATATTTTGAAACAAGAGCATAAGTCTATAGAACAAAGTCTTGGAACTTATTGGAATACTAGAATGATGCGTTGGAAAGTTGCAAGAATTAATCGTATTTTGAATAGTAGAGAAAGAAATAAATTTAGACAGCAACAATTGGATTCAATTTTTTATAGTAATCTTTTAGGCGATCTTTGTGTTACAACAATCAGTAATGGTTACATAAAAGAAAGAGACGCGCACATGTATAAAGAAATTTCTAAAATAAAAAAATTTAATCCTGGAAAAATAATTGCTTTTGTTGGTGGTTGGGGGCATACTAATAATGCTGCTGCAGTTCGTGGAAAACCTAGATCTTTAGCATACTTATTGCCTCATGATAAATCGTTTAAAATTAATGAAGCAGATTATTTGTAAATTAAATTTTTTATTTTTATTCTATTTTGTTTACTTTTTTAGAGAGATTTAATATATTAAGAAGCATTATTCTATGGTTATGACTAAAAATAATTCATCCAAATTGTCTAAAGAGGAGATTGCAAAAACTATTACAAACAAAGCACAAAATGCAATTAGTAACTTTTGCATCCATGACTGTAAAGCTTATTGTTGTAGAAAAGGTTATTTGAAATTAAAAGATTCTGAAGTTGATACAGTAACACAAAATAGAAAAGATAAATTAATTAAAAAAGAGATTTTAAAAAAATTAGAACCAAATTCAGAAGAAGTAAAAAAAGGTTATTCTTATTCATTATTCATGGGAACCCCAAATCAACCCTGTCCTAGTTTAGATCAAAATACATTCAAATGTAAAATTCACACCAGTACTAATCGTTCAAATACTTGTTCTGCATTTCCTATTTTCCTACATAAAGAAAAAAGTAATGAAAATAATGAAACTAAAATTTTAATTCATTTTTCTCGTCGATGTTTGGCTGTAAAAGAAGGTAAACTTTATCCTTTTGAAAAAATGTTTTTAGATGCAGGTATTAATATTGTTAATGTAGAAGATTATTCTTAAATAGGAAGAACAGTATCTTTTTTTCTATTAAACATAAAAACATAGTTAACTTATTTTATAATAAGTAAATAATACGATCTCTATTATTAATTGTAATTTTCTAAAAAAGATACAAAAAAATAATATTCTGATTGTTTAAAATTGTCCAGTTTCGTTAAATTTTTTCATAAGTCGTTCTACAATGACGTTTGGAGCATAACCTTTTTTGCTACTGCTTCTTACGAAGTCATCATAAATCTGTTTGTCAATATTATAATCAAGTCTAACTTTTTGTTGTTTTTTTGGAGTTGCTGCCATTTTAGTTTACCTCACTAATACTTTAAATATAAATTTATATATTATAAAAGTATCTATTATTTAATCTTAAAACTATAACCTATAAAAATAATGTTCAGGAATAAAAATTTATGTAAT